>NZ_JBVKDS010000012.1:0-332029 GCF_055633695.1 Kitasatospora sp. NPDC114501 | reverse complement strand
TCGCGCAGCGCGGCGGCGTCCCAGTCGGTGCCCAGGTACTGGAAGTTGAAGGCCTGGTGCAGCTCGTCGGGGCGGACGTAGTTGGCGGTGCGCTGGACGGTGGGGGTCCAGGCCTCGGCGACGCCGATCCGCTGTCCCGGGTACTCGTCGAGGATCTTGCGCCAGCTGCGGTAGATCTCGTGCACGCCGTCCTGGTCGAAGAACGGCATGACGTCGTTGCCGAGCAGCTTGAGCTGGTCGGCGCCGCCGAGGTCGGGCAGGCCGGGGGCCTTGACCAGGCCGTGGGCGACGTCGATGCGGAAGCCGTCCACGCCCATGTCGAGCCAGAACCGCAGGATCGAGCGGAACTCGTCGGCGACGGCCGGGTTCTCCCAGTTGAAGTCGGGCTGCTGCGGGGCGAACAGGTGCAGGTACCAGTCGCCGGGGGTTCCGTCCGGGTTCTGGGTGCGGGTCCAGGCCGGGCCGCCGAAGATGGACTCCCAGTCGTTGGGCGGCAGTTCGCCCTGCGCGCCCTTGCCGGGGCGGAAGTGGTAGCGCTCGCGCAGCGGCGAGCCGGGGCCCTCGCGCAGCGCGCGCTGGAACCACTCGTGCTGGTCCGAGGAGTGGTTGGGCACGAGGTCGACGATGATCCGCAGGCCCAGGCCGTGGGCGTCGCGGATCAGCGCGTCCGCGTCCAGCAGGGTGCCGAACATCGGGTCCACCGCGCGGTAGTCGGCGACGTCGTAGCCGGCGTCCGCCTGCGGCGAGGCGTAGAACGGCGAGAGCCAGACCGCGTCCACGCCGAGGTCGCGCAGGTAGGGCAGACGGCTGCGGATACCGGGCAGGTCACCCATGCCGTCGCCGTTGGAGTCGGCGAAACTGCGCGGGTACACCTGGTAGATGACCGCGTCCCGCCACCAGCCTCTGGACGCGCTGACGTTCGCCTCGTGAGCGGTGTCGGCGGCAGGCCGGGAGGTGTCGGCCAGGTTCTGGGTCATGGACGGTATCCCTTGGGGACTAGAGGAGAGCGGAAGGCGCCGGGACGTGGAGGCGCGGGACGACGTGGTGGCGCGCTGCGCCGCGGCGGCGCGCCACGACTTGGAGGCGCTACGACTTGGAGGCACCGGCGGTCAGGCCGGTGACCAGGTGGCGCTGCACCAGGTAGAAGAAGGCCGCGGACGGGATCGCGATCAGTACGGCGGTCGCGGCCATCAGGTTCCACTGGGCGTCGTGCTCGCTGACGAAGGTCTGGAGTCCTACGGCCAACGTGTACTTGTCGGAGCTGAGCATGAAGGTGGAGGCGAACGGCACCTCGGCCCAGTAGGTGAGGAAGGAGTAGAAGGCGGCCACCGCCAGGCCCGGGCGGGCGAGCGGCAGCACCAGCCGCCAGAAGGTGCCGAACGGGGAGAGCCCGTCGACCCGGCCGGCCTCGTCGATCTCCACCGGGATGGTGTCGAAGTAGCCCTTCAGCAGCCAGGCGCAGTACGGCACCGTGGTGGTCGAGTAGACCAGGATCAGGCCGGTGTAGCTGTCCAGCAGGCCGAGTTCGGAGAGCATCGTGTACATCGGCACGATCAGCACCGCGATCGGGAACATCTGGGTGACCAGCAGCGACCACATCAGCGGCTTGTGCCCGGGGAACTTCATCCGGGAGACGGCGTAGCCGGTGGTGGCGGCGACCAGCACGCCGAACACGGTGGTGACGCCGGAGACCAGCACGGCGTTGCCGAACCAGGTGAAGAAGTCGGTGTCGGACAGCACGTGCTGGTAGTTCGACAGCGTGAGCTTGTCGAGGATCTGCCCGGGGTGGAGGTAGTCGGTCTTGTCCGGGCCGAGCGAGACGAACAGGATCCACGCGACCGGGAACAGCGCGATCAGGCCGGCCAGGATCAGGGTGCCGTGGGACAGCGCCCGGGCCAGCGGGCTGCGCTCGCCGCGGCGGCGGACCCCGGCGGGCCGGGCGGCCGGGGCCGGCGCCGTCGCACGGGCCGGGAGTTCGGTGGTGGTGCTCATCGGGGTTACCTGCCTTCGTGGGTCAACTGGGTCCGGGGCCTCAGCCGTTGGCCTGCTCGTTGCGGGCGAGCCAGCGCCGGTAGAAGGCGGTGAAGACGATCAGGATGGACAGCAGGATCACGCCGTAGGCGGCGGACTGCGCGTAGTCCCGGGGGATCTGGCCGAAGCCGAGCCGGTACGCCCAGGTGACCAGCAGCTGGGCGTCGGGGGCGCCGGTGCCGAACAGCAGGAAGATCACGTTGAACTGGTTGAACGTCCAGATCACGCCGAGCAGCACGACGGTGGAGGAGACGGAGCGCAGCCCGGGCAGGGTGACGAACCGGAAGCGCTGCCAGGCGGAGGCGCCGTCCATCTCGGCGGCCTCGTACAGCTCGGCCGGGATCGACTGGAGGCCGCCGAGCAGCGAGATCATCATGAACGGCACGCCGGCCCAGGTGTTCACCATGATCGCGGCCGCCTTCTGCGCCCACGGCTCGGTGAGCCAGCCCGGCTCGGGCAGGTGCAGGAAGGAGAGGACGCTGTTGACGACGCCGCCGTCGGCGAGCATCAGGCGCCAGGAGAACACGGTGACGAAGGTCGGTACGGCCCACGGCAGGATGAGCAGCATCCGGTAGGCGGCGCGGCCGCGGAGCTTCTGGTTGAGCAGCAGGGCGAGGCCGAGGCCGAGGGTGTAGTGCAGGAAGACGCAGACGGCCGTCCAGACGATGGTCCAGACGAAGTGCGACCAGAAGCGGTCGTACGAGCCGGGGCCCCACAGGATGTCGGCGTAGTTGTGGAAGCCGACGAACTCGTAGCTCGCCGGGATCTCGTTGACGCCGATCTTGCGGGCCACGTTGAGGCTGTTGGCGTCGGTGAGGGTGAGCCAGACGCCCTCGACGAGCGGGTAGATCACCAGCGCGCCGAGCACCAGCACGACCGGGGCGATCATGGCGTAGGCGTACCAGTGCTTGGCGTAGGAGCGCTTGACGCGTTCCAGCAGGCCCGGACGCTGCTCGCGCTCCCGGCTGCCCTTGCCGGTGGCGCCATGCACGGCGACTGACATCGTTCACACCTTCTCGGGGGGAATTCTCGGGGGGAGCCGACGGCCCGGCCCGCCGGGGGACAGGTGACAGGTGGCGACGGGCAGCGCTGCTGCTCGTCCGCCGTCATCCGTCGGTCGGCGGGCCGGACACAGGGACTACTTGGCGAAGCCCGGCAGGAGCTTGGCGTAGTCGGTGGAGACGGTGTTCAGCGCGTCCTGGGTGCTCGTGCCCTGGACGGCCTTGCCCAGGTTGGTGCCGAGCGAGGCGAACAGCGAGCTGTACTCGGGCAGTTCGGGGCGCGGCTTGGCGCTGCTCAGCACGGTCTGGAAGCCGGCGATGCCCGGGTCGGCCTTGACGTCGGCGGTGAAGGCGTCGGAGCGGGTGGGCAGGGTGGAGTTCTTCTGCGCGATGAACGCCTGGCTCTCGGCCGAGGTCATGAAGGCGGCGAACTTCTCGGCGGCGGCCTTGTGGGCCTTGTCCGCGCCGGCGTAGACCGAGATGTTGTGGCCGCCGGTGGGGGCGCCGCCCTTGCCGGCGGAGCCGCTCGGGACGGCCGCGATGCCGAGGTTGTTCTTGTCGGCGAAGGCGGAGCCCTTGTAGATGTTGGTGATCTCCCAGGGGCCCTGGATGATCGCCGCGACCTTGCCGCTGTTGAAGGCGTCCATCATGTGCGCGTAGGCGTCGGTGGTGACGTCGGCCTTGGCGGTGCCGGGCGCGGTGAACATCGACTTGTAGGTCTCGACGGCCTTGACGGCCTCCGGCGAGGCGACGGTGATCTTCTTGCCGGCGGCGTCGACGGTGTCGGTGCCCTCGCCGAACAGGAACGGCATCGCGTAGTAGCCGTCCGCGGCCTTCAGCCAGAAGCCGTCCACGCCGGCCTTCTCCTTGACGGCGGCGGCGTCGGCCTTCAGCTCGTCCCAGGTCTTCGGCGCCTCGGTGATGCCGGCCTTGGTGAACAGCTCCTTGTTGTAGAGCAGGCCGAGGGTGTCGGTCACCAGCGGCACGCCGTACAGCTTGCCCTCGTACTTGGCCTGCTGGATCAGGCTCGGCTGGAAGGCGGAGGTGTCGGCGACGGCCGGGGTGCCGTCCAGCGGCTCCAGGTAGCCGGCCTTGGCGAAGGCGGCGGTCCAGCCGACCTCGGAGCGGAACACGTCCGGAGCGCCCTTGGCCCCCATGGCGGTCTGGAGCTTGTTCTGCGCCTGGTCGAACGGCACGTTGACGAAGTCGACCTTGACGTTCGGGTTGGCGGCCTCGAACTTCTTGACGAGCTCCTGGTAGTTCGGCGCCTCGTTGGTGGCGTTCGACGTGTCCCAGTACGTGAGGGTGACCGGCCCGTCGGCCTTGCCGTCGGAGCTGGAGCCGCTGCTGCTACAGGCAGCCATCGAGACCGCGAGGGCCACAACGAGGGCAGAGGCCGCGATGCCACGCCGCATGAGAACTCCTTGGGAGGGTGGGGGTGCCCGAGATGTTCGGAGACAGGCGCATAATGGCTGCCTCGTGCCGACCGCACCGTTGCTGCCGTCGGGCTCGGGAAGGAAGTTAACAGCGGCGCAAGAGGGACGGAAAGTCCTTGCAGAAAGTTTCTGCAAGAAACAGCGATCGTTACGCCCGCGTGTCCTGGACGTTGCCGCACGGTAGTTGACAGCGACACCGATTGCCCCGCTTCGCCCGATTCCCCCCTCCACCAGCCGGCCGACGGAACCACCGTGCGTGGCCGGAAGCGGTCTGCAGCAGACTGGACGCATGCGAATCAGAGCCGTCACCAGGGACGAACTTCCACTGCTCGCCGAGCTGGAGCGGGCCGCCGGCGCGCCCTTCGCCGCGATCGGCATGCCGGAGATCGCCGAGGACGAGCCCCCGGCCCCGGAAGAGCTGGCGCACTACCTGGAGCGGGGCGTCGCCCTGCTCGCCGAGGCCCCCGACGGAAGCGTCGCCGCCTACCTGCTGGCAGAGCCGGTGGACGGCGCGCTGCACATCGAGCAGGTCTCCGTGCACCCCGACCACGCCCGCCAGGGCATCGGCCGGGCGCTGATCGAGCACCTCGCCGACGCCACCGACGCCCCCGCGCTCACCCTCACCACCTTCGCCGAGGTCCCCTGGAACGCCCCCTACTACGCCCGCTGCGGCTTCCGCCCGCTGGCCCGGGAGGAACTCACCCCCGGCCTGCGCGAGATCCGCCGCAAGGAGGCCGAGCACGGCCTGGACCGCTGGCCCCGGCTCTGCATGCGCCGGGACCTGGACAAGGTGTAGGGCTAGTTGGTCCCCAGCCGGAGCACCGTCGTCGAGCGGAACTCCTCCCCCGGACGCAGCTCCGTGCTGGGGAACGCCGGGTGGTGCGGGGAGTCCGGGAAGTGCTGGGTCTCCAGCGCGATCCCGGCGAACGGCCCGTACGGGACGCCGCTCGCACCGGTGACCGCGCCCTGGAACTTGTTCGCCGTGTAGACCTGGATGCCCGGCTCGGTGGTCAGCACCTCCAGGGTGCGGCCGCTGACCGGGTCCTCCAGCAGCGCGGCCCGCGCCGGGCCGCCGTCCGCCGGCCGGGCCCGCAGCACCCAGTTGTGGTCGTAGCCGCCGGGCCCGGTCAGCTGGGGGTGCTCGTCGTGCACCGACTTGCCGATCGGGGTGGCCACCGTGAAGTCGAACGGCGTGCCGCCCACCGGCTCGGTCCGGCCGTACGGGATCTGCCGCTCGTCGGCCGGCGTGTACTCGTCGGCGTCCAGGGTGAGCAGGTGGCCGAGGACGTCACCGCTGCCCTCACCCGCGAGGTTGAAGTACGCGTGGTTGGTCAGGTTGACGACGGTCGGCCTGCTGGTGACGGCGCGGTAGGCGATCACCAGCTCGCCCGAGGCGTCCAGGGTGTAGGTGACGGTGACGTCCAGCGCGCCCGGGAAGCCCTGGTCCCCGTCCGGACTGTGCAGCGCCAGCCGCACCCCGCCCTCGACCGGCTCGGCCGCCCACATCCGGTGCGCGAAGCCGTCCGGGCCGCCGTGGATGGTCATGCCGCCGCCGGTCGGGGCGAGCTGGTGCTCCTCGCCGTCGAGGGTGACCGACGAGCGGTCGATCCGGTTGGCGTACCGGCCCACCACCGTGCCGTAGTGCCGGGCCGGGCCGAGGATCTCGGACAACCGGTCGGTGGCGAGCAGCAGTTGGGCGGAGCGGCCGGAGCGGTCCGGTGCGCTCAGGGTGTGCAGGGTCGCGCCGAGGGTGAGCACGCTCGCCTCGTACGGACCGGCCGTGAGCGTCCAGCGCCCGATCGCGGCACCGGCGCCCGAGGGCTCCAGGGGTTCCTGCCGCACGCTGGTGGCCTCGCTCGCCATTGGCCTGCTCCTCACTGGCGGCCGCGTCGCACCGCGGGCGCCCGGTTCCGGGTCCGTCGAGGGGGCGCCGCGGCGGCCCCGTGTTCGTCAGCCTAGCGACGGCGGCGGCAGCAGGGGCGCTTCCGCGAACCTGCGCGCCGCCCTCCTCCCCCGGGCGCCCTTCACGACCGCCGAGCGCCCGAGGCCGCACCCGGCGCCCGGCCCTGCACGCCGACGTCTGCCGATGTGCCCGGCATCCGACGCTGCGCCCGGCGACGACAGGCCCAGGAGCCAGGCCTAGTCGTCCAGGTCCTCCGGCGGGCCCGCGTCCTCCCGCTGTTGCTGCTGCGGCAGCCCGAGCGCCGAGGCCAGGCCGTCCGGGCCGCTGCCCGCCTTGCGGTAGACCGCCGCCAGCCGGCGGTTGACCAGGCCGATCGGCACTCCGAGCTCGTCGGCGATCCGCTGCGGCGGCACGCCCTGCACGGCCCGCTTGGCGACCTCCCACTCCGCGCTGCTGAGCGTGTCGATGGTCTCCCCGAAGTCGCGCAGTCCCAGCCGGTTGGGCCGCAGGCCGTAGTTGGCCAGCTCCCGCCGGGCCCGGTCGACCAGCCCCTCCGCGGAACAGTGCTGGGCCAGCTCGATGCCCTGGTACAGGTACTCCTGGGCGTCGTCCAGGCGTCCGACCCGGCGCAGCGCGGCGCCGAGGTCGACCAGTGCGACGGCGTGCTCGTAACCGGCCGGCGACTGCCCGAGGTACGCCACGGCGTCCTCCAGCAGTTCGACCGCCGCCTGGCCGTCCTCGATCCGGGCCTGCAGGCGCAGCGCGCTGCCGATCGCCGAGGCGGTGCCGAAGGCGCGGGCGTCCCGGACCGCCTGCTGGGCGTAGTCGCGGGCGCGCTCGGGCTCGTCGCTCGCGATCGCGATGCCGAGGTGGCCGGCCCAGGGCGCCCAGACGGTGTTGTGCCAGCCCCGCGCCCCCAGTTGGGCGCCGGCCTCGGTGAGCGCGGCGGCCGCGCCCGCGTACTTGTCCTTGGCGACCAGCAGCTTGCCGTACAGCGAGGCCGCGTCCGGCAGCACCATGGCCGTCGAGTGGTACGGCGGGTGGAAGCCGAAGTCGTTGGCCAGGTCCCAGGCCTCGTCGACCCGGCCGCGGGCGATCAGGGTGTCGACCAGCACGCCGATCGCGTCCCAGGCCAGCGGCAGCTTGTCCCCGATCCGCTGGGAGATGCGGTACGCCCGGCGCAGGAAGTCCTCGGCCTCGGCCAGCAGGCCGCGGCGGAACCGGGCCAGGCCCATCAGGAAGTAGGCGAAGCCCCGGTGGGCGCCGCTCCAACCGGCGATCTCGAACTGGATGATGGCGTCCGCGGCCAGCCGTTCGGCCTGGGCGATGCGGTCGTTGTAGATGTACGTCAGGCCGAGCATCGAGGGCAGTTCGAAGCCCCAGGTGGTGTCGGTCCAGCCGAGGCCCTTGGGCAGTCGGCCGCCGTCCAGGACCTCGTCGGCGAGCGCGAGCGCGTCGGCGGAGGGGGCCCCGCGCAGGGTGAGGTCCCAGGCGCGCATGGCGAGCACGGCCCGGTCGGCCGCCTCCCGCCCGCGCAGGCTCCGGCACATCTCGCCGAGCCGGGCGGAGCGGCCGGGGCCGTCCTCCTCGGACTTGCGGAAGGCGTGCCACATGAACGAGGCCGCCTGGAGCCGCTGGCGCCCGGCCGGGTCGGCCGTCTCCCGGGCCGCTTTCTCGCAGACCAGGGCGGCCTGGCCCAGTTCTCCGCTGTGGGCGAGCACCTCGGAGAGCCGGAAGGTGGCGTCCACGCGCAGTTCGGGGCGCAGCGGCACCTCGTCGGGGTCGAGGGCCAGCTTGAGCTGGTTGACGGTGGCCACCGGGTCGGTGAGCAGGGCGGAGCAGCCGAGTTCGTACAGCACCTCGGCCTTGACCTCGTCGGCGGGCGGTTCGTTGAGCGCGCGGTGCAGACAGCGCTGGGCGGCTTCGGGGGCGCCGATCAGCTGGTGTTCGACGGCGGCGCGGCGCAGCTTCTTGACGATCCGGTCGTCGCCCTCGCCGGAGTGGGTCTCGACCAGGTGGCGCGAGGCGGCGAGCAGGCCGAGTCCGGCGTTCTCGATCTCGGCCGCGGCGATGCCGTGCATGCCGAGGCGGGTGGCGTCCGGCATGGTGTTGTAGATGGAGCTGGCGATCAGCGGGTGGACGAACTCCAGGTTCCCGTTGGGGCTCTGGGTCAGCACGCGCTGCTTGCGCAGCTGCTTGATGGAGTCGCGGGCGCCCTCGGTGCTCTGGGTGGAGATCCGGGTGGCGAGGTCGACCCGGATGTCGGTGCCCAGCATCGCGCAGGCCCAGGCGAAGCGCAGGGTGCTGGCGCCGAGCCGGTCCAGCCAGCTCTTGAGGGTCATCCCGGTGGCGTCGACGGCGAGTTCGCGCAGCTGCCGGGAGTTCTCCTCGACCGGTTCGAGCTCCTGGTCGCGGACCTGGTCGAGCAGGGCGTTGGCCTCGAACGGGTTGCCGTTGACGACGTTCCAGAACTCGTAGCAGAAGGCGTCCTCGGCCTTGTCGCCGAGTTCGGCGCGGATCATGTCGGTGACGGAGCTGAGGGTGAGCCGGTTGAGTTCGTGCTTGCGGCCCTTGAGGAGGAGGACGTCCCGGCGGAATTCGTGGGTCTCGGTGGGCCAGTCGTTCTCGTCCTCGCGGAAGGCGAAGACGAGCAGGACGGGAAGTTCACTCGATCGGATGGCGAACTTGGTCAGCCAGGAGAGTGACTCCCCGTCCGCCCAGTGCAGGTCGTCGACGATCATCACCATCGGCGCGCGGCGGGGTGCGAGCTGGGTGATGACGTAGTCGAGGCCGTCGCGCACGCCCTGCGGGTCGAGGCGGCGGGCTCCGGCCTTGGGCTGCTTGAGGCCCATGGCCGGTCCGACGACCTCCTCCCAGGTACCCATGACCTGGCTGAACACCTCGGGCCGGAGGTCGCTCAGTACGGGCTGGAGCAGCTGGCGCAGGACGTGGTACGGCTCCTTGAACTGCCGTTCACCGCCTCGGGCGAACAGCACGGTGGCGCCGTCGCGGAGCTTGGCGAGCCGCCGGACCTCGTGGAGCAGGCTGGTCTTGCCGATGCCGGGGCGACCGGAGAAGGTGAGCAGGTCACCGATCTCGGTGCCGCCGGCGGCGAATCCGCGGCAGAGCCGGTCGACGGCGGCCTCCACCGAGCGCAGTTCGGCGTCGCGATCGCGCAGCCGGACCCGGGGCGCGGTGCCGTCGCCGTCCCGGACGGAACCAGAACCCGCCCGAATTGCGTTCTCCTGCTCGGTCACCGTCGCGCCTCCGCCTCGCCCACTCGCGTCACAGCTCCATCACTGCGTGGAGCCGAGGGTAGCGCCGCTCGGGCCTCCCCGTGGGGCATTCGTGCAGGCTGGGGCGGACGGTGAGGGTTTGGAGGGCCTGCCACGGGCAATTGCCTTACATCCCTAACGTCCGATCATTACATCAGATACCCTACGGCCTTCGAGGCGCAGATGATCTTGCGAAAACCACCGCCCCCGTTCGCGTCTCGCCGCGTCAACTCCCCCCACCGACAGTGCTCGAACAAAAAGCGCCCCCACCCTCCGCTGCACCGGGAGTCCGATGTCTGACGACACCTCACTTCAGATTCCGTTCCCGCACCGCCGCAGTCCGCACGGACCGCGCGCCACCGCACTGCACAGAGACTGGCTGATCCGCCACCCGCTGCTGCCCGACGCCGACCACCCCGGCTACGCGCACTGGGAGGTGGTGGACCTCGCCGCGCTCGGCTACCCGGACGCCGGCCCGGACGAACTCGCCCTGGCCGCCGACCTGATGGGGTTCTACTTCCTCTTCGACGACCAGTTCGACGGCCCGCTCGGCCGCTGCCCCACCGAGGTCGCTCCGATCTGCGAACGCCTGATCGCCGTCCTGCACGGCGCCCGCCCCGACCAGGGATCCGCGGTCGAGACCGCGTTCGCCGACCTGTGGAACCGCAGCGTGCAGGGCATGCCGGCCCGCTGGCAGGCCCGCGCCGCCTACAACTGGGAGTACTACCTGGCCAGTCACCCGGCCGAGGCGGCCGGGCGGATCTCCACCCGGCCGCCGGACCGGGACGGCTACCTGGAGCTCCGTCGGGGCACCGCGGCGATGGAGACCATCTTCGACATGGTCGAACGCCTGGGCCAGTTCGAGGTCCCGGCCGCCGTGCTGCACCACCCGGTGCTGCGCCAACTCCGCCAGCTGGCCGCCGACATACCGTCACTCAGCAACGACGTGCGCTCCTACCCGCTGGAGGCACCGCGCGGGGACGTGAACAACCTGGTCATGATCGTCCAGCGGGAGCGGCGCTGCTCGGCCGAGGAGGCCTGCGCGGCGGTCATCGCCGAGGCCCAGCTGATGGTCGACCGGTGCGCCGAGCTGCGCGACCGACTCCCGGACGTCCACCGCGAGTTGGGCCTCTCCCGGATCGAACGGACGATCGCCGAGCGGTACGCGGACGGGCTGCTCACCTGGCTGGCCGGCTACCTCAGCTGGGAAGCCCGCACCGGCCGCTACCACGCGGTCTGACCGGAGCGCGCCCGGATCCGCGCGCCCGGGCGCGCGGTGGCGCGCCCGGAGAGTGCTGCCCCGGCCACGCGGCGGCGTGCGGCGGCACGCCGCCGGGCGGATCCGGCCGACGCACGTCAGCGTGCGGCGGCACGCCGCGGGAACGCGGCGGGAACGCGCGCCCCGCAGGGATCCGGTCCGGGGCACCCGCGGTAGTCGACCGGGACACCCGCGGCGGTCCGCTCCGGGCGTCCGGCGGCGCGCCCCCGAGACGGCGGGAAAGGCACCCTCCGTACGAGGACGGCGTACGGACCGTAGCCGCGCCCGGCGCCCGACGGCTATCGTGCTCGGCGGCGGGCGCCCCCACGGGCGCCGGTCCGATTGCGTGTCCGACCCCTCCCGCCGGCCCACCCCCTGACCGGGCGGTCCGGCGCGCCGCCCGTGGCCCCGGCCGTACCGGGTGGCGCCCGACGCAGCGAGGAGACACCGAGCATGACGGTCTACCAGCCCCCCGGCACCCCCGGCAGCATCGTCGCCTACCGCTCCCGGTACGAGCACTGGATCGGCGGCGGATGGACGCCCCCGGTGCGCGGCGAGTACTTCGGCAACCCGACCCCGGTCACCGGCGAGGTGTTCACCGAGGTCGCCCGCGGCACCGCCGAGGACATCGAGGCCGCCCTGGACGCGGCCCACGCCGCCGCCCCCGCCTGGGGCCGCACCTCCGCCGCCGAGCGGGCGCAGGTCCTGCTGCGGATCGCCGACCGGATCGAGGCCAACCTGGAGCAACTGGCCGTCGCGGAGAGCTGGGAGAACGGCAAGCCGGTGCGCGAGACGCTGGCCGCCGACCTCCCGCTCGCCGTCGACCACCTGCGCTACTTCGCCGGTGCGCTGCGCGCCCAGGAGGGCGGCATCTCCCAGCTGGACGAGGACACCGTGGCGTACCACTTCCACGAGCCGCTGGGCGTGGTCGGCCAGATCATCCCGTGGAACTTCCCGATCCTGATGGCGGTCTGGAAGCTCGCCCCGGCGCTCGCGGCCGGCAACGCGGTGGTGCTCAAGCCCGCCGAGCAGACCCCGGCCTCGGTGCTGCTGCTCGCCGAGCTGACCGCCGACCTGCTGCCGCCCGGCGTGGTCAACATCGTCACCGGCTTCGGCGAGGAGGCCGGCGCCCCGCTCGCCGCCAGCCCCCGGGTCCGCAAGCTCTCCTTCACCGGCGAGACCACCACCGGCCGGCTGATCGCCCGCGCGGCGGCCGACAACCTGATCCCGGTCACCCTGGAGCTCGGCGGCAAGAGCCCCAACCTGTTCTTCGCGGACGTCGCCGCCGCCCCGGACGCCTTCTACGACAAGGCCGTCGAGGGCTTCGCGATGTTCGCCCTCAACCAGGGCGAGGTCTGCACCTGCCCCAGCCGCGCGCTGATCGACTCCGCGGTCTACGAGCGGCTGCTCGCCGACGGCCTGGAGCGGGTGCGGGCGATGCGCCAGGGCGACCCGCTGGACACCGAGACCCAGATCGGCGCCCAGGCCAGTGTCGAGCAGCTGAAGAAGATCCTCTCCTACTTCGAGATCGGCCGGGACGAGGGCGCCAAGGTCCTGGTGGGCGGCGAGCGGGCCGACCTCGGCGGCGCGCTGGCCGGCGGGTACTACGTGACGCCGACGGTCTTCGAGGGCGACAACTCGATGCGGGTCTTCCAGGAGGAGATCTTCGGCCCGGTCGTCTCGGTCACCCGCTTCGACGGCTTCGACCAGGCCGTCGCCCTCGCCAACGACACCCAGTACGGGCTCGGCGCGGGCGTCTGGACCCGGGACCTGAACACCGCCCACCGGGCCGGACGCGCCATCCAGGCCGGCCGGGTCTGGACGAACTGCTACCACGCCTATCCGGCACACGCGGCCTTCGGCGGCTACAAGAACTCCGGCATCGGGCGGGAGAACCACAAGTCGCTGCTGGAGCACTACCAGCAGACCAAGAACCTGCTGGTCAGCTACTCGCCCGACGCGGTCGGCTTCTTCTAGGCCCGGCTCCGGGCGGCTGCTCCGGGCCCCGGCTGCGGGCGGCTGCCCCGGGCTCCGACTCCAGGCCCGGCTCCGGGCCTGCTCCAGGCGCTGAAAGCGGAGCGGGAGGCCCACCCGGACCTCCCGCTCCTCGCCACTCCCCGTGGCGGGCTCCGGGGCGATTCGCCTGTTCCAGGGATCAAAGCACATGAATGCGGCCAATTCGCCGACGCGCCGCCGACATGCCCGGACGGCCCGCGCGAAAGCCGTAGACAGGACTCCCCGACCCTCACCTCATCCGGGAGTCCCGCGTGACCATCGCCCCCGCGAAACTCAGCGACCCGACCGTCCGCACCTTCGTCACCGCGATCAACGCGGGCGACCGCGAGGCCTTTTTCGCGCTGCTCACCCCGGACGCGACGATGTCCGACGACGGTTCCGAGCGCGACCTGGCGGACTGGGTCGACCGGGAGATCTTCGGCCCGAACGGCCGGATCGCCGTCCAGACCGAGTCGAACGGCGGCCACGGGCTGGTCGCCGAGTTCACCAACGACACCTGGGGCACGATGCGCACCACCTGGCGCTTCACCGTCGACGGCGGGAGGATCAGCCGCTTCGAGACCGGCCAGGCCTGAACTGTTCGAGACCGGCCGGGCCCGAGCTACCGGTCCAGGCCCAGGCACCCCCGCACCGCGCGGATCAGGTTCCGCGAGCGGATGTCCCCGGTGACGCCCGGCTGCATGCCGTTGGTGACGTAGCCGAAGCCCAGCCCGAGATCGGGGTCGGCGAAGCCCAGCGAACCGCCCCGGCCCGGGTGGCCGAAGCTCGCCGGGGACGCCATCGGCGCGGTCGGGCCGTGCCGCCAGAAGCCCAGGCCGAAGGTGGAGTTGACGATCAGCACCCGGTCCGGCCCGCTCACCGCCGGCTCGACCGCGCGCGCCAGCACCTCGGGGCCGAGCAGCGGCGGCAGCAGCGCGCCGGAGCCGTCCGGGCGGTCGGCCGCGCCGATCAGCGCCGCGTAGAACCGGGCCAGCGACCTGGCGGTGCCGATGCCACCGCCACCGGGGATCTCGGAGGCCTGCACCGCCGGGTCGTTGAGGTCCACACTGGGGCGCACCGAGGCGAAGGACCGGGCGGTCAGCGAGGCCGGGTCCTGGTAGGCGTCCCGGACGGCCTGCTTGGGTCGCAGCCGCAGCCCGTTCGGGCCGGTCCTGGCGGCCTCCGGGGCCGGCAGGTCGACCAGCTTGCCGACCCGGGACGCCGCGCCGGCTGGCAGCCCGATCCAGAGGTCCAGCCCGAGCGGCCGGGCGACCTCCTCGGCGAAGTACTGGCCTATCGTCCGGTCGCTCACCCGCCGCACCACCTCACCGACCAACCAGCCGAAGGTGTACGGGTGGTAGCCGTGCCCGGTGCCGGGTTCCCAGGCCGGCGCCTGGGCCGCGACGGCGGCCGCCGCCCGCTCCCAGGTGAGCACGTCCTCCAGCCGCAGCGGCACGTCCAGCGCGGGCACCCCGGCCTGGTGCGACAGCAGCCAGCTCACCGGCATCCGGCCCTTGCCGGCCGCCGCGAACTCCGGCCAGTAGGAGGCCGCCGGGGCGTCCAGGTCGAGCAGGCCGCGTTCGGCCAGCAGCAGCGCGGTGGTCGCGGTCAGGCCCTTGGTGACCGAGCGCAGCACCTGCGCGGTGTCCGCCGTCCACGGCACCGCGGGCGCCGGCCGGCCGCCGACCTCCGGCCGGGCGTCGCCGCCCCAGAGGTCGACCACCTTGCGGCCGCGCACGTACAGGGCGAAGGCCGCGCCGAGTTCGCCGTAGTCGGTGAAGTTCCGTGCGAAGGCCGCCCGCACGGGCTCGAACCCTTGGGCCGTCTCGCCCCAGATCTCCACCACTGCGCGCCGTCCTCGACCAGTTCCGCTTCGTCTCGTGCCACTCGTGTTCGCCATCGATCTTCTTCGATCGAATCCGTTCGAACCAAGCCCCGAAACCCTAACCTGTCCCCCATGACCAACCCTGCCGAGGAACTGCTGGACATCGTCGACGAGCACGACCGCGTGGTCGGGACCGCCCTGCGCGGCGAGGTGTACCGGCGCGGACTCACCCACCGCTGCGTCTTCATCCTGGTCCGCGACCCGGCCGGGCGGATCTTCGTCCACCGCCGCACCGACACCAAGCTGTTCGCCCCCGGCGCGTACGACATGTTCGTCGGCGGCGTGGTCGGCTCGGGCGAGACCTATCCCGAGGCCGCCGTCCGCGAGGCCGAGGAGGAGCTCGGCGTCCACGGCATCGCCCCGCGCCCCCTGTTCAAGTTCCTCTTCGAGCAGGACCGGCTCTCCTGGTGGTGCGACCTGTACGAGGCCGAGTGGGACGGCCCGGTCTCCCCCCAGGAGTCCGAGGTCGCCTGGCACGCCTGGCTCACCCCCGCCGAACTCGCCGACCGCCTCACCCGCGACACCTTCGTCCCCGACGGCCTCGAGGCCTACCGCCGTTACCTGGCCCTCCGGTCCGGGTAGGCCCCTCCCCCGCCGATCACTCCGGGGTCCGCGACCTCGGGCTTCGCGGCCCGCCGCGGCCCGGGCCGCGGCGGGCCCCTGGCTCCACCGGAGGGCCCCCGACGAACTAGGGTGGCGCGCATGGCCTCCCGTACGCCGCCTTCGACGGCCGACCGCGCAGCACGGACCCCCGCATCCGCCCGGGCGGCGGGCGAGAAGCCGCGGCGGCGGCTGAGCGTGGACGAGCGGCGGGAGCAACTGATCGCCGTGGCGCTGGAGCTGTTCAGCCGGCGGCCGCCGGAGGAGGTGTCGATCGACGACATCGCCGCCGCCGCGGGCGCCTCCCGGCCGCTGGTGTACCACTACTTCCCCGGCAAGCAGGCGCTGTACGAGGAATCGCTGCGGCGGGCCGGGCAGGAGCTGTCGGCCCGGTTCGAGGAGCCCCTGGAGGGGCCGCTCTCGGAGCGGATGCACCGGGTGATGGGCCGCTACCTGGACTTCGTGCAGAGCCACGGGCCGGGCTTCGCCGCGCTGCTGCGCGGCGGCTCGGTGGCGGCCAGCGCGGACACCACGGCGGTGATCGACGAGGTACGTCGGGCCGCCCAGGAGCAGATCCTGACCCACCTGGCGATCCCCGCGCCGAGCATCGGGCTGCGGCTGACCGTCCGGGCCTGGATCGCCAACGCCGAGATCACCTCGCTGGAGTGGCTGGCCGACCGCTCGGTACCGCTGGAGGAGCTCCAGCTGCACCTGGTGCAGGAGTTCGTCGCGGCGCTCACCCTCACCGCCGCCCGTGAGCCGGCCCTCGCCACCGAACTGGCCTCCTTCCTGGCCGACGAGCACCCGGACGGCCCGACCGGACGCCTGGTGCGGGACTTCGCGGGGCTGTTCGCCGTACCGGGGATCGTCGAGGCGGTCACCGCGCTCGCCGCCGGCGAGCCTTCCGGCGGGTCCGCGCAGGCCGCCGGGGCCGCCGGGGCCGCTGCCGAGTGACCAGGGCGGTCGACGGGGCGGTCACCGAGCGGTCGTCCGAGCGCCGCCGAAGTCATCGCCGTGGCAGGCGTCCGAGTGATCATCGGGTGATCCTGCGGTTCGGCCAGGACGGTGGGCTCTGATAGGAATGAGCCGGGATCTGACGGTACGCCGCCGCGGCCGGGCCGGTCCCACCCGAACCACCGACGGCAGACGGAGCAGAGCGGGGGGCTCACCAGGTGACCCAGGACGTCCAGTTCAGCGTGGAGGCCAACCCCTTCGCGGCAGCGGAGCAGGTCTGCGCGACCCTCGGCACCCTCACCGACGCCCTCTTCGACGAGCACACCTCGCGGCACCCGGCGGCCTCGCTGAGCGCCCTGCGGGCGGTCGAACACCCCGCCGCCGAGGAGCTGTTCAGCCTGCCGCTGGCCCCCAACGGCCCGGTGCACACCGCGCTCGACCGGCTCGGCACGGTGACCACCGCGGGCACCGCCCGACCGGGCACCGGCGCGCGGCTCACCGACCGGGTGGTCGCCGCGCTCCAGGCCCGGTACGGCGGCGGCGCGGTGCGCGGTGCCATCGCCGACCGGGGCACCACGTCGGCCGCGCTGTTCCAGCTCCCGGTCACCGGCGAGTTCGCCGACGCCAAGCTGCGTCCGCCGTTCGCCCCCGCGCTGGCCGCGCTGGCGGCCGGGCAACAGACCCGGCAGCCGGTCGAACTGCCCACCGGCGCGGGCGCCGAGGTCCGGCTGGTCGTGCCGCCCGGGTTCCACGCGCTGACCTCCCCGGGCGGTCCGCCCGGCGTCTCCGCCCGTGCCGTGCCCCCGCTGCCCGAGGGCGCGGGGCAGGGCGACGGCGCCGCCCCGGCGACCGTGGCGGCCGCCGAGGAGCTGTCCCGGCACCTGGCCGAGGTCGCCGAGGAACTGTTCAGCGCCACCGGCCCGGAGCCGCGGCGCGACTTCGCGGTGGTCTCCGCCACCCTGTCCGACCTGATCCGCGACGCGGGCGTCGTGTACGCCGGGGTCTGCGCCCTGGAACAGGACGACCGCGCCTCGGACGCCGCCCTCGTCGTCTCGCTCGCCCGGCACCCGCTGCCGATCACCGCGCTCGCCACCGAACTGGCCACCGTCCGGCGGCACGCCGAGGTGTGGACCGTCCTGCTGCCGGCCGGGCCGGCCGCCGTCCTGGTCGAGGGCCGGACCGTCCCGGTGCCCGGGCCGCTGGCCGCCGACGGGCAGCGGCGCTGGGTGGTCACCTCGGCCGTCCAGGCCTTCGTACCGCTGCCGGACGGCGGGACGGTGCTGTGCGCCCAGCTCTGCACGGCGCGGCCGGAGGACTGGGAGCTGTACACCGAGGCGTTCGCGGAGCTGCTGAAGAGCATCCAGTTCGGCTGGGACGGCGTGCCGGCCCCGGGCACCGCCGCGACCGCCGTTCCGGTCGCCCCGCCGAGCACCGTCCCGGCCCAGGCCCCCGCTCCGGCCCCGACTCCGCCTCCCGCGCCGACGCAGGCTCCGGCCGCCGTCGAGGAGGACCCGGAGGAGGTGCCGGTGCACCTGCGCGGCACTCCGGTACGGATACCGCCCGCCGACTTCAACCCCTTCGCCCCGGTCGCCGAGGTCCCCGCCGCCGAGGTGCCCGCCGCCGGTGGGGACGACACGGTGCCGGACGCCGCGGACGGCCCCAAGGGCACCCCGGTGATGGTCCCGCCGCCGGACTTCAACCCCTTCTCCATGGAGGGCATCCCGGACGTACCGGGCGACGTGCCCGCGGCCCAGCCCGCCGCGGCCGCTCCGGTCGCCGACCCGTTCGGCACCACGGTCGCGGCCGAGCAGAAGGCCGACCCGTTCGGCACCACCCTGCCCGCGCAGGGCCCGGCCGTCCCGCCGCCGCCCTCGACCCCGCCCGCCATCCCGGCCCAGGCCCCGGCCCCGGCCCCGGCCGTCGCAGCGGAAGCGGCGGCGCAGGGTTCGGAGCAGCAGGGGGACGCGCAGGAGCCGGCCCCGGTCAAGGGCACGCCGGTGATGGTCCCGCCGCCGGACTTCAACCCCTTCTCCATGGAGGGCATCCCGGACCTGCCGGCGGACGAGCCGGAGTCGGCGGACGAAGCGGAGGCCGAGCCGGCGACCCGCCCGTTCGGCTGAGCCGGAGTCGGGGAGCAGCTGACGTACCGAGGCGGCGGCGAACATATGACAGATGACAGCTGACAGATTTCAGCGAACGAAATCTGAAATCTGTTACCTGTCATCTGTTATCTGTTCGCTGTCAGCTGTCAGCCGTCAGCCGTTCCCTGCCACTTCTTCGCCGCGCCCCGCCGCCCCACCGCCCCGCTGCTCGATCAACAGCCCGATCCCGTCCAGCATCCGCGCCATCCCGAACTCGAACAGCGCCTCCAGACCCAGGTCGATCTCCGGCCCCCGGTTCAGCGCGTCGAACATCGGGAAGCGCTCCGGATCCGCCATCAGCCGCTCGTGGTCCTCGTCCTCCACCCGGTCCATCCACTCCTCCGCGGACAGCCCGCTGTCCTGCTCGGCCTGCGCCTCCCGCTCGAAGTGGACGGCCAGCCCGCACACGAACGCCGCCAGGGCGACGGACGCCTGGGCCATCTCCTCCCAGCTCAGCCCCCGCCCCGCCAGGACGGCGATCGACCGCTCGGTGTGCGCCGCGGCGTCCGGGGCCAGCACCGGCCGGGTGAAGGACATCGTGGAGGCCAGCCACGGGTGCCGCCGGTAGATCCGCCACTGCACGCGCGCGACCGTTTCCAGCCCCTCCCGCCAGTCCGACGGCGGCGGCTCGGGCAGCGGCTGCTCGCCGAACGCCACGTCCATCATGAGCCGCAACAGCTCGTCCTTGCCGGGCACATGACGGTAGAGCGACATCGTCGCGACGCCGAGGTCGGTCGCGACCCGGCGCATCGACAGCGCCGCCAGCCCCTCCTGGTCGGCCACCCGGACGGCCGTCGCCACGATCCGCTCCCGGGTGAGGTCGGGCTCACCGCCCGCCCGGACCCGCCGCGCCACGGTCGGCTCCGACGCCCGCGGCGGCACCCGCTGGGCTTCCCGGGACCGGGCGGCCGCCGGAGCCGGATTCCCGGCCACCACCGTGCCCACCCCGGGGACGGCCCGCACCAGCCCCTCCTCCCGGAGCCGGTTCAGCACCTTGGTCGCGGTGGCCATCGCGACGCCCCACTCCTGGGTGATCCGCCGGGTGGACGGTACCCGCGCCCCCGGGGCCAACTCCCCTGCCGCGATGCGCCGTCGGAGCTCGGCCGCGATCCGCTCCGAGGGACTCCCGCTCCCAGTCACCAACCCCACCGCCCACTTACCGCTCAACTACCCCAGCGCCGACGGAAGTTGAGACCAATCCAGCCAACGACCGCCCACCGCCGCCGGGTTCGACCGCGATCCGGTCGAACCCGACCCGATCCGGGTCCGCCCTCAGCCCGCCCGCCGGGCCAGGTGCACCACGTCCGGCACCCCCCGGGCCACCGGGACCTCGTGGGTCACCACGTCCGAGAACCCCACCGCCCGCAGCGCCTCCTCGAAGGCCGGCGACGGCTGCGCACTCCACACCGCCAGTACACCGCCCGACCGCAACCGGTGCCACAGCACCGCGAGCCCGTCCGCGCCGTACAGCCCGTCGTTGGACTCGGTGACGGTCCAGTCCGGCCCGTTGTCGATGTCCAGGCACAGCGCGTCGTAGCGCTCGCCGTCCGCCGCCGCGAGGTACTCCAGCAGGTCGGTGTGGAGCACGTCGACCCGCTCGTCGTCCAGCGCACCGCCGGAGAAGGCGCCGAGCGGGCCGGTCCGGTGCCAGTCGATGATCGCGGTCTCCCGCTCGACGACGGCGATCCGCCCCCAGCGCGGCTCGGCCGCCGCGTACGCCAGCGAGAAGCCGACCCCCAGGCCGCCGATCAGCACCGACGGCCGCTCGGCCGGGCCGGCCCCGCCGCCCCGGCCGCCCGTACGGTCCAGCTCGTCCAGCGCCGCCTGGATCAGCAGCCGCTCCGAGCGCCCGTCGGCGGTGTCCATCAGGAAGCAGCCGTTGGCGATGATCTCGAAGTCCTGACCGCGTTGCCGGAGCACCACCTCGCCGTACGGGCCTTCCCGTCGGTCCAGCGTGACGACGGCCTCCTGGCCGTCGCGTTCGGGCAGTGCGGTGATCATCCGTCCTCCATGGCGGACTCGGGCGAACTCGGGCGAACTCGGCTGTGCGGCCACCCCCGTATGGGCGGGCACCCCCGTACGGCCGGGCACCCGCCCGACAATAGCCGAGTCCGCCATCCGGTCCGTCAGGTCGTGACCAGCACCCCCGCGTAGGAGACGCCCGCGACGACCACCCAGGATCCGAGCCCGAGCAGGGCGATCCGCCCGCCGGTACGGGCCATGGTCGGCAGGTGCACCGCACTGCCGAGGCCGAACAGCGCCGCGGCCAGCAACAGTCCCTGGGCGTCCGCGGCCAGGGAGAGCGCCCGCTCGGGCAGCACCCCGGTGGTCCGCACGACGATCATCGCGAGGAACCCCGCCACGAACAGCGGCACGATCGGCGGACGGCTGCCGGTCTTCACCGGCTTCCCGCCCGGCACCGCACCCGCCCCCGCACCCGCACCCGCGGCCCCCGCCGGAACCCCCACCGGTACCTCCGCCGAAGCCTCCAGCCGAGCCGCCCGCAGGTTCCGCCGCACCGCCACCGCCACCCCCGCGACCAGCGGCGCCAGCAGCACCACGCGCATCAGCTTGACCAGCACCGCCTCCCGCAGCGCCCCGGCCCCGCCGGTCTGCGCGGTGGCGACCACCTGCCCGACGTCGTGCACGCTCGCCCCGACCCAGCGCCCGAACTCCAGCTCGCCGAGCCCCAGCGGCTGCTGGAGCAGCGGCAGCACGGCGATCGCCAGCGTCCCGCACAGGGTGACCAGCGCCACCGAGGCCGCGACGTCCTCCTCCTCGCTGCCCGCCGCCTGGCTGACCGCGCCGATCGCCGAGGCCCCGCAGATCGAGTAGCCGGTGGCGACCAGCAGCGGCTGGTCCCCGGGCAGGCCGAGCCGCCGCCCCAGCCAGAGCGTGCCCGCGAAGGTGGCCGCGACCACCGCGAGCACCATGGCGACGGTGGCCCAGCCGAGGCCGAGCACGTCGTCCAGGCTGAGCTTGAGCCCGAGCAGGACGATCCCGAGCCGCATCAGCCGCTTCCCGGCCGTGGACAGCCCCGGCCGGGCGATCCCGCGGACCACCGGGCGCAGCCCGGGCAGGTGGGCCGCCACCATGCCGAGCACGACGGCGGCCGTGAGCTCGGGCACGGCCGGCACCAGAGCGTGGACGCCGAACGCGGCGGCCACCCCGAGGGCCGCGAGCAGCAGCCCGGGGGCGTCCCCGGGCATCGGGGGCAGGGAGCGGGTACGGGCGGCGCGGTGCCGGAGGGTCAGTGCCACGCCGCGCTCACTGCTGCCGGTCGGCGGGCAGCCGGTAGACCCGCCGGATGCTGGTGCCGAGCCGCGAGACGTCCGCGCCGTAGACGTGGATGGAGATCGCCGTGCTGCTACAGGAGTTGCGCACCAGGTGGATGTCGCCGGGCGGGGCGAAGGCGGCGACGGTGCCGGCCGGGCCGACCACGTGCTCGGTCTCGACCAGCCGGGCGGTGGGGCCGTCGGAGACCAGCCGGTAGCGGGTCTCGCTCTCCTGCCCCTGGTGGACGCCGGCCACGCACCACGAGACGTGGTCGTGGATCGGGGTCTGCTGCCCGGGCAGCCAGACCAGGGCGACGACGGAGAAGCTGCCGTCCTCCTCGGCGTGCAGGACGTGCTGGCGGTAGCGCTGGGGGTCGCCCTCGCGATGGACGGGGGCGAGCAGCGCGTCGGGCCCGTCCTGGTCCGCGTGCAGGTACGGGGCGAGGCGCTCGCCGACCAGGTAGGCGGTGAGCTCCGGCGGGAGCCCGCGGTCCACGACGGCGCGGATCTCACTGATCAGCGCGGTCATCCGCTCGGTGAGCCGGTCGCTGCCGACCGTGGCTGAGAGTGTCATTCCATCAGGTTCGGACCTACCGACCTATCAGGTCCAAGGAGGGTTCGTAAGCAACCTCCCCACTAACGCTTATAGGTCAGCGCCAGAGGCCGGCCCTCATCGGTCAGCGGTCAGCGGTCAGCGGTCGACGGTCAGCGGTCGTCGGTCAGCACCCGACCCGGCTCGCCGCCGCCTGCCGCAGGTGGTCCAGCACCAGCCCGGTGGCCGGGATCCGGCGGTGCTCGCTCAGCACGTACGCGCTCACCTGCCGCCGCAGGTGCGGTTCGGCGGCCCGCCCGGTGACCTTGCGGTGGCACATGAAGGAGAGCACCAGCGCCGGCATCAGCGCGATCCCGACCCCGGCGGCGACCAGCGACTGCACCGCGAGGTTGTCGTCCGTGGAGAACACGATGTCCGGCGCGAAGCCCTCCTCCGCGCAGACGTGCAGCAGGTTGGCCCGGCAGCGCGGACAGCCCGCGATCCAGCGTTCGCCGCCGAGGTCGGCCAGCCGGACGGCGTGCCGCCGGCCGAGCGGGTGCCCGACCGGCAGCAGCACCGTGAGCAGGTCCTCCATCAGCGGGATCTCGTCCAGGCCCTCCGGCACCTCGGTGGTCCCGCCCGGGTAGCGGAAGGCCAGCGCGATGTCGCACTCCCCGCGCAGCAACCGCTGGACGGAGTCCGGCGGCTCGGCCTCCAGCAGCTCGACCCGCACGCCGGGGTGCTCGGCCAGCAACCGGGCCATCGCCTGGGGGATCAGGGTGGCGTTGGCGCTGGGGAAGGCGCAGACCCGCACCCGTCCGGCGCGCAGCCGGGCGAGCGCGGCGAGCTGCTGCTGGGCGGCGGACATGCTGCCGAGGATCAGCTCGGCGTGCCGGGAGAGCGCCTCACCGGCCTCGGTGAGGCGCAGTCCGCGCCCCGCCCGGGTGAAGAGCGGGACGCCGACGGTGCGTTCGAGCGCCTTCATCTGCTGGGTGATGGCGGGCTGGGTGTAGCCGAGCTCGCGGGCGGCGGCCGAGTAGGAGCCGGCCCGGACCACCTCGTGGAACGTCCTGATGTGCCGCGAATCGAACACCGGTTCCATGATCCCTCCCGTCGGCACACCCTCGACAGCCCGGCGCCGACTCCGCGTCGGCCCCGCCCGGGCGCCCGAGAATCATAAGAGGAATTTGGAGGTACCGACCCCGACCCCACCCGCACCTATGGTTCAGCCTCGAACCGTCCTTCTCATCCCTGCGCCGACGGCGGCAGTCCCATCGACACCCCGGCCTCGGCCACCGGCGCCCCGCCGCGCACGCTCGGGCTGCGCCGGCTGCGCCACTCCACGAAGCGGGCGAGCCAGGAGAGCAGCAGACACATGCCGATGTAGATCGGCGCGATCACGATCACCACCGGGATGAACGGCAGGTCGTAGTCCAGGTTGGTGGCGATCAGCTTGCCCGCGTGCAGGAACTCCTCGTAGGTGATCAGGAAGCCCAGCGAGGTGTCCTTGAGCGCGACCACCAGCTGGCTGATGATGGCCGGCAGCATCGCCCGGACGGCCTGCGGCACCAGGACGTACGTCATCACCTGGGTCTTGCGCATGCCCAGCGCGTACGCCGCCTCCCGCTGCCCCTTGGGCACCGCGAGCACGCCGGCCCGGAACACCTCGGCCAGCACCGAGCCGTTGTAGAACACCAGCCCGGCCACCAGCGCCCAGAGCGGCTGCACCTTGAGCGCGACGAAGATGAAGAAGATCATCACCAGCAGCGGCATGGCCCGGAAGAACTCCACCACCAGCGTGGCGAGCCAGCGCACCACCCGGTGGTCGGAGAGCCGCCCGGCCGCGAACAGCGCGCCGAAGGGCAGCGCGAACAGCACCGCCCAGCCGAAGGCCTTCAGCGTGTTGCCGAGCCCGCGCAGCAGCAGGTCCTGCACGCCCCGGTACTCGAAGGGCTGCCACTTGGCGTACGTGAACTGGTGGGTGTGGAACAGCATGTAGATCACCCAGCCGATCAGCGCCGCGATCAGCAGCAGCGCGATCCCGCCGTACAGCCGGTGCCGGGAGAGCGCCTTCGGGCCGGGGATGTCGTACAGCGCCGAGGATTCAACGGTCATCGGGACACCGCCACTCGTCGTTCCAGCAGGTTGAAGACGGCGCTGAGGGCCAGGGTGATGATCAGGTAGCCGACGGCGATCCAGACGAAGGTCCAGATGATGCTGTAGCCGAGTTCGTTGATGGTCCGGTAGGTGCCCAGCAGCTCGGTGACGCTGAACGACCCGGCGATCGCGGTGTTCTTCGCCAGCGCGATCATCACACTGCCGAGCGGCGCCACCACCGAGCGGTACGCCTGCGGCAGCACCACCAGGCTCATCGTCTGCCCGAAGCTCATGCCGAGGCTGCGGGCCGCCTCGCCCTGCCCGGTCGGCACCGTGTTGATGCCCGAGCGCATCGACTCGCAGACGAAGGCCGAGGTGTAGCAGCCGAGCGCGAGCACGGCGAAGGTGTAGAAGGGCAGCGTGATGTCGAACCGGGGCAGGCCCAGCACCACGATGAAGAACAGCAGGGTCAGCGGCGTGTTGCGCAGCACCGTCACCCAGAGGGTGCCGAACACCCGCAGCGGCTTCACCGGCGAGACCCGGAAGCCCGCGATCAGCACGCCCAGCACCAGCGACAGCACGGCGCTCACCGCGAACAGCGAGAGCGTGCCGAGGAAGCCGTCCCAGTAGGTCGACCAGTTGTCGGTCAGCGTTTTCACGGCGCGGCCCTCTCAGTACCGGTCGATCTGCGGCGGGGTCGGCGCCGGCTCCCCGGAGAGGCCGAGGGTCGCCTCGAAGGCCTTCTGCCAGTCGCCGTTCCGGATGTGGTGCTCCAGTGCGTCGTTGATCGCACCGCGCAGCACGGTGTCGTTCTTCGGCACCCCGATCCCGTACGGCTCGGTCGAGAACAGCGGGCCGACCACCTTGAGCTCGTCCGGCGCCTTGGCCGCGAAGCCGAGCAGGATCGCGTTGTCCGTGGTCACCGCGTCGACCTGGCCGGTGATCAGGTTGTCCACGCAGGCCGAGTAGGTGTCGTAGCCGATCAACTTGGCCTTCGGGTACTTCGACTGGATGCGCTGGTACGGCGTCGATCCGGCCGCCGAGCAGACCTTCTTGCCGTCCAGGTCCCCCGGGCCGTGGATGGTGGTGTTGTTCTTGCGCACCAGCAGCGACTGCCCGGCGACGAAGTACGGGCCGGCGAAGCCGACCAGCTTCTTCCGGTTGTCGTTGATGGTGTAGGTGCCGACGTAGTAGTCCACCTGGCCGTTCTGCAGGGCGGTCTCGCGGTTGGCCGAGGCGATGGTCTTGAACTGGATCCGGTCCGGCGGGAAGCCCAGCGAGGCGCCCACCATCCTGGCGATCTCGATGTCGAAGCCGGAGTACTCGCCGGTGGCCGGGTTCTTCTGGCCCAGGTACGGCTGGTCCTCCTTGGCGCCGACCACCAGGTGGCCCCGGCTGCGGGCGGCGTCCAGGGTCGGCGAGCCGGTGATCGCGGCGGCGTCCTGCACCTGGTAGGCGGGCAGGGCGCTGGGCTGCGGGCCCTTGGGCGGCGGCGTGCCGGGCTTGCCGCAGCCCGCCGCCAGCGCGGTGAGCAGCAGGGCGGTGGCGAGCAGTCGCCTCCCCGCCCGCACGACCGTCCGCGCCCCGGGCCGCGCCCCGGTCTTCGTCACGGGTACCGGCCCGGGCCTCGCCAGGGACGTCGTCGTCTCAGGGTTCACGGCGCCGCCTCAGTGCTTCAGGATCTTGGACAGGAAGTCCTTGGCGCGATCGCTCTCGGGGGCGCTGAAGAAGTCCTCCGGAGCGCGGTCCTCGACGATCCGGCCGTCGGCCATGAACACCACCCGGTTCGCGGAGGCCCGGGCGAAGCCCATCTCGTGGGTGACCACGACCATCGTCATGCCCTCGCTCGCGAGCTGGCGCATGACGTCCAGCACCTCGTTGATCATCTCCGGGTCGAGCGCCGAGGTGGGCTCGTCGAACAGCAGCGCCTTGGGCTCCATCGCCAGCGCGCGGGCGATCGCGACCCGCTGCTGCTGACCGCCGGAGAGCTGCGCCGGGTACTTGGCGGCCTGGTCGGCCAGGCCCACCCGCTCCAGCAGGGCGCGGGACTTGGCGTCCGCCTCCGCCCTGGGCCGGCCGCGCACCTTGATCTGCGCCAGCGAGACGTTCTGCAGCACGGTCTTGTGCGCGAACAGGTTGAAGGACTGGAACACCATGCCGACCTCGGCGCGAAGCCTGGCCAGGCCCTTGCCCTCCGCCGGCAGCGGCTGGCCGTCGATCAGGATGCTGCCGTTCTCGATCGGCTCCAGCCGGTTGATCGCCCGGCACAGGGTGGACTTGCCGGAGCCGGACGGGCCGATGACCACGACGACCTCACCGCGCCCCACCGTCAGCTCGATGTCCCGCAGCACGTGCAGGTCCCCGAAGTGCTTGTTGACCCCGCGCACCTCGATCAGCGGGGTGAAGGGCGAGGCGCCGGTCGGCGCCGGCCCGGGGGCGGTGGTCACCTGTCGCGCCGTCCCTTCAGCAGCCAGCCCAGGACGGCGCCCGCGATCAGCGTGGCCAGCAGCGCGATCCAGAGCGGCGCGGTGACGGTGAAGACCCAGAACTGGATCTTGACCTTGTCGAGGTTGGCGAACAGGAACCACACGGCGAGGACGACGATGGCGCCGATCCCGATGTAGCGCGTGGGAATCCCGCCGATCTCACCGCGCGAGGAGCGGGACGAACCGTCTGAAATCTTGGTCACCGGAGCAGTCTGCGGGCCGAAAGGCCGTTTTGCCCGGTTACGCGCCCTTCCGGGCCAGGGAGTAACCCGTACGGGGTAATCGGCCCCCGTACGGGTTTGAGACCTCCGCGGCGCGGGCGGTCCACTACCCCTCGTCCCGCCAGGACCGCCAGAGCGCCGCGTACGGGCCGCCCGCCGCGACCAGGTCCGGGTGGCTGCCGTACTCGCTGATCCGCCCGCCCTCGACCACCGCGATCACGTCCGCGTCGTGCGCGGTGTGCAGCCGGTGGGCGATGGCGATGACCGTCCGGCCCTCCAGCACCCGGGACAGCGAGCGCTCCAGGTGGCGGGCGGCCCGCGGGTCCAGCAGCGAGGTGGCCTCGTCCAGCACCAGGGTGTGCGGGTCGGCCAGCACCAGCCGGGCCAGCGCCAGCTGCTGGGCCTGCGGCGGCGTCAGCGAGGTGCCGCCGGAGCCGACCTCGGTGTCCAGGCCCTCCGACAGGGCGTCCACCCAGCCCCCGGCGTCCACCGCGTCCAGCGCGGCCCGCAGCTCGGTGTCGTCCGCGCCGGGCGCGGCCAGCCTCAGGTTGTCCCGCAGCGTGCCGACGAAGACGTGGTGCTCCTGGTTCACCAGGGCGACCTCCGCGCGCACCCGCTCGGCCGGCATCCGCGCCAGCGCCGCCCCGCCGAGGGTCACGCTGCCGCGGCCGGGGGTGTAGATCCCGGCCAGCAGCCGGCCGAGGGTGGACTTGCCCGCGCCGGACGGACCGACCAGCGCGACCCGGCTGCCCGGGGCGACGTCCAGGCTGATCCCGTGCAGCACGTCGGCGCCCTCGCGGTAGCCGAACCGGACGTCCTTCGCCTCCACCCGACGGCCGTCCGGCCGGGCGGACTCGTCGCCCTCGTGCTCGGGCACCTCGCGCACGCCGACCAGCCGGGCCAGCGAGGCCTGGCCGATCTGCAGCTCGTCGTACCAGCGCAGGATCAGGTCCACCGGGCCGGTCAGCATCTGCGCGTAGAGCACGCCGGTGGTCAACTGGCCCACGGTGATCCAGCCCTGGACGGTGAACAGCCCGCCGAGCACCATGGTGGCGAGCACCGCCGCGGTGTAGACCGCGTCGATGGTCGGGAACCAGACCGAGCGCAGCCACAGTGTGTACCGCTCCCAGGCCAGCCACTCGCGCAGCTTGCGGTCGGTCAGCCGGACCCGCTGGTCGCCCAGCCGCAGCGCCTCGACCGTCCGCCCGGCGTCCACCGTCTCGGCCAGCGCGTTGCTCACCGCCGCGTACCCGGCCGACTCGCTGCGGTAGGACTGCGGCGCGCGCCGGAAGTACCAGCGGGAGCTGACCAGCAGCAGCGGCAGCCCGACCAGCGAGGTCAGCGCGAGCAGCGGCGAGGTGACCAGCAGCGCACCGAGCACCAGCAGCAACGACACCACGGCGACGGCGAGTTCGGGGACCGCCTCGCGCACCGACTTGTCCAGCCGGTCGACGTCGGTGGTGCCCCGGGAGACCAGGTCCCCGGTGCCGGCCCGCTCCAGCACACCGGTCGGCAGGGCCACCGAGCGGACCAGGAAGTCCTCGCGCAGGTCGGCCAGCACCCGCTCGCCGAGCACCGCGCCGCGCATCCGCGACCAGCCGGTGAACGCCGCCTGCGCCACCAGTGCCAGCAGGTACCAGGCGACCGCCACCGCGATGGTGGACCCGGCGGTGCCGGTGGCCAGCGACTCGACCAGGCGGCCGAGCACCCAGGGGCCGACCAGCCCGGCCACCGTGGCCGTCGAGTGCAGTGACACCACCTCGGAGAACCCGGCGCGGTGCCGCCGCGCGAGCAGCAGCAGGTACTCGCGCACGGCGGCCGGGGAGCCGACCGGCAGGGTGGCGGCCGGTTCCCGTTCCTCCTGGACCGGAGGCCTCATGACGTACTCCTCGCGTGCGTGGCAGGGAAGTTGACGGCGGTCCTCATACGGCCTCACCCACCGGACGGGCCGCTTCCCCGTCGCGGGTCACCACGGCCCGGTAGGCCGGCTCGGTCCGCATCAGTTCGCGGTGCCGCCCGGCGGCGGCCACCCGGCCCTCCTGCAGCAGCACCACCCGGTCCGCCCGGTCGAGCAGCAGCGGGCTGGTCGCGAACACCACGGTGGTGCGGCCCGCCCGGACGTCCCGCAGCCCGGAGGCGATCCTCGACTCGGTGTGGGCGTCCACCGCGCTGGTGGGCTCGTCCAGGACCAGCACCGGCGGGTCCGCCAGCAGGGCCCGCGCCAGGGCGAGCCGCTGGCGCTGCCCGCCGGAGAGCGAGCGTCCGCGCTCGGTGATCCGGGCGCGCATCGGGTCTCCCCCGCACTCCGGCGACCCGTCCACCAGGGCCTCCAGCACGTCCTCGGACCGGGCCGCCGCCAGCGCCTCGGCGGCCGGGACCCGCCCCGAGGAGGGGATGTCGAACAGCTCGGCCAGCGTGCCGGAGAGCAGCACCGGCTCCTTGTCGTGGACCAGCACCGCCGCCCTGGCCTCGGCCAGCGCAACCGCGTCCAGCTCCGTGCCGCCGAGCCGCACCGAGGCCTGCGCCCGTTCGCCGTCGGCCAGCGGGACGTGGCCGCCGAGCCGCTCGGCCAGCGCTCCGGCGAAGTCCGGGTCCCCGCAGACCACCGCGGTCAGCTCGCCGGCCCGCGCGGTCAGCCCGCTCGCCGGGTCGTGCAGGTCCGCCTTGTCCGGCCTGGTCAGCGAGGCCTCGGCCGCGCCGACGGTCCGGGTGAGCGAGAGCACCCGCACGGCCCGCCCGGCGGAGACCCGGGCCACGCTCCAGGCGTGCGCCGCCTCGCCCAGGATGCGCAGCGGAGCGGCCAGGAAGGCCGTCGCGCCGTACACCGCGATCAGGGTGCCGACGGCGAGCTCGCCGGAGGCCACCAGCCGGGCGCCGTACCAGGTCACCCCGACCACGAACAGGCCGGGCAGCAGCACCTGCTGCGCCTGCATCAGCGACCAGATCCGGGCCGAGCGGACGGCCGCCGCCCGGACCTTCTGGGAGGCCGCGCGGTACCGCTCCAGGAACAGTTCCTCACCGCCGATGCCGCGCAGCACGCGCAGCCCGGCGACCGTGTCGGCCGCCAGTTCGGTGGCCTTGCCGCCCAGGGTGCGCTGCTGCTCGTAGCGCCGCTCGAACGGCCCGATCAGCGGCCAGACCGAGGCGGCCAGCACCGGGACGCCGAGCAGCACCCCGGTCCCGAGCACCGGATCGACCAGCAGCACCGCCAGGCTGACCGCCAGCCAGACGACCACCGCGGACCGGACCCGGGCGACCAGTTCGACGTACCAGCCGATCCGTTCGACGTCCCCGCTGCCGACCGCGACGACCTCGCCGGTGGCGATCCGGCGGGACAGGCCGGCCCCGAGGTGCGAGGCCTGCCGGGCCACCAACTGCCGCACGTGGGTGGCCGCGTGGATCCAGTTCCAGACGGCCTGACGGTGCGCCAGCACGGTGCCGAGCGCGGCGCCCGCGCCCAGCAGGACCAGGAGCCCGCCGGCCCGCCAGATCCCGCCGGCATCACCGTCCACGGCGGCCTGCACGCCGAAGCCGAGCGGCACCGGCAGGGCGGCCTGGCACCCCATCTCGATCAGCGTCCAGACGGTGGCGAGCAGCTGCCCGCGCCGCTGGCTGCGCTGGAGCCAGCGCAGGAAGGCCAGGGGTGAGGAGAGGTCGGGACTGCCGGGATCGGCCAGCGGCAGGGGGGTGAGCAGCATGACACTCCGATACGGGCGGTGCGCGGGTGCGGGAGGGCGGGCGCACAGGGGTACGGGGGAGCTACGGGAGTACGGGGGAACAGGGCGCACGGAACGCCTCGACGACGTGCGCACAGCACGGGCGGAAGCCGAACGGCGGGACGGCGGCGGGACGGCCCGAGCCGACGGGCGAAGGACGCGCGGCGCGTCAGCACGGCGGCGGCGCGGCTTCGGTGACGCGTCCGGAGAGATACCGGACGGGGATGGGACGGGCACGAATGGCCCGGGAGTCAGGAGGTCATGGCCGCGAGCCTGCCAACCTCCACGTGATCCACGCAACAGGTTTTTCGCCGCGGCCCGCCCCGCGACCGGTCCGCCGGATCCGCACGCCCCCGTACGCCCCCCGCACGCCGGATCCGCACGCCCCCTGCGTACCGGACCCCCACGCTCCGCGCACATCCCGCCGCACGTCCCTCACCAGGGCGGTCTCCGGCCCGCCGGCCCGCCGGCCGCCGCCGACCGGGCAAACCCCCGCAAAGCTTCACCCAGGATTCGCCCGTTCGGCGGGAACAATCACACCGGGACACCAGTTGCCCCCACTGGAACCACAGGACAATCAGGAGGGCACCCCTTCCCGTGAGCACCATCCCCACCGTCACCCTCAACGACGGCGCGCAGATCCCGCAGCTCGGCTTCGGCGTATGGCAGGTCCCGGACGCCGAGGCCACCCCGGCCGTCCGCGCCGCGATCGAGGCGGGCTACCGCTCCATCGACACCGCGGCCGTCTACGAGAACGAGGCCGGCACCGGTGCGGCGATCGCCGAGGCGCTGGCCGGCGGCGTGGCCCGTGCGGACCTCTACGTCACCACCAAGCTGTGGAACTCGGGCACCCGCGACTGGTCCGGCGCGCAGGGCCGCGACGCGGTGCTGCGCGAGTTCGACGCCTCGCTGGCCAAGCTCGGCCTCGACCAGCTCGACCTGTACCTGATCCACTGGCCGCGCCCGATGCACGGCGACAGCTACCTGAACATCTGGAAGGCCTTCGAGCAGCTGAAGGCGGACGGCCGGGTCAAGTCGATCGGCGTCTCCAACTTCGGCACCGAGCAGCTGACCCGCCTACTGGACGAGGCCTCCGTCGCCCCGGTCCTGAACCAGGTCGAGCTGCACCCGTACTTCCCCCAGACGGAGCTGCGCGCCTTCCACGCCGAGCAGGGCATCGCCACCGAGGCGTGGAGCCCGCTGGGCCAGGGCAAGGAACTGCTCGCCGAGCCCGCGCTGGTGAAGATCGCCGAGAAGCACGGCCGCACGGTCGCCCAGGTGGTGCTGCGCTGGCACCTCCAGAACGGCGTGATCGCGATCCCGAAGTCGGTCACCCCGTCCCGGATCCGCGAGAACCTGGACGTCGCCGGCTTCGAGCTGGACGCCGAGGACCTCGCGGCGATCGCCGCCGTGGCCACCGGCAAGCGGATCGGCCCGGACCCGCAGGAGTTCGACTGGAACTGAGGCCCGGTTCGGGGGCTCGGCCCCCGAACCCCCGAACCGCCTGACGGCCGGTCACACGAAGACCGCCCGCACCCCAGGGGAGCGGGCGGCCTTCGGCATACCCTGATCCGCCAAAGCCCATGGCCAGGGACCCTCAGCGTTTTGGCGAATCGTTTTGGCTACTGCGGCGAAGAATTGACCTAGAGTCTGGCCGCCTTCGCGATGAGGGCGAGTCCGGCCTCGTGCTCGCTCTCGTCCAGCGGGGCCAGCAGCAGCCGCTGGACCTCGGCCACCCCAGCGGCCGAGCGGTGCAGCAGGTCCTGTCCCGCCGGTGAGAGCGAGAGCAGGTTGCGCCGTCCGTCCGAGGGGTCGCGCCGGCGCTGCACCAGACCGCGGCGCACCAGCCGGCTGACCATCTCGGCCATCGTGGCCTTGTCCAGCGAGGCCAGCTCGCCGACCGTGCGCTGGTCGGCGCCCGGTTCCAGCTCCAGCGCGTCCAGCACCGCGTACTGCGGAGCCGTCAGCTCGGCGCCCACGTGCTCCGACCAGAGCTTGGTGTGCACCTGCTGGCTCACCCTGATCAGGTAGCCGATCGCCCGCTGGGCGTCCAGTATCGGCCGCGCGTCGGCGATGACGGCGACCGCCGCGGGCTCCAGCCTGGCTATCTTGGCCATCACCCGGACGATCTCGACCTGTTCCTCCGCCGAGAGCGGCTCGAACAGGACGCGCTGCACGCGGACCACACCGCCGGTGGCCTCGCGCACCGCCTGGGCACCGCTCTGCGAGAGCGCCAGCAGCTTGCGCCGGCCGTCGGCCGGGTCGCGCCTGCGCAGCACCAGGCCGCGGCGGACCAGCCGCGCGACCATCTCCGCCATCGTGGCCTTGTCGAGCGAGGCCCGCTCGCCGACAGTCCGCTGGTCCGCACCCGGTTCAAGGGCCAGGACCAACAGCACGGCGAACTGCGGAGCCGTGAGATCGGCTCCGACGTGTTCGGACCACAAGCGGGTGTGGACCTGCTGTGCCACGCGAATGAGGTGTCCGGGCGACTGCTGCAGTCGCGCAGACACGCGGGTTGTCGGGATCTCCCCCAGCACCATGTATCCGTCCCGATGTCACACCCGGTGTGTGTGGGACACCCGGGTGGGGCAGTAACGGCGAGTGGGCGTCCAGCTATGAGGGAGGGCGCTCCAGCCGTGCAGCCGGTGGCTGCTGGCGGACACTATACAAACGGCGGGCCCTTGCTGGCAGGCAGGGGCGGATAGTAGACGCAGGTTCGGCAACATTGGCATATTTACGCGCTGCGAAGCACTTGCAGTAACGCGTTCTCAGCAGAAAGCCGACCGGTCGGTCCTTACCCACCGTCACCTGGTGTCTCACCACCCTGGCCGCCCTCCCTACCCGCCGGTAGGGTGTGGCCACCCTCGCCGGGGGCTCTCCCCGGGAGGCAACCCAGAGAGAGACGAGAGCGCGCATGACCGAGCAGAGCACCGCCCCCCGGGTCGCCGTCGTCACCGGTGCCGCCCGCGGCCTGGGCGCCGCCACCGCCGTCCGGCTGGCCGCCGACGGCTACGCGGTCGCCGTCCTTGACCTGGACGAGGCGGCCGGCAAGGAGACGGTCGACCGGATCACCGCCGCCGGCGGCACGGCACTGGCCGTCGGCGCCGACGTCTCGGACGCCGAGCAGGTCCGGGCCGCCGTCGACCGGGTGGCCGCCGAGCTCGGCGCCCCGGTGGTCCTGGTGAACAACGCGGGCGTACTCCGCGACAACCTGCTCTTCAAGATGTCCGAGTCCGACTGGGACACGGTCATGAACGTTCACCTCCGCGGCGCCTTCCTGATGACCCGCGCCGTACAGAAGCACATGGTCGACGCCGGCTTCGGCCGCATCGTCAACCTGTCCTCGTCCTCGGCCCAGGGCAACCGCGGCCAGGCCAACTACTCGACCGCCAAGGCCGGACTCCAGGGCTTCACCAAGACTTTGGCCATCGAGCTGGGCAAGTTCGGCATCACGGCCAACGCGGTCGCCCCCGGCTTTATCGCCACGGACATGACAGCCTCCACCGCCGCCCGGGTGGGCATGGACTTCGAAGACTTCAAGCGGGCCGCGGCCTCTCAGATCCCGGTCCAGCGGGTCGGTCAGCCCGAGGACGTCGCCCACACCATCTCCTTCCTCGCGAGCGAGGGCGCCGGCTTCGTCTCCGGCCAGGTGATCTACGTCGCGGGCGGCCCCCTCGACTGAGCACCGAACCTACACAGGGTTACCACGGAGTGGGAAGCCGGGAGCACCGGCCTCCCACTCCGTTTGCTTTACCGAGCCTTTTGCAGAATCATTCGACGGCCACACTGGCTTTCGATCCCGGAATCGCCGAAATCACCCCACGGACCGCCCCTCATCGACCCAATTGTCGATTTCACGGGAAAATGACAATTACCACCGGAATAGCCCTGTCCGGCTGGGTAAGGTCACTCCGTGCAATCCAGAAGTACCCCCGCTCCCTTTCCGCGCCAGGGGCCGGAGCGCCGCACCGCCGACACCGGCCGCCGGGAACGCGCCGCCGCCTCCGGGCACGCCCTCACCCCGATCGTCCGCGAGCCCCGCGAGCCCGGCTGGCCGCCGATGGGCCGACGACAGGCCGCCCTGCTCGCCGTCACCCTCGCCGGCTACCTGCTGGTACTGGCCGGGGTCCTGCTCAACACCGCGCTGGTCGACCTCGACTGGTCGGTCCGGCTGCTGCGCCCCTACGAGCGGTGGCCCCGGCTGGAGCCGCTGCTCGACACCTGGGTGGTCGCCGGCCAGCGCGGTCCCTCCGCGATCGCCGCCTTCCTCTGGCTCGGCTGGCGGGCCCACCGCCTCGGCCGGGTGCGTCCGCTGCTGGTCATGGGCATCGCGCTGCTGTTGCTCAACGTCACCGTCGGCACGGTCAAGATCGTCACCGGCCGGCTCGGCCCGCACTACGCCCAGTACGTCGGCTCACCCGAGCTCTTCTCCGGCGGCACCATCTTCCCCTCCGGCCACACCGCCAACGCGGTGGTCACCTGGGGCGTGCTCGCCTACCTCGCCGTCCGCTGGCGGCGCACCGGCGCGCTGATCGCCGCCGCCACCGCCTGCTCGATCGGCCTGACCACGGTCTACCTGGGCACCCACTGGGTCACCGACGTCCTGGCCGGCTGGGCCGCCGGACTCCTCGTCCTGCTCTGCCTGCCGCTGCTGGAACCCCTGATCGCCACCGCCGAACAGCGACTCCACCGGCGCTTCGCCCGCCGGCACCTGCCCTGCTGAACCCCGGCCGCAACGAGCCCGAGTCCCCCGGCCCGGACCCACGAGCCCGATCCCGTCGGACCCGAGCCCGTCACGCCCGAGCCGCACCGGGCCGCCGGACCTACCCCTCCCAGCTGCGCTCGACCACACCGTCGCGCACCGCGAGGTTGAGCCGCCCCTGCCGGTACTCCATGGTCATCAGGTCCCCCGGCTCCAGCACCCGGACGGTCACCCAGCCGTGCCGCCGGGCCAGCTCCCGGGCCCGCTCGATCCGCAGCCCCGCGTACCCCTCGCCGTCCTGGCCCGCCGCACCCGAACCCGCCCCCACCTCGTCCGAACCCGACATCGTGCCTCCCCGGCTCGCCTCCTCGGACGTACGCTGGAATCGTAGCCCGACCCGCGCGGTCCGGAGGTGAACGGCATGCCCACCACCACACCGCGGCGGTGGCGCAGCGGCACCGAGCCGGCCACCGCCCGCAGCGCCCTCAAGCTCCGCTACCTGCTGTCGCTCACCTTCACTCCGCTGTTCGCGCTGGCGACGGTGGGCTTCGCCGTCTGGGCGGCCGTCTCCCCCGTCTACGGCGCACCCGGCCGGGGCACCCTCACCGGCTTCGCCGTGGCCTGCGGCCTGCTCACCCTGTTCGCCGCCGTCGACCTCGTGGTGGTGGTCCGGCGTCGCCGGACCGAGCTCTGAGGCGGTGTCTCCCACGGAGTGGGAAGTCGGCCGGGCCGACTTCCCACTCCGCGCCGCTCACGGCCCCGGCCTCAGCGGCCGCCGACCGCCTGCTTGACCAGCGTCCGCCCGAAGTCCCACATCAGTCCGCTCCCCCGGTGCGCCTCGTCCATGATCTCGGTGAAGGCGTCCACGAACCGGTCCACATCGCGCTCGGTGATGATCAGCGGCGGGATCAGCTTGATCACTTCCAGGTGGTCCCCGGACACCTGGGTCAGGATGCGGTGCCGCTGCAACAGCGGCACGACCACCATCTGCGCGAACAGCCCCTTGCGCGCCGCCTGGAGCGCGGTCCAACCGGTGCGCAGCTTGAGCGACTTGGGCCGGCCGAACTCGATCCCGATCATCAGCCCGCGCCCGCGCACCTCGGCGAGCAGCTCGTACCTGTCGACCAGGGCGGCCAGCCGCTCGCGGAAGTGGTCGCCCACCTTGCGGGCGTTCTCCACCACCTGCTCGTCGCGCATCACCTCCAGGGTCGCCAGGCCCGCCGCCATGGCCTGGGCGTTGGACCCGAAGCTGGCCGAGTGCACCAGCACCCGGTCCATCGAGGAGTACACCTTCTCGAAGATCCAGCTCTTGCCGAGCGTCGCCCCGACCGGCACGTACCCGCCGGACAGCGCCTTCGCCGCGCAGACCAGGTCGGGCAGCACCCCGTCCTCGTGCTGGTAGGCGAAGAACTCGCCGGTGCGGCCGACGCCGGTCTGCACCTCGTCGCAGATCAGCAGCGCCCGGTGCTCGTGCAGCAGCGCCTGGGCGGCCCGCAGCCAGCCGGGCGGCGGCGCCTGGACGCCCTTGCCCTGGATCGGCTCGACGATCAGCGCCGCGACGTCGCCGCGCTTCAACTCCTTGGCCAGCGCGCCGAGATCGCCGAGCGGGATGGCGGTGTCCGGCAGCAGCGGGTCGAAGCCCTTGCGGAATCCGCTCTCCCCGTTGACGGAGAGGGAGCCGGTGGTCAGCCCGTGGAAGGCGTGGTCGGCGTAGAGGATCCGTCGGCGTCCGGTGGCGTACCGGGCGAACTTCAGCGCGGTCTCCACCGCCTCGGTGCCGCTGTTGCCGAAGAACACCCGGTCCAGTCCTGGCGCGTGGGACAGCAACCGCTCGGCCAGCAGCCCGGGCAGCGGCGAGCAGTCGAAGCGGACCAGGTCCGGCAGGTCGAGGTCCATCACCTGCCGGATCGCCGAGCGAACCACCGGATGGTGGCGGCCGAGCGCGAAGATGCCGAAGCCGGCCAGCATGTCGAGGTACTCGTTGCCCTCGGCGTCGTAGAAGTACTGGCCCCGAGCCCGCTCGTAGTATTTGTCGAAGCCGATGGTGTGCAGCATCCGCGGCAGCTGCGGGTTGAGGTAGCGGCTGTGCAACTCGTAACGCTCGCCGCCTCGTTCGGCGATCAGTGCGGCGAGGTCGAAGGCGGGGCGGTCTGGTTCAGCCGGCATGGCGCGGGTTCGCTCCTCGGGTCGGTAGCAGGTTCTTGGCGAAGACGGCGGTCTGGGCGGCCACGCCGGTCCCGGTCAGCCCGGCCTCCTCCAGGATCTCCCCGCGCGAGGCGTGGCCGAGGAACTCCTGGGGCAGGCCGAGCACCCGCACCGGCACCTCCACGTCGGCGTCGCGCAGCGCCTGGGCGACGGCCCAACCCACGCCCCCGGTACGGCCGTTGTCCTCGACGGTGACCACCATCCGGTGGGCGGCGGCCAGTTCGGACAGCGCCGGGTCGACCGGCTTGACCCAGCGCGGGTCGACCACGGTCGCGGTGAAGCCCTCGGCGAGCAGCAGCCGGGCCGCGTCCAGGCAGGCGGACGCGGTGGTGCCTACCGCGACCAGCAGGATCTCCGGCGCCCGCCCGGTGCGCAGCAGCACGTCCACCCCGCCGATCCGCTCGACGGCCGGCACCGCGGGCCCGACGTTGCCCTTCGGGAAGCGCACGACGGTCGGGGCGTCCCCGACCTCGACGGCCTCGCGCAGCTGGGCGCGCAGTTGTTCGGCGTCGCGCGGCGCGGCGAGCCGCAGCCCGGGGACGACCTGGAGGATCGACATGTCCCACATGCCGTTGTGCGAGGCGCCGTCCGGCCCGGTCACCCCGGCGCGGTCGAGCACGAAGGTGACGCCCAGCCGGTGCAGGGCGACGTCCATCAGGACCTGGTCGAAGGCCCGGTTGAGGAAGGTCGCGTACACCGCCACCACCGGGTGCAGCCCGCCGGTGGCCAGCCCCGCCGCGCTGGTGACGGCGTGCTGCTCGGCGATCCCGACGTCGAAGGTCCGCTCCGGATAGGCCTTGGCGAACGGGGCCAGGCCCACCGGCTGGAGCATGGCGGCGGTGATCGCCACCAGGTCCGGCCGTTCGGCCCCGAGGGTGACCAGCTCGTCCCCGAACACCGAGGTCCAGGACACGCCGCCGCTGGGCGAGACCGGCAGGCAGGTGTACGGGTCGATCGGGTTGACGGCGTGGAAGCGGTCGGCCTCGTCCTGCTCGGCCGGCCGGTAGCCGCGCCCCTTGACGGTCAGGCAGTGCACGATCACCGGACCGCCGAAGTTGCGGGCCTGGCGCAGCGCCTGTTCGACCGCGCCCAGGTCGTGGCCGTCGATCGGCCCGAGGTACTTGAGGCCGAGGTCCTCGAACATGCCCTGCGGGGCGAAGGCGTCCTTGAACCCCTTCTTGGCGCCGTGCAGCGCGTCGAAGATCGGCTGGCCGACCAGCGGGGTGCGCTGGAGGGCCTCCTTGCCGAGGGCGAGGAAGCGCTCGTAGCCCTGGGTGGTGCGCAGGGTGGCCAGGTGGTTGGCGAGGCCGCCGATGGTCCTGGCGTAGGAGCGCTCGTTGTCGTTGACGACGATGACCAGCGGCCGGTCGCGTGCCTCGGCGATGTTGTTGAGCGCCTCCCAGGCGAGCCCGCCGGTGAGCGCGCCGTCGCCGATCACCGCGACGGTGTGCCGGTCGTGCTGGCCGAGCAGCCGGGCCGCCTTGGCCAGGCCGTCGGCGTAGGACAGCGCGGTGGAGGCGTGCGAGTTCTCGACGAGGTCGTGCTCGGACTCACCGCGCGAGGGGTACCCGGAGAGGCCGCCGCGCATCCGCAGCCGGCTGAAGTCCTGGCGGCCGGTGAGCAGTTTGTGGACGTAGCTCTGGTGACCGGTGTCGAAGACGATCCGGTCGTACGGCGAGTCGAAGACCCGGTGCAGCGCGATGGTCAGTTCCACCACGCCGAGGTTGGGTCCGAGGTGGCCGCCGGTGCGGGTGACGGCGTCGATCAGGAAGTCGCGGATCTCGTCGGCGAGCAGAGGGAGTTCGACCGCCGGGAGCTTGCGCAGCTCGGCCGGGGACGTGACGCGGGAGAGCAGTGACATGGGTACACCTCACGACTCGGAGCGGTGCGGTGGTGCCTCCGCCCCGGCCGGACACGGGGCCCGGCCTGGAACCGAGGGCGGAGCCGGCCCGGGCGCGGGGCCCGGGCCGGGGTGCCGACCCGGAGGTCGACTCCCGTGTCAGCGGCCCTTGTTGCCGTTGACGGTCTCGGTGATGGCGCGCAGCGACTGCTGGAGCGAGCCCATCGTCGCGAGGACGGCGGTCGGCTCGTAGCCGCAGTGCGCCATGCAGTTCTCGCAGCGTGGGTCCCGGCCGCGGCCGTACTTGCTCCAGTCGGTCTTCTCGACCAGCTCGCGGTAGGTCGGCACGTAGCCGTCGGCCATCAGGTAGCAGGGCCGCTGCCAGCCGAACAGCGAGTAGTTGGGGATGCCCCATGGGGTGCACTCGAAGTCGGCCTTGCCCTCCAGGAAGTCCAGGAAGAGCGGGCTGTGGTTGAGCCGCCAGCGCCGGCGGTTGCCGCCGGCGAAGGCCTTGCGGAAGAGCTCCCTGGTCTGCTCGACGCCGAGGAAGTGCTCCTGGTCGGGGGCCTTCTCGTAGGCGTAGGCGGGCGAGATCATCATCTCGTCCACCTTGAGCTCGTCGTTGAGGTAGTCCAGCACCTCGATGACGGTCTGCGGGGTGTCGGTGTTGAAGAAGGTGCTGTTGGTGGTGACCCGGAAGCCGCGCCGCTTGGCCTCCTTGATCGCGGCCACCGCCTCGTCGAAGGTGCCCTCCTTGGCCACCGACTCGTCGTGCCGCTCGCGCATGCCGTCGATGTGCACGGCGAAGGTGAAGTACGGCGAGGGCCTGAACTTGTCCATCTTCTTGCGCAGCAGCAGCGCGTTGGTGCAGAGGAAGACGTACTTGCGGCGCTCGACCAGCTGCCGGACGATCTCGTCGATCTGCGGGTGCATCAGCGGCTCGCCGCCGGCGATCGAGACCATCGGGGCACCCGACTCCAGGACCGCGCCGACCGCCTGGGCGACGGGCATCCGCTGCTTCAGGACGCCCGCCGGGTGCTGGATCTTGCCGCAGCCCTCACAGGCGAGGTTGCAGGCGAAGAGTGGTTCCAGTTCCACGATCAGTGGGAACTTGTCCCGGCGCTTGAGCAGCTTCTGCTGCATGAGGTAGGTGCCGACCCGCACGGTCTGGCGCAACGGCATGGCCATGGCTAGCTCGCCTCCTGGGGGAGCGTCGAGGATGTGGGGTGGTTCAGGTCTGCGGAGCCGGGCGCGCGCTCCTGCCGGTACCAGTCGAGCAGGGCGGGTACCGTCGCCCGCAGGGTCCGCCAGGCGCGCACCCCGGCCGGGAGGGTGCCGAACCGCAGCAGCTCGTGCTCGGGCGTGTCCACCACCACCCGCAGGACGGCCGCCGGCAGCGCGGGCCGCGTCTCGCGCAGCGCGGCCAGGACGGCGGCGGCCTCCATGTCGACGGCGAGCGCGCCCTGGACGTGCAGCGCCCGCCGTTCGATGCCGCGCACCACGTGGTCGGCGGTGTGGTGCACCCCGGTGTGCACGGTCAGGCCGCGCTCCTTCAGCGCCCGGGCGAGTTCCGCCCCGGAGTCGAGCGGGTACAGGTGGCCCTCGGCGTCGCGCACGCCGTCGGCGGCGACCACGTCGCCGGGCAGCACGCCCGGGCCGAGCGCGGCGCCGAAGCCGGCCACCACCACGGCGCCGTAGCCGGTGGGGGCGGAGCCGAGCAGCCGCCGGACGGCCAGCCCGGCGCGCCGTCGGCCGACCCCGGTGCGCACCAGCACCGGGGACCCTCCGGCGGCGCCGCGCCAGTCACCGCCGCGCAGGGCCCAGACCTCGGGGCCCAGGGCGCAGAGCACCAGCAGGGGTGCGGTGGTCACCGCGACGCCCCGATCGCCGGGGTGCCGTCGGCCCGGATCGTGCCCGGGGCGCCGTTGAGGTAGCGGCCGAGCGCGGTGACGGGGAAGACCAGCCGGTAGAGGTGGTAGTTGATGGAGAAGTCCCACGGGAAGCCGGTGCCGGTGAACTGCGGCTCGTCCCAGGTGCCCTCGGGCAGCTGGGTGCGCACCAGCCACTCCGCGCCGCGCTCGACGGCCGGGTTGGCGCGGCCCTGCGGCCCCTCGCCGGCCGCGAGCAGCGCCATCAGCGCCCACGCGGTCTGCGAGGCGGTGGAGTCGCCGCGCCCGGCCCAGCGCGCCGGGTCCTCGTAGGAGCGCATGTCCTCGCCCCAGCCGCCGTCGGCGTTCTGCCGGTCCTCCAGCCAGCGCACCGCCCGGCGGATCGCCGGGTGCTCGTCCGGGACTCCGGCCGCCACCAGCGCGGGCAGCACCGAACCGGTGCCGTAGATGTAGTTGGTGCCCCAGCGGCCGAACCAGGAGCCGTCCGCCTCCTGGTTGCGCAGCAGCCACTCGATGCCGCGCCTGGTCCTGGGGTCGCGGGAGCGGCCGGTCTCGGCGAGCATCTCCACCACGTGCGCGGTGACGTCGGCGGACGGCGGGTCGACCACCTCGCCGAAGTCGCAGAACGGCAGCTTGTTGGGCAGCGTGCTGGTGTTGTCCACGTCGAAGGCGGCCCAGGCGCCGTTCTTGGACTGCATGCCGAGGTTCCACAGCACGCCCCGTTCCACCGCCGCGTCGACCTTGGCCGGGTCGGGGTGGGCGACCCGGCGCAGTGCGAGCACCACCTCGGCGGTGTCGTCGATGTCCGGGTAGGTGTCGTTCTCGAACTCGAAGGCCCAGCCGCCGGGGGCGAGCCCGGGCCGCTGGACGGCCCAGTCGCCGGGCTTGCGGATCTCCTCGCCGAGCATCCAGTCGACGGCGGAGACCAGCGCCGGGTGGTCGGCCGGCACCCCGGCGTCGACCAGCGCGATGGTGGCCAGACAGGTGTCCCAGACCGGGGACTGGCAGGCCTCCAGCCAGCGCTTGCCGTCCTCGGTGTGCACGGTGAACCGGTCGAAGGAGGAGAGCCCGGCCTTCATCACCGGGTGCTCCAGCTCGTAGCCCTCCAGGTGCAGGGCGATCAGCGAGTAGACGGCCGGTGGCTGGATGCCGCCCCAGCAGCCGTCGGCCTCCTGCCGTTCGACGATCCAGCGGCAGGCCTGCGAGACGGCCAGCCGGCGCAGCGGGCGGAAGGCCCGGCGGTGGTAGGCGTGCAGCGCCTTGTCCAGGCGTTCGAAGAGGCCGTCCCAGGTGGTGGCGGGGGCGAGCGGGCGGCGGGGGTACGGGTCGTCCGGGTCGGTGTGCAGCTCGGTGAGCGCGAAGGGGGCCGGGCGGACCGGGCGGTGCGAGGAGACGACGGTCAGCGGAACGATGGTCTGGCGGGCCCAGCAGCCGAAGGCGTAGATGTTCAACGGCAGCCACTTGGGCAGGAAGATGATCTCGGGCGGCATCTCCGGCAGCCGTTCCCAGGGCCACCAGCCGAACAGGGCGAGCCAGATCCGGGTGAACACCCGGGCGGCCGCGATGCCCCCGGCGGAGCGGACGTAGCGCGCGGCGGCCAGCATGTGCGGGGCGTCCGGGTCGTCGCCGGCCAGCTTGAGCGCGACGTACGCCTCCACGGTGGTGGAGAGTTCGGGCGGCCCGCCGTGGAAGGTGGACCACGTGCCGTCCTCGCGCTGCTGGGAGCGGATCCACTCGGCGGTGGCGCGGGTCTGCTCCTCGGTGCGGATCCCGAGGAACTGGCGGAGCAGTAGGTCCTCGGCGTCCATGGTGACGTTGGTCTCCAGGTCGCCCTTCCACCACCCCTCGGACGACTGCAGGGAGAGCAGGTGGGTGGTGGCGCGGGCCAGGGCCTCCCGCGCGTCGGCCGGTCGGAGGTCCGTCCCACCGGCCGGCCGGAGCTGGTCGGTGTCCTCGGGCTGCCACCGCCCCGGGCCCAGCAGGGCCGGGGGGCGGTCGCCCACCGCGACCGGCTCGGGATCGTACTCAGGGTCGAGCCGGCCGTCCGCGGTTGCTGTCAACGTAACGTCACCTCTCTCGTACCACCACGAATTCGGCGAGTGCGACGAAGTGCTCGCGCACCTCGTCGGTCATGGGCACCTCGTCCAGGGCGGCGAGGGCAGTCGTGTGCTGGCGGCGGGCCTCCTCCTGGGTCCAGGCGCGGCCGCCGGCCTCCTCGATCAGCGCGGCGCGGGCGGCGAGCTCGGGCTCGCTCTCCTCCCCGCGTCCCTTCGGGTCGGCCAGCTGCCCGGCGAGCCGGCGCGAGGCCGCTCCGCCCTCGGCCAGTGCGGCGGCCACCGGCAGGGACTTCTTGCGCTGGCGCAGGTCACCCCAGTGCGGCTTGCCGGTGACCTCGGTGGCACCCCAGATGCCGAGCAGGTCGTCCACCGCCTGGAAGGCCAGGCCCAGGTGGTAGCCGTAGCGCTCGAGCGCGCCGGAGACCTTGTCGTCGGCGCCGGCCAGGACGGCGCCGATCGCCGAGGCGGCGGCCAGCAGGGCCGCGGTCTTGCCGCCCTCCATCTCCAGGCACTCCGCGACCGTGACGCTGTCGCGCTGTTCGAAGGCGACGTCCATGGCCTGGCCGTCGATCAGCCGGCGGGTCGCCGTGGTGAGCAGCCGGACGGCACGCGCCGCGTCGGTGGCGCTCGCGCCGCCGGTCACCGCGGCGTCGAGCAGTACCTCCGTGCCGAGCGTCGCCAGGGCGTCGCCGACCAGGATCGCCTGGGCCGGCCCGAAGACCGTCCAGGCGGTGGCCCGGTGCCGTCGGGTCTCGTCACCGTCCATCAGATCATCATGGAGGAGGGAGAAGTTGTGCACCAGTTCAACCGCGACCCCGCCGGGCACCCCCGCCTCGGCCGCCGCGCCGGTGGCCTGGGCGGACAGCAGTGCCAGCGCCGGGCGCACGGCCTTGCCGCCGTCCCCCGCCACCGGGGTGCCGTCCCGGTCGATCCAGCCGAAGTGGTAGGCGGCGACGGTGTCCATGGGTGCGGCCAAACGGGCGACGGCGGCCCGTAGTGGCGGGGTGCAGAGCGTACGGCTGCGGGCGAGCAGCTCCGGCACCGAGACCGGTTCGGCGTGCGCCGTGCCTCCGACGGCGAAGCCGGTGCGTGACTCCACGTGCGTTCCCTCTCCCTCGTGGTGCCGGACCGCACGGGGCGGCCGGGTGATGTCGGTGCGGCTGGTGTCGAATCCAGTGCCGATGGTGCCGGTGCCGGTGCGGCCGACCGGGCCGCTCGCGGTGGTTGCGCCGGTGCGCTCGACGGTACGCCCGTCGGCTCTGGCGGGCTCTCCGGCGGCGGGGCCCGCCGTCACCTGGGCCACCTCCCGTCGCCGCGGTCCACCGGCACCCGGGTGCCGGCCGCGGCGAGCGCGGCGTCGGCCGCGGCGTGGCCGCTGCGCACGGCCCCCTCCATGGTCGCGGGCCAGCCGGTGGCGGTCCACGAGCCGGCCAGCAGCAGGCCGGGGACGTCGGTGCGGGCCGACGGGCGCAGCGCCCCGTTGCCCGGGGCCGGGTCGAAGGTCGCGGTGCGCTCCCGGGTGACGAAGAAGTCCAGCACCGCGGCCCGGGCCGCGGCCGGCAGCAGCCGGCCCAGTTCGGGCAGGTAGCGGCCGCGCAGCTCGGCGACCGGCAGGTCGATCTCGTCCTGCGCGGCGGACTGCGACAGCGCCAGGTACTGGGCGCGCGGGTGGGACCGGCCCATCGGGGTGGCGGCCAGGCCGGAGTGCGCGGTGCGGTCGAAGACCCACTGGACCGGGGAGCCGAGCGCGGCGAAGAACGGCCGGCGCAGCACCTTGCGGTCGTAGATCACGTGGACGTTGAGGATCGGCGCGGTGCCGAAGCCGGCCAGCCGCTCCTGCCCGGGGACCGCGTTCGGCGGCAGCAGCGCGGCCGCGCTGTCCTGGGCGCCGGCCAGTACGACGGTGTCGGCGGTGAGCAACTCCCCGTTCCCCGGTTGGCCGCCCTCCAGCCGGACGGCGTGCTGCGGCGCGGCCGGCTTCAGCTCGGCCACCCGGGCCCGCAGCAGCACCCGGACGCCGGCCCGCTCCAGCTCGGCCATCGCCCGGTCGTGGTGGATCGTGCCGAGCGGGACGGCGGAGATGCCGATGTCCGAGGCGCCCGGGTCGGAGAGCAGGCCGGTCTTGAACACCATCCCGGCGAGCGCCATCGACACCTGGTCGGCCCGGCCGTTCAGGGTGGCGACGCCGACCAGGTCCCACAGGGCGGCCCGGGTGGCGGCGTTCTGCCCGTTGCGGTGCAGCCACTCGCCGAAGGAGATCCGGTCCAGCGCCGGGTCGGCGAGGTCCAGGCCCCGCAGGGCGAGCGCGCCGCGGACCACCCGGGCGCGGTCGGCCGCGGACAGGTGCGGGTAGCGGGCCAGGCTGCCGGCCAGGTGCAGCGGGACGGGCAGGCCGGCCCGGCGCAGTCGGCCGAGGGTGCGCACCGGGGCGGCCTCGGGCCCGGTGACGGAGAGCACCGGGATGTCGAGGCGGTCCTGGAGGTGGACCAGCCGGGTGGCGCCGAGGCGCTCCAGCAGGCCGCGGTAGGCGGTGCAGCAGCGCAGGTAGACGTGCTGGCCGTTGTCGACGGTCAGCTCGCCGCGCTGGAAGGAGAAGGCCAGGCCGCCGAGCCGGGGCCGTCCCTCGGCGAGGGTGACCCGGTGGCCCGCCTCGGCGAGGCGCAGTGCGGCGGTGATCCCGGCCAGGCCGCCGCCGACCACGACGGCGGCCGGGCGCGCGGCATCGGCTCGCCCGGTCATCGGCCCTTCCCCTCGCAGTCGGTGGACCGCCCGCAGGCGGTCGCGGAAGCCGGAACTCGTTCGGTCGACACGGAACCATCCGCACGTGATTCCGCGCTGACACAGCGTGACAGAACTGTCGCGAGAATCAAGAACGCCCCCCGGCGAGCCCGGAAAGCGCCACGTACGCCTTCTCCCAGCCCGGCAGCGAGACCCGGCCGCGCAGCACCGACTCCGGGTCGGCGGCGATCCGGCCGAGCAGCCGGTGGTAGATCCCGGCCATCGCGGCGGTGCAGGCGCGGCTGCGGCGGTCGAGCATCGGCAGCAGCCGCAGGCCCTCCTCGAAGGCGGCCTGGGCGCGGGCGGCCTCGAAGGCCACCAGGCCGGTGAAGTCCGCGCCGACCGGCGGCGCGGACAGGGCGAAGCCCTGCTCGCAGCCGAACCGGACCAGGTCCTCGGCGGGCAGGTAGGTGCGGCCGGTCAGGGCGTCCTCGCGCAGGTCGCGCAGGATGTTGGTGAGCTGCAGCGCCAGGCCCAGGGTGTCCGCGTGGCGCGCCCCGAGCTCCGGGTCGTCGCAGCCGTAGACGCCCAGCGAGAGCCGGCCGATCGCGCCGGCCACGCAGCGGCAGTAGACCTTCAGTTCCTCGTAGGTCTGGTACTCGGCGCCCTTGAGGTCCATCTCGACGCCGTCGATCAGCTCGTCGAAGCCGCCGAGCGGGATCGGGAAGCGGCGGGCCGCGTCGGCCAGGGCGACCTTGATCGGGTCGGTGTCGTCCTCGGCGACCACCCCGGAGCGGACCTCGTCCACCAGTTCCCGGGTGCGCAGCAGCGCCTCGGCCTTGCGGTCGTCCGGGAGGTCGCCGTCGCCGATGTCGTCCACCCGGCGGGCCAGGGCGTACAGGGCCGACATGGCCAGCCGCTTGGGTTCGGGCAGCAGGCGGATGCCGTAGCTGAAGTTGCGCGCCTGCAGTCCGGTGACTGCCTCGCAGTACCGGTACGCCGCCATGACCTGGGCCGACGCCAGTGGTGATGCCGCCACTCGGGCGTTCACCTTCCCTTCGCGAAGATGGCCGCCGCCTTCGCTGCGAGGCGGCGCTTGTCCGGCTTCGCCTGCCGGGCGAGCACGTCGTACCCGGCGTCCTCGACGGCCGCCAGGGCCGCGTAGCCGCCTGCGGTGAATCCCGCCAGGAGCAGTCGAAGCCTCCCCCGAACCGTACCTACCAATGGTGCGCCGCGATCGAGCAGGGTGCGGGCCCGCTCGACCTCGAAGGCGATCAGCTCGCGGACGGCGCCGTCGGCGCAGGGGGCGGCCAGGTCGGCCTCGGTGACGCCGAAGCGGGCCATGTCCTCGGCGGGCAGGTAGATCCGGCCGTGGGCCAGGTCCTCGGCCACGTCCTGGAGGTGTTCGACCACCTGGAGGCCGGTGCAGACGGCGTCCGAGAGCTCGATCCGCTCGGGGGTGGAGACGCCCGCGATGGCCAGCACCAGCCGGCCGACCGGGTCGGCGGAGAGGGTGCAGTAGCCGACCAGGTCGTCGAAGGTGGCGTAGCGGGCGGTGGTCTGGTCCACCCGGTTGGCCTCGATCAGACGGCGGAACGGCTCGGGCGTCAGGCCGCGGCGGTCGACCAGCGGGACGAGCGCGCCCATCAGCGGGTGGCGGGGGCGGTCGGCGCCGGCGCCGGACCCGCCGGCGGCGCGCAGGGCGGTCTCGAAGACCCGGTCGAGGTCCCGCTCCAGTGCGTCGAGCAGGACGAGCCGGAAGGCGGTCTCCTCGGCGGTCGGCGGGCCGGACCGGTCCGTCGGGGTGGCGGGGGGCGCCTGCTCGACCCCGAGCAGGCGGGCGGTGGCGGCCGGGTCGGCCAGGTCGCCGTCGCCGGTGTCGTCGACCAGGCGGGCGAAGCCGTACACCGCCATCAGGTCGTCGCGCCAGGCCGCGGGCAGGAAGAACGGGGCGACGGGGAAGTTCTCCGCGCCCGCCTTGTCCAGCGTCTGTCCTGCGGAACTGTTCACCGGCGTATCTCTGGGCTGGGCCGAAGCCGACACTGCTGTCACTCCCCCGTTCTACACCGCTTGGCACGACCGGCCGGCCTCGGACACGCGTCCGAGCGCGGGCGTCACGCACGGCACACCGCCCCCGGGACCACCAGGCTGACACGCCCGGGCCCGCCGGAGAAGAGCGCCCCGCCCGGGACACCGGGCGCTCACCCCCGCGGCGGCGGGCCGGGCGGGCGCCGGCCCGGGATCCCGGGCCGCGGGAAGGACCAGGGGCCGGCCCCGGAAGCTCCGGGACCGGCCCCTCGTGAGTGTGACGGAGGCTACGGTCGCTCGCCGCGCTCGTAGCGGCTCACGACCTCCTCGGTGGGGCCGTCCATGACCAGCTCGCCGGCCTCGATCCATATGGTCCGCTCGCAGACCTCGCGGATCGAGTTGTTGTCGTGGCTGACCAGGAAGACCGTGCCGGCGGACTTGCGCAGCTCGTCGATCCGGCGCTTGCTGCGCTGCTGGAAGGCCTGGTCGCCGGTGGCGAGGGCCTCGTCGATCAGCAGCACGTCGTGGGTCTTCGCGGCCGCGATCGAGAAGCGCAGCCGGGCGCCCATGCCGGAGGAGTAGGTGCGCATCGGCAGGGAGATGAAGTCGCCCTTGTCGTTGATGCCCGAGAAGTCGACGATGTCCTGGTAGCGCGCCCTCACCTGGGCCGGGGTCATGCCCATCGCCAGGCAGCCGAGGATGACGTTGCGCTCACCGGTGAGCTCGTTCATCAGCGCGGCGTTGACGCCCAGCAGCGAGGGCTGGCCGTTGGTGTAGATGCCGCCCTTCTCGGTCGGCAGCAGGCCGGCGATGGCGGCCAGCATGGTCGACTTGCCGGAGCCGTTGGAGCCGATCAGGCCGATCGCCTCACCCTTGTACGCGGTGAAGCTGACGCCCTTGACCGCGTGCACCTCGCGCACGCCGGCGGCGCGCTTGCGGCTGATGATGCGGCTCAGCGCCGAGGTGGCGCTGCCCTTGCCGGAGCCGGCGCCGTGCACCTTGTAGACGATGTGCACGTCGTCGACGACGACGGTGGGCTCGCGGGCCACGTCCGCGTCCTGGACGAGGTCGCTCTTGCTCAGTTCGAGGTCAGCCACGGCCGTACTCCTCCTCGGCCTTCCAGAAGAAGACGTATCCGACGACGAACATGCCCACGCCCCAGGCGATGCCGTACTCCCACAGGTGCGACGGCAGGGTCTGGTGGACCGGCTGGTGCGGGTTGTAGATGACCGGCGCGAAGGCGTGCCGCAGCAGGTCCATGTAGACCGACGCCGGGTTGGCCGCCATCAGGGTCTGGATGAACTGCGGCCAGTGCGAGATCTTGTCCTGGATGCTGAACATCACGCCGGACAGGAACATCCAGGCGCGCATCACGAACGGGATCAGCTGGGAGATGTCACTGGTCCTGGAACCGATCCGGGCCATCACCAGCGAGATGCCGGTGTTGAAGAGCGTCTGCAGCAGCAGCGCCGGGATGATCAGCAGCCAGGTCCGGCCCGGGGTGATGCCGGCCGCGATCACGGTGATGACGAGGACCACCATCGAGATCAGCAGCTGCTGGAGCTGGATCACGGTGAAGGCGATCGGGAGGCTGGCCCGGGGGAAGTGCAGCGCCCGGATCAGCCCGAGGTTGTCGGAGATCGCCCGGGTGCCGGCCTGCACCGCGTTCTGGGTGAACTGGAAGACGAAGACGCCGATGCACAGCCACGCGATGTACGTGTGGTCCGGGAAGCCCTGCTTGCTCGCCAGGATCACACCGAAGACCAGGTAGAACACCGCGCAGTTGAGCAGCGGGGTCACCACCTGCCACAGCTGGCCGAGCTTGGCGTTGGTGTACTGGGCCACCAGTCGGGCGGTGGCGAAGGCCCAGATGAAGTGGCGCCGGGCCCAGAGCTGCTTGGAGTAGGCGAACAGGCCGGGACGGGCACCGCTCACCGCCAGACCGTACTTGTCCGCCAGCTGCTTGGGGGTCAGGCCCGCGTCCGCCCCCCTGGGGGCCGAGAGGCTGACGGGTTCACTCACTGTCGACACATTCGTCCTTCACGCGGGATCGGTCGGGGCGGCCGGTCGGCGGGGTCCGCCGGTCGCGCACCGATGGGGATCCACTGGGATCTCGGGGGAGCCGGCCGGTGTGTGGGCACCGGCCGCAGCGATCGGTCATCCGATGCGATGCCATCGGATGCGATCAGATGATCGGTGGTCGGCCCAGCCTGGTCAGTCGCCAGACGGTACGCCACCGCATGGGCCGCCGCGGACCGCAGGGTTCGCGCCAACCCGCCCGGAATCCGCCCCACCAGGCCTTCAGCGCCTCCGGGGAGGGGCGGCGGGCCAGGGTCAGCAGGAACCAGGTTCCCAGATAGAGAGGCACCAACAGGGCCGGAAGGTTCCGCCTCGCGAGCCAGACCCGGTTGCGGGCCACGTTGTGGAAGTAGGTCGCATGGCGGGCCGGCGAGGTCGTGGGGTGGTGCAGCACCACGTCCGCCCGGTAGTCGATGGCCCAGCCGGCGTCCAGCGCGCGCCACGCGAGGTCGGTCTCCTCGTGGGCGTAGAAGAACTCGGCGGGCAGCTGCCCGGCCTGCTCGAACACCTTGCAGCGCACCGCGCTCGCGCCGCCGAGGAAGGTGGTCACCCGGGACGAGCGCAGCGGGTCGCTGGCGCGCAGCCGGGGGACGTGCCGGCGCTGGGTGACACCGGTGTCCGGGTCGGCGATCCGGAAGGAGACGATGCCCAGCTCCGGGTCGGCGGTGAAGGCCTCGCGCAGCAGCCGGGCCGAGTCGGTGCGCGGCAGGTTGCCGTCGTCGTCCAGGAAGAGGATGGCGTCGACCTCCGCCCCGTCCCGGCCGAACAGCTCGATGCCGACGTTGCGCCCGCCCGGGATGCCGAGGTTCTCCGGCAGCTCGACGCTGCGCACGCCCTCCGGCAGCGGGGGCAGCTTCGCGCCCTGGCCGACCACGGCCAGCTCGACCGCCCGGCCCTCCTGGGCGCGGACGGCCTCGATCAGCGCGTTGAGCTCGGCGGGCCGGTTGCCCATGGTGATGATCACGGCACCGAGGCGGAAGTCCTCCGCGTTCGCCGCCGCACTCATCGCAGCCTGCTGGACAGGACGATGCTCAGCAGGTGGAGCACGGTCTGGAGCATCGCGATCGCCGCCAGGACGACCACCGCGAGCCGGGTGAACAGGAGTCCGCCGTGCACGGCGTCGGCGACGCCCGCGGCCAGGATCAGCAGCGAGGCCTCGACCGCGCCGACCAGCCGGTGGAACTTCAGGAAGGCGGCCGCCCGGCGGGCCTTGGCCACGGACGCCGAGCGCGGCACCGAGGCGCTGTCCTCGACGGCCGTCAGGCCGCTGCGGGCCCGGGCCACGTCCACCAGGTCGGTCTCGGACTTGATCAGGATCGCGCCGAGCGCGGCCAGGGTGCCGAGGAAGGCCCACTCCCAGTGCGAGCCGCCGCCCTCGCGGTGCAGCAGGTCGGTGGCGCGCAGGCCGAGGCCGGTCAGCAGCGCCGCCTCGGACATGTAGTGGCCGACCCGGTCCAGGTAGACGCCGGTGAGCGAGGTCTGCCGGCGCCAGCGGGCCACCTCGCCGTCCACGCAGTCCAGCAGCAGGTAGACCTGGATCAGCAGGGCGCCCAGGACGGCGCCCGCGATGCCCGGCACGACCAGCGCGGCACCGGCCAGGATGCCGGTGAGCATCATCAGGTACGTCAGGCCGTTGGGCGTGATCGCCGTCATGGTGGAGAGCACGCGGGTGATCCGCAGCGAGATCTTCCGCATGTACAGGCGTCCGGCCCAGTGCTCGGCGCTGCGGCGCTGGAGCATGCCCTCCGGGTGGATCACCGCGCGCAGTTCCTCGATCGAGGGCCGGCGGGTCAGGTCCACCGGGGGCCGCTGGGCGCCCGCGGTGGAGGGGTCAGCTGTTGACGGCTTGGACATAGTCGGCGTACGCGTCCCTGATTGCGGAAGGGGAGAGGTCGAGGTGTTCGAGGATGGTGAAGCGCCCCGGTCGGGTGTTCGGAGCGTAGTGCACCGCTTCGGTGAACTCCGCCTCGGTGAAGCCGATCTGAGCCGCGGTCACCGGCAGTCCGTGGCTCGCCAGGCGCTCCACGATCAGACCGGTCAGCTCACGCTCGCCCCGCAGGAAGCTGGCGAAGGCGGCGCCGAGGCCGACCTGCTCGCCGTGCTGGGCGGACCGCTTGGGGTACAGCACGTCCAGGGCATGCGAGATCTCGTGGCAGGCACCCGACGAGGGCCGGGTGCTGCCCGCGATGTTCATCGCGATGCCGGACAGTACCAGGGCCTCGGCCAGCGCAGTCAGGAGGTCCTGGTCCTGTGTGCTTCCCGGGTGCCGCAGCAGGTTCTCGCCCGCCGAGCGGGCCATCGCCACGGCCAGCCCGTCCACCGGCTCGCCGGTCACCGCGTGCGACAGCTCCCAGTCCGCGCACGCGGAGATGTTGGAGACGACGTCGCCCACGCCGGCCGCCACGAAGCGCTGCGGGGCCTGCCGGATCACGTCCAGGTCGACCACGATGCCGATCGGGCTGGGCACCCCGTAGGAGCCGCGGCCGGCGTCGTTGTCCAGGGTGGAGACCGGCGAGCAGATGCCGTCGTGGGCCAGGTTGGTGGCGACCGCGACCAGCGGCAGGCCGACCCGGGCCGCGGCGTACTTGGCCGCGTCGATGATCTTGCCGCCGCCGAGGCCGACGATCGCGTCGTAGTGCCCGCCGCGCATCGCGTCGGCCAGCCGCACGGCGCTGTCCAGGCTGCCGTCGTCCACGTTGTACCAGTCGGCGCCGGGCAGGGCCGGCTCCAGGCGGCGGCGCATGGCCGAGCCGGAGCCGTTGCTGATCGCGACGGCGATCCGGCCCGAGGCCGACAGCCGCTGGTCCGCCAGGATGCCGCCGAGCGCGTCCAGCGCGCCCGGGCGGATCTCGACGAACAGCGGCGACGGGACCAGTCGGGTCAGTACCGGCACGCGATCTCCCGGGCCTTCGCCAGGTCGTCGTGGTTGTCGACCTCGACCCAGGAGACCTCGCCGATCGGCTGCACGTCGATCCGCAGGCCGCGGTTGACCATCTCCTGGTAGCCGTCCTCGTAGTACAGCTGCGGGTCGCGCTCGTAGGTGGCGCGCAGCGCGTCGGTGAGGTCGGCCGCGGCGGACGGGTTGATCACGGTGACCCCGATGTACTCGCCGGTCGCCTCGGCCGGCTCCATCAGCTTGGTGATGCGGCGCATGCCGGTGGCCGGGTCGACGACGACCTTCATCTCCTCGTCGGCGAGCTTCTTCACCGTGTCGAGGGCGAGCAGGATGCCGGGGGCGGTGCCGGCCTCGGTCAGCCGCTGGTTGCCCTCCAGCATGGTGCGCTGGACGGAGGCCGGGTGGACGGTGTCGCCGTTGGCGAGCAGCAGGCCCTCGGCGAACAGCTCGCGGGCGCACCAGAGCGAGTAGGCGTTGTTCCACTCCTCGGCCTTGTCGTTCTCGACTAGGTGGAGCTTGACGCCGTACTTGCTCTCCAGGGCGTCCTTGCGGTCGTACACCGCCTCCTTGCGGTAGCCCACGACTATCGCGGCCTCGCGCAGTCCGACCTCGGCGAAGTTGCCGAGGGTGAGGTCCAGGACGGTCCGTTCCCCGTCGACCGGCACCAGCGCCTTGGGCAGGGTGTCGGTGTACGGGCGCAGCCGGCGGCCGGCGCCGGCTGCCAGAACGAGGCCGATCATGCGGGTCTCCTGATCCGTCGTGCTGTGCGCGGGGCCGCGCCGGAGGTTCGGCGGCGCCACTGGTTCGCTCGGACCGGTGTTCGGCCGGGCCGGGCGGCGGCGCGCCGGTGCCGGCACAGATCCGGGCACCGTGTCGTATGTGATGGTAGGCGACCAGGGCGACCGGCCAGAACGCGCCCGCAGGCCCGGCGGCGGGAGGGCGCACCGGAGGCGTCGAACGGACCCCGAACGTCCGCCGAACGGTTCTGCGAATTCTGCGACTCTTTCGAGGGGTTCCCGGACCCTTCTGCGGCCGGTTTCCGACTCCTCCGAGCCATGATCCGCCCGGTTGTGCGTGGGACCCCTGCCGAGTGCCACCCATACGGCAGACTGGAGCCCGACGCCGGCGCCGGTGCCCCCGCCGTGTCCGCCGCACTGCACCCGGTGCGTCGGAGGCACCCGATGCTCCCGTTGCTCCCGTTCCCGAAAGAGGCCCCATGCCCCAGAGTCTGCCGACCGACCCGACGCACTTCGCCGCCGAGATCGACACCGGTCTCGACGTGGAGACCGATGTCACGGTCGCCCCCCGGGCCACCGGGTCCGCCCCCGCCGGAGCCGAGATCCTGCTGGAACTGGTCGACGACGAGGGCGTCACCATCGGCACCGGCGAGAAGCTCTGGGCCCACCAGCAGCCGGGCCGGCTGCACCGGGCCTTCTCGGTCTTCCTGTTCGACCGCCAGGGCCGGCTGCTGCTCCAGCGCCGGGCCCTCGGCAAGTACCACTCCCCCGGTGTCTGGTCGAACACCTGCTGCGGCCACCCGTACCCGGACGAGCCGCCGTTCGTCGCCGCCGCCCGGCGCACCGCCGAGGAACTGGGCGTCGCACCGGCGCTGCTCTGCGAGGCGGGCACCGTCCGCTACGACCTCCCGGACGAGACGTCCGGACTGATCGAGCGGGAGTGGAACCACCTGTTCGTGGGACTGGTCACCGCCCCGGTCGAGCCGGACCCTGAGGAGGTGGACGACTTCGCCTTCGTGACCGCGCAGGAGCTGCGGGAGCTGCGGGCGGAGCGGCCGTTCTCGGTCTGGTTCGAGACGGTCTTCGAGGCCGCGCTGCCGGGCATCCGGGAGATCGCCGGGCGGGACTGGTAGTCCGGCTCCGCCGGTTCACCGTCCCGTGCCGTCGGTTCACCGTCCGGCCGCTCCGGTGCCGGGCCCGGCCGGTCAGTGGCCGGACTCCGGGGGGACGGGCAGCGAGGCCCAGATGACCTTGCCGCCCTCCCCCGTGTGTTCGACGTCGCACACCCCGCCGGCCTGCAGGGTGACGCTCTTCACCAGCAGCAGGCCGCGCCCGCCGGTGCGTCCGGTGTCGTTCTCCAGCGCCTTCGGCCGGTACGGGTCGCCGTCCTCGACCGACACCCGCACCCAGGACCGGCGCACCGACAGCTCGGTGACCACCTCGGGCGACAGCTCGGCGGCGTGCGTCACCGCGTTGCTCACCAGCTCCGAGACGATCAGCAGCAGGTCGTCCACCAGCTCCTGGTAGCGCACCCCGGTCATCCCCTGGGCGAGCAGGCGGTCGCGCACCGCGTGCCTGGTGACCGGAACCGAGGCCTCGGTGGCGGGCACCGGGAAGCGCCACACGCCCTCCGCGGGGCCTCCGGAGGCCGGGGCCCCGCCCGGGCCGCCCTGCCGCCCGCCGCGTCTCGGTTCGGCCTTCGCCGCTCCGCTGATCTGCTCCACGTCCAGCCGCCCTTCGTCCGCGACCCGGGAATCAGGCGATCCGCTCATGGCGCCCTCGGTCCACAGAGGCTAGGAGAGCCGTCGTGGCGGCCGTGGCACCGTCGACAAGTTGCCCGTGTCGGACCGGTTCCGGCCGGAACCGACCGCGGGAGGCACGGAAGTCGACCGGTTCCTTCGCGGACGCCACCGGTTCGGTCCGGATTCGAGCGCGTTCACAGGCCGTACCAACCTGTGCGGACGAGGTGCGGAAGGGGTGCGGGCGAGGGAAGCCGGCGCGGGCGCGGGCGCCGTACGGGCCCGCCGCCACGGCCCCCGGGGGTCACCGGGGGCCACGGGGGCGCGGACCGCCCCGACCAGGATGTCCGGTGGCGCGGCCCCGAGGAAGCGCAGGTGAGAAGCACTCCAGAACCCTGGTAATGTTCTCTCTGTCGCCGAGGGGGCGAGGAAAAACCCCCGAAGCACACACCCCGTCCGGGTGGCGGAATGGCAGACGCGCTAGCTTGAGGTGCTAGTGCCCTTTATCGGGCGTGGGGGTTCAAGTCCCCCCTCGGACACAGCCGAATTCCCCGTGGGAGCCGAAAGGCTCCCACGGGGAATTTCGTTTTTCGGGCCGCCCTTTCCCCGGGCCGACTCCGGTCGCCGTCCCGGTCGCCGCCGCCTTCCCGGCCACCGCCCGTGCCAGACGCTGTGGCGCCGGTCTCCTCGCCGGTCCGTACCGGCCCGGAAGCCGGACACGAGATGGCAACAATCGGACGGTTTGAGCTTCCTCTGAGGTATTCGCCCCTTTTCGGAACATAGGCTGCTTTCCGTTTGCCCGAAATAGCGGCTCAAAATCACAAAAACGCCTACACCATCCGATGAACCACGAGCGAGAGGACCGATACGTTGAGTGAGCCCGACTCGTCGACGCCATCACACCAGAACTACCGCCGATCGCTCGGCACGATCAGCCTGACCGCGGTCGGGCTGGGGTCGATCATCGGCTCCGGGTGGCTGTTCGGTGCCGAGCGCGCCGCCAAGCTCGCCGGCCCCGCCTCGATCCTCGCCTGGGTGATCGGTGCCGCGGTGGCGCTGACCATCGCGCTCACCTACAGCGAGCTGGGCTCGATGTTCCCCAAGGCCGGCGGCATGGTCCGGTACGGCCAGTACTCGCACGGCTCGCTGGCCGGCTACCTGGCCGCCTGGGCGAACTGGATCGCCATCGTCTCGGTCATCCCGGGTGAGGCCACCGCCTCCGTGCAGTACATGAGCTCCTGGCACTTCGGCTGGGCGCAGGGGTTGTACGACGGCAAGGAGCTGACCCTCAGCGGCGTGGCGCTCGCCAGCGTGCTGCTGGTCGTCTACTTCGTCCTCAACTGGTTCGCGATCACGCTGTTCGCCAAGACCAACACCGCGATCACCGTCTTCAAGGTCATCGTCCCGACGGTGACCGCCGGTGCGCTGCTCTTCGCGCACTTCGACTCGGCGCACTTCACCGACCACGGCGGCTTCGCGCCGAACGGCTGGAGCGCGGTGTTCACCGCCGTCGCGGTCTCCGGCATCGTCTGGGCCTTCAACGGCTTCCAGTCCCCGCTCAACCTGGCCGGCGAGGCCCGCAACCCCGGCAAGTCGCTGCCGAAGGCCGTCATCGGCTCGATCCTGATCGCCCTGGTGATCTACGTCGCGCTGCAGATCGCCTTCCTCGGCGCCATCCCGAGCGGCGACCTGGCGAACGGCTGGAGCAACCTCTCCTACACCTCGCCGCTGGCCGACCTGGCCATCGCCTGGGGCCTCAACTGGCTGGCGATCCTGCTCTACGCGGACGCGTTCATCTCGCCGTCCGGTACCGGCATGATCTACGCCGCCACCACCTCGCGCATGATCCACGGCGTGCAGGAGAACGGCCACCTGCCGAAGGTCTTCGGCAAGGTCGACGCCAAGACCGGCATCCCGCGCCCGGCGCTGCTGCTCAACCTGGTGGTCGCCTTCCTCTTCCTCGCGGTCTTCCGCGGCTGGGGCTCGCTGGCCGAGATCGTCTCGGTGGCCACCGTGATCTCGTACATCACCGGCCCGGTCGCCGTGATGGCGCTGCGCCGCCTGGCCCCCGACCTGCCCCGGCCGGTCCGCCTGCGCGCCATGCCGGTGATCGCCCCGGTCGCGATGGTCTTCGGCTCCCTGGTGCTCTACTGGGCCCGCTGGCCGCTCACCGGCAAGGTCATCCTGCTGATGGCCGCCGGTCTGCCGATCTGGGCCTGGTACGAGCTGCGCAAGCCGTTCGCCGAGCTGAAGCCGCACCTCAAGGCCGGCGCCTGGATGGTCGCGTACCTGTTCGTGATGGCCGGCGTCTCCTGGGCGGGCAGCGCCGACTTCGGCGGGAACGGCTACCTGCCGGAGGGCTGGGACCTGCTGATCGTCGCCGCGATCGGGCTGGCGTTCTACCGCTGGGGCGTCGCCAGCGCATGGGCCAACCCCTCGCTGGCCGAGGTCCGCAGGGAGATGGCGGAGGCCGAGGGCGCCGAGCCGGTGGACGCCGGGGAGCCCTCGCGGGTCTGAGGTGTGGACGAGCGGGGCCTCATGAGCCCGTGAATCCCGTGGATCCCATGGACCCATGAGCTCACGGGCTCACGAGCTCACGGTGAAGGGCCGGTCGGAGGAATCCGACCGGCCCTTCGGCGTCCGTGGGGAGCGGGCGCGGTGCGTTCCGTTCCCGGTGTACGTCCATTCTGCCGTGGACGGCACCCCCGGGTCACCGTCTTCGGGGATGATCTTCGTCGCGGTTTCCGCCCCTAGCGTGGTGCCGGGCGGGCCTCGGCAGGAGGGCCCGGACACGGAGGAGCGGATCGGCATGGCGGACGTGCAGGAGCAGGACGGCGGGCCCGGATCGGAACGGGGCGAGGGGCCGGGCGGGAAGCCGGCCGACCGACTGGTGGCAGAACTGGCCGAGGAACTGGTCGCGATGATGGCCGAGGACGGCGCGGCCGCCCGGCTGGCGCACAGCCCGGACCTGGCCGAGCAGGCGGCCTGGCGGCGGCTCACCGCCCGGCACGGGGACCGGCTCGCGGAGATCATGGCGGCGCACGGCTGGCCGACCGGGCGCACCGTCGGACCCGAGGCGGCCCGGGCGGCATGGCTGGTGGCGCAGCACGCGGACCGGCAGCTCGACGTCCAGCGGCGGGCGGCGGAGCTGATGGGCGAGGCGGTCGCCCGGGGTGAGGCGAGCGCCCGCGACCTGGCCTTCCTCCAGGACCGACTGGCCGTCAACGAGGGCCGGGAGCAGCGCTACGGGACCCAGATCGGCGCGGTGGTGGACGGCCGGCCGGTGCCGTGGCCGTGCGAGGAGCCGGAGCGGCTGGACGAGCGGCGCGCGGCGGTGGGCATCGAGCCGTTCGACGAGTACACCGCACGGTTCGCCCCGAAGTAACCGCCACGTCCGCCGATCGGGATTGACTCTTGCGCGCGGCCGCCCGTGCCGCGTTGACTGACCCTCGACTAGCGCTGCTAGTTAAACGGTCGAGTGGATGAGGGGACGATCGGGTGCGGCAGTACGCGGAACACGGCGACCAGTACATCGACGGCGAGTGGCGGCCCTCCGGGGACACCGGGTCGATCACCGTGCTGAACCCGGCGACCGAGCAGGTGCTGGCCACCGTGCCGGCCGGCGGCGTGACCGACGTCGACGCGGCGGCGACGGCGGCCCGCCGGGCGGCCCGCGGCTGGGGGGCGACCACCCGCGAGGAGCGGCTGGCGCTGCTGACCCGGCTGCGGGACGGGATCGCCGCCGCGCAGAACGAGATCACCGAGACGGTCGTCGCCGAGCTGGGCTCGCCGGTCGGCTTCGCCGGGGCCGTGCACGCCGGGCTGCCGCTCGCCGTGGCGACCTCCTACCTGAGCCTGCTCGCCGAGCACCCCTTCGAGGAGCGGATCGGCAACTCGGTGGTGCACGCCGAGCCGGTCGGGGTGGTCGCGGCGATCACGCCGTGGAACTACCCGCTGCACCAGATCGTGGCCAAGGCCGTCCCGGCGCTGGCCGCCGGCTGCCCCGTGGTCCTCAAGCCGGCCGAGGACACTCCGCTGGTGGCCCGGCTGTTCGCCCGGCTGGTGCACGAGGCCGGGTTCCCGGCGGGCGCGTTCAACCTGGTCACCGGTACCGGCGCGGTGGCGGGCGCGGCGCTCGTCGGGCACCGGGAGGTGGACCTGGTCTCCTTCACCGGCTCCACCGCCGTCGGCCGGCAGGTCGCCGAGACGGCCGGCCGGGGGCTGAAGCGGGTCTCCCTGGAGCTGGGCGGCAAGTCGGCCAACGTGGTGCTGCCGGGCGCCGACCTGGCCCGCGCGGTCAAGGCGAACGTGGCCAACGTGTTCGCCAACTCGGGCCAGACCTGCAGCGCGCTGACCCGGCTGCTGGTGCACGAGGACCAGTACGACGAGGCGGTCGCCCGGGCCGAGGAGGTCGCCGCCCAGTACCGGCCGGGCGATCCGACCGACCCGCAGACCCGGATCGGCCCCGTGGTCAACGCCCGGCAGCTGGACCGGGTGCGCGGCTACATCGACGGCGCGCTGGCCGAGGGCGCCCGGCTGGTGGTCGGCGGCTCGGAGCCGATCGCCGAACTGCCCACCGGGTACTACGTCCGCCCGACCGTGCTCGCCGACGTCACCCCGGAGATGACGGTGGCCCAGGAGGAGGTCTTCGGCCCGGTCCTGGCGATCCTCCGCTACCGCGACGAGGACCACGCCGCCGAACTCGCCAACGGCACTCCGTACGGCCTGTCCGGCGGCGTATGGGCCCGCGACACCGACACCGCCGCCGCCTTCGCCCGCCGCCTCGACACCGGCCAGGTCGACCTCAACGGCGGCCGCTTCAACCCGCTCGCACCCTTCGGCGGCTACAAGAGCTCGGGCCTCGGCCGGGAGTTGGGACGCCACGGGCTGGAGGAGTTCCTCCAGTACAAGTCCCTGCAGTACTAGAGCGACGGACGGGGACGGCTGACGACTGACGGCTGACAGGTTTCAGCGAACAGATAACAGATTTCAAACTCTGTTATCTGTTCGCTGAATTCTGTTCGCTGTCGGCTGTTCGCTGTCCGGCGCCCGCGGCGCCACACCCCGCCAGTGGCCGGCCGGCCGTCAGGCCAGGTCGACGCCCGGGTAGAGGGGGTACGGGGTGAGCAGGTCGGCGGCGCGCTTGGCGGTGGCGTCGCGGAGGGCGGCGTCCAGGGTGTAGGCGGCCTTGGACGGGGCGCCCTTGGCGGTGGTGGTGGGGTTGGTGGCGCCCAGGACGGTGTGGATCAGGTCGGCGATCTCGTCCATCTCGGCGGTGCCGAGGCCACGGGTGGTGAGGGCCGGGGTGCCGAGGCGGATGCCGGAGGTGTACCAGGCGCCGTTCGGGTCCTGCGGGACGGAGTTGCGGTTGGTGACGATGCCCGAGTCGAGCAGGGCCGCCTCGGCCTGGCGGCCGGTCAGGCCGTAGCCGGAGACGTCGGCGAGGACCAGGTGGTTGTCGGTGCCGCCGGTGACCAGCTTGCCGCCGCGGCGCAGCAGGCCCTCGGCGAGCGCCTGGGCGTTGGCGACGACGGCGCGGGCGTAGGCCTGGAACTCGGGACGGCGGGCCTCGGCGAGGGCGACCGCCTTGGCGGCCATGACGTGCGAGAGCGGGCCGCCGAGCACCAGCGGGCAGCCGCGGTCGACGTGCTCGGCCAGTTCGGACTGGCACAGCACCATGCCGCCGCGCGGGCCGCGCAGGGACTTGTGGGTGGTGGTGGTGACGATGTGGGCGTGCGGGACCGGGTCGTGGTCGCCGGTCAGCACCTTGCCCGCGACCAGGCCGGCGAAGTGCGCCATGTCGACCATGAGGGTCGCGCCGACCTCGTCGGCGATCTCGCGCATCCTGCGGAAGTCCACCAGGCGCGGGTAGGCGGAGTAGCCGGCCACGATGATCAGCGGTCGGAACTCGCGGGCGGTCTCGCGCAGCGCGTCGTAGTCGATCAGGCCGGTGGCCGGGTCGGTGCCGTAGCTGCGCTGCTCGAACATCTTGCCCGAGATGTTGGGCCGGAAGCCGTGGGTGAGGTGGCCGCCGGTGTCCAGGGACATGCCGAGCATCCGCTGGTTGCCGAGTTCCTGGCGCAGCCGCGCCCAGTCCTCCTCGGTGAGGTCGTTGACGTTGCGCACCGCGGCGCGCTCCAGCGCCGGGCTCTCGACCCGCTGGGAGAGGACGGCCCAGAACGCGGTCAGGTTGGCGTCGATGCCGGAGTGCGGCTGGACGTAGGCGTGGTCGGCGCCGAACAGTTCGCGGGCGTGCTCGGCGGCGATGCTCTCGACGGTGTCGACGTTGCGGCAGCCCGCGTAGAAGCGGCGGCCGACGGTGCCCTCGGCGTACTTGTCGCTGAGCCAGTTGCCCATGGTGAGCAGGACGGCCGGGGAGGCGTAGTTCTCGCTGGCGATCAGCTTGAGCGAAGCGCGCTGGTCCGCCAGCTCCTGGCCGATGGCGGCGGCGATCCGCGGCTCGACGCCGGCGACCACGTCGAGGGCGCTGCGGAAGGCGGTGTCGGCCGCGAGGGAGGCGGCGGTGTGGGGCTGCTGGGCCATGGCGGTCTCCTGGTGGGGATGCGGGGGCCCAGGCGCTCGGCGGACGTGCACGTGAGGATTCACGGGGCCGCTTCCCGATGGTTGATTCCATCCCTACGCGCCAGTCGCGGCCCGCCGGAATCGTACCAACACCGGAGGGACTGTGGCGGAGGTCTCAGAATGCGGAACGGCCCGCCCGCCATGTCCGCTTATGTCCGCTCTTCTGCAACGCGGGTGTTTCAGCGAAATGAAGCCGCCACATTTCCCGAAACAGTTCGGCAGGAATTACCCGAACGGCTGCCGGAGGTGATTTGCGGAACCTCGGACGCATCCGATCCAATGACGCTCGAACGGCCGCCGGGAAACCCCCGGAGGCCGCACCGGAAATGCACACCAGCGCACCCTCACCATGGGCGGCGGAGAATTCGGGGGTTACGCCTCATGGCAGTGCTCGACACCGTCCCGGGCAGCGCGGCCGGGCCCGCGCCCGCCGCGAACCCCGGACTGCTGCGGCGGATCCTGCGCGACCGGGTCGGCGCCGCCGCCCTGGCGGTGGTGGTGCTGTTCCTGCTGCTCGCCCTCGGCGCCCCGCTGATCGCCGCGCTGTACGGGAGGAACCCGGTCGACCACTACGGCCAGAACATCCCCGGCCTGCTCAGCGACGGCGGACTGCCGATGCTGCCGAACGGCGGGATCTCCGGGGACTTCTGGTTCGGCCTGGAGCCCGGCCTCGGCCGGGACGTGTTCACCCAGCTGCTGTACGGCATCCGCACCTCGCTGCTGATCGCCTTCGCGGCCGCCGCGGTGACCACCACCCTGGGCGTGCTGGCCGGCGTCGCGGTCGGCTATCTGGGCGGGATCACGGACCGGTTGTTCGGATTCCTCGCGAACGTGCTGCTGGCCTTTCCCACCCTGCTCCTGCTGCTCGCGCTCAGTCCGGTGATCCAGTCCCGGCTGGTCGACCCGGGCACCGCGGAACCGGAGTGGATGCAGTTCCTGGTGCTGGTCGTGGTTTTCTCGGCATTCGGCTGGATTCCGCTCGCGCTTTCCCTGCGGGCCACCGTCCGCTCGCTCCGGGAAAGGGATTTCGTGCAGTCCGCACGGGCCCAGGGCGCGAGCCGGTTCCATGTCGTCGTCCACGAACTCCTGCCGAATGTCCGCTCGCAGCTGCTGGTGCACGCCACCATGGCGGTGCCGACCTTCGTCGCCTCCGAGGCCGCGCTGTCCTTCCTCGGCGTCGGCATCACCGAGCCGGTCCCGGACTGGGGTCGGATGATCGCGCGCGGCTCCGAGGTCTTCCAGGCCGACCCCACCTACATGGTGTTTCCCGGCGTGGCGCTGCTGCTGTTCGTCATCGCCTTCAACCTGCTCGGCGACGCCGTCCGGGACGCGCTGGACCCGCGTGCCGGCACTGCCCGCTGAAACCTTTCACCTTCTCCGCTCCACCACCCGGGCTCGTGCACCAACCCGAGCCCGTCCACCAACCCGAGCCCGCCCCGGCACGACCCGCCGGGACAAGGAGAGATTCGCCATGCGCTGGACCAGACCGTCCCTCGCCGTCGTCGCCACCGCCCTGCTCGCGACCTCCTGCTCGGCCGGCGCGGGCGGCACCACCGGCTCCGGCGGCGCCGCCGGGGCCTCCGCCAAGGAGACCTCCCCGCTGACCGCCGTGCTCGGCAGCGAGCAGGAGAGCGCCGGCCCGGCCCCGGCCGTCCCCGGTGCCCGGGCGGGCGGCACCGTGAACGTGTACAACAGCGTCGAGTTCCGCCACCTCGACCCGCAGAAGGTCTACGCCGGCGCCACCTACAACGCCTCGCTGCTCTGGGGCCGCCAGCTGACCCAGTACCAGGTCGTGGACGGCAAGGCCAAGCTGGTCGGCGACCTGGCCACCGACACCGGCACCCCGGCCGACGGCGGACGCACCTGGACGTACCGGCTCAAGCAGGGCGTCGCCTGGGAGGACGGCCGGCCGATCACCGCCCAGGACGTCAAGTACGGCATCGAGCGCACCTTCGGCAAGGGCTACGAGGTCGGCCCGCCGTACTGGCCCCAGTGGCTCACCGGCGAGGCCAGCTACGAGGCGGCGCGCGCCAAGTACGCGGGCCCGCAGGCCGGCGACCTGGACGCGATCGAGACGCCGGACGAGCGCACCGTCGTCTTCCACTTCCCGCAGCCGCAGGCCGACGTCCCGTACATGGCCGCCGAGTCCTCCTCCTCGCCGGTGCGCCGGGACAAGGACACCGGCACGGACTACGACCGCCTGCCGTTCGCGACCGGGCCGTACCGGATCGTCGAGCACGTCCAGAACACCCGGATGGTGCTGGAGCGCAACCCGGCCTGGAAGCCCGAGACCGACCCGATCCGCAGCCAGTACCCGGAGAAGTTCGTCTTCACGTACGGCAAGGAGTCGCTCAACATCAACCAGGAGATCCTCTCCGGCCGGGACGGCGGCGCCAACGCCACCACCGCCGCCGACACCCTCTCCGCCGAGCTGTACCAGACCACCGACACCGACCCGAAGGCCAGGGAGCTGGTCGTCTCCGGCCGGCAGGGCGCCTTCGTCACCCAGCTGGTGATCAACAACGAGCGGGTGCCGGACGTCCAGGTCCGCACGGCGCTGCACCTGGCCTACCCGCGCCAGCAGGCCCGCCAGGTCCAGGGCGGCGCCCGGACCGGCGAGCTGGCCACCACGCTCAGCTCCCCCGCGCTGATCGACTGGCAGAAGTACGACCTCCACCCGGTCAGGCCCGAGGGCGACCCGGAGGCCGCCAAGGCCGCGCTCGCCAAGGCCGGGCAGGCACCCGGAAGCCTGACCTACGCGTACCGGAACACCCCGACCGGGCAGCGCGTGGCGCAGGTGCTGGTCGAGGGCTTCGGCAGGGCCGGGATCACCGTCGTGCCCAAGCCGGTCGACCCCAAGGCCTTCCTGGACGAGGTGCACCGCGCCGACTCCCCGTACGACCTGTTCGAGGAGACCAGCTCGGTCGACTGGCCGACCCCGTCCACCCTCGTCCCGTTCTCCTTCGACGGCCGGGCCGGCAGCGACCTCAACTCCGCGCGCTACCGCAACCCGGAGGTCGACAAGGAGATCGACCGGATCAACCAGATCGGCGAGCCGCGCGCCAAGGCCAGGGAGCTGTACGCGCTGGAGCAGACCGTGATGAAGGACGTTCCGGTGCTGCCGTTCGCCTACCCGACGGTCAACCAGCTGCGCGGCGGCAACGTCGGCGGGGCGTTCATCCACCCGATCTACGGGACCGTCTCGCTGGCCTGGCTGTACCTGAAGTCCTGAGTGCCGGGGCCGCCCCTCGCTCCCCGTCGGGACGACGGGCGGCCCCTCCCTCCGCGCTCCTCCGCGCTCCTCCGCGCTCCTCCGCCTCCCCCGTCCCGTCGACCCCGGATCGGCCATGCTCTCCTTCGTCCTGCGGCGGACCACCCAGGCCCTCGCGGTCCTGGTCGCGGTCTCCGCCGCCGCCTTCGCCCTCTTCTTCGCCGCGCCCGCCGACCCGGCCCGCGCCGCCTGCGGCCCGCGCTGCGACAGCGGGCAGGTCGCGGCGGTGCGCCAGAGCATGGGCCTGGACCAGCCGCTGCTCACCCAGTACACCGACTACCTGGTCGGGGTCGTCGCCGGGCGGGACATCGGCGACGTCGACGGCTCGACCATCCACTGCGAGGCCCCCTGCCTCGGCTACTCCTACCGGCTGCACCAGCCGGTCAGCGAGGCGCTGGCCGACCACCTGCCCGTCACCCTCTCGCTGACCGCCGGGGCGCTCGCCGTCCTGCTGGTGTTCGGGCTCGGCGCCGGGTTCGTCTCCGCGCTGCGGCACGGGCGGCGGACCGACCGGCTGCTGTCCGGCTTCACCCTGGTCGGCGCCAGCGTGCAGATCTACTTCCTCGGGTACGTCGCGCAGTGGCTGCTGGTGTACTCCACCGGCGTGCTGCCGCTCCCCTCCTACACCTCGCCGGCCGACGACCCGGCCGCCTGGGCGGGCGGGCTGCTGCTCCCCTGGATCGTTCTCGGCTTCGTCAACTCGGCGGTTTTCGCCCGGCTTTCACGCTCGCAGCTGCTGGAGACGATGAACGAGGAGTACGTCCGCACGGCCCGTGGCAAGGGCCTGGGACGGCTGCGCGCCCACCTCAAATACACCTCGCGCGGCGCCGCCGGGCCGCTGGTGCAGCTGATCGGGCTGGAGGCCGGGGTGCTGCTCGGCGGAGCCGTGATCACCGAGACGGTGTTCGGGCTGAACGGGGTCGGGCGTTTCGCCACGGAGGCCGTCGCCGGGCAGGACCTGCCCGCCGTGGTCGGCGCGGTGCTGCTGGCCGCCTGCTTCATGGTGCTGTTCGTCGCGCTGGCCGACCTCGCGGTCGCCTGGCTCGACCCGCGTGTGCGGCTGAGCTGATGGGGAGTCCTTCGATGAAGTCCACTGTGCCGGGAGCGGGTGTGCGGGCCGCGGTAGCCGATACCGCCGATGCACGAGGCGTGACGGCGAAGGCTGACGAGCCGGTGCTGAGCGTCCGCGACCTGACCGTCACCTTCGCCGACCCGCGCGGCGGGGCGCCGGTGACCGCCGTCCGTGGCCTCTCCTTCGACCTCGGGCCGGGTGAAGTCCTCGGCCTGGTCGGCGAGTCGGGCTCCGGCAAGTCGACCGTCGGGCTCGCCGTCCTCGGCCTGCACGACCCGCGCACCACCACCGTCACCGGCTCGATCCGGCTGGACGGGCAGGAGGTGGTCGGCGCCGAGGAGTCCGCGCTGCGCGGGGTGCGGGGCGGACGGGCGGCGCTGGTCTTCCAGGACGCGCTCACCTCGCTCAGCCCCTTCCACGGCGTGGGCGCCCAGCTCGCCGAGATGTACCGGCTGCACCACCCGGGCGCGGGCCGGGCCGAGGCCGGCCGGCGGGCGGCCGAGATGCTCGACCGGGTCGGCATCCCCGCGGCCCGGACCCGCGACTACCCGCACCAGTTCTCCGGCGGCATGCGCCAGCGCGTGATGATCGCGATGACGCTGATGAACGACCCGCGGCTGCTCGTCGCGGACGAGCCGACCACCGCCCTGGACGCCCGTGTCCAGCGGCAGGTCCTCGACCTGCTCGGCGAGTTGCAGCGCGAGCACGGGACGGCGGTGCTGCTGGTCAGCCACGACCTGGGCGTGGTCGCCGGGACGACGGACCGCACGCTGGTGCTGCGCGGCGGGGTCGGGATCGAGTCCGCGCCGACCGCCGAGCTGCTGTCCGCGCCGCGCGAGCCGTACACCCGGGCGCTGGTGGGCGCGGCGCTCCGGCTGGACTCGGTACCGGGGGCCGCCCTGCCGACGGTCGACGAGCCGGCGCCGTCGCGGACGTTCCGGCCGCGGACGGTCGAGCGTCCCGAGCGGTGGCTGGTCGAGGTGGACGAGCTGTCCGTGCACTTCCCCGGGCGCGGCCGCTTCCCCGGTCTGCGGGCGGAACCGGTCCGGGCGGTCGAGGGCCTCGGCCTGCGGATCGCACCCGGCGAGACGCTGGGGCTGGTCGGCGAGTCCGGCTCCGGCAAGTCCACCACCGCACGGGTCCTGGCCGGGCTGCAACGGCCCACCGGCGGAACGGTGTTGTACGACGGCCAGGACGTCACCCGGCCGGACCGGGAGCTGCGGAAGCGGCTCAGCCGGGAGATCCAGCTGGTCTTCCAGGACCCGTACGCCTCGCTCAACCCGCGCCGGACCATCGCCCGCACCCTGGACACCCCGCTGCGCCTGCACACCACGCTGGGCCCGGCCGAACGGCGGGAGCGCGCCGCCGAACTGCTGGAGCAGGTCGGGCTGGAGGCCGGGCACCTGGACCGCTACCCGCACGAGTTCTCCGGCGGGCAGCGCCAGCGGATCGGCATCGCCCGGGCGCTGGCCCCGCAGCCGCGCCTGATCATCGCCGACGAGCCGGTCTCCGCGCTCGACGTGTCGGTGCAGGCCCAGGTGCTCAACCTGCTGATGGAGCTGCGCGAACGGCTCGGCGTCGCCTTCCTGTTCGTCTCCCACGACCTCGCGGTGGTCCGGCACTTCTGCGACCGGGTGGCGGTGATGCACCGGGGCCGGCTGGTCGAGTCCACCGACCGGGACCAGCCGTTCGAGGCGCCGCACACCGAGTACACGAGGGAGCTGCTGGCGGCGGTGCGTTGAATGGCGCGGCCGGGTGACGCGGCCGGTGGCGCGGCGGGCCCCGCGGGAGTGAAACAGCAGGTCGTTCGCCGTTCGTTCGGCTGCGCCGGTCGGGTTCGAGGCGCTAGCGTGCAGGCGATGTGACGTAGGAGACCCGGGCAAGGAATCACCAACCGAGGGGGAACATTTGTCGGACGACCTGCTCATCGCAAAGATCAACCACGGCTTCGATCACCTCGACGCCGACGGCGACGGCCTGCTCACCGAGCGGGACCACGTCCTGATGGGCCTCTCGGTGGCCCGATCGCTCGGCCACCAGGAGGGCTCCGACGCCGAGGCCCTGATCGTCCGCGCCTACCTGACGACCTGGCACGACCTGCACCTCACCCGGCTGCCCGCCGGCACCCAGGCGATCACCCGTGAGCAGTTCGTCGGCTCGACCGGCTCGCTCGCCGACGACCCGAAGGCCGCACACGAGATCCTCGGCGCGCTCGCCGAAGCCTTCCTCGCCGTCGCCGACGCCGACCGCAGCGGGACGGTGGACGCCGGCGAGTTCTTCGTCTTCCAGCGCGGCCACTTCGCCGGCCTCTCCCGCGACGACGCCGACGAGGCCTTCCGTCACCTGGACACCGACGGCGACGGCGTGCTCTCCGCGGCCGAGTTCACCAGCGCGATCATCGAGTTCTGGACCAGCCGCGACCCGGACGCGCCCGGCAACTGGTGGACGGGCAAGCCGCCGCACAGCTTCTGAGCCGTACGTCCGGCGGCCCGCCCAACGTGCGTTGGGCGGGCCGCGGCGTGCTGCCGGCCGCAGCGCGCTCATCTACGAGCGGACGGCCCCTTCGCCGGGCCGGCCGCGCCCCCGGCGCGGGACGAGCGGCCCGGACGCCGGCTGACACTCACCACCAGGCAGACGCCCGCCACCACGATCGCGCCGCCCGCGAGGGTCGGGCCGGTCAGCGGCTCGGCCAGGATCAGCCAGCCCAGCAGCACCGCGACCACCGGATTCACGTACGCGTAGGTGGCCACCAGGGTCAGCGGGGCGGCGCGCAGCAGCCAGGCGTACGCGGTGAAGGCGAGCAGCGAGCCGAACAGCACCAGGTAGGCGAGGGCCAGCCAGGACCGGCCGGAGATCGCCCCGAGGTCCAGACCGTGCTGCTCGCCGCGGCCCAGCCCGACCAGCAGGTTGCCGAGGCCGCCGGCCAGCATCTGGTAGGCGCTCGCGGCGAGCACGTTGCCGGGCATCGGGATCTTCTTGCTCACGAAGGAGCCGGTCGCCCAGAGCAGGGTGGCGCCGATGATCAGGATCACGCCGCCCGGCTCGATCGACCCGCCGATCGCGGGGGCCGACAGGACGCCGAGGCCGACCAGTCCGAGCAGCACCCCGGCCAGCTCGGCCGGCTTCGGGCGGTCGCCGCCGAACGCCGTCAGCACCACCATCCACAGCGGGACCGCGGCCACCAGCAGGGCGGCCAGGCCTGAGGGGACGGAGGTCTCGCCCAGGACCACCATGCCGTTGCCGCCGGTCAGCAGCAGCAGGCCGACCAGGGCGGAGGAGGCCAGCTGCCGCCGGGTCACCTTCAGACCGGCCGGGCCCTGGCGCACCAGGAGGAAGCCGGCCAGCAGCAGGCCGGCGGTGATGAAGCGGGCGCTCGCGGAGAGGAAGGAGGGCATCGTCTCCACGGCGATCCGGATCGCCAGGTAGGTCGAGCCCCAGACGACGTAGACCACGAGGAGGGCCAGCCAGACCGCGCCGCCGAGGCGGGAGGTGGGGAGGGCGTCGGCGAGCGGGGGCGGGGTGGCGGCCGCCTTGGCCCTGGCCTTGCCCGCGGCTTCCGCTCCGGCTCGGGCCCCGGCTCCGGCTCCGGCTTTGCCTCCGGGTGTGAGGGTGGGGGCGGGAGTCGGGGCGGGAGTGTCAGGGGCTGAGCCGGGGATCTCGGCCGGTTGGGAGGGTGAAGCGGGCGATGTCATGTGTGTCCCCCTTGGACGGTGCTGGCCGAACATCCGACATGACAGCGCATGGACGGCCCGGCGCGCCAGTCGGTATCAGGAATCGGACCGCAGGACGTACGGTGGGCGCTCCCCAGCGAGGAGGTCGAACCCTTGTCCGCACCCGAGGAGGCCCTGCCGTTCTTCGTGTACGGCACGCTGCGCAGCGGCGGCCGCAATCACGCCGTCCACCTGGCCGGGCGCTGCGCCGACGTCCGGCCGGCGGTGCTGGAGGGTGCGGCGCTGCACGAGGGGCCCGGCTTCCCGTACGCGGTGCCGGACCCGGCGCCGGGGCGCCGGGTCCTGGGCGAGCTCGTCACCGTACGCCCGGGCGCGTACGCCGGAGCCCTGGAGGCCCTGGACCGGCTGGAGGACTGCCGAGCGGACGGGACCGGGCTGTACGTGCGGCGGCGGGCGGCGGTGCGGACGGCGGCGGACGAGTTGCGGGAGGCCTGGGTCTACTTCGCCGGGCCGAGGGCCGAGGCGCGGTTGCGGGAGCGGCCGGCGCTGATCGAGTCAGGGAACTGGGCAGGTGAGGCCGCCAGGTAGGCTGCCCCGCTAGTTGGATTTTCCTACCCATTGGTCTGTTCGAATGACGAGGAGCCACCCGGTGCCCGAGCTGCCACCCCCGATCACCGTCGTCGGGATCGGGGCCGACGGCTGGCCCGGCCTCGCCGCCGGCTCCCGGGCCGCGCTGCGGGAGGCCGAGGTCGTCGTCGGCGGCCCCCGCCAGCTGGACCTGCTCCCCGACGAGGAGGTCACCGCCGAGCGGGTCCCCTGGCCGTCCCCGCTGCGCCCGGCCGTCCGCGGACTGCTCGCCGCCCACGCCGGCCGCCGCACCGTCGTCCTGGCCAGCGGCGACCCGATGTTCTACGGCATCGGCCGCACCCTCGCCGAGACCGTCGGTGCCGAGCGCCTGCGCGTCCTGCCGCACCCCTCCTCCGTCTCCTACGCCTGCGCCCGGCTCGGCTGGCCGCTGGAGGCCACCGAGGTGGTCAGCCTGGTCGGCCGGCCACTGGACACCCTCTCGCTCGCCCTCCACCCCGGCCGCCGCCTGCTGGTGCTCAGCGCCGACGCGGCCACCCCCGCCGCCGTCGCCGCGCTGCTCACCGCCCGCGGCTACGGCACCGCCCGCCTGCGGGTGCTCGAACAGCTCGGCGCCCCCGCCGAACGCCACCTGGACGGCCCCGCCGACGGCTGGCCGCACCCGTCCGGCGACCCGCTGAACGTCATCGCCGTCGAACTCGGCGACGGCCCCCGCACCTCCCTCGTCCCCGGCCTGCCCGACACCGCGTACGAGAGCGACGGCCAGCTCACCAAGCGCCACGTCCGCGCCGCGACCCTCGCCACGCTGGCCCCCTCCCCCGGCGAACTGCTCTGGGACGTCGGCGGCGGGTCCGGGTCGATCGCCATCGAGTGGCTGCGCGCCCACCGGGACTGCCGGGCCGTCAGCGTCGAGCGCGACCCGGTGCGGGCCGAGCGGATTACCCGCAACGCGGCCGCCCTCGGCGTGCCCCGGCTCCGCGTGGTGACCGGCCCCGCCCCCGCCGCGCTCGCCGAACTCCCCACTCCCGACGCCGTGTTCATCGGCGGCGGCCTCACCGCGCCCGGCCTGCTGGACGGTTGCTGGGCCGCGCTGCGCCCCGGCGGCCGGATCGTCGCCAACACCGTGACGCTGGAGTCCGAGGCGCTGCTCACCGAGTGGTACCGGCGCCACGGCGGGGAGCTGGTCAAACTCGCCGTCGCCCACGCCGTCCCGGTGGGCGGCTTCACCGGGTGGCGCCAGGCCATGCCCGTCACCCAGTGGTCCGCCGTCAAGCCCGACGGCGGCACGCCCGACGGCGGCGGCACCCGAACTCCCGCCGGCGTCAAGCCCGTCGGCGGCACGCACGTCGGCGGCACGCCCTACGCCGTCCAGTCCGAGACCCCCCAGGAGAACGCCTCGTGACCGTCCACTTCATCGGAGCCGGCCCGGGCGCCGCCGACCTGATCACCCTGCGCGGCCAGCGCATCCTGGCCCGCGCCGAGGTCTGCCTGTACGCGGGCAGCCTGGTCCCGCGCGAGCTGCTGGACGAGTGCCCGCCCGGCGCCCGGCTGATCGACACCGCGCAGCTCAACCTGGACCAGATCACCGCCGAGCTGGTCGCCGCGCACGAGGCCGGTCAGGACGTGGCCCGGCTGCACTCCGGCGACCCGTCCGTCTTCTCCGCCGTCGCCGAGCAGATGCGCCGCCTGGACGCGGCCGGCGTGCCGTACGAGGTGGTGCCCGGCGTACCCGCCTTCGCCGCCGCCGCGGCCGCGCTGAAGCGGGAGTTGACCGTCCCGACCGTCGGCCAGACCGTCATCCTCACCAGGATCGCCAAGCGCGCCACCCCGATGCCCGAGGGCGAGGACCTCGCCACCCTCGGCCGCAGCGGCGCCCTGCTGGTGCTGCACCTGGCCGCCGGGTACGTGGACGACGTGGTCGAGCAGTTGCTCCCGCACTACGGCGCCGACTGCCCGGCCGCCGTGGTCGCGATGGCCAGCCGCCCCGACGAGCTGGTGCTGCGCGGCACCGTCGGCGACATCGCCGAGCAGGTCAAGGCGGCGGGTGTGGTCCGCACCGCCGTCATCCTCGTCGGCCGCACGCTGGCCGCCGAGCAGTTCCGCGACAGCCACCTCTACTCGGCGGACCGCGAGCGCCCGCACGAGCCCTGCGGGGCGTGATGCGGCACGTCCTGATCCTCGGCGGGACCACCGAGGGGCGGGCGCTGGCCGCCGAACTCGTCCCGACCGCCCACCGGGTCACCAGTTCGCTGGCCGGCCGGGTCGCCCGACCCCGGCTGCCCGCCGGGGAGGTGCGGATCGGCGGCTTCGGCGGGCCGGAGGGCTTGGCCGACTGGCTGCGCGCGGAAGGCGTGGACGCGGTGGTGGACGCCACCCACCCGTTCGCCGCCGGCATCTCGCGGAACGCCGCCCTCGCGGCCGCCGCCACCGGGGTCCCCCTGCTGGTGCTGCGCCGCCCCGGCTTCACCCGGGTGGACGGGGACCGCTGGCTCCCCGTCCCCTCGCTCGCCGCGGCCGCCGACCTGCTGCCCCGGCGCGGGGAGCGGGTCCTCCTCACCACCGGCCGGCAGAGCGTCGCCGCCTTCGCCCACCTGGACGGCGTCCACTTCGTCGCCCGCTCGGTGGACCCGCCCGAGCCTCCGCTCCCGCCTTCCTTCGAAGTCCTCCTGGACCGCGGCCCGTTCACGGTCGAGGGCGAGGAGGCACTGCTGCGCAGGTACGGGATCGACATCGTGGTCACCAAGGACAGCGGCGGCGCCGCGACCGCCCCCAAGCTGACCGCCGCCCGCGCACTCCGCCTGCCCGTCATCATCGTGGAGCGCCCGCCGGCCCCGGACGGCGTACCGGTCGTACCCGATGTCCCGGGCGCGCTTCGCTGGCTGGAGCGACTGCGGTAGGCAGGTCTTTCCCCCGACGTCGCGGGGAGGAGCGTACGGCCCGAACCGGGCGCCGACGGACGACCGTTGACACCGTCCGTCCGTCCGGCCTGCGCCCGGCCGGGTACCGGGGAAAGAGCGGGCGGACCTGCCGACGACCGGGCAGGATGGCCCGATGACCGATGACCAGCGAACCCAGACCCCCCGTACCGCCGACGAACGCGCCACCCTGGCGGGCTTCCTGGACTACCAGCGCGACACCCTCGCGATGAAGTGCGCGGGGCTCACCACGGAGCAGCTCCGCGCTCGGGTGCTGGAACCCTCCGGACTCTCCCTGCTCGGGCTGGTCCGCCACCTCGCCGAGGTGGAGCGCGGCTGGTTCCGCAACGTCCTCAACGGCGAGGACGTGCGCGGCTTCTGGGGCCGCCTCCCGGACGGCTCCTTCGCCGAGTTCGACGTCGAGTCCGCCGACCCGGACGAGGCCTTCGCGATCTGGCGCCGCGAGTGCGACCACGCGAGGGAACTCGTGGCCGCCGCGGAGTCGTTGGACGTCCTGGGCCACCACGGCGAGGAGGTCTTCTCGCTCCGCTGGATCCTCACCCACATGATCGAGGAGTACGCCCGCCACAACGGCCACGCCGACCTGCTCCGCGAGCACCTCGACGGCACCACCGGCGAGTAGCGGCGGCGAGTCGCACCGGACGACACCGGACCGGGCGGACCGGACGGACCGGGCCGAGACGAGGCCGGAACGCCATCGGCAGCGAGGGAGCGAGCAGGACGTGCGGACGCGCCGGAAGGAACCCGAGACCCCCGGGCCGTCCGACCCCTGGAACGAGATCGTCCCCGGGCTCTGGATGGGCGGGCACTACTTCACCCCGCCCGGCGGCGAGCTGGAACTCGCGATCGTCGACACCGGGTTCGACCTGGTGGTCAGCCTGTTCACGCTCCCCGGGCACGGCCCGGCACCGGGGGTGGAGCACGTCGTCCGGGAGGTGCCCGACGCCCCGCTCTCCCCCGGTCAGCTGCTCGCCGTCCAGGAGGCGGCCGAACTCACCGTGGCCGCCGTCCGGCAGGGGCGGCGGACGCTGGTGCGCTGCCACTCCGGGTACAACCGCTCGGGTCTGGTGGTGGCCCAGGCGCTGGTCGGGCTCGGGTACGGCAGCGGCGAGGCGGTCCGGCTGGTCCGGGAGCGGCGTTCGCCCTGGGCACTGAACAACCCGGTGTTCGTGGACTACCTGGACACCGGGTTGGACGTCGCCGTGCTGCTGACCGGCCTCAACGGGTGAGGCGGGCCAGCAGCATGACGGTGCATCAGATGTCGCGGAAGGTCTCGATCTGGGCGCCGATCGAGTTGAGGCGCTCGGCCAGGTCCTCGTAACCGCGGTTGATGACGTAGACGTTGCGCAGGACGGAGGTGCCCTGGGCGGCGAGCATGGCGAGCAGGATGACCACGGCGGGGCGCAGGGCCGGCGGGCACATCATCTCGGCGGCGCGCCAGCGGGTGGGACCCTGGACCAGCACGCGGTGCGGGTCGAGGAGCTTGACGTCGGCGCCGAGGCGGGTCAGCTCGGTCAGGTAGATCGCGCGGTTGTCGTACACCCAGTCGTGGATCATCGTGGTCCCGTGCGCGGCCGCGGCGATGGCGGCGAAGAACGGCACGTTGTCGATGTTGATGCCGGGGAACGGCATCGGGTGGATGGTGTCGATCGGCGCGGTCAGCTTGGAGGGGCGCACGGTGAGGTCGACCAGCCGGGTGTGGCCGTTGTGGGCCGGGTACTCGGGGGTGCGGTCGTAGTCGAGGCCCATGCCCTCCAGCACCGCGAGCTCGATCTCCAGGAACTCGATCGGCACCCGGCGGATGGTCAGCTCGGAGGAGGTGACGACGGCGGCGGCCAGCAGGCTCATCGCCTCCACCGGGTCCTCGGCCGGGGTGTAGTCGACGTCGCAGGTGATCTCCGGGACGCCGTGCACGGTGAGGGTGGTGGTGCCGATGCCCTCGATCCTCACGCCCAGCTTCTCCAGGAAGAAGCAGAGGTCCTGGACCATGTAGTTGGGCGAGGCGTTGCGGATGACGCTGACGCCGTCGTGCCGGGCGGCGGCCAGCAGGGCGTTCTCGGTGACGGTGTCCCCGCGCTCGGTCAGCACGATCGGCCGGTCCAGCGGGGTGCCCGGCTCGACCGAGGCGTGGTAGGCGCCGCCGGTGGTGGCGACCTCCAGACCGAAGCGGCGCAGCGCGGTCAGGTGCGGCTGCACGGTGCGGGTGCCGAGGTCGCAGCCACCCGCGTACGGGATGGCGAAGCGCTGGGCGCGGTGCATCAGCGGGCCGAGGAACATCAGCACGCTGCGGGTGCGGCGGGCCGCCTCGACGTCCATCGCCGCGAGGTCCAGCTCGACCGGCGGGGTGAGTTCGAGGTCGCGGCCCTCGTTGATCCAGCGGCTCTTGACGCCGATGCTGGTGAGCACCTCGAGGATGCGGTAGACCTCCTCGATCCGGGCGACGCTGCGGATCGTGGTGCGTCCGGTGGTCAGCAGCGAGGCGCAGAGGATCGCCACGCAGGCGTTCTTGCTGCTGCGGACGTCGATCGCGCCGGAGAGCCGGGTGCCGCCGGCGACGCGCAGGTGCATCGGGCCGGAGTACCCGAGGGAGACGATCTCGCTGTCGAGGGCTTCCCCGATGCGGGCGATCATCTCAAGGCTGACGTTCTGCTTGCCCTGTTCGATGCGGTTGACCGCGCTCTGGCTGGTTCCGAGGGCCTCTCCGAGCTGCGCCTGGGACCAGCCGCGGTGCTGGCGCGCGGTACGGATGAGGGTGCCGATACGGGTGAGATAGTCGCCTGTCACTCGCCAGACGATATCTCATGGTTGAGATGACGACAGAACGGAGGCCCGGCGTGGTGCTCTATTTGTCCGATTCTCACCCCGTATGGACGTCAGTTCTCCACATCACCAGGTGATGTTGTCACGCCGTCGTGACACTCGTGACAATGTCACGGCCCCAGCGGCTCCGCCCGGCCGACGACCGTGCCCGCCCGGTCGATGCAGATGACGTCCACCGCGACCGGCGAGCCCAGCAGCACGCCGAGCGCCGTCGCCCGGGCCGCCTCGGCGACCAGGTCCCCGAGCGGCACTCCGGCCGCCCGGCACAACTGCACCGCCTCCAGTGCGGTGTTGGCGCCCGCGACCGCTTCGACCAGCGCCTCGTCCGCACCGCCCCGCCGGGCCAGTCCGGCCAGGTACCCCTTGTCCACCTGGGAGCGCGCCGAGTGGAGGTCGAGGTGGCCGGCCGCGAGCTTGGACAGCTTGGCGAAGCCGCCGGCGATGGTCAGCCGGGGCACCGGGTGGCGCTTGAGGTACTTGAGCACGGCGCCGGCGAAGTCGCCCATGTCCAGCAGCGCGTCCTCGGGCAGCCCGTGCTCCGCGACCGCGACCTTCTCCGAGGTCGAACCGGTGCAACCGGCCACGTGGGTGCGCCCCGCCGCCCGGGCCACGTCCACCCCGCGGCGGATCGAGTCGATCCAGGCCGAGCAGGAGTAGGGGACGACCACCCCGGTCGTGCCGAGGATGGACAGACCGCCGAGGATGCCGAGCCGGGGGTTCCAGGTGGAACGGGCGATCTCCTCGCCGTGGTCGACCGAGATCTCGACCACCACGTCCCCGCTGCCCCCGTGCGCGGCAGCCACCTCGGCGACGGCGTCCCGGATCATCTGCCGGGGCACCGGGTTGATCGCGGGCTCGCCGACGGGCAACGGCAGACCGGCCTTGGTGACCGTCCCCACCCCGGGCCCTGCCCGGAACACCACCCCCGTGCCGGGCTCGCCGGGCCGCACGGTCGAGCGGATCAGCGCGCCGTGGGTGACGTCGGGGTCGTCGCCCGCGTCCTTGACCACCCCGGCCATGGCGGCAGCCGGCCGGGGCTCCGTGCCGGTCGGGTCCACGACATGAGCCGGGTCCGCAGCGTGGCTCGACTCCCCGGCCCCGGTCGGCGCCTCGGCCCCGGCCGGCTCCCCGGCCCCGGTCAGCTCCTCGGCGGCGAGGGCGAAGGCGGGCTGCTGGCCCTTGGGCAGGGTGATGACCACCGGGTCCGGGAACTCCCCGGTGAGCAGCGCGGTGTACGCGGCCTTGGTGGCGGCGGTGGCGCAGGCGCCCGTCGTCCAGCCGGGCCGCAGGCCGCTGCTCTTCAGCTGGCCGGCCCGGCCTCCCGCTCCCGCCTCGGCTCCCGCTGCGGCCACCTGCGCCCCGTTTCCGACGGCGTCCCGCGCCGTCCTGCTCCGCTCCGGCGGCCGGACCGGCCGCCGTTCGCCGATTTTCCCCCACCCGGCCCGGCGGAGCCCGACCGGGGTAGCGGCGGCCGCGTCGGGCGCGGGTCGGCGGATCCCGTGGCGCGAGGTGCGAAGGGCCGCCGCCCCGTGTTCCCGAAGAGTTCTCCGCACGGGCCTCGCCCACCATGCCTACCAGTGAGTAATCTGGCGGTCCGCCAGAAAGCGGGTTCATGACACACGTGGGCCCGGCCGGGGAGACTGCCCCGCCGGGCCATCAGTATGTGGGGGTTTTTGTGGCAGGGATGAGTCGGCGTACGTTCCTCACGGGTACGTCGGTGGCCGCGGCCTGGTCGGCCTTGTCGCTGGGCGGCGCGCAGTTCGCCTCGGCCGCGGCGCGCGACCAGGCGCTGGCGACGACGGCCGCGCGGGCGGTCCGGATCGGCGGGACCACGCTGGAGCAGGTGGCCACGCCGGTCGGCACCGACGGCTACAAGCGGCTGACGGCCGGACCGGGCTGGCCGCTGGTGGTGCGCGGCGACCTGGCGTCGGCAACCGCCGGGCGGGACGACCGCCGGACCGGCCTCGCCAGCTTCGTCCAGTTCAGCGACCTGCACCTGGTGGACACCGAGTCCCCGGTGCGCTTCGAGTACCTGGCCAAGCTCAACGGCAGCGCCTACCGGCCGCAGGAGGCCCTGAACGCCCGCGGTGTCTCGGCCCTCGTCGAGCGGGTCAACTCGCTCGCCGGCGGCCCCTACACCGGGATGCCGTTCAGCATGGTGATGGCCACCGGTGACAACACCGACAACCACGAGCTCGCCGAACTCGACTGGTACCTCAAGGTCATGGGCGGCGGCCGGCTGGCCCAGAACACCGGTGACCCCAGCCGCTACGAGGGCGTGCAGAACTCCGGCAACGCCGCCTACTGGAACCCCGAACTCGCCTACAACGACGGCTACAAGGCGAAGGGCTTCCCACAGATACCCGGTTTCCTGTCCGCCGCCGGACGCCCCTTCGACGCGCCGGGCCTGCGCACGCCCTGGTACACGACGGTCGGCAACCACGACGACAGCATCGAGGGCTCGCTGCCGGACTTCGGACTGCTGAACGACCTGTACACCGGCCAGTACAAGCTGGAGGGCTGCGACGACGCCACGGCCGCCCAGCTGGCGGATTCGCTGCGCCGCGACCCGGCGGGCGCCGTGCTGCTGCTGGCGAAGCTGCTCGCCGACGGCGACCTGGTGCGCACGGTCACCCCGGACGAGCGCCGCCGGCCGTTCACACTCAAGGAGTTCGCCAAGGCCCACCTGGACCCGGCGGTCACCGGAGCCGGCCCGTACGGGCACGGCTTCACCTCGGACATGGTGAACAGCGGCAAGCTCTACTACACCTTCCGCATCTCGGAGAAGGTGGTCGGCATCAGCCTGGACACCACCAACCAGGCCGGGTTCGCCGACGGTTCGCTGGGCACCGCGCAACTGCGCTGGCTGGAGCAGCAGTTGAAGGCGCACAGCGGGCACTGGTACGACGCCGACGGGCGCCGGGTGACGGGCGGGAGCACGGACGAGCTGATCCTCGTCTTCAGCCACCACACCAGCGGCACGATGGGCAACCTGCTGCCGGACCCGCGCAACATCTTCGAGGGACGGCACGACGGCAACGAGCTGGTGGCACTGCTCCAGCGCTACCCGAACGTGGTCGCATGGGTGAACGGGCACACCCACATGAACAAGATCACGCCGCACGGGCACACGGTGCCGGAGCGGGCGTTCTGGGAGATCAACACCGCCTCGCACATCGACTACCCGCAGCACGGGCGGATCATCGAGATCGCGGACAACGGAGACGGCACGCTCTCGCTGTTCACCACGCTGATCGAGTCTTCGGCGCCGTACGGGACGGACTTCGGCGGCACCTCGGACGCCAACCTCGCGGCGCTCTACCGAGAGCTGTCGTACAACGACCCGAACGGCCGCCCGACGGCGCTGCTGGGCACGGGCGGGGACCACAACACGGAGCTGCTGATCGCCAAGCCGACCCGGTAGCGGGAGGCGGGAGCGGGCTGACGGCTGACGGCTGACGGCTGACGGCTGACGGCTGACAGCTGACCGATAACAGCGGACGGCTAACAGATAACAGATGACAGCGAACAGATGATGAAATCTGTTCGCTGTCATCTGTCGCCCGTCACTCGCCCGTCACTCCTCCGGATACCGCCGCGGCGTCCAGACGACCTCCACGCCGCCGCCCCGCTCGACCGCCCGGGTCTGCGAGGAGCCGATCAGCAGGATGGTCCGCATGTCGACCAGTGCCGGGTCCAGCTCGCCCAGCCGGACGATCCGCACCCGCTCGGTCGGGCCGCCGACGTCGCGGGCCATCACCACCGGGGTCTCCGGCGCCCGGTACTCCAGCAGCAGGTCCCGGGCGAGCCCGACCTGGGTGGTCCGGGACTTCGAGCCCGGGTTGTACAGCGCGAGCACCAGGTCCGCCTCGGCCGCGGCGCGCAGCCGCTTCGCCACCACGTCCCAGGGCTTGAGCCGGTCCGAGAGCGACACCGTCGCGTAGTCGTGGCCGAGCGGGGCGCCGGCCCGGGAGGCGGCCGCGTGGGCGGCGGTCATCCCCGGGAGCACCCGCACCGGGACGTCCCGGTACGCCTCCTCGCAGGCGACCTCCAGCACCGCGGTGGCCATCGCGAAAACCCCCGGGTCGCCCGAGGAGACCACCGCGACGCGGTGCCCGCGCCGGGCGAGGTCCAGGGCGAACTCGGCGCGCTCCGACTCCACCTTGTTGTCCGAGCCGTGCCGCTGCTGCCCCGGCCGCTCCGGTACCCGGTCCAGGTAGGTGGTGTAGCCGACCAGGTCGGTGGCCTCGGCCAGTGCGCCGCGCGCCTCGGCGGTCAGCCAGAGCGGCCCGGCCGGCCCGGTGCCGACCACGGTCACGCTGCCGACGCCGTCCGACAGCCGGACCTCGGGCTCCAGCGGCGCGACCTTGCTCGGCAGCACCGCGACCGAGAAGTACGGCACCGTGTCGCCGTCGACCTCGGCGAGCGGCGCGACCCGCTCGCCCGCCATGAAGGCCCGCTCCACGTACTGCGCGTCCGCCAGCCGCCCCGCCCGCTCCAGGGCCCGGCGGACGGTCGGGAAGGTGCGCCCCAGCTTCATGATCACGGCCGAGTCGGCGGCCGCGATCCGCGCCGTCAGCTCCTCCTCTGGCAGCGTCCCGGGGATGACGGTGAGCGTCTCCTCGGCCTCGGTCAGCGGCTGCCCGAGTCGGGCGGCGGCCGCGCTGAGCGAGGTCACGCCCGGCACCACCTCGGTCGGGTAGCGGTGCGCGAGCCGCTTGTGCATGTGCTGGTAGGAGCCGTAGAAGAGCGGGTCGCCCTCGGCGAGGACCACCACGTCGCGCCCGGCGTCCAGGTGGGCGGCCAGCCGGGCGGCGGCCTCCGCGTAGAAGTCGTCCAGCGCGCCCCGGTAGCCGCCGGGGTGGTCGGTGGTCTCGACGGTGAGCGGGTAGACCAGCTTCTCCTCGACCTGACCGCCCGTCAGGTACCGCTCGGCGATCGAGCGCGCGATGGACCGGCCGTGCCGGGCGCTGTGGTAGGCCACCACGTCGGCCTTGCCGATGAGTTCGGCGGCGCGGACGGTCACCAGCGACGGGTCGCCCGGGCCGATCCCGACCCCGTACAGCCGGCCCGTGGTGTTCTGACGGTCCGTCACTCTTCCTCGCTCGCAATCGCGTTGATGGCGGCGGCGGCGATCGCGCTGCCGCCGCGCCGGCCGCGCACCACCAGGTGCTCCAGGCCGGACGGGTGCTCGGCCAGGGCCTGCTTGGACTCGGCGGCGCCGATGAAGCCGACCGGGACGCCGATCACCGCGGCCGGTCGCGGAGCGCCCGCCTCGATCATCTCCAGCAGCCGGAACAGCGAGGTCGGCGCGTTGCCGACGGCGACCACCGCGCCCTCCAGCCGGGGCAGCCACAGCTCCATGGCCGCGGCGCTGCGGGTGTTGCCCATCGCCCGGGCGAGTTCGGGCACCGACGGGTCGGTCAGGGTGCAGATCACCTCGTTGTCGGCGGGCAGCCGCTTGCGGGTGACACCGCTCGCGACCATGTTGACGTCGCAGAGGATCGGCGCACCGGCGCGCAGCGCGGCGCGCGCGGAGGCGACCACGCCGGGCGAGTACACCAGGTCCTCGACCAGGTCGACCATCCCGCAGGCGTGGATCATCCGCACCGCGACCTGGGAGACGTCCGCCGGGAGGGCGGCCAGATCGGCCTCCGCGCGGATGGTGGCAAAGGACTGGCGGTAGATGGACGCGCCGTCCTTCTCGTACTCGATCACTTCGTGGTCCTCCTGGCCTCGGCGACCGCCTCGGCCATCTCCTCGTTCGTCACGTCGACGCTCGCCGCATTGACGTCCGTCGCATCGGCGGCGGTCACGGTGGCCGTCGCTCCGGCCCCCGTCCCACCGACCGGCTCGTTCACCGCGCCGTTCACCGCGCCGTTCACCGTCACCCGGTAGCCGCGCCCGGTGGCGAGCACGTCCACCCACCGCCCGGCCGGGTGGCCGCAGCGCCGTTCACAGCCCGACCAGTGGACGGGCAGCACGCCGCCGGGAGCGGCACCAGGACCGGACCGCGCGGCGACACCGGCTGCGCCGGCGTCCAGCGCCCGGGCCGCGTCCGTGCGGACGTCGGCCAGCGACTTGGCGCAGCCCGGCAGCCCGGTGCAGGCGGTGGCCCGCTCCCAGGCCGAGCCCGGCTCGGTACGGAAGCCGGCCGCGGCGAGCGCGGGCAGCCGGTCGGCCGGAGCGCCGGGCAGCACCGCCCCGCGCCAGGGGGTCAGCCGCAGTTCACCGGCCGAGGCGGCGACCAGCGTCCGCCACTGCCCGGCGCTCGCCCGGCCGAAGCGCAGTCCCACCGAGAGCCCGCCCGGCAGTGCGCCGACCGCGGGCGCGGTACCGGCGAAGTCGGGCAGCGGCACCGAGCCGGCCGGCAGCAGTTCGGGGACCTCGCGCAGGTGCCAGGCCTTGCGCCCGTTCGTCCGCAGCGCCGCCAGGAAGGAGCGCGCCGCGTCCAGTACGGCCGTGACCTCCCGTCCGGCCTCGACCGGGTGCCCGTGGCCGTCCCGTCCGAGGCGCAGCAGCCGGGTGCCGTCCGGGCCTGCGATCAATGTCACATCGGCGTCGAGCGCGGCGACGTCGCCCCGCCCGTCGTCCAGCGCGAACAGGAACTTGCCGGAGAGGCCGGCCGCCCAGTCGCTCGCACAGAGCCGCGCGTCCAACTCCCGCACCCAGGCCTGCACATCGGCGCCGCCGGGGGCGCCGGCCGGGTCCAGTCCGGCGGTCGGCGAGGCGACGATGTTGCGGACCCGCTCATGGGTGTCCGAGGGCAGCAGTCCGACGGCGCGCAGCCGGTCGGCGAGCTCGGCCGCGCAGTGCGGGGCCAGGCCGCGCAGCTGGACGTTGCCGCGCGAGGTGGTCTCCAGCTCGCCGTCGCCGAGGGCCTCGGCCGCCTCGGCCAGCGCGAGCGCCTGACGACCAGTCAGCAGCCCGCCGGGCAGGCGGATTCGGGCCAGGGCGCCGTCGTCGGCCGTGTGCAGACGAAGCGCTCCGGGACAGGCGTCCGCACGCCCCCGGTCGGGCACCTCCCGGTCGGGTCCTGCGGCGCCCGGCGCGGTGGCGTCGGGTGTCGGTGGCATGGCGGCGAGCATACAGATGATCCGATCGCTTGCCTCCGTCCGCTGCATCACACCCCCGGTCCCGCCTCCCGCCACGGATGCCACCTCGGGTGCCGGACGCCGCCCCGGGTGCCCGACGTCCGGAAGCTCACTCTCCCCCAGCTCAGCCGTACCCCGTACGATGCTGGCGGGCGGTCCCCGCGGACCGTCCGTACGCCAGCGACGGCGCAGGGGAGGAAACCGGTGCGAACCCGGTGCGGTCCCGCCACTGTGACCGCGGTTCACCGGTAGACCGGTCGGCCGCGGGAGCCAGGAACTCCTGCCGTCCTCCACCGGCCCGGGGCGCGGACCCCGAGGAAGGCAGAAATGTTCCAGCGCTGTCGCATGCCCGCGCCCGCGTCCCCGGCCGCCATCACGGCCGTTCAGGCCACCACCACGGCCGTCCGGGCCGCCGTCACGACCACCCCGGTCGACTCCACGGCCGCCCCGGCCACCACGGCGCCCGTCCCGGCCCAGATCCCGGCCACCCTGGCCACCGACAAGGCCGGGAGGGCCTTCACATGATCCTGCTGCTGTCGACGTCCGACACCGACCTGCTCAGCGCCCGGGCCTCCGAGGGCCCGGTGCGCTACCGGCTCGGCAACCCGGCCCGGCTCACCCCCGAGGACCTGCCCGCGCTGCTGGAGGGCACCGAACTCGTCGTGGTCCGCCTGCTCGGCGGCCGCCGCGCCTGGCAGGAGGGCCTGGACGCGCTGCTGGCCGGCCCCCGCCCTGTGGTGGTGCTGACGGGTGAGCAGGCCCCCGACGCCCAGCTGATGGAGCTGTCCACCGTCCCGGCCGGCATCGCCGCCGAGGCTCACGCCTACCTGGCCCACGGCGGTGCGGCCAACCTGGCCGAGCTGGGCTCCTTCCTCTCCGACACGGTGCTGCTGACCGGCCACGGCTTCGCCCCGCCGGCCTCCGCCCCGGCCTGGGGCCCGCTGGAGCGCGAAGCCCGTACGAACGAGGGCCCGACCGTCGCGGTGCTCTACTACCGCGCCCACCACATGAGCGGCAACACGGCCTTCGTAGAGACCCTCTGCCGGGCCGTCGAGGACCAGGGCGCCCAGGCCAGGGCCTACTACTGCGCCTCGCTGCGCGGCGCCGAGCCCGAGCTGCTGGCCGCGCTCGGCGAGGCCGACGCGATCGTCACCACCGTGCTCGCCGCCGGCGGCACCCGCCCGGCCGACGCCCAGGCCGGCGGGGACGAGGAGGCCTGGGACGCGGGCGCGCTGGCCGCGCTCGACCGCCCGATCCTCCAAGCGCTCTGCCTCACCTGGTCGCGCGCCCAGTGGGAGAGCAGCGACGACGGCCTGTCCCCGCTGGACACCGCCACCCAGATCGCGGTGCCGGAGTTCGACGGCCGCCTGATCACCGTCCCGTTCTCCTTCAAGGAACTGGACGAGGACGGCCTCACCGTCTACGCCGCCGACCCGGAGCGCGCCGCCCGCGTCGCCGGCACCGCCGTCAAGCACGCCCGGCTGCGGCACGTCCCGGCCGCCGAGCGCCGCCTCGCCCTGGTGCTGTCCGCCTACCCGACCAAGCACGCCCGGGTCGGCAACGCCGTCGGCCTGGACACCCCGGCCAGCGCGGTGCGGCTTCTGGAGCGGCTGCGCGCGGAGGGCATGGACCTGGGGGAGGACCTCCCCTCCTTCCACGACGAGGACGGCGGCCACGAGGGCGACGCGCTGATCCACGCCCTGATCGCGGCCGGCGGCTACGACCAGGACTGGCTCACCGAGGACCAGTTGGCCCGCAACCCGGTGCGCATCCCCGCCGCCGACTACCGCCGCTGGTACGCCACCCTCCCGCAGGGCCTGCGCGAGCGGGTCGAGGAGCACTGGGGCCCGGCCCCGGGCGAGCTGTACGTCGACCGTTCTCAGAACCCGGACGGCGACATCGTGCTGGCCGCGATCCGCTCCGGGAACCTGCTGGTGCTGATCCAGCCGCCGCGCGGCTTCGGCGAGAACCCGGTCGCCATCTACCACGACCCCGACCTGCCGCCGAGCCACCACTACCTGGCCGCCTACCGCTGGATCGAGGCCGCCCAGGAGGACGGCGGCTTCGGTGCCCACGCGGTGATCCACCTCGGCAAGCACGGCAACCTGGAGTGGCTGCCCGGCAAGACCGCCGCACTGTCCGCCGAGTGCGGCCCGGACGCCGTCCTCGGCGACCTGCCGCTGGTCTACCCCTTCCTGGTCAACGACCCGGGCGAGGGCACCCAGGCCAAGCGCCGCGCCCACGCCACCCTCGTCGACCACCTCGTCCCGCCGATGGCCCGCGCCGACTCCTACGGCGACATCGCGCGCCTGGAGCAGCTGCTGGACGAGCACTCCAACATCGCCGCGATGGACCCGGCCAAGCTGCCGGCGATCCGCGCCCAGATCTGGACCCTGATCCAGGCCGCCAAGCTCGACCACGACCTCGGCCTGGACGAGCGCCCCGAGGACGACGGCTTCGACGACTTCCTGCTGCACGTCGACGGCTGGCTCTGCGAGGTCAAGGACGCCCAGATCCGCGACGGTCTGCACGTCCTCGGCCAGGCGCCGGCCGGCACCGACCGGGTCAACATCGTGCTCGCCATCCTGCGCGCCCGGCAGATCTGGGGCGGCGTCAGCGCCCTGCCCGGCCTGCGCGAGGCGCTCGGCCTGGACGAGGCCGCGCTGACCCTGGGCGCCACCGACGCGGCCGAGGCCAAGGCCCGCGCCCTGGTCGAGGCCATGGAGGCGGAGGACTGGGCGCCCGAGGCGGTCGAGAAGGTCACCACCGGGCTGCCCGAGGCCGTCCAGGAGCCGGTCCGCGAGGTGCTGGCCTTCGCCGCCACCCAGGTGGTGCCGCGACTGGCCGCCACCACCGACGAACTGGACGCCGTGCTGCACGCGCTCCAGGGCGGCTTCGTCCCGGCCGGCCCGTCCGGCTCGCCGCTGCGCGGCCTGGTCAACGTACTGCCGACCGGCCGCAACTTCTACTCCGTCGACCCGAAGGCCGTCCCCAGCAAGCTCGCCTGGGAGACCGGCCAGGCGCTCGCCGCCTCGCTGGTCGAGCGCTACCGCGCGGACAACGACGGCGCCTACCCGCCCTCGGTCGGGCTCTCGCTCTGGGGCACCAGCGCGATGCGCACCGCCGGCGACGACATCGCCGAGGCCTTCGCCCTGCTCGGCGTCCGCCCGGTCTGGGACGACGCCTCGCGCCGGGTCACCGGCCTGGAGCCGATCCCGCTGGACGAGCTGGGCCGCCCGCGCATCGACGTCACGCTGCGCATCTCCGGCTTCTTCCGGGACGCCTTCCCGCACGTGGTCGCCCTGCTGGACGACGCGGTGCGCCTGGCCACCGCCCAGGAGGAGTCCGCCGAGTCGAACTACGTGCGCGCCCACGTCCAGGCCGACCTCGCGGTGCACGGCGACGAGCGCAAGGCCACCGTCCGCGTCTTCGGCTCCCGCCCGGGCACCTACGGAGCGGGCCTGCTCCAGCTGATCGACAGCCGGGACTGGCGCACCGACGCCGACCTGGCCGAGGTGTACACGGTCTGGGGCGGCTACGCGTACGGCCGCGGGCTGGACGGCCGCCCGGCGCGCGAGGAGATGGAGACCGCGTACAAGCGGATCACCGTCGCCGCGAAGAACACCGACACCCGCGAGCACGACATCGCCGACTCGGACGACTACTTCCAGTACCACGGCGGCATGGTGGCCACCGTGCGCGCCCTCACCGGCAAGGCGCCGACCGCCTACATCGGCGACTCGACCCGCCCGGAGACGGTCCGCACCCGCACCCTGACCGAGGAGGCCGCCCGGGTCTTCCGCGCCCGGGTAGTCAACCCGCGCTGGATCGAGGCGATGCGCCGCCACGGCTACAAGGGCGCCTTCGAGATGGCCGCGACGGTCGACTACCTGTTCGGCTACGACGCCACCACCGGCGTGGTCGCGGACTGGATGTACGAGAAGCTGACCCAGGAGTACGTCCTCGACCCGGTCAACCGGGAGTTCCTCGCGGGCGCGAACCCGTGGGCGCTGCACGGCATCAGCGAGCGGCTGCTGGAGGCGGCGAGCCGCGGGCTGTGGGAGCAGCCGGACCCGGAACTGATCGAGCAGTTGCAGGCCGCGTTCCTGGAGACCGAGGGGGACCTGGAGGGCAACGAGGGCTGAGGTGGTGCGGGGCGGGCCGGCTGCGCCGCCGGCCCGCCCCGGTTCACTTCCGGCTTGCTCCGGTTCCCGACGGCGTGTCCGGTTCCCGACGGCGTGTCCGGTTTTCGCCGGCGGCCTGGTCCGGTTTCGCCGGCGGCGTGCCCCGGGATCGGTCCGGGATCGGTCCGGGATCGCCCCGGGTTCGTAGCCGGGTCGCCAGTTCGATCGGGGCCACTGGTTCCACACGTGGTGTTCCCGTCACCCGTTCGGCCGAGCAGCGCACTGGTGGTGTACGCCCTTCCAGCGGACAATACGGGTCATGTCGCGTCGCTCCGCTCCCACCAGCCCGGTCCTGAGCACGCCTGCCGACGAGGAACGGGAACCGCATCCGCCGCACCGGTACCGCGCGCGGATCGGTGCGCTGGCGGCCGGAACGGTTCCGGTGCTCGCGTTCCCCGCGCCCGGGCAGGCCTGGCTGGCCTGGATCGCGCTCGTCCCAGGACTGGTGCTGATGCAGCGGGCGCCGTCGGGCCGGGAGGCGGCGGTGCGCGGCTGGTGGTTCGGCGCGGGGTTCATCCTGACCGCGATGTACTGGCTGGTCCCGTCCATCGGGCCGGGGCTACCAGTGCTCGCGGTGCTGTTCGGGGCGTTCCAGGCCGGCGTCGGGTACACCGTGCACCGGCTGCTGCGCCCTCAGCTGACCGCCCGTCGGGCACTGCTCGCGCTGCTGGTCGTGCCGGCGGTCTGGGTGACCACCGAGTACGCGCGGTCCTGGCCAGCGCTCGGCGGGCCGTGGGCGCTGCTCGGGGCCACCCAGTGGCAGCACCCGGCGATCCTCGGGCTGGCCTCGGCCGGCGGGATCTGGCTGGTCAGCGCGGCGGTGGCGGCGGTGAACACCGGGGTGCTGATCGCGCTGACCGGGGTGCACTGGCGGCCGCGGGCCGTCGCCGCCGGGTCCGTCGTGCTGGTGCTGGCCGCCGGCCCGCTGCTGTTCGCGCTGCGCGAGGCGCCCGCCGGGGGCGGCGCGGTGACCGTGGCGCTGGTCCAGCCCGGCATCGTGGAGGACCCGCAGGCCCGGTTCGAGGCGAGCGCGCGGATCACGGCCGGACTGGTCGGGCAGCCCGTGGACCTGGTCGTCTGGGGCGAGAGCAGCAGCACCGCCGACCTGGACCGCGACCCGGCCGCGCTGGACACCCTGCGCCGACTCGCCGCGACCACCGGTGCCGAGGTCGTCGCCGGGGAGGACGCGCGCAAGGCGGACGGGCGGATCTCCAAGGACGCGGTGCTCGTCTCCCCCACCGGCGTGGTGGACCGCTACCGCAAGATCCGGCTGGTGCCGTTCGGCGAGTACATCCCGCTGCGGCCGGTGCTCGGCTGGATCGCCGGGGTCAGCCGGGCCGCGGGCGAGAACCGGGCGCCCGGCAGGTCCTTCCACGTCCTGCCCGCCACCGACCGGGCGGGCGCGCCGCTGCCCGTCGGGGCGCTGATCTGCTTCGAGTCGGCCTTCCCCGACATGGCCCGCACCGCCGCCCGGGACGGCGCCCGGGCGCTGGTCTACCAGTCGTCGACCTCGACCTTCCAGCGCACCTGGGCCCCCGAGCAGCACGCCTCGCTGGCGGCGATCCGGGCCGCCGAGACCGGCCGGCCGGCCGTGCAGGCCTCGCTGACCGGGGTCTCGGCCGCCTTCGACGCCCAGGGCCGGGAACTCGCCCGGCTCAGCACCGACGGCACCGGTGCGGCGACCGTCCGGCTGCCGCTCACCGCGCCCGGGACCCTGACCTGGTACGACCGGATCGGCGACGTGGTGCCGCTGGGGGCTCTGCTGGTGACGGCGGGCGCGGCGGGGGCCGCCGCGGCCGGGTGGCGCCGCTCGCGCGTCGTCCGGCGTTCCGGTCAGCCCTCGGTGCCCGCGGTGTAGACGCCGAACGCGGCGCCCTGCGGGTCGCGCAGCACGGCGATCCGCCGGCCGCCCGGCAGACCGGTCGCGGGCATCAGCACGTCCCCGCCGAGCGCCGCCGCCCGGCTGACGGTGTTGTCGACGTCGGCGGCCGCGAAGTACGGCAGCCAGTGCGGCGGCACCTGGGGCGGGAAGCGGTCGTCCATCGTCAGCAAGCCGCCGAAGTCCCTTCCGTCCAGGCCCCATTGGGGGTAGTGCTCGGACGGAGCGACGGACCAGCCGAAGACCTCCGGGTAGAAGTCGAGCGCGCCGGACCGGTCGCGGGTGAGCAGTTCCACCCAGCCGAGCGCGCCGGGCTCGTTGAACACCCCGGCGCCCCGGAAGGCGCGGGCCTGCCAGAGGATGAACACCGCGCCGGAGCGGTCGGCGGCCACCGAGAAGCGGCCGAGGTCGAAGACGTCGGTGGGGTCCTTCAGGATCCGGCCGCCCGCCGCCTTGATCCTCCCGGCGGTGGCGTCGGCGTCGGCGACCGCGATGCAGACCGTCCAGGCGACCGGCTGCTGCGGGGCGTAGCGCGGGGTGATGGCGGCGGCCGGGGCGCCGTGGACCAGCATCTGGGTGTAGTCGCCGTCCCCGGGACGGGCCGTGTCGTCCGCCTGCCAGCCGAAGAGCTCGGTGTAGAACGCCCGGGCGGCGGCCGGATCGGAGGTGCCCAGCTCGGTCCAGCAGGGGGCGTTGGTGGTGACGGAGGTCTGCTTCATGACGTCTGTCCTCGCAGCTTGCTCGGGAACTCCCGGGTTTTCGGCGCCTCGGCCCCCGCACCTCCTGCCCCAGCATGCGGGGCGGGGCGGAGCTTGGCGGGTGGGGGTGGGCCGAACGGGGGTGGGGGCGCAAACAGATGACAGCTGACAGATTTCGAAATCTGTCAGCTGTCATCTGTTATCTGTTCGCTGTTCCCTGTCAGCTCTCGGTTGTCAGCTGTCGGTTGTCAGCTGTCGTTGTCGGTTGTCGTCCGTCAGCCGTCAGCCGTCAGCCGTCAGCCGTCAGCCGTCAGCCGTCAGCCGTCAGCCCGTCGTCGACCGCCGCCCGTCAGCTGCGGAGCGCCCGTGCCACCGGGATCCACAGCTCCGCCTCGGCATCGGCCGTTCCCGGGACGAAGCGGGTCTGGAGGATCTCCGGGCCCGGCCGGGCCTCGTACGGGTTGGACGGGAACCACTGGCTGGCCACGTCCCCCCACATCTCCTGCAGGGCCTGGGGGAACGGCCCGGTGTTGGTGAACACCGCCCAGGTGCCGGCCGGGACGTCGAGCACGTCCAGGTCCGACGGGACGGCGACGCCCTCGCGCGCCACGACCGCATGCCAGTAGTCGAGTTCGGACCCCTCCTCGCGGTTGGGCGAGAAGTCGTCGCTCACCGACACGATCCCGGCCGGGTCGTCCCCGGACAGCGCCGCGATCCGCTCGACCTGCTCCTTACCGAGCCCCTTGATGAAGTCGGCGATCCCCTGGTTGATCCCCAGGTAGACCAGGGTGACCCGGGCCTTCTTGCCGACGATCCGGAAGTCCGGCCTCTCGACGATCCGGTATTCCATACTGCTACTTCCCTCCACGACGAGTCGGAAGGACATCCGGGGCTGGGAGACGAGCACCGCACCGTCGCGCCGGGCATCCCCCGGTCCGACCCCGTGCATGGCCCGGAACGCCCGGGCGAACGCCTCCCCCGAGGAATACCCGTACCGGACCGCGATGTCGAGCAACGTCCGCTCGCCGTCCAGGACTTCGGCCCCGGCGACGGTGAGCCGCCGGCGCCGGACGTACTCCGACAGCGGCATCCCGGCGAGCATCGAGAACAGCCGCCGGAAGTGGTACTCCGACGTCATCGCGATCCGCGCCAACTCGGCCACGTCGACCTCGCGGTCCAGCCCGTTCTCGATCCGGTCCATCGCCCGGTTCAGGTGCTCCAGCACGCCAACCCCGTCCTTCCCTTACTGACTTCACCGTAGAAAGGACCCACCCTGCCGCACCCGACAATCGGTGCCCGCTCCGGTCGGGTCCCGATCGCCGGGCGACGGCCGCCGGGTGACGGCCGCCGGCGGGTCAGCGGCTCAGATCAGGCCCTGGGCGAGCATCGCGTCCGCGACCAGCTCGAAGCCGGCGATGTTCGCGCCGACCACGTAGTTGCCCGGGTGGCCGTAGCGCTCGGCGGTGGTGAAGCAGGACTCGTGGATGTGCTTCATGATCCCGGCCAGCCGCTCCTCGGTGTGCTCGAAGGTCCAGGAGTCGCGCGAGGCGTTCTGCTGCATCTCGAGCGCGCTGGTCGCGACGCCGCCCGCGTTCGCCGCCTTGCCCGGCCCGAAGGCCACCCCGGCCTCCTGGAACACCCGCACCGCCTCGGGGGTGGTGGGCATGTTCGCGCCCTCGGCGACGGCCAGCACCCCGTTGCGCACCAGGGCCAGCGCGTCCGCTCCGGTCAGCTCGTTCTGGGTGGCACAGGGCAGTGCGACGTCACAGGGCACGCTCCACACGCCCGGGCCCTCGACGAACCGGACGTGGCTGCCGCGCAGTCGGGCGTAGTCGGAGACCCGGCCGCGCCGGGCCTCCTTGACCTCCTTGAGCAGGTCGAGGTCGATGCCCTTCTCGTCCACCACGTAGCCGGAGGAGTCGGAGCAGGTGAGCACGGTCGCGCCCAGCTGCTGCGCCTTCTCGATCGCGTAGACCGCGACGTTGCCGGCCCCGGAGACGACCACCCGGCGCCCGTCCAGGCTCTCGCCGCGGCTCTGCAGCATCTCGGAGGTGAACAGCACGCAGCCGTAGCCGGTGGCCTCGGTACGGACCTGCGCGCCGCCCCAGCCGAGGCCCTTCCCGGTGAGCACGCCGCTCTCGTACCGGTTGGTGATCCGCTTGTACTGGCCGAAGAGGTAGCCGATCTCCCGGCCGCCGACGCCGATGTCCCCGGCCGGTACGTCGGTGTACTCGCCGAGGTGGCGGTACAGCTCGGTCATGAAGGACTGGCAGAACCTCATGACCTCTGCGGCCGAACGGCCCTTGGGGTCGAAGTCGGAGCCGCCCTTGCCGCCGCCGATGGGCAGACCGGTGAGCGCGTTCTTGAAGATCTGCTCGAAACCGAGGAACTTGACGATCCCGAGGTTCACCGAGGGGTGGAAGCGCAGCCCGCCCTTGTACGGGCCGAGCGCGCTGCTGAACTCCACCCGGAAGCCGCGGTTGACGTGGATGTCGCCGGAGTCGTCCGTCCACGGCACCCGGAACATCAACTGCCGCTCGGGCTCGCAGATCCGCTCGATGATCCGGGCGTCGAGGAGTTCGGGGCGGTGGGCGAGCACCGGTGCCAGGGTCTCCAGCACCTCGTGGACGGCCTGGTGGAACTCCTCCTCGCCCCGGTTGCGGCGGACCACGTCCGCGTAGAGCGCCTCGATCGCCCGCTGCTCGGCCTCGAAGGAGGAGGAGCGGGGGGTGGTGGGGGTCGTCGGCATCTGGTGGACCCTTCCGTGGTCGTCGATGGGCGTGCGCGGTGTCCCGGCGGACCTGAGGGACGTGCCCAGGAAACGGGGCAAGTCTCGCAATGTCCACACCGCGGGTCCCACACCATCCACATGCTGGAAGAGCCGATGGGAACAGACGGGGCTGACGGGGTGTTGTGCGCCTCCGTGGTCGAGTCCGGTCCCACCCGGTCTCTAGTTGTTCAAATTGGAACTACCTAGTACGGTCGACCTCCGATCCACCCCCGATCCACGGAGGCCCGCCCATGCCGCAGCCCGGCTCCGCCACGGTGCGCTCGCGTGTGCGCATCCCGCTGACCTTTCCCGACGGCTACCGCGCCGAGGCGGAGGTCTTCACCTTCCACGGCCTCGCCGACGGAGCCGAACACCTGGCGCTCGCACTCGGCGCCGCCCCCGAGGGCGGGACACCGCTGGTGCGGCTGCACTCCGAGTGTCTGACCGGCGACGTCTTCGGCTCGGACCGCTGCGACTGCGGGCCGCAGCTGCGTGAGTCGGTGGAGCGGATCAGCGAGGCCGGCGGGTACCTGCTCTACCTGCGGCAGGAGGGCCGCGGCATCGGGCTCTACAACAAGCTGGACGCCTACGCCCTCCAGGACTCCGGCCTGGACACGTACGACGCCAACACCGCGCTCGGACTGCCCGAGGACGGCCGGGACTACACCGCGGCCGCCCAGATGCTCACCGCGCTCGGCGCGACCGGCATCGATCTGCTGAGCAACAACCCGGACAAGGCGGCACAGTTGGCCGAACTGGGGATCGTCGTACGGCACCGGGTGCCGACGGGGGTGCACCTGTCGGCGAGCAACGTCCGCTACCTGCGGGCGAAGGTGGAGCGGACGGGGCACTCGATCGAGCTCTCCCGACTGGTCGGCTGAACCGGCGGGCGGACGTCAACGGACGGACGGCAACGGGCGGCAGCGGGCGCCAACGGACGGCGAACAGCTGACAGCTGACAGATTTTGAAATCTGTCAGCTGTCATCTGTCATCTGTTCGCCGTCGTCTGTCAGCTGTCGTCCGTCCGCAGCCCAGCCGTCAGCCCACGTCCGTCACCTGCGCCCCGCCCGCCCGCCGACCGTCCGCAGCCCCGCGTACGCCGCCAGCGGCAGCGCCACCAACAGCGCGGCCCAGAACGCCCCGTGCCCCCACAGCCCGGCGACCGCCCGGAACGGCCCCTCCAGCACCGGAATCCGCAGCGCCTCGACCGGGCCCAGCGGCCCGGGCCAGGCCCCCAGGAACAGAGTGGCCGGGACCCAGAGCGCGAACAGCCCCCGCGCGGTGGCCGGCGTCCCGAGGGTGCTCACCAGCGACACCACCGCCAGCAGCAGGACGAACCCCGCCTGGTAGGCCGCACCGGTCTGTCCCGTCCCCCAGGAGTCGGGCGTCCGGTGCACCCCGGTGGCCGCCAGCCGGACCTCGACCGCCGCCCACAGCAGCAGCACCAGCACCGCCGTCGTCCCGAGCGCGAACCGCATTCGGTCGCGCGTGCCCGCGCCGCCCGTCCGCCACCCGCCGGGCGGCGCGCCCACCACCCGCCCGGCGGCGGTGGCGGCCCCGGACGCCCGCGCCGCGCTCCGCGCGTCCAGCCGCCGCCAGGCCGCCCGGACCCGCTCACGCGCCTCCTGAGCGGGCTTCAGCAGCCGGTTCGAGGCCCGCTCGACCAGGACGAGCGAGACCACGACCGCGACCACGGCCGCGATGCCCGCCCAGCTCCCCATCCCGCCCTCGAACACGACCACCCGTTCGGCCACCGACTGCGGTGTCTCCAGCGCCGTCATCGGCGGCCCGAGCCGCAGGTAGCCGATGGCGACGGCCCCGGCCGCGGTCACCAGCGCCGTGCCGACGCCCACCCGGGCGGGGAAGAAGGCGATCACGGCGGCCGCGACGAGCCCCGCGCCGAGTTGGCCGACCACCTGCCGGGCGGCGTGGTCGCCGGCCGTCCGCAGCGGGCCGCCGAACACGCCGGAGGGCGAGAGGTCGAGCTTCTGTCCCGCCTCGATCGGATAGCGCAGCACCGCCCCCGCCCAGAGCAGCAGCCCGAAGGCGAGGAGCAGCAGCACGACCGCCCCGGCCCGGCGCGGCAGCGCGGTGCGGGCGTACGGCCACCAGGCCGCCAGCCGCCCCCGCCAGTCCACCGGCGGCCGCCGGCGCCGGTTGCGCCACAGCCGGGCCACCCGCCCCTCCTGCCGCACCCCGGCACCGGCACCGGCACCGGCCTCCGGCTCGGGCCGCTCGGGCCGTCCCCGGCCGCGCCGCCGCAGTGCCTCCGCCGCGACCAGGGCCGCCCGCCCGCCCGGCTGCGCCGGGTCGGCGCCCACCGCCCGGCGGCGCAGCGCGGACCAGCGGCGCCGTACGACGTCCCGGGGCGTGGCCGCCGCCGGGTCGGGCGCCGGTTTGCGGGCCACCGTCCGTACCGCGGTACGGGCGCCCGCGCCCGCCACCAGCGCGCCGTCCACCACCGTGGCGGCCACCACGGCCGCCAGCTCCGAGACCCGCTCGGGCAGCGGCAGCCGGTGCAGTGCGGCGGGCAGCGGCGAGAGCCGGCCGAGCAGCCGCACGCGCTCCTCGGGCCGGATGCTCAGCCAGACCGCCTGCCGGTGCGCCTCCTCGCGCTCCTCCGGGCTGAGCCCGTCTCCACCGCGCCGGCCGCCGCCGACGGTGCGGGCCAGCCGGTCCACCTCGGCCAGCACCTCCGGCAGTCCGGCCAGCGCGAGCAGCCGCGAGCAGTGCTCGCCCGCGCACTCGGGGTGGAAGCAGTCGTAGCGGGCGGCCACGGCCGGCGCCCCGCCCCGGACCAGTTCGTCGATGAACTCGGCACCGTCCGGTTCGGTGACGACGCGCTCCAGCCCGGGGGTGTCGATCGGACGGTCGCGGTAGTGCGGGACGGCGCCCGGAACGAAGGCGGCGCCCAGCGCGAGCACCGCGACCGCCGCCACGGGCTCGCGCCGGGAGCCGGGCGCCCGGGCCACCTCGGAGAGGTAGTGCAGGTCGAAGACGGTGTCCTCGACCTCGTCCCGCAGCCAGTCCCGCACCCGTTCCGCTCCCCCGGTGGAGAGCCAGCGCGCCGCCGCACCGGAGTTCTTGAGCAGCGCCTCGGTGAGCCGGACCGGGTCGGTGAACGGGTTGCCGAGGAAGGTGACCGGCCGGTGCGCCCGGGTGTGCGCCTGCGGCCGTCGGCGGATCACCTCGGGGGTGCCGCCGGCCAGCCAGCTGCGGACCTGCGGGGCGGTCCAGCGGTCCTCCGGTTTCTTGGTGAACAGGCCCTGGAGCAGCAGCAGTTGGCGCGGGTCCCGGACGGCGCTGAGGTCCACCTCCTCACCCATGACCAGTTCCAGCTCCAGTTCCTGGTCGGCCGGGCGCTCACCGTCCGCGCCGACGAACCGGGGGCGGCCGACGAACAGCTCGTACAGCACGTTGCCGAGTCCCCACCAGGGCCCCGCCTGGTGGTTCTTGCCGGCCAGCTGCTCGGGGGCCATATAGGCGACGGTGACCATCATCGCGGAGCTGAACCGGCGACTGTCGGTGAGCCGGTCGACACCGCCGAAGTCGGCGATCACGAACTCCCCGGACCCGCTGCCGGGGCGCACCAGGATGTTGGCGGGCTTGAAGTCCAACGGGTTGCGCTTGATCCGCCGCTGCCAGAAGTCGAGCAGGGCGACGAGCTCGTAGACGATCTGCTCGGTGGTCCGCCGGTCGTCGTGTCCGCCCGCCCGCCACAGCCCGGCGACGTGCGCGGCGAGGGTGACCGGCAGGTACTCCATGGCCACCCAGTCGACGTGGGCGCCGTGGTGGCGGACCCGGCCGAAGTCGATCAGGTGGGGGACGTGCCGGCGGAAGCCGTCGTTGCGCAGGTGGACGAGCAGGTCGTGGTCCATCGGCTGGCCGGCGACGGCCACCTTGACGGCCGCGTCGCCGCCACCGTCGGTGCGCCGGACGTACCAGACGGTGCCCTCGGAGCCGGCCCCGGCCCGGCTCAGCGGGATGAAGCGGCTGCGCAGGGCGTCCGGGAAGGCGTCCTCGAACGGGCCTTCGGCGCCGAGCACGTCGCCGTACCCGCCGCCCTCGGTGCCGCCCGGCCCGCCGTTCGCCACGCCGTCCCGCACCCCGCCGCCCGCCGCGCCGTCCCGCACTTCGCCGGAGCCGCCGCCCGGAGCGGGGCCGCCGGGTCCGATGCCGTCCAGCCAGGAGGGCGAGTCGGCCACTGACCCCGAGCGGGGCCGGACGACCTCGGTCACCGCCTCCGAGTCGACGCCGCCCGAACCTCCCAGCCCACCAGGCCCGCCCGGTCGGCCCGGTCCGCCAGGGCTCCCCGGTCGGCCCGGCCGGAGTTCCGTCGGCGCGTGCGGGTCGTGCCGCGGCTCGGCGTACGGCGTGCGGCGGGTAGCCGCCTCGGGATCGAACCGCGGCTCGGCGCCGGACATCCGGCGCGTCGCGGCCTCCGGGTCGAAGCGCGGCGGGGCGGCGGGCGCCCGGCGGGTGGCGGCCCGCGGGTCCACCCGGGTCGGCGGGTCCACCGGGAGCGGGCCCGCTCCGAGCCGGGAGGGCCGGTCCGGGCCGGCGTCGGAGCCGTGCCGGCGCCCCCGCGACCACCGTTCCGCCCTGCTCCGCGGCGGATTCCCCGGCTCGGCCCCGGCGGCCGACCGGGGCCCCGGCCCGCGCCGATCGCCCTCGGCCGGGACCGCGTCCTCCGTCGTGCCCATGCGACGCTCCCCTCCCCCGCAGCCCGGACCGGCGCGGGCCGTGACCGTGGGCGCACCGATGCCGGGGTGGATTGTGACGCGTCATCATCCCGCACGGCGGGCACGGGTGTCGGGCGCTTTTCCGGATCAGGACCGACCCATCGCAGGACCGATACGGAAGCGTGTCCGCAGCCGGGAACCGGGGCGCCGTCGGGGCCGTCACCGGAGCCGTCTGCGCCCAGGCCGGACCGCCATCGGCCGGACCCCGACCGTCCTCAGCGCTCCTCGATCGGGCGCCCCAACGGCTCCTCCAGGATCCGCCGGGCGATCTCGCCGGGCCGCACCGGGCGCCCGAAGTGCCAGCCCTGCGCCCAGTCGCAGCCCATGGTCCGCAGCCGCTCGGCGTCCCGGTGGGTCTCCACGCCCTCGGCGGTGACGGTCAGTCCGAGGGTATGCGCCATCGAGACCAGCCCGCTGACGATCCGCCACCCGGTGGACTCGTCCTTCCCCGGCTCGTGCAGGTCGCCGACGAAGGAGCCGGCGATCTTCAGCCCGGAGACCGGCAGGTCCCGCAGGTAGGCGAGGTTGGACCAGCCGGTGCCGAAGTCGTCCACGGCCAGCGACACCCCGAGGTCGACCAGCCCGTGCAGGGTGCGCAGCGCCTCGTCCTCGGGCCCGACCACGGTCGACTCGGTGATCTCCAGCTGCAACCTGGCGGGGTCCAGCCCGGTGGTGTCGAGGATCCGGCCGAGGTCGGTGACCAGGGCGGCGCTGCGGGCCTGCCGGACCGCCAGGTTGACGTTGAGCTGCGGGGCGGCGTCGCCGTACCGCTTGATCCAGTCCGCGGCCTGGCCGCAGGCCTGCTCCAGCACCCAGCGGCCGAGCGGCATGATCAGCCCGGTCTCCTCGGCGGTGGTGACGAACTCGTCCGGTCCGAGCACGCCGAGCTGCGGGTGGCGCCAGCGCACCAGCGCCTCCACGGCGGCCAGCCGGCCGTCCGCGAGGCGGTAGAGCGGCTGGTAGTCGATGAAGAACTCGCCGCGGTCGAGGGCCGCGGGCATCCGTACCGACACCGCGTAACGGCTGACCGCCCGGGCGTTCTCCTTGGGGTCGAACAGCGTCCAGCGGCCGCGGCCGGCCTCCTTCGCGCGGTACAGCGTGAGGTCGGCGGCCCGGACGGCGGCGCCCGGGGTGGTGGTGGACACCCGCCGCTCCAGCACGCCGACGCTGGCGCCGACGGCGAGCTTGTGGTCGCCGATCAGCACCGGCCCGGCCAGCGCCTTGAGCACGGTCTTCGCGGCGGCCACCGCCTCCTGCTCGCCCCGGCACTTCTCCAGCAGGACGACGAACTCGTCGCCGCCGAGCCGGGCCACCAGGTGGCCGAGCGGGCTGAGGGCGGCCTTCAGCCGGGCGCCGACGGCGGACAGCAGCTGGTCGCCCATGTCGTGGCCGAGGCTGTCGTTGACCACCTTGAAGCCGTCGAGGTCGACGTAGCAGAGGCCGAAGCGGGCGCCCGGCTCGGGATCCTCGAACAGCTTCTCCAGCCGCTCGAAGAAGGCCGCGCGGTTGGGCAGACCGGTCAGCGGGTCGTGGGTGGCCTGGTGGCGCAGCCGCTCCTGGAGCCGGTAGCGGTCGGTGACGTCCTCCAGCATCGCGACCTGGTACTGCGGGGAGCCGTCGTCGTCGCGGATCAGCGAGACGGTCAGGTGGGTCCAGACCACCTCGCCGTCCTGGCGGTAGTACGGCTTGTCGAACTGGAAGTAGTCCCGCTTGCCGCTGATCAGCTCCTCGTACGCCTCCCACACGCCCGGAGTGTCCTCGGGGTGCACGAGGTCGCCGACCCGGCGGCCGATCATGTCCTCCGGGCCCGCGCCGAAGAGCTCCTGGAGGGCCTTGTTGACCGCCATGATGTTGCCGTCGGTGTCGCCGATGCCGATGCCGATCGCGGCGCTCTCGAACAGTGCCCGGAAGCGGGCCTCGGAGGCGCGCAGCGCCCGCTCGGCCTCCTTGCGGGCCGCGTCGGCGGCGGTGCGGATCGCCTCCTGCTCGGACAGCGTGCGCTCGCGCAGGGCGGCCGCCCAGCCGGCCGCGAAGGCGCCGGTCAGGGCGGGGCCTCGGTCGTCGTGGACGGGCTGCGCCTGGAGCAGTTCGACCGCCCGGGACAGCAGCACCGGGTCGGTGAAGTGCGCGTCGACCAGTTCGGCGCCGGCCTGCGCGGCCAGCCGCGGCTCGAACGGGTCGTCCTTCTGGGCACGGTGCAGCAGCGCGGCGGTGCGCGCGACCAGCCGGCCGAGCAGCCCGGGGTGGACGGCGATGCCGTGGTCGGCGGAGAGCAGTTGGGCCCACGCCTCGTGGAACCACTCCGCGTCGCCGCGCACCGGGGTGCTACTCATCTGCTGAACCTGGTTCCTCTGGTGTGCGCGCCGGTTCGTCCGCCCCCGGCGCCGCGCCACCGGGGGCCGTCGCGCGGGGCGTACGGCCGTCGGCGCCTCGTCCGTCGCGTCCGCTCAAGGGCGGAACCCCACGCCCGCCACCCCGGTCATCCGCTCGGGGTGCTCGCCGACGGTTCCGGGCTGGTCCGGGCGCCACTGCGGCAGGTAGACCACGCCGGGCTCGACCAGCTCGAAGCCGGAGAACATCGCGGTGATCTGCTCGTGGGTGCGCATGGTCAGCGGGGTCGGCGTCCGCTTGTAGAGCTTCTGGTGGTCCTCCGCCTGGTCCGGGCGGCCCTCCAGGGAGGCGTGCGAGAGCACCAGCGCGCTGCCGGGCGGGAGGGCGTCGCGGATCACGCCGATCAGCTTCCACGGGTCCTCTTCGTCGCTGACGAAGTGGGCGACGGCGACCAGCAGCACGGCCACCGGCTCGCCGGCCGCCAGCAGCTCGACGACCTCGGGGCGGGCCAGCAGGTCGGCGACGTCGCGAAGGTCGGCCTGGACGACGGCGCAGTCCTGGTCGTCCTCCAGCAGCAGGCGGCTGTGCGCGACGGCGACCGGGTCGCGGTCGACGTACACGACCTTCGCCTCGGGGCGGATCGCACGCGCGATCTCGTGCACCGCTCCGAAGGTCGGGATGCCGGAGCCGATGTCCAGGAAGCGGGTGACGCCCTGCTCGGCGAGGAAGGTGACGGCGCGGCGCAGGAAGGCCCGGTTGGAGCGCATGATCTGCGGCAGCTCCGGCCACAGGGCGATCGCCTTGCGGGCCATCTCCCGGTCGACCTCGAAGTTGTGCGAGCCCCCCAGGTAGTAGTCGTAGACCCGCGCGGCGTTCGGTTTGTCCAGGTCCGTACCCTCCGGTACCCAGCTCGGTCGCCGCATGCCCGTGACTCCTTCACTCCGGTTCTGGGGGTGCAGCGCCCTGGGGATGCTGCCGTGACTGATGAGACTACAAGCACACAAGATCCTCCTCCGCACCCCGAACGGGTGCAAGCGGAGTGCGCCCTTCCTGGCGGCAAGGTGTTCGCGGAACGTTCACCTCCAGGCCGGGCCCGCGCCGCGGACCAACTCGGCAACGGTCCAACGGCGTTCGCCCCCAGGCCCGACCGGGGCCGGACTAGGCTGGGGCCGTGGACCCCAACCACTACCGATTCCGGGACGTCTGGCGGCTCGCGGCTCCGACATCCGTCGTGTACGCAGCACTGGAGGACGTGCGGAGCTATCCGTTGTGGTGGCCGGAGGTGCGCGAGGTGCGGCCGACCGGCGAGGACGCCGGGGACGTGGTGCTGCGGGCGCTGCTGCCGTACCGGCTGGTGGTCGGCCTGGCGCCGAGCCGGCGCGACCCGGCCGCCGGAGTGCTGGAGGTGACCATGCGGGGTGACCTGAGCGGGTGGACGCGGTGCACCGTGACGCCGGACGGGCCGCGCGGCGCGGGCAGCCGGGTGCTGTTCGAGGAGGACGCCCGGCCCGGCAGGCCCCTACTGCGCCGGCTCGCCCTGCCGCTGCACCCGCTGTTCCGGGCCAACCACGCGGTGATGATGCGCCGGGGGCGGCGGGGGCTCGCGGCGTACCTGGCGGGGCGGGGCGACGAAGTCGGCGGGGGCTCGGACGGCAGGCGACAGGTGACGGCGGACAGATAACAGATGACAGACGACAGCTTTCAGCGAACAGCTGACAGATTTCAAACTCTGTCAGCTGTTCCCGGCTCCCCCGCGCCCGCCGCCGCCCCTGACTTCGGCTTCGACGCCCCCTTCGACCGCACCGGCACCGGCAGCAGCAAGTGGGCCCGCGCGGGCACGCCCGGGGTGATCCCGATGGGCCTCGCCGACATGGACCTGCCCGGCCCGCCCGCCGTCGCCGAGGCGCTGGAGCGGCGCGCCCGCCACCGCGCGTACGGCTACACCGCGTGCGACCCGGCCGGCCGCACGCTGGTGGCCGACTGGTACCGCATCCGACACGGCGCCGTGGTGGACCCGGACTGGGTCCTGCTGCTGCCCTGCGGCCCGCGCACCGCACTGCGCGTGCTGCTGGAGACCGTCCGGCCGCAGGCCCCCGTCCTCTTCCCCGCCCCCGAGTGGGGCGGCTTCGCCCAGCTCTGCCGCGCCGCCGGCCTCCCGTACCGCGAACTGCCGCTGCCCCTGGGCCCGGACGGCTACCGGCTCCCGCGCGGCCCGCTCCCTCGGCCCGCCGGCGCCGTCCTGCTGAGCAACCCGCACAACCCCTCCGGCACGGTGTGGCCGGCCGGCGCGGTGCGCGGGCTCGCCGCCTGGGCGGCCGAGAGCGGCGCGCTGCTGGTCTCCGACGAGGTGCACGGCGACCTCACCCACCCCGGCCGCGCCCACCCCGTCGCCGTCACCACCGCCGACCCCGCGCACCGGCACCTCGTCGTCACCCTCAACTCCGTCGGCAAGACCTTCAACTGCTCCGGAATTCCCAGCAGTTTCGCCCTCGTCCCGGATTCCGCACTGCGCTCCCGGTTCGCCGAGGCGCTGGCCGGCTACGGCCTCTGGGAGGGCGGCCTGCTGGAGCAGACCGTGCAGCGGGCCGCGCTGCGCGAGGGCGGTCCCTGGCTGGACGCGCTGCTCGCCCATCTGTCCGCCGCCCGCACCCGATTGACCGACCGGCTCGGCCCGGCCGTCCGCGGTGCCCCGCGGGCCTCCTACCTGCTCTGGCTGGACACCGCCGCCCTCGGCCTGCCGCCCGCCGACGCCCGCCGGGCACTGCTGGAGCGCTGCGGCCTGGAGGCCTCCGACGGCGCCGACTTCGGCCCCGGCGGCGAGGGGTCGCTGCGCCTGAACTACGCCCTGCCGGGGCCGGTGCTGGCGACCGTCCTGGAGCGGCTCGAGCGCCTGTGACCCCGGCACATGCCCCGGTCGGCGCCGGCCCGCACCCCGCCCGCCGGGCGCCCGGCAAACCCCGTCTTCACCCGTTCGCCACACCCCTGACCTGCGAAGACGGACGTTCACGCGATTTTTGCGGGGCGCCCCCGCATGCTCCGTAGCAAACTGGGCAAGGTAGACCGGGCCGCAATCGTGATCCCGAGGATGGTGAGTCCGGTGATACCGGTATCCCGCACCACTCCGCCCGACCGGCAGAGCACGCCACCGCCCCCGTCGGGGGTGACCCCGTTGACCGAATCGGGGGCGCGCAGCCACGTGTCGGGCGTCTGCTTCAAGATCGGACCGCCCCGCCTGGTGGGAGTGGAGGTCGAGTGGTTCGTCCATGACGATCGATGTCCCTCCCGGCCCGTACGGCCCGAACTGCTCCACGCCGCACTGGAGTCGCTGCCCCTCGGCGGCCCGGACGGCACTTCGCTCCCCTCCGGTTCGCGCCTCACGCTCGAACCCGGCGGACAGGTCGAGCTCAGCTCCCCGCCCGCCGCCGGCCTCCTGGCCTGCGTCGAGGACACCCGACGCGATCTGACCGCCCTGCGGGCCGCCTTCGCGGCGCAGGGCCTGCGACTCACCGGCGCCGGGACGGACCCACTGGCCCGCCCCCGACGGATGGTGCTGGACCACCCCCGGTACCGCGCGATGGAGCGCTTCTTCGACTCCGCCGGGCCCTGGGGCCGGATCATGATGACCGGTACCGCGTCGGTGCAGGTGTGCCTGGACGCCGGTGAAGCGCGCGGCCCGCACGCGGTGGAGCGACGCTGGCGACTGGCCCACCGGCTGGGCCCGGTACTGGTCGCGGCCTTCGCCAACTCGCCGATCCTGGACGGAAGTCCGACCGGCCACCGCTCCACCCGGCAGACCGTCTGGTCCCGGATGGACCCGACCCGCACGCTCGCCCCGCAACCGGACCACGGCGACCCGCGCGAGGCCTGGGCACAGTACGTGCTGGACGCCCAAGTGCTGTGCGTACGAAGGCCCGAGGGCCTGCCGTGGACGGCCCCGGCCGGGCTGACCTTCCGCGACTGGATCCGCGGTGCGGGCGAACGCCCGCCCACGCTGGACGACTTGGCCTACCACTGCACCACGCTCTTCCCGCCGGTGCGCCCGCACGGCCATCTGGAGCTGCGGATGATCGACGCCCAGCCCGGGGACGGCTGGGTGGTGGTCGCCGCACTGGTCACGGCACTGCTGGACGACCCGGTGGCCGCCGACGCCGCGCTGGCCGCCCTGGAACCGCTCGACGCCCTCGACCGATCACACGCGGCGGACGGCCCGCGCCCACCGCGCAGCGAGGCCTGGCGCCGCGCCGCCACCCTGGCGATGGCCGACCCCGAGCTGCGCCGGGCCGCCCTGGGCTGCTTCGCCGCCGCCGACGCCGCCCTGGGCCGCCTGCCCGGTGCCGGAGGGCTGCGCGCCACCGTCGCCGAGTTCGCCGAGCGCTACCCCGCGCGCGGCCGCTGCCCGGCCGACGACCAGCTGGACGCCCTGCGCTCCGGCATCCGACGCACTCCCCCGGAGGAGGCCGCACCATGACCGACGTCCGACCCCGCGGGGGCACCGGATCCACCGCCGCGCCCGGCACCGGCACCGACACCGGCCCGGGTACCGGCGCCGCGGGCGACACCACCGCGCTCGGCCCCATCAGCGCCATCACCGCCATCACCGCCATCGGCGACATCGGAGCCCTCGGCACCGAGGCGCTGCGGGAGAGCATCGCCACCGAGCTGCTGGCCGCCCGCGCCCGGACCGCCGCGCTGACCGACTGCGTCGGGGACGGTGACCTCACCGCCCAGCACTCCCCGCTGATGTCCCCGCTGGTCTGGGACCTCGCGCACATCGGCAACCAGGAGGAGCTCTGGCTGCTGCGCAACGTCGGCGGCCGCGACCCGATGCATCCCGAGATCGACCCGCTGTACGACGCCTTCGAGCACCCCCGCGCCGAGCGTCCCAGTCTGCCGCTGCTGCCGCCCGCCGAGGCCCGCGCCTACGCCCACGAGGTGCGCGGCCGGGTGCTGGACCTGCTGGCCGCCAGCCCGCTGGAGGGCGCGCCGCTGCTGGAGGCCGGGTTCGCCTTCGGGATGATCGCCCAGCACGAGCAGCAGCACGACGAGACGATGCTGATCACCCACCAGCTACGCCAGGGCGAGCCCGCCCTGGCCGCTCCCCCGCCGCCGCCCGTACCCGCCGACGCGGCCACCCTGCCCACCGAAGTCCTCATCCCGGCAGGCCCGTTCACCATGGGTACGGACACCGAGCCGTGGGCACTGGACAACGAGCGTCCGGCGCACACCGTCGACCTGCCGGCCTTCCTGCTGGACACCACCCCGGTCACCAACGCCGCCTACCAGCGCTTCATCGCGGACGGCGGCTACGACGACCCGCGCTGGTGGACGCCGGAGGGCTGGGAGCACCGCCGCCGCGCCGACCTGACGGCCCCGCTGTTCTGGCGCCACCAGGACGGCCAGTGGCTCCGCCGGCGCTTCGGCTCGGTGGCCCCCGTCGATCCGAACGAGCCGGTGCTGCACGTCAGTTGGTACGAGGCCGACGCGTACGCCCGGTGGGCCGGTCGACGGCTGCCGACCGAGGCCGAGTGGGAGAAGGCGGCCCGGCACGACCCGGCCACCGGCCGCTCCCGCCGCTACCCCTGGGGCGACGGGCCGCCCGGCCCCGAGCACGCCAACCTCGGCCAGCGCCACCTGCGCCCGGCCGGCGCGGGCAGCTACCCGAAGGGCCAGTCCCCTTACGGAGCCCGGCAGTTGATCGGCGACGTCTGGGAGTGGACGGCCAGCGACTTCCGCCCCTACCCGGGCTTCCGGGCCTGGCCGTACCGGGAGTACTCGGAGGTGTTCTTCGGCCCCGAGTACAAGGTGCTGCGCGGCGGCTGCTTCGCGGTGGCACCGGTCGCCTGCCGAGGCACCTTCCGCAACTGGGACTACCCGGTCCGGCGGCAGATCTTCGCCGGCTTCCGCACCGCACGCGACCTGGAGGCGGCCTGATGTGTCGCCACATCGCCTACCTGGGCGAGCCGCTGGCGCCGAGGGAGCTGCTGGTGCACCCGCCGTCCGGGCTGTACCGGCAGTCCTGGGCGCCCCGGGTCCAGCAGTACGGCACGGTGAACGTGGACGGCTTCGGCCTCGGCTGGTACGCGGACGGGGACGAGGTGCCCGCCCGCTACCGCCGGACCGGGCCGATCTGGGCGGACGAGACCTTCGCCGACCTCGCCCGGGTGGTCCGCACCCGGGCGCTGCTGGCGGCCGTCCGCTCCGCCACCGAGGGCTGCGCGCCGGGTGAGGGCGCGGCCGCGCCGTTCGCCGCCGAGCGCTGGCTGTTCAGCCACAACGGCGCGGTGGCCGGCTGGCCGGGCAAGCTGGACGCCCTGGCCGCCCTGCTGCCCCCGGCCGAGCTGCTGGGGCTGGAGGCGCGCACCGACTCGGCGCTGCTGTGGGCGCTCGCCCTGCACCGGCTGCGGGCCGGCGCCGGGCTGGGCGAGGCACTGGCGGGCACTGTCACGGACGTCGCCGCACACACCACCGGCCGGCTCAACCTGCTGCTCACCGACGGCACCGCGATCGCCGCGACCACCTGGGGCGACACCCTGTACCACCGCGCCCTGCCGGGCCTCGGCACGGTGGTGGCCTCCGAGCCGTACGACGACGCGCCGGGCTGGACGACCGTCCCGGACGGCTCGCTGCTGCTGGTGGACTCGCGCGGCGTCAGCGTGAGCCGCCTCCCCGGCCGTAACTGACCCCCACCCTCCCTTCATCTTCTGAACAGAGGAACCACCCTGTCATGGACACATTTGATCTCACCCGACTGCTGCCCGCCGACCACTTCAGCACCGCGCTGCGCCACGACGTGCAGCACGGCCTGACCTCACAGCCCAAGTGGCTGCCGCCGAAGTGGTTCTACGACGCGCGGGGCAGCGAGCTGTTCGAGGAGATCACCCGGCTGCCGGAGTACTACCCGACCCGCGCGGAGCGGGCCATCCTGACCGCCCGGGCCGGCGAGATCGCCGCCGCCACCGGGGCCCGCACACTGGTCGAACTGGGCTCCGGCTCCTCCGAGAAGACCCGGCTGCTGCTGGACGCCCTGCGCGGGCTCGGCACCCTGGACACCTACGTCCCGGTGGACGTCAGCGAGAGCGCGCTGACCGCGGCCGGGTCCGCGCTCGCCGCCGAGTACCCCGGGCTCGCGGTGCACGGCGTGCTCGCCGACTTCACCGCCCGGCTGGGCCTGCCCCCGGAGGGCGGCCCGCGCCTGGTCGCCTTCCTCGGCGGCACCCTCGGCAACCTGCTGCCGCAGGAGCGCGCGGCCTTCCTGCGCCGCCTGCGCGCCGCCCTCGACCCGGGCGACTTCCTGCTGCTCGGCACCGACCTGGTCAAGGACCCGGCGGTGCTGGTCGCCGCCTACGACGACTCCGCCGGGGTGACCGCCGAGTTCAACCGGAACGTGCTGAACGTGCTCAACCGCGAACTGGGCGCCGACTTCGACCCGGACGCCTTCGAGCACGTCGCGCACTGGGACACCGAGCAGGAGTGGATCGAGATGCGGCTGCGCTCGCTGCGCTCGCAGACCGTGAAGATCCCGGCCCTGGACCTGCCGGTGCACTTCGCCCGGGGAGAGGAGCTGCGCACCGAGGTGTCGGCCAAGTTCCGCCGGGAGCGGGTGGCCGGGGAACTGACGTCCGCCGGGCTGCGGCTGAGCCACTGGTGGACCGATCCGGAGGGCCGGTTCGGGCTCTCGCTCGCCTCACCCGCCTGACCGGTGGGCCCGGGCGGCCTGGACGGCAGGCCCGGGCCCACTTGGACCGGCGGGGCCGGAGGGCTTCGCCGGCAAACCCGGGCAGCCTGGCCGACAGACCCGGGGCCCCAATTTGCTTGTTCACCTTACGAATTCTCAGAGCGAAAATTGAGGGTCCAGGTGTACAAGACTTAAACGAATAGGGGTTACGATCTCGGCTACCGAGCTCAGCGTTGAGTACCAGGAGTCAGATCGTGAGCGTCACCCAGAAGCCCTCCGGGGCGGTCGAGGCCCCCGCGCCCGGCCGCCTCGGCTTCGTCGTCTTCATCACCGCGGCAGCGGCCCTCGGCGGCTTCCTGTTCGGCTATGACAGCTCCGTGATCAACGGAGCCGTCTCCGGGATCCAGGAGAAGTTCGGCGTCGGCAGCGGCGTGACCGGCCTGATCGTCTCCTCGGCCCTGCTGGGGTCGGCGATCGGGGCCGCGTTGGCCGGACGGTTCGCGGACCGGTACGGCCGCATCAAGGTCATGAAGGCGGGCGCGCTGCTGTTCGCGGTCAGCGCGGTCGGCTCGATGCTGCCGTTCTCCGCCTGGGACCTCGCCCTGTGGCGCGTCCTCGGCGGCGCGGCCATCGGCATCGCGTCGGTGATCGCCCCGACCTACATCGCCGAGGTCGCGCCCACCAAGTACCGGGGCCGGCTGGCCTCCTTCCAGCAGGCCGCGATCGTCCTCGGAATCGCGATATCCCAGCTGGTCAACTGGGTGCTGGCGCAGGCGGCCGGCGGTGAGACCCGCGGCCACCTGCTCGGCCTGGAGGCCTGGCAGTGGATGCTCGGCATCTGCGTCATCCCGGCCGCGGTCTACTTCGTGCTCTCCTCGGTCATCCCCGAGTCCCCGCGCTACCTGATCCAGGCCGAGCGCCTGGACGACGCCCGCAAGGTGCTCGCCGAGGTCGAGGCCGAGGGCGTGGACGCCGACACCCGGATCGCCGAGATCCAGTCGCTCATCGCCTCCGACCACCGCCCGCGCTTCCGCGACCTGCTCGGCGGCCGGTTCGGCCTGCTCCCGATCGTCTGGGTCGGCATCGGCCTGTCGGTCTTCCAGCAGCTGGTCGGCATCAACGTGATCTTCTACTACTCGTCGATCCTGTGGCAGTCGGTCGGCATCGACCAGAGCAACTCGCTGCTGATCAGCTTCGTCGGCTCGGTGATCAACATCCTCGGCACGGTGATCGCGATCGTGCTGGTCGACCGGATCGGCCGCAAGCCGCTCGCCCTGATCGGCTCGGCCGGCATGGCGGTCGCGCTCGGCACCGCGGGCTGGGCCTTCTCCTCGGCCACCGGCAGCGGGGACAACCTCACCCTGCCCGACTTCCAGGGCACCGTCGCGCTGGTCGCCGCCAACGCCTTCGTGCTGTTCTTCGCGCTCTCCTGGGGCGTGGTCGTCTGGGTGATGCTCGGCGAGATGTTCCCGAACCGGATCCGCGCCGCCGCGCTCTCCGTCGCCGCCTCCGCGCAGTGGATCGCGAACTGGGCGATCACCGTCTCGTTCCCGTCCATGTCGCACTGGAACCTGTCGGCGACCTACCTGATCTACGCCGCCTTCGCGGCGCTGTCCATCCTCTTCGTGGCGAAGTTCATGAAGGAGACCAAGGGCGTCCGGCTGGAGGACATGGGCTGATCCGCCCGTCGGACTTCCCGGCCCCCGCACTCCGGCGCGACCAGCGCGCGGGTGCGGGGGCCGAATCGTTTCCGCAGAGAATTCCGGCGGGCCGGGGAGGGTCGGCGGGCCGGGGCGGTTCGGCGGGTCAGAGCGTTGCGGCGGGTCAGCCGGGCAGGGCGTTTCGGCCGGCCAGGGCCGCCGGGCGGCGCTTCACGGCCGCTCGGCGAGTCGGGCGTAGCGCAGGGCGAGCCCGTCCAGCAGCGCCTCCAGCCCGGTCTCGAACGCGCCCTCGTCCACCGCTCCCCGGTGACCGGCCAGCCGGTGCGCCTCGCCGAGGTGCGGGTAGTCGGCCGCGTCGTAGACCTCGGCGTCCGCCGGGAACCCGGCCGCGAAGGAGGCGAGCGCCGAGCCGGTGACGAAGTAGCGCATCAGCGCGCCGATCCTGGTCGCCTGGCCGCGCGGCCAGCCGGACTCGACCAGGTGGCCGAAGACCGCGTCGGCCAGCCGCAGCGCGTTCGGCCGCCGCCCGGGGCCCTGGGCCAGTACCGGGACGATGTTGGGGTGGGCGGCCAGCGCGGCGCGGTAGGAGCGGGCCCAGTCGCGCAGCGCCTGCGGCCAGGGAGGCCCGGCGGTCCCGAACATCGACAGGTCCACTTCGCCGATGACGCTGTCCACCACCGCGTCCAACAGGTCGTCCTTGGTGGCGAAGTGGTTGTAGAGCGAGGGCCCGCTGACCGACAGCTCGGTGGCGAGGCGGCGGGTGGACAGGGCGTCCAGTCCCTCGTCGTCGATCAGTCGCAGCGCGGCGGCGACGATGCGCTCGCGGCTGAGCAGCGGGGTGCGTGGACGGGCCATCGCGGCGGGTGCCTCCGGTTCCTCCGGTCGGGTGTGCTGGCGACCGATTCTGGCAGGTGCCCCTTCCCAGCGCGGGCCGGGCGGGGCTACAGTCCCCCCATAAAACTTGCAGCGCTAGTTTAACGGGCCCGGATCCGACGCCGGGCCCGGACACCGGATTCGGGAGCCGCCGTGAACCTGGAGTTGTCCGAGGAGCAGAGCGCCGTCCGGGACCTCGCCGCCTCCTTCGCCGACCGCGAGATCGTGCCGTACGCCGCCGAGTGGGACCGCGCCGAGTCCGTCGACCGCGCGATCATCGGCAAGCTGGCGAAGGTCGGCTTCCTCGGGCTGACCATCCCGGAGGAGTACGGCGGCAGCGGCGGCGACCACCTCGCGTACTGCCTCGTCCTGGAGGAGCTCGGGCGCGGCGACTCGGCCGTGCGCGGGATCGTCTCGGTCTCGCTCGGCCTGGTCGGCAAGTCGGTCAACGCCTTCGGCACCGAGGAGCAGAAGAGGCACTGGCTGCCCCGGCTCACCTCGGGCCAGGCGCTCGCCTGCTTCGCGCTCACCGAGCCGGGCACCGGCTCCGACGCCGCCAACCTCACCACCCGGGCCGTCCGGGACGGCGACGACTGGCTGATCAGCGGCGCCAAGACGTTCATCACCAACGGCACCTGGGCCGACGTCGCCCTGGTCTTCGCCCGCACCGGCGGCGACGAGCCCGACCAGCGGGGCCACCGGGGCATCACCGCCTTCCTCGTGCCCACCGACCTGCCCGGCTTCACCCGCACCGAGATCCACGGCAAGCTCGGCCTGCGCGGCCAGGCCACCGCCGGGCTCTCCTTCGAGGACGTCCGGGTGCCGGACAGCGCCCGGCTCGGCGAGGTCGGCAAGGGGTTCACGGTGGCGATGGCCGCGCTGGCCAAGGGCCGGATGTCGGTGGCGGCCGGCTGCGTCGGCATCGCCCGCGCCTGCCTGGAGGCCGCCGTCCGCTACGCGGGCGAGCGCGAGCAGTTCGGCAAGCCGATCGCCTCGCACCAGCTCGTCCAGGAGCTGCTGGCCGGCATCGCCGTGGACGTCGAGGCGGCCCGGCTGCTCACCTGGAAGGTCGCCGACCACATCGAGCGCGGCCTGCCGTTCGCCACCGAGTCCTCCGTCGCCAAGCTGTACGCCAGCGAGGCCGCCGTCCGGGCCGCCAACAACGCGCTCCAGGTCTTCGGCGGCTACGGGTTCATCGACGAGTACCCGGTCGGCAAGTACCTGCGCGACGCGCGGGTGATGACCCTCTACGAGGGCACCAGCCAGATCCACCAACTGCTCATCGGACGTGCCCTCACCGGCGTCAGCGCCTTCTGACCCCGCCACGAGCACGCCCGGCCCCGCCACCCGACAAGGAGCCCGACGACGTGCGTCCCGTCTACTTCGCCGCCGCCCGCCGCACACCCATCGGCCGGCTGCGCGGTGCGCTCGCCACGGTCCGCCCGGACGACCTCTCGGCCACCGTGCTGCGCGCCCTGCTCGCCGACGTACCCGCGCTCGACCCGGCCCGGATCGACGACGTCTACTGGGGCGCCGCCAACCAGGCCGGTGAGGACAACCGCAACGCCGCCCGGATGGCCGTGCTGCTGGCCGGCCTGCCGGAGACCGTCCCCGGGGCCACCGTCAACCGGCTCTGCGCCTCCGGCCTGGAGGCCGTCACCCTGGCCGCCCGGGCCATCGGCTCCGGCGAGGCGGAGGTGGTCCTGGCCGGCGGCTGCGAGTCGATGACCCGCGCCCCCTTCGTCCTGCCCCGCCCCGACGAGGCGCTGCCGCACCGGATGGAGACCTTCGACACCCGGCTCGGCTGGCGGCTCACCAACCCGCGGATGGCCGAACTGCACGGCGTGCTCAGCATGGGCGAGACCGCCGAGGAGGTGGCCACCCGGTACGGCATCGGCCGCGAGCGCCAGGACGCCTTCGCGCTGCGCAGCCACCAGCGGGCCGGCGCCGCCCGCAAGGACGGGCACTTCGACGCCGAACTCGTCACGGTCGAGCGGCCGGACGGGGTGACGGTGAGCCTGGACGAGGGCATCCGCGAGGACACCAGCCTGGCGAAGCTCGCCGGCCTCAAGCCGGTGTTCCGGCCCGGGGGCACCGTCACCGCCGGGAACGCCTCGCCGATGAACGACGGCGCGGCCGGGCTGCTCCTGGTCAGCGAGGAGGCGCTGCGCGACCTCGGGCTCCAGCCGCTCGGCCGGTACGTGGCCGGCGCCTCGGCGGGGGTGCACCCGGACGTCATGGGCATCGGCCCGGTGCCGGCCACGGCGAAGGTGCTCGCACGGGCCGGCTGGTCGCTCGCCGACCTGGACACCGCCGAGCTGAACGAGGCCTTCGCCGCCCAGGCGCTCGCCTCCGCCGACGGCATCGGGTTCAGCCCGGAGCAGGCCGAGGAGGTGGTCAACCCCAGCGGCGGCGCGATCGCGCTCGGCCACCCCCTGGGCGGCTCCGGTGCCCGCATCCTCACCACCCTGCTGCACCGGATGCGCCGTACCGGCGCCCGGCGCGGTCTGGCCACCATGTGCGTGGGTGTGGGGCAGGGTGCGGCCGTGCTGGTCGAGAACCTCTGACCACCGGCGGGCGACGGTGACGGGTGACAGCGGACGACGAACAGATAACAGATGATGAAATCTGTCAGCTGTTATCTGTCATCCGTCATCTGTTCGCTGTCGGCTGTCGGCTGTGATCCGCCGCTCGCCCCGTCGCCAGTTGATCCAAACTTTTTCCAAGGAGTTCACATGAAGCGGTTCGCGGGGAAGGTCGCCGTGGTGACCGGCGCGGCGCAGGGAATCGGGGCGGCCACCGCCCGTCTGCTGGCCGAGGAGGGTGCGGCGGTCGCCGTCGTCGACCTCACCGCCGAGCGGGCGGCCGGGACGGTCGCCGAGATCACCGCCAAGGGCGGCACCGCCCGGGCGTACGGCTGCGACGTGGCCGACTACGACGCCGTGGAGGCGGTGTTCGCGCAGGTCTCGACGGACCTCGGCGGGGTGCACATCCTGGTCAACAACGCCGGGATCACCCGGGACAACCTGTTCTTCAGGATGCCGAAGTCCGACTGGGACGCGGTGCTGACGGTCAACCTGACCAGCGCGTACAACTGCAGCCACGTGGCACAGAAGTACATGGTGGCGCAGAAGTACGGGAAGATCGTCTCACTCAGCTCGCGCTCCGCCCTCGGCAACCGGGGCCAGGCCAACTATGCGGCCGCGAAGGCCGGCATCCAGGGCCTCACCGCGACCCTGGCGATCGAGCTCGGGCCGTTCAACATCAACGTCAACGCCGTCGCGCCCGGGTACATCGCCACCGCGATGACCGCGGCCACCGCCGAGCGGGTCGGCAGCAGCGCCGAGGAGCACCAGGCCGAGGTCGCCGCCCGGACGCCGCTGCGCCGGGTCGGGCAGCCGGAGGAGGTCGCCTCGGTCGTCGTCTTCCTGGCCAGCGAGGAGGCGTCCTACGTCAGCGGGCAGACACTGTACGTCAACGGCGGGGCCCGCTAGACATTTCCCTGACACATCGTCAGCAGGTCGTCCCAGGTGGGCGGTTACCTTCCCCTGGGACGACCTTTACCTTTTCGCGTGGCCGAGCCTGACCATAACCATGATCATGTGACCCCACCAAATGACTATGGCATGATCATGCGGCTCTCGATGGGATGGCCGGACCGACCCGACCGAACCAGGTCGGGCCCTGCGCCCCAAGGAGCCCCATGGGCAGCCCCGCCACCCTCCGCCGCGCCCTGGCCCTGCTCGCCGTGGGGGCCACCGCCCTCACGGCCGGCACCGTCGCCGTTCCGGCCGCCGGCACCGCGATCGCCGCCCCCGCGCACGACCTCGCGGGCGTCCACGTCCGCCCCGCCTCCTTCGGGCACCACAACGCCCAGGGCCGCGTCGCCCCGTTGAGCACGGCCCAGTGCGTCAGCCAGCTCGGCATCCACTGCTACTCGCCGCTCCAGTACCGGACCGCCTACAACCTGGACCCGCTGTACCAGGAGGGCATCACCGGCAAGGGCCGCACGATCGTCATCGTCGACTCCTTCGGCTCGCCGACCATCCAGCACGACCTGGAGGTCTTCGACAAGCAGTGGGGCATCCCGGACACCAACGTCGAGGTGGTCAAGTGGGGCAACGTCCCCGACTTCGACCCGAAGAACCCCGACCACACCGGCTGGGCCGGCGAGACCACCCTGGACGTCGAGTACGCCCACGCGGTCGCCCCCGACGCGCACATCATCCTGGTCGAGACCGGCGTCGCCGAGACCGAGGGCACCACCGGCCTGCCCGAGATGATGGACGCCGAGAAGAGCCTCATCAAGCAGGGCCGGGCCGACGTCATCTCGCAGAGCTTCGGCGCCACCGAGAACACCTTCCCGGGCTTCGACAAGGGCGACTTCAAGTCGCTCACCGACCTGCGGTACGCCTTCCAGGCCGCCGCCGACCACAACGTGACCGTGCTCGCCGCCTCCGGCGACAACGGCGCCACCGACGCCAAGGAGAACGGCACCGACCTGTACCCGTACAAGGTCAACTCCTGGCCGTCCTCGGACCCGCTGGTCACCTCCATCGGCGGCACCCAGCTCACCCTGGACGACGCCGGCAACCGCAGCGCCCCCGACAAGGTGTGGCACGACAAGTCCGGCGCCGGCGGCGGTGGCGTCTCGGGCGTCTTCGAGCGCCCGTGGTACCAGGCCGGCGTCGCCAACGTCACCGGCAACCACCGCGGCACCCCGGACATCAGCATGAGCGCGGCCGTGGACGGCGCCGCCTGGACCTACGAGTCCTACGACCCGACCTCGGTCGGCTGGCACCTCACCGGCGGCACCAGCGAGGCCACCCCGCTGTTCTCGGGCGTCGTCGCGCTCGCCGACCAGCTCGCCGGCCACCGCCTCGGCCAGCTCAACTGGCGCCTGTACGGGCTGAACCTGCTGCCCGGCAAGTGGAGCGGCATCGTGGACGTGAAGCAGGGTGACAACAGCTGGGAAGGTGTCACCGGCTACAACGCCACCGAGGGCTACGACCTCGCCAGTGGCCTGGGCACCATCGACGGGGCGAAGTTCGTGCACGCGGTCGCCGGTCGCTGAGACGGGCGGGCCGCCGGGGCGGCGGGTCGCCGAATCGTGGGTGACAGGTAACCGCTAACAGCGAACAGCTGACAGATTTCGAAATCTGTCAGCTGTTCGCTGTTTTCTGTCTGCTGTCAGCTGTTCGCCGTCTGCTGTTCGCGTCCGACCGTCAGCCGTCAGCCGCCGGCCGTCAACGGTCAGCTGTCGGCGGTCAACTGGTGGCGGCCAGCTGGGCGAGGTAGCGCTCGGCGGCGCGGAGCTTGCGGCCGTCGGGGCCCGGGAGGTAGGCGCGCAGCTCGATGATCTCGGGGGCGATCCGGATGGCCTCCGCGCGATCGCCGATCGCGCGCCAGCAGGCCTCGGCGTTGGTGGCCGCCCGCTGGGTCTCCGGGTGGTCCGGGCCCTGCGAGCGGAGCAGCGTCAGCGCGACCTCACGGTAGATGTCCGCGGCCTCGGCCGACCGGCCCGCGAGCCGGCAGACGTGCGCCCGGACCTGCCGGACCTGCAACACCGGCTCGGAGACGGCCCCGTGCTCGGCGATCGCCTCCAGCTCGAGGGCGAAGGCCAGGTCGGTGGCAGCGGCGTGGTCCCCGGCCTCGGCGCTGCGGACGATCCGTCCGATGACCTCGCGGTAGTCCGCCCGGGGCCGACCGGCCGCAGCGGCCTCATCGGCCGGTGGCTCGGCGGAGGTGCCGGTCGGGGCGTCGGTCGGCGCGGGCGACGCGTCGGTGGGCGCCTCGTCGGCCGGGAGTTCACCCTGCGACACGGCATCGGTCGGCACCTCGTCGGCAGGCACCTCGTCAGCAGGCGTCTCGTCGGCCGGAACGACGTCGGCGGGCTCCTCGGCCGCCGGGTCCTCGGTGGCCGGTGCCTCGGTGGCCGGTGCCTCGTCGGTCGGCCGTTCGTCGGTCGGCGACTCCTCGGCGGGAGTCGCCTCGCCGGTCGGCTCCTCGGCGGGCACCTCGTCCGCCGGCACGTCCTCCACCGGGACCGCGTCCGTGGCCTCCTCCGCGACCTCGGGAACCTCCACAGCCTCCGGCCCCTCCTCCACGACCTCCTCGGGCGCGTCCTCGCTCGCCGCCTCGACCGCCTCCTCGGCAGCCAGGGCCGCCGCCTCCACCTCGGCTTCGGCGGCCACCACGGCCTCCTCCTGCGGGAGTTCGGGCTCGGCGAGGGCGTCGTCCGCCGGCGCCGGCCGCGACTTGAGGAGCGTGACGCCCGCCGGGCGCGCGCTGTCCTCGGGCACGGCGTCGGCCGGGGCGGGCTTGCGCAGGATCACGCCCTGCGCCTCGACGGTGCCGCCCGCCTTCACGAGGCTGACCGGGCGGGTCGGACGCGGCGGAGTGGGCGGCACACCCGGCTTGACCAGGCTGACCGGACCGCCCGTGGTCACCGAGGACCCGGCGGTCCCGGCGGCCTCGGAGGACCACACGGGCACCCCGGCCGGGTCCGGCACCGGCCGCTCGGGGACGGCGTCCCGTGGCTCCGTCGTACGCGGCAGCGGCGGCACCGGAGGCGGCACCTCGGTCGGCAGTCCCTCGCCGCGACGGGCGGTGTTGCGGAAGACCGGGCGGTCCGGGGCGTGCGTGGCCAGGATGACCACGTCCGGCCGCAGCACCGAGTACACCTGCTGCCGCAGCTGCTCGGGCGCGAGCACCTCGCCCGCACCGGGCCGGCCGCCGTGCAGCGCCTCGATCAGGGCGCGGGTGAAGGTGCCGATCTGCTCCGGGTCCGGGCTGACCACCGCCCACAGCGGGATGCCCTCGCTGAGCGGCGAGACGGTGCCCTGGAGGTACGGCCAGGCGTTCTGGTCGGCGCTCAGGTCGGCGATGACGAGGGTCTGCCACTCGGCCGGACGGTGGCTCAGCTCGGCGGCGACGGCCTGCCAGGGGAGGCCGTCCTGCTTGGCGTCGCGCAGGGTCAGCTGGAGCTGCCCGCCGCGCTTGTCGGCGACGACGTGGCCGCCCAGGTGGATCAGCAGCGGTCCGGGGTGCCGGGACGCGGCGCGCAGGTGGGCGAGGACGGTGTGCGGGTCACCGGCACCGGGGAGGTGGACGGCGTCCACCGCCTCCGCGGCGAGCAGCACCTGCGGCGAGACGGCGGCGAGCATCGCCGAAAGGACCGGCGCCTGGGTCGGTCCGCCACGGCCCCAGGTACGGCGGCCGGAGTTGCCGTACCCGCCCTCGATCACCAGGATCCGTCCGCGCGGCGCGGCACCGAGCCCGCCCGCTCCGACCACGGAGGCGGCCGGCGCCGCGCTCTGGACCGGGAACGGTGGCGGGGTGGCCGCGGACGCGGCCCCGGCGGCGGGCAGCCCGGTGAGGGTCCATCCGGTGGGAGGAACGGGCGGCGCGACCGGGGGCGCGGGCGGCGACGTGGGCGCCTGCCCGACCGGCGGCATGCCGCCCTGCGCTCCCCCTTGCGCGCCCGACCCGGAAGCCGGCGCGGCACTCGACACGGAAGCGACACCCGGCACGGGAGCGGGAGCGGCCGGAGGCGCCGGCGGCGGCTCGTACAGCGCGGCGGGCCCGGGCGGGTGCTCCTCGGCCGGGAGGCGCGGGGGCGGCGGTACGGCGTCCCAGGGACCCGAGTCCGCCGCCGGGTCGGGACCTCCGGAAACCGCTGTCGTCTCCGTCATCTCCTGGTCACCGCCCCGCCCCGCCGCTCCCGCGGCGTCTGATGCCCTTGACTGCGTGGTGCCTGCCACCACACTCCGTGCGCGCCACCCTACGAGATCCCGGCTCACCCGTTCCAGGCCGGGTGGCCGATCGGCGCCCCACGCGCCCCACCCGCTCCGCCCGGCCCGCTAAGGTGCCGCTGTGACCGACACCGGCCGCCCCTTGCTGTTCCTGGACGTGGACGGCCCGCTGATCCCGTTCGGCGACCCGCCTCCGGGCGGCTACCCCACCTTCCGCAGCCCGTACCTTCCACCCGGAGCGGCACCGGGCGGGAATCCCCTGATCGCCCGATCGGACCCGGAGTTGGGGCCTCGGCTGCTGAGCCTGCCGGCCGAGCCGGTGTGGGCCACCACCTGGCTGGAGGACGCCAACGAGTGCCTCGCGCCCTGGCTCGGCCTGCCCCGACTACCCGTCGTGGACTGGCCGGTGGACACCCGGGACACCCCGTACGCCCCGGACACCACAAGCGTGGGAGCCGAGCCGCACGGTCTGCACTGGAAGACCCGAACACTGGTCGAATGGGCAGGCGGGCGCCCGTTCGCCTGGGTGGACGACGAGATCTCCGACGTCGACCGCCGCTGGGTCGCCGCCCACTCCCCCGCCCGCGCCCTGCTCCACCGGGTGGACCCCCGACGGGGGCTCACCGAGGCGGACTTCACCGCCCTGGAGGCCTGGCTGCGAACGGTCTGACCGGCCACCGCACCCCGCCACCCGGCACCCGCCGTCCAGCGCCCGGCAGCCACCCGACCCGCCGACCGCATCCGTACGGAACGCCCCCACGACCGCCACATCCGCCACCGGCCCGACAACCCCACCGGACCCACCAGTCCCGCCGCCCTTGCCAACCGCGTCAGCCCGCCGGTCCCGTCATCCCCTCAGCCCGTCGACTCAGCCCGTCGACGCGACGGCCCGGCCACCCCCATGGGAGCGGCGGGGCCGTCGCCGATCCGCGTCAGGAGCCCGCGAGCAGGTCCCGCAGCAGGGCGACCGTGTCCGCGTCCAGGTCCCGGCCGGTGCGCCGGCTGAGCGCGTCCAAGCGGTTGACGGCGCGCAGGAGTTGGTCCCGGGCGCCGGCCGAGGCGTAGGCGTAGAAGAGGTCCCGGTGCAGCAGTTCGACGTCCGGGGCGACGGCGAGGCCGCGGAAGACGGCGGCCTCGGCGCTGCGGTGGTCGCCGTACTGCAGGCGGCGGGCGGCCAATTCGTGGGCCGTGTCGACGATCGCCGCGATCATGTCCTGCCGCTCGGCCTCCGCCCAGCCGTACGAGGCCGGCGGGGCCTCGGCGAACGGCGCGCCGCGCACCAGGGCCAGGGCGTGGGCGAGGGCCGCGTCGGCGGTGGCACTGGTGCTGCGCATGCCGCGCCGGTAGAGGCTGCGGAACTCGTCCCAGTCGCAGGTGACCGCCGGGGCGAAGGAGTAGCCCTCGGTGCCCTCGGTGGGCAGGAAGGCCCGGCCCTCGGCCGAGGTACCGAACCAGGCGGCCAGATCGGCGAGTTTGGCGGGCAGCGGACTCTTGGCGTCCGCCGAGGTGGGGTGCGGGTCGAGGTGCGCGGCGCCGGGGTGCAGGTCGTGGTCGAGCGCGAGGTGGTCGGAACCTGGCCTCAGCGCCAGGTAGACGGCCAGCTCGGTGAGCCGGGGCAGCGCGCCGGGATCGGCGGTGCCGAGGACCCCCGCGACGTCGACCGGGCCGAGCAGCCGGATCCGGGGGGCGTTGCGCTGGGCGTGCGCCTCCGGGGAGCGGAGGATGGCGAGCAGGTCGTCGCTGTCGCTGCGCCCGGTCGCGGTCCGGGTGCCCGAGGTGACCGGGGCGACCGCGGCGGGGCCGGGCTCGACGACGGGCTCTGGCTCCTCCACAGCGACGGCGTCCGCGGTCTCCGCAGTCTTCGCGGTTCGGGTGGAACCCTCGGTCCCGACGGCCTCCGCGGCCCCGGCCGGCCCGGTCCCGAGGGCGCCGGCGGACGCGGGAGCGGCCTCCGCGACGGGCTCGACGGACGGTTCCGCCTTCTCGACCGTCGTCGACCCCGCCGACTCCTCCCCCACCGGCTCCGCCACGACGGGCTGCGGCGCAACAGGCTGCGGCACGACCGGCTGGACGGCGAGTACGACCGTCGCCGTGGACTCCGAGGAGGCGTCCCCCGACTCGTCCGCGCCGTCGTCCTCGCCCTCCGGCAGGCCAGGCCGCCGCAGGTCCCGGGTGGGCTCGTCGGTGGCCGCCTGCCGCCCCTGCCCGTTGACGACGAACCGCGCCGGACCGGCCGGAACCGGAGCCGGCGCGGGCACCGGAGCCGAGGCCGAAGCCGAAGCCGAAGGCGGCAGGGCGGCGGTAGTCGGAGCAGGCGTCACCGGATCGGTGCCCGCGAAGGGGCTGGCCCCGGTGCCGATGACCCGGGCGAGCAGCCGGGGGCCGGCTGCCGATTCCGCACCCTCCTCCGCCCCTCCGGTCAGGGCTCCGGCGACCGGCCTACCACCGACCGGCGTGCCACCGGCCGACGCACCGACGGCCGACGCACCGACGGCCGAGGCGCCGACGGCGACCGAAGCCCCGACGGCGGCCAGCACCGGTACGGCGGCGGGCAGTTCGGTGGTGTCGGTGTCGTCCTCCGGCCCGTCCAGCGTCCAGGCCGGGGCCGGGTGCTGGGTGGTGTCGTCGGCGACCCGCAGCAGTTCGGCGACCTGGTCGTACTGCTGCCCGCTGAGCCGCTGCAACTCGACCGTCAGGTGCAGGCCCGGGATCGCGGCCTGGCCGGAGGTCGGCAGCGTCCAGCGGGCGACCGGGCCGGTCCCGCGCTCGGGGGCGCGGGTGACGACGGCGACGCAGGTGCGCGGCCGGGCGTCGAGCAGGCGTCCGAGCTCGGCCGGGACGTCCCCGCCGGGCTGGTGGGCGCAGAGCACGATCTCGGGCGTCCAGGACTCGTCGGCCTGGCCCCGGCTGCGGGCCTCGCGCGGGCTGGTGGCCTCGGCGGCGACCAGGGTGGCGCGGGCCTTGGCGGTGCGCGGGCCGAGGGCGGCGAGCGCGGCCTCCAGGGTGGGGTGGCGGTGCACGCGTTCGGCGGCCGGACCGCTGATCGGCACCTCCTCGGCGAGGTCCACCAGGTGCAGGTGGAGCCGGTCGGCGAGCGGGCTGTGGGCCAGTTCGACGGCGAGGGTGCGCAGCACGTCTCGGGCGTCGTCCGGGTGGCCGGACAGGTGGAGCAGCCGGACGGCCTCCAGGTCGGCGAGGACCACCGAGCCGTCCGGCGAGGTGCCGAGGGTGACCAGCGCGGGGTACGGCGCGGCGGTCTTCCGTGCCTGGGCGGGACTGAGCAGGTCGCCCGAGTCGGCGCTGCACCACCACACGTTGGCGGCGTGCGCGGCGCGGAACGGCGCGATCGGGGTGGCCGGGCCGGACAGGTGCAGTTCGACGGTCTGGCCCTGGGTGATCCGGGCGGCGACGATGGCGGGCAGCCGCTTGCCGCCTCGCACGGTGTTGCGGGCCAGGGTGCGCAGGGCCCGGTCCAGCAGGTCCAGTCCGGCCTGGTCCTGCCGGGCCATCAGCTCGTTCTCGAAGGCGGCGGCCTCGGCGCCGGGCATCGCGATACGGTGCCGGGGGCGGCGGGCGCGCTGCTGGGTGCCGCGCTTGTGGGCGACGGTACCGACCATGACGGCGGCGAGCAGCACGCCGACGGTGGAGGCGGAGAGGGCGACGGTGTAGTCGTCGCCGGGAGCCTGGTCGGCGTGCGCGGCGGGGGCGGGCACGTGGGCCGGCGCGCGGGTGGGCGCGGGCGCCGGGGCCGACTGCGGTGCGCCCTGCGAGGGAGCACCCGGAGCGGGCGCCGGAGCCTGATCGGCCGGAGCGGGCGCCGGAGCCGGAGCCTGGTCGGCGGGCGCAGGCGCAGGCGCGGGTGCGGGTGCGGGTGCGGGAGCCTGGTCGGCCGGCGCCGGAGCGGCACCCGCCGCCCCCGGCACCGCGAGCACCATCCCCGGCACCACCACGTCCGGGTCCGTCAGCCGCTCCCCGTCCGGGGCCTGCACCCCCTTGTTCGCCTCGAACAGCTGCGGCCACTGCTCCCCGTCGCCCAACTCCCGCTGGGCGATGGCCGACAGGCTGTCCCCGGCCTGGACGGTGACGGTCCGCTGCCCGCCGGAACCACCCGCGTCGCCCGTACCGCCGGTACCGCCCGCGCCACCAGCCCCGCCGGGCTCGGAACCGGTCTGCGGCGCCCCCTGCGGCGCGCCCTGCGCCGCGTCCCCCGAGGGGGCCGGGGCGGGCGCCGGAGTCATCGCCTCGTCCGGCTTGGCGTCCGCCGGCATCAGCAGCTCCCAGCCGGGCTGGATCGGCCGCTCCGCGTCGAAGCGGACGCCCGAATCGCCCATCACCCGGCCCTCGTTGAGCTTGGCGATCTCCACCCAGCGTTCCCCCGAGCCGAGTTGGCGCTCGGCGATGGACCAGAGGCTGTCGGCCGGACGGGCGTCCCGCACCGTGTAGGTGGTCTGCTGCTCGGCGGCCGGGGTCAGGACGGGCGCGGCCGGCGCGGCGGGCAGCGCGGCGCGCTGCACACCCGGCGTCAACTGCGCCTGCACGGCCGGGCTTTGGGCCAGTTCGGGAACGGCCGCGAAGGCCGATCCGGCCACCGGCAGCAGGGCGAGCACCGAGCCGACCAGCCCGGCCGCGAGCCGCTGGCTCCAGCCGAAGGCCGGGATGCGGCGGGCGATCCGGCCGCGCAGCTGGGCGGGGACCTCCAGCAGGACGGAGAGCGCGAAGCAGGCCCAGGCGAGCCAGCCGACCACCACCAGCGCCCACAGGAACAGGCTTCCGTCGTCCGGGCTGGTGAGCGCCTCGCCCACCCCGCCCGAGGCGATCCCGCCCATCCCGGCGACCGCGTCGGTGCCGTACAGCAGCAGCGCGGGGACGCCGAACAGCAGGGCGAGCAGGGTGACCAGCGCGCCGAGCGCGGTGATCACGGCCCGGCCGCGCCCCCGGGGTGGTCGGGGCGCCGGGTTGGCGGGCCCTCGGGCGCCGCCGGCGCGATGGGACGTCCCGGCCCGGCCGGTACGGGCCTGGGCGGTAGGGGCCTGGTCCTTGGCACGTGGCGCGGCCATCAGTCGGTCTCCGCTTTCTCGACTCCGTGGACGAGGGTCGCACTGCCCTTGCCCGTTACCTTCCGTTCCCCGAGGGCGCCCAGCAGGACCGGGCGGTAGTCGGCCTGCACGGTGACGGTGACGACCCTGCCGTCGCCGGAGAACTCGATGCCGCCGGCCCGCAGGCCGTAGAGGCCCAGGTAGGCGTCGGCGGCGTCCCGGACGTACTTCTCCTGGACCTTGAAGCCCGTGCCCTGCAGGACGGCCGCCCGGTCGAGCTGCTGGCCGCCGACCCGTGCGGCCTCCAGGGCGTAGGCGTCGGTCCGCTCGGCGACCCGCAGCCGGCCGCCCGCGTCGATCACCAGCGCGATGACGAGCACGACGTAGGCCGCGCAGATCGCCACGAAGAGGGCCACCGCGCCCCGGTCGGACCTGCGCGCCGACAGCCGTCGCCGCAGAGGGCTCACCACTCCCGTCCCCTCCCCCCACTTCGCACGCTGCTCTCCCCACCGGCCCCACCGGGCGTCCCTCGGTGCCGCTGTGTCATCCCCCGAGCGCTCTCCGCTTGCGTCTCCCCCGCACGGGCCGTCTCCAATCCCCCGTCCTCCGGGCGACGGCGCCGCGCGCCGTCAGGTGCCCCGGTAACGGTCCACCACCGAGGTGAACTCGCCGACGAGGTGCTTCGTCACGGGTACGCCGGACGGTCCGCCCAACAGGTCGGCGAGTTCGACGTCGCAGACCACCGTGACCGTGACGGTGGTGACCGGTCCGCCCGGCAGGTTCAGCTCCCCCCTGCCGACCCGCACGTCCCCGTTCCGGCAGGACACGCCCTGCTGGCGCAGGATCGCGAGGGCGGAGTCCCTGGCCGGCTGGTCCATCCCGTCCACGCTGCGCTGCAGGGAGGCGGTCCGGGCCGCGGCCCGGGCGGCGGCCTCCACGGTGCCGGCCGTGGTCTGCACCCGCCCGGCGGCGACGGCCACCAGGACCAGTCCGACCACCCCCGGCACGACGATGGCCGCCTCGATCGCGATCCCGCCCCGGTCCCGTCGGCGCCGCCGCCGCAACCTGAGCCGCGACCCGAGCCTCAAATCGAGTCGCGACCGGTGCCGCGACCCGAGCCGAGCGCCGCTCACGGCTTCACCGCCGGCGGTACGAAGTGCTCCCGCGGCGCCTCCGCGAACTGGGTGATGGCGGGCGCCCTGAGCCCGGGTATCAGCAGCGGCGGGGACAGCTGCACGGTGACCCGGACGGTCTGCGCCGTGCTGCCGTCGGTCCGCACCGTGTACCCGTGCACGCCCTGCCGGTCGAGGAAGTCGCGGGCCTGCCGCTGGGCCGCCTCGTTCTTCTCGCCGTCCGTCGCGCTGCCCTGCACCCGTCCGGCGTCCACGCCCTCGCGGGCCGCGGTGAGCGCGACCTGGCGGTCGTACCACCACAGCGCGGCCTGGACGACGAGCAGCACGAGCAGCAGGACGACCGGGAAGACGATGGCGAGGCTCACGCTCATCGACCCCCGGTCGCCCCTGCGGCGGAGAGCAGGACGCATCACTTGGTGGCGCCGCCCGCGCCCGCGCCGCCCGGCATGTTCGGGTCCTGCTCGACCTTCTGGACGACCTTGTCCTTCAGCAGGTAGAGCGCGGTCGCCACGGCACCCGCGACGAAGACCAACGCGATGATGGCGAGGGCGAGTTCGATGCTGATCGCGCCGCGGTCGCCGCGCGCGCGGGCGGCCCGCAGCCGGCCGAGCCGCAGGGTGAACAGCAGGAGCGCGAACTGGACCGGTAGCAGGACGGGGCGCAGCACCCGGCCTGCCAGCTGGGCGAGTCGTACGGTCATCGGGGTCTCCCGGGGGATCTGGCGGTGTGGTGTGGTGTGGTGGTGGCGCCGACTGCTCTGGACTGCGCCGATCGGGCTTGCGGTACGGGACGGGGCGGTGGGCGCTCCGGGAACGCGGTCAGTTGAGCATCTGGTGCAGGGCGGGGAAGACGATCAGGACGGTCATCAGCAGGGTCAATGCGGCCCCGGGCGCGACCATCCGCTCGCTGTCGGCGTTCGCGCGGGCGAGGTCCTCGGCGAGCAGCTCCCCGCGCAGGCCCTTGGCGCGGGCCCGCAGGGTGTCGTACACGGCGGCGCCGTCGGTGCCGGACAGCCGCATGATGTCGGCCACGTCCTGGAGCGGGCTGAGCCCCAACTCCTCGGCCAGCGCGTCGAGTCCGGCCCACGGCGGGAGGCGGTCGGTGGCCGCGCGCTCCAGGGCGTCGCGGATCCGCCGGAACACCGCGCCCTGCCCGACCGCGGCGGCCCGGCGCAGCGCCTCGGCGGGGCCGCAGTCGGCGGCCCGTTCCATCGCGACGAGTTCCAGGTAGGCGGCGATGCCGTGCAGGTACTCGGTGCGCGCCTCCTTGGCCTCGCCGCGCACGATGGCGTCGGGGACGAACCAGAGCAGTCCGGCCAGCAGCGGCCCGGCGACCAGCGGCAGCGCGAACGGCAGGCCGACGTCCATCAGCACGGCCATCGCGCCCAGGTAGGCGGGCAGCATCAGGCCGAGGGCGGCGAACAGCAGCTTGTGCACCATGAACCGGGCCGGGGTGCGGCCGATCAGGGCGAGTTCGCGGCGCGGGACGGAGACCCCGCGCAGGTGGACGGACCGCTCGCCGATCCGGTCGTACCAACGGGGCCGCTCGTCCGGGTCCTGCTCGCGGTCGGCGGGGGTGGCGTGCAGCCGGTCCAGCGCCTGGCGCAGGTCCGGTGGCGCCGGCCGCAGTTCGGCGACCAGCAGGGCGAGGCCGCCGGCCGCGACGGCGCCGGCCAGCACGGACCAGGGGGAGATCATCGGACCTCCCCGAGCTGCTCGGCCGGCGCCGGCTCGGTCGTCGCGGCGGTGGTCCGCCGTCCGCTCCTGCTGCGCCGGTCGGGCGTCAACAGCCGGGGTACCGGCGGGTGGGAGGCCAGCGCCCGCATCCAGGCGATGATCGCCACGAACAGGGCGGCGACCACGGCGAGCACCACCTGGCCGAGGAAGGTCCCGTACGGCCGGGTGTACTCGGTGTTGAAGGAGCCGACGGTGACGACCAGCACGATGATGCCGACCAGCCAGCGGATGGTGGTCCGGTGCTTGGCCCGGTCGGCCTCGATGGCGCGGCGCTGGCGGACTTCCTCGCGCACCGAGTCGGCCATGTCGGAGAGCGTGCGGGCCAGGCCCGGGCCGCTGTCGCCGGCCCGCAGCACGAGTGCGGCGAGCACCTTGTCGGCGGTGGCGTCGGCGAGGCTGTCGGCGAAGGCGCGCAGCGCCTCCTCCGGCCGCCAGCGGGCCTGGAGGCGGGCGGCCAGTTCGCCGATCTCGTCCTCCAGGGCGGCCGGGGCGGTGCGCCGGCTGGTGACGATGGCCTGGTTGAGGCCGACGCCGAGCAGCAGCACGTCGGCGATCCGCTGGGTCCACTCGGAGAGCGCCTCCAGCCGCTCGATCCGGTGGGTGTCCGGGCGGGTGGTGTCGAACAGCCAGGGCAGTCCGAAGACGGCCAGCGGCACCAGCAGCGCGGTCAGCGGGATGCCGGTGAACAGCCAGGCCAGCGGCGCGCCGGCGAGCGCGATCGGCAGCTGGACGCGGCGCAGCCGCACCATCCGGTGCCCGGCCGTCCCGGGGGCGCCGTACCAGAACACGTGGACCCGGCCGGCCAGCGGGTTGGCCGCCCGCTCCGTCCCGTCCTCGTCGCCGGACTCGCTGCCGCGGGCCCAGGTCACCAGGGCGACCAGGCCGCCCGCGACCGCCAGCCCGCAGAGGGCGAAGAGCAGCATCACCGCGCGCCACCGCCGATCCGCAGCTGGAGCGGGGTGGTCCAACTCCCGTACCGGGAACCGAGCAGCGAGGCGTCGAAGCCGGCCCGGCGCAGGTCGTCCAGGCACTGCGGCGGGGTGTGCGGGACGGCCCGCGGCTCACCGAGGTCCGGCCGGGGGCCGAAGACGGTGTTCAGCGCGGGGCGGCCGCTCTCCCCGAGGCCGGTGACCTCCAGGACGTGGGAGACGAAGCGGTGCCGGCGGCCGCCGACGGCGGTCTCGTCGACCATGGTGACGTGCACGATGAGGTCCAGGGCGTTGGCAGTGAGCCGGTAGGCGAGCGAGTCGGTCATGTGCGAGCCGTACTCCAGGCAGAGTTCGGCGATGCGGTCGACGACCATGTGCGGGCCGCGGGCGTGCAGGGTGCACATCGAGCCGCCCTCGCCGTTGGTCATCACCCGCAGCATCGGGACGACCTCGCCGGAGCGGACCTCCCCGACGATGATCCGGGAGAGCGTCATGCGCAGCGCGGCCGGGATGAGGTCGCCGATGCTCAACTCCCCGGCCAGGCGCCCTTCGACGCGCTCGCCGTTGCCCTCCCGGGCCTCCATCGGGACGACCTGGCGCAGGTGACCGAGGGTGTGCAGCCAGAGCTCGAACTCCGACTCCAGGGTGCCGATCCGCTCGTCCGGCGGGATCTCGGCGGCCATCGCGCGCAGCAGGCTGGTCTTGCCCACGCCCTGGGTGCCGGTGATCATCACGTTCTTCCGGGCCCGGATCGCGGCGGCCAGGAAGGCGGCCAGGGTGGCGTCCAGGGTCCCGAGTTCGACCATCTCGGGCAGCGTCGCGGAGGCCACCCGGTGGCGCCGGATCGCCACGTACGGGCGGGGCGTCACCTCGGTGAGCGCCTGGAGGCGCATGCCGCCCTCCAGGCGCAGCGCGAGGGTCGGGCTGGCGGTGGACAGGCTGCGCTCGCCGCCGCCGTGCTGGCGGGCCAGGTCCTGGAGCAGTTCGACGAGTTCGCCGTCGCTGTCGGCCACCGGCGGTACCTGGCGCAGGGGTTGGTGCACCTTGGAGACCCAGACGTCGTCGCAGCCGTTGATCAGGATGTTCTCGATCTCCGGGTCGTCCAGGTAGGGCTGGAGCCGGCCGGCCCGGAACAGCAGGTCGAAGACGGCCTCGGCGAGGGCGCGGTCCTGCTCCCGGGTGGGCGGGATGCCGTGGGTCTGCGCGTACGCGTCGGACCACCGGGCGACGGCCTCCTCGATCAGCGCCCGGCCGCGCTGGCGGCGGGTGGCGCGGTCCGGCTCGGAGCCGGAGGCGGTGGTCAACCGGCTGATCTGCTGGTGCAGTTCGGCCGCTACCTGGCGCTTGAGCTCGCGGGCGACCTGCGGGTCGACGGCGGGCCGGGTGGCGGCGCCGCGCAGGTCCAGCGAGGGCAGCTGGGAGGGTACGGCGGTGGGCCCGGCCGCGCCGGGCGGGCCGGGCTGCGGCGCGACCGGACCCGGCTGGTACCCGTGCGGCGGGGCGACCGGACCGGTCGTCGGCGCGGGCGCGGACACCGGCGCGGCCCAGGGCAGCGCGGCCGGGTCGGAGGAGGGACGCTGGTGCAGGGGGCTACCGCGCACGGAGCACCTCCCCGGGGTTGTGCGGGTACGGCCCGTTCACGTCGTCCTGACGGTTCGTCACCACTGGCTGCTGGAGCGGGTACTGGTCTTCCGGTTCGCCGTACGGGGCGGACTGGACGTGTGCCGGGAACGGCGCCGGAGCGGCCGGCTGCGGCGCCAGCCCGGCCAGCGGCGCCACCGGGCCGGTGGTGATCACCGGCGGTACGGGCTGCGGCGGGGAGTACGAGGGCGACTCGCCCTCGGCCGTCCCCCCGTAGCCCGACTGGCCGTATCCCGACTGGCCGTGGGCCGTCGCGCCGTACCCGCCCTGCCCGTACCCCGGCTGGGAGTATCCCGACTGCCCGTACGCCGGCTGCCCGTACGGGCCCGGCTCGGGTGCGGGCGACGGCACGGGACCGGCCGCAGGAGCGGGCATCGACGGCTGCGGCGCCATCGGCGCAGCCGGCACCGGCCCCATCGGCACCGGAGGCGCCGGGACGGGAGGCGCCGGCACCGCCGCCGCGACCGGCACCGCCGCCGGGCCGCCCGCCGTCAGCTGGGCCGGTGCCGCGCCCTGCACCGCGCCCGGCGCGAGCCGCTGGCGCCGGCGGCGGACCAGCAGCTGCACCTCGTCCGCCGCCGACCGCGCCGTCCGCATCAGCTCCGAGCGGATGAACCGCCGGTCGGTGGTGTCGCCGCCGTCGGAGAGCACCTTCGCCGTCCGGGTGGCGTGCGGCAGCACCCCGAGCACCGGCAGGCCCAGCTCGCGGGACACCTCCGCCCGGGTGTACGGCCCCTCGGCGACCAGCAGCAGCCCGAGCGCGTCCGCCCCGGTGCCGGCGGACGCCAGGTCCTCGGCCAGGGCGGCGAGCCGGGGCCGGGCCGAGCTCAGCCCGCGCAGCGTGGTGCGCACCGTCGCCACCACCACGTCGGCGCGGCGGGAGAGCACCGCGCTGTGGCCGGTGGCGCCGGAGCGGCCGAGGTCCACGATGACGTCGTAGCCCTGCTGTTCCACGCCGTGCAGCAGTTCGGCGAGCGGCTCCCAGGTGTAGGCGAGGCCGGGCGCCTGGGTGGGGTCGGTCAGCCCGGGCAGCAGCAGCCGTTCGGCGTCGCCCTCGGGCGAGAGGTCGATCAGCTGCTCCCAGATGGTCTGCGCGAGCAGCCCGCGCCGGTCGGCGACGGCCAGGTTGCGCAGCCCGTACACCGCCTCGACCCGGCCCTCCAGGGCGCCGGCGAGCACCGCGCCGCCGTCCGGGTCGGCCTCGACCAGCAGGATCCGCCGGCCGGGCGACAGCGGCCAGGACAGCAGCAGTGCCAGGGCGGTGGTGGTCGCGCCCGGTGCGCCCGGGCCGCCGACCACCGCGATCACGGCCATCAGGCGCCGCCCGTCGCGGCCGGGGCCCCGGGCGCGGCGGCACCACCGGCGGGGGCGCCACCAGCGGCGGCACCACCCGGAGTGGCGGTGCCCGGAGCGGCGCCCGGCGCGGTGGCCCCGGGGTTGGTGGCGGCGGCCGAGGGCGCCCCGCTCGGCGCCGGGGCCGGTGCGGTGCCGCCGCCGGGGCCGCCCGCCGCCGCGCCGCGCGGAGCGAGCAGCACCTGGATCCGCCCGCTGGCCACCCACTGCGCCAGCCGGGGCCCGTCCGCCGTGCCGACCGCCACGTCGATCACCTGGCTGCCGTCGGTGTCCACCCGGCCGACGGTGATCACCGTGGCGGGCAGCGAGTCGGCCCGGCCGTTGTCCGGGGTGAAGACGATGACCAGTTGCACGCCGGGCTGGAGCCGGCTCGCGGGCAGCTGGCTGCGCTTGGCGGACACCCCGACCACGATCTGCCCTGGCTGCACCGAGAGGCCCTGCGCGAGATCGGAGCCGGTGAGCATCGCGCCGCGCTTGAGGTCGGTGGCGGCCCGCATGCCGACCGCCTTCGCCCGGTCCTGGGCCGACACCGGGCGCAGCACCGGGTCCCCCGCGATCCGGGCGACCACCAGGTCGTCCTCGGTGATCACCTGCCCCCACGGCACGTCCCGGGCCAGCGCCAGTACCGCGACCCGCTGACCGGTGCTGTTGTACAGGACGGCGCCGCCCAGCCCGCCGGCCGCGATCAGCGCGACCGCCATCGCCAGCACCGCCGGGCGCCGCCGCCTCGCCCGCATGGTCCGCCCTGGCGCGTGCGGCACCGCCCGCCCCCGGCCCCTGCCCTGGCCGCCCTGGTCCGGCTGCTCCGGGAGTGTCACGGACGCCGCGGCGCCCGCGGAGGTGCCGGATCCCGGCGTCGCGAACGTACGGTTCTCCACCGGGTTCCGCCCTTCCCTCGTTCGTCTCTGACTCGTCCGGCCGGCTCGTCCGGCTGGTCGGTGCGCGGATGCCCGCGCCGGGTCGTTCAGTCGGGAGCGGTCGGCCGGGTGCACCCGGCCGGGCGCGCCCGGTCGGCCGCGCTCAGTTGAGCACCTGCATCTCGGCGACCTTGAGGTCGAAGGGCTTGCTGCTCTGGTTGATGCCCGGGATCGTGAACTTCCGGGGGTTCGGCCCGCCGGTGACCACGACGGCGGCCTCCCAGTGCATCGTCACGGTGGCGCTGAAGACGCTGTTCTTCTCGCGGGCCGAGCTTGTCCTGAACTCGTAGCCGCAGTCCGGGGACTTCGCGTCGCCGTACTTGGGGTCGTACGGCGTGCCGGGGGTGGTGCAGGAGGTCTGGAGGTGGTCGCCGAAGCTCCAGACCGCCCGCACCAGCCGGGGCGTGACGGTGACCGAGATGCCCGCGACCGACGCGCTGCCCGGCGCGGGGAGCGCGGCGTCGTCGGCCCAGAGCCAGACCGGGGCGTTGACCACCGCCGTGTTCCGGGGCGCGGCGCGGCCCACCGGCGGCCTGAACCGGACCTGGTCGTAGGCCTGCTGGATGGCCATGGCCTCGGCGTTGACGTTCTGCCCGCCCGGCGCGGTGGCCTCGAAGACGATCTCGGCGCCGCCCTGGCCCCCGTCGGTCTGCGGGCAGACCTTCGTGTAGAGCGATCCGTCCTTCGGGTCGTGGCCGTCCCACGCCGGGTCGCCGGCGGGCGGCGGGTTGTCCAGCGCGCGGAAGTAGCACCCCTTGTCGCTGTTGAACCAGCCCAGCTGGGGGTCGTGGCAGGCCCACGGGACCCCGTGGTAGCCGCACAGCTGCGGGCCGGTGCCCGAACCGCCGCCTCCGCCCGGGTTCGATCCGCCGGGCACGGGGGTCGTCCCACCGGAATTGACGTCTATGCAGATCACGTTCGGGTAGCACTGCTCGGCCCCGCCGCTCGGCGGTTCGTCCGCGACCGCACCAACCGCCGAGGACAGCAGCAGCCCGGCCGACATCGACGCGGCGATCGCGATTCGCCGGGCCGGTTTCCGCGCGTTCAGCACGTCCGGTCCACCTCCCGTTTGAAGTCGTAGATCAACCAATGCGCTTGGAACCAGCGCAGCGACGCGGTTCCGACGTACCGGTTCAGGCGCGCTCCGGGATCCCTCGCGGCCCCGGTGACGGCGTCGACGCGGTGCCAGCCCGACAGGTCGACGCAGTCCTCGATCACGGCGGTCTGCGGATCGGCATTCAGATCAACGGCCTTGACCACCGCGGAATTGCGCGGCGTTCCGGTCATCATGACTTTCGCGTCACGCAGTTGCCGGAGGCCGACCAGACTGTCGGACAGCGCCCGCCCGGAGGAGTACTGCTCCAGTGCGTAACCGTCCGAATCCGACCGCCCGAAGACCTCCGCCTGGGCCTGCCACCAGTCCTGATAGGCCTTCAGGGCCAGTCGTCCCATGGCCCCTTCCGGGCCGCTGGTCGGCGCGATCGAGCCGTTTACCGAACCACTCGAAGGAGTTAGCGGGTCCACGCCCGCGACGGTGGGCGCGGCCGACCCGATCCGATCGACGGAACCACCCGCACCACCGCTCGCACAAGCGCCGAGCAGCAACACCAGAACCGCCCCGCCGACCCCAATCGCCCCAGGGCGCAACACATTTCCGCGCTGCCGCATGGCCCCACCTCGTTGCGACCGACCTGATCCGTGATCCACGGCCGCCAGGAGAATTCCGCCGTCCCACCGGTGTTTCCGCTGGGGATCGATTCTTCGCCAACCCACCCCATCACGGCAACACCTCAGGCCCCCTGACCTTACGCGGAAGGCGGTTCCGTCGGGGCACTTTCCCGCCACAGAACGGCCAACAGTTCCTCGGAAAGCGACAATCCGGCCAATGCGCCCCGAACCGCGGCCCGATTGCGCATCAGGAGCCGCCCGGCGTGCGGCGGAACCAGCAGGCGCGCGCCAGGCGCACCCGAACTACCGGCCGGTTCTCCACCGTCCGTCAGCGCGGCCACGGCCGGCTGGAGATCGAGCGGGGAGACGGCCGCGGGGGCACCCGGGACGCCCTGGCGCAGGACGGTGGTCAGGGCCCGGCTGAACGAGCCCTCCCCACCCGGCCGGACGGCGTCCCGGCCGCGTCTGCCGGGGGCGTAACGGCTGCCCGGGGCGTAGCGGCCTATCCGACCCCAGAGCGGGACCCTCGAGTAGCTCAGCAGTTCGCCCGCGCCGTCCTCGCCGCGCTCCAGCGCCGACCAGGTGTCCCGGTCGACCACCGCGTCGACCAGCAGCAGCGCCTCCTCCTGGTCCCCGTGCACCATGGCGCTGACCACCCAGTCCCAGGCCAGGCCCCGGCGGTAGGCGTTGTCGGCGGTGCTGCCGGCGGCGACCAGGGCCAGCCGGCGCCCGCGCGGGTCGGCCACCAACTGGCCGACCAGGCAGACCAGCAGCCAGCGGCCCGAGTGCTGGGCGGCGTCCCGGACGGCGGTCAGCATCGCGTTGGCGTCCGCGTCCGGTGCCACCGCGGTGACCCGGCAGCCGGCCGCGCCGGTGTCGAAGCACATCCCGGGCAGCACGTCGGCGAGCAGCCGGGCGCCCTCCGGTGCGAGCGCCGCGCCCCCGAAGGTCCGGTCGGGCCCGCCGTCCGCCCCGATCACCACCAGATCGACCCCGCCCGCCATCCGACCGTCCCCCCTCCTGCACCGTTTCTCCACCCGCCGGGCAGGCTACCGTCCGGACGGCCGCCGACGGGGCTCCCGACCCGTCCGCTCAGGGACCATGGGCCCTATCGACGAGCGCACCGACCGGGGACGATCGGACGCATGGAGCGTGAGGACCGTGTGGAGACCCTGAGCGAGGCCGAGTGCCTGCGGCTGCTCAGCACCGTGCCCGTCGGGCGCGTGGTGTACACCGAGCACGCGCTGCCGGCCGTCCTGCCGGTCTCCTTCGAGGTCCTGGACGGGCGGCTGGTGCTGGCCGTGCGCCGGGGAAGTGCCACCGCGCGCGGGCTCGACGGCACGGTGGTGGCCTTCCAGGCGGATCTGCTGGACCCGGTCACCCGCACCGGGTGGAGCGTGCTGGTGCACGGCCGGGCCGACGTGGTGAGCGATCCCGAGCAGGTCCGGCGGGTGCTGCGCTCCGGCCTGCGGCCGTGGGTGGGCGATCCGGAGCCGCTGTTCGTCGCGCTGGTTCCGGAGCTGGTGAGCGGCCGCCGACTGTTCCCGACCGGACCGGTCCTGCCGGGCCGCCAGGCGCGCCGGCCGTTGGGCAGCGGATTTCCGCTCGGCTCCTGACAGATACCGGTGGGTAGGCATACGCTTCCGGCGTCCTGATCCCTGCCCGGGCCCGTCCCCCACCAGGAGCGCACCGTGACGACCTTCGCCTCCCTCGCCGAACTGACCGCCGCCGTCGGCACCGAGCTGGGCACCAGCCAGTGGCACACCATCGAGCAGCGGCAGATCGACCTGTTCGCCGAGGCGACCGGCGACCACCAGTGGATCCACGTGGACCCGGAGCGGGCCAAGGAGAGCCAGTTCGGCTCGACCATCGCGCACGGCTATCTGACCCAGTCGATGATCCCGGTGCTGGCGAAGGAGTGCTACGCCGTCGAGGGTGTGCGGATGGCGCTGAACTACGGCTCCGACAAGGTGCGCTTCCCGGCGCCGGTACCGGTGGGCACGGCGATCCGGGCCACCGCCGAGCTGCTCTCGGCCACCGAGGTGCCGGGCGGGGTCCAGGCGGTGGTGCGGTTCACTCTCACCAGCGAGCGCAGCGCCAAGCCGCACTGCGTCGCGGAGACGATCACCCGCTTCTACGCCTGACCGACGCCTGTCCGGCGGTTGCCCGACGGCGGGCCGCGCGGCCCTCGCCGGTACGCCGATTGGACCGCGCCGGGCCCTCCACCAGGTCCGGACGGCCCATGGCGAGTAATCTCCGACGAGATGGTTGTCGTATCGCAGCAGCCCCACCCGCCGCTGCGCCGCGACCCCGGCATGCCGGGTAGCCGTGACCGTCCCTGGAGGAGCCGTGCCCCGCCCCGCCCCGTGGTTCTCCCGCCTCGCCGGTCTGGCCTCGCTGTTCGTCCCGCCGTCCACCGACCCCGCCGCCGAGCGCGCCGTCCCCGGTCTGGCCGGAGTGCCCCGGGCCGCCTGGCACCGGGTCCGGACCGACGCGTTCGGCGCCGACCCCCGGGGCGAACGGCTGGCCCGCATCCGCCGCTCCCCGCAGTTCTCCGACGGGGCGTTCCGCAACCCGGTGCCGACCCGCCGCCTGGTGTACGAGCGCAGCCCGCTGGAGATCACCCGCGCCCAGCTGACCGGGGACAAGACCCGCCGGACGCCGACCGCCGCCGTCCCGGTGCACCGGCTGCTCCCGGGCGACCTGGCCGCGCCGCCGGAGTCCGGCCTGCGGCTGACCTGGCTGGGGCACGCCACCGTCCTGGCCGAGATCGGCGGACGGCGGGTGCTGCTCGACCCGGTCTGGGGCGAGCGCTGCTCCCCCTTCTCCTGGACCGGGCCCAAGCGGCTGCACCCGGTGCCGCTGCCACTGTCCGAACTCGGGCCGGTGGACGTGGTCGTGGTCTCCCACGACCACTACGACCACCTCGACATGGGCACCGTCCGGGCCCTGATCGGGACGGGCGCGGTGTTCGCCGTCCCGCTCGGGGTCGGGGCTCACCTGGAGCACTGGGGCGTACCGGCCGGACGGATCGTCGAACTGGACTGGTGGGAGTCGGCCGAGGTCGCCGGGCTGACCCTGACCGCCACGCCGGCCCGCCACTACTGCAGCCGCGGGCCGCGCACCAGCGCGCTGTTCCTGTGGGCGTCCTGGGTGGTGGCCGGGGGCGGGCGGCGGATCTTCCACAGCGGGGACACCGGCTACTTCCCCGGCTTCGCCGAGATCGGCCGCCGGCTCGGGCCGTTCGACGCGACGATGATGCAGGTCGGCGCGTACAGCGACTTCTGGCCCGAGGTGCACATGACCCCCGAGGAGGGGGTGCGGGCGCACCTGGACCTGGGCGGCGGGCTGCTGCTGCCGATCCACTGGTGCACCTTCAACCTCGCGCTGCACCCCTGGGACGAGCCCGCCGAGCGGGTGGTCACCGCCGCCCAGGCGCTCGGCGCCCGGCTCGCGGTGCCCCGGCCCGGGAAACCGTTCGAACCCGCCGACCCGCCGGCCCTCCGCCTGTGGTGGCGCGCCGTCGCCGCCGCCCCGCGCGGCACCTCGCCGCTGGTCGGCGAACGGCCGGAGGAGGCGGCGGAGGAGACGGCGGCGGCTGCGGGGGCGGGCGAGGCGCGCGAACAGACGACAACTTTCAGCGAACAGATTTCAAAATCTGTTCGCTGAAATCTGTTCGCTGAAAGTTGTCAGCTGACATCTGTTCGCCGTCAGCCCCACCGAGCCCGCCCGGCCCGCCCAGCCCACCGGACCCGCCGAGCAGCTCCCCGCCCCCTCCTCAGCCCGCGAGGACGTCCCGCAGCGCCCGTGCCTCCTTGACCACCCGGCCCGAGCCGCCGCGCTCGGCCGCCGCCGTCACCTCGGCCACCGGCCCGCGGGCCCCCGTCCGCCGGGCGCAGTCGGTGGCCAGCGCGACCAGGTCGCCGAGCCCGCGCGTCGACGGGTCGGCCTCCCCCAGCAGCCCCGGCAGCGCCGGGCCGAGCACCGACCAGACCGTCCCCCGGGCGCCGGTCTCCGCCGCCATGGCGAGCGCCGCCCCCAGCCGGCCGGCCATCACCGTGCCGCAGGCCACCAGAACGCCCAGCTCGCGGCCGAGCAGCGCACCGTCCAGGTCCCCGCGCGCGGCGAGCACCAGCAGCGCGTCCACCGCCGCCGTCCGGTCCTCGGCGTGCCGGGCGCCCAGGCCGTACGCCAGCGCCAGGTGCAGCGCGAGCCCGGCCGGGCTGTCGGCCTCGGCCAGCAGCGGGAGGTACCGGGCGGCGCCGCGCTCGTCCCGGTCCGCGCCCTCGGCGAAGGGGTCGAGCCAGCGCGCCGCCAGCTCCTCCCGGTGCCGGGGGAGCATCGCGAACCAGTGCTCGACCGGCCGCCAGCTCCAGTCGTGCACCTTGCGCGCCCGGGCCACGCTGGGCTCGGTGCCGTCCAGCAGCGCCCGGAACTCGGCCGTGAGCCGCTCGCCGCCCGGCCCCTTCGGCCCGGCGCCGATGCCCGGCTGGGCGACCGCGATCCGCTCGATCTCCTCCCACCAGCGGTCCCCGTACAGGTTGGTGCGCTTCAGCCCCTGGCCGGGCGCGAACACCACCCGCTCGGACGGCTGCCCGGGCAGCCCGCCGGTGCGCAGCCAGTGCGCCAGCCGGCGCCCGGCCGGTGAGCCGAGCGCCTCGGCGGCCCGCAGCACCGTCCCGTCCGCACCGCCGACCCTCAGCAGGGCCTGGCACAGGTCGGCCTTCCCCGGCGCGACGCCCGCTGCCTCGTACCCGGCGATCCGCTCGACCAGGACGGCCGCGTCCAGGGCACCGGTGGCGTCCGTCGGGGTGGCCAGCAGGTACGGCAGCGTGGCCTGGAAGATCTGCCGGGCCACCTCGTCCAGCCGGGCGGCGAGGACGGCCCCGTGCACGGTGGTGCGCGGGCCGCGCAGCGCGGAGCCGCTCCTGCCGCCGAGGTAGTCCCAGAGCTTCCACGGCGGCGTCTCACCGGCCACCGCCGCCACCACGTAGAGGATCTCCCGGGGCGTGCAGTCCCCCCAGCCGTTGGTGCCGCGCCACGGGTGCGCCCGGCGGACCGGCTCCACCGCCTCGGCGAGCGCCTGCCGGTCCCGGTGGGTCAGCCGGACCAGCCCGTCCAGCACCCGTTCGAAGACCGCCACGCCGGGCTCGCGCGCGGCGAGCAGGGCGGACAGCTCCTCCGCGAGTTCGGCCGCGGAGGCGATCGGCGCGCCGAGCGGGCGCGGTTCGGGGGCCGGCGGCAGGAAGTCGTCCCACCCGGTGTCCGGGTCGTCCCCGCCCCCGCCGACCGGCGCGCCGAACAGCTCGCCCGCGCGCCGGTGGTGGACCGGGTTCAGCGCCTCGGCGGCGGCCCGGAGCTCCGCCACCACCGCCTCCCCCGCCGCCTTCAGGTGACGGGCCACCACGTTCAGCGCCCGCTCCTGGAGGGCCGCGTCCGGGTGGCCGAAGGCCTCGGCCGCGGCCAGCACCACCGGGCCGGAGCGCTCGGGGGCGCGCCGGGCGGCCTTCTCCAGCCACGTCAGCTGGGCGCGGACCAGCTTCTTCTCGCTCCGGAACAGCACCACCGCCGAGGCCTCGGTGAGCACCCCGGGCTCGATCAGCCCGGCCTCGTCCAGCCCGGCGAGCACCTCCTGGGCGTGTCCGGCGAGCACCGACAGGCCGTCCAGCAGCGCCACCACGTCGCGCACCCGGGCCGCGTACTCCTCGGGCGTCGGGTCGAGCGCCCGCAGCACCTCCAGGAAGGCCCGCTGGTCGGCCGGCTTGCCGCCGCGCAGCAGCCGGGCCAGGCAGCGGTCGAGCAGCTCGGCCCGGTCCATCGTGCCGTCCGCGGCCAGTTCGCCGATCGCCTCCGTCCAGACGTCGCCGGGGCGCGGGCTGCCCCGGAAGGTCAGCGCGTAGCCGACGTCCGCGAGTTCGAACAGTTCCGGCAGCAGCACCGGCGTGAAGGCGTCCTTGCGCAGCCGCGCGGCCAGGGTCGGGCGCGGGCCGTTTCGCTCGCCGGCGCGGTCCATCCAGCTCCGGACGAAGGACTCGCCGCGCGGCACCTCGCAGCCGGTGCGCCGGACCACGGTCTCCAGCACCGGGTACATCGACCAGCCCCAGGTCCGCGCCGGCCGGGCGGCGAGCCGGGTGACCACCTCGACCTGCCACTCCACCGGCTGCGCCTCGATGACGTGGTGCAGCGCGGAGTTCCGGGCCCAGTCGCGGCCGCTGAAGTCGCCCGCGGCCAGCCAGGTGGCGGCGGCGGCCGGACCGGCGTGGCAGCCGGCCCCGGCCACCAGCAGCCTGCTCCTGACCGCGGCCGCCTCCTGCGACCAGTCCTGGCGCAACTCCTTGCGCAGTTCCTTGAGGGCGGGCAGGCAGGCCCGCCGCTGGGCCGCGTCCAATCCGGCCAGCAGCTCCGGTATCCGGGCCAGCCGCCCGGAGCGGACGGCCGTCAGCAGCTCGTCGACCGGCCCCTGCCGGTCGGCGCCCGACGTCGCGCTCACGCTCCGGCCCCCTTCGTCTCCCCAGCCCCGGCAGCCCCGGCAGCCGCGGTGCCTCCGACAGCCCCGGCGGCCGACTCGCGCACCATCCCGACCGCCAGCGCGTGCTTGCACGGCCCGCGCCCGCCCCGGTACTTGCCCCACCACAGACAGGTGCAGCTCAGCCGCCCCGACCCGTCCGCCCGCACCCGCTGGATGTGGTCGTCCACCGTGACCACGGCCGTCGCCCCGCCCTCCTCCAGCCGCACCGCGCCCGCCTCGACCAGCGCCCGGGCGGCCCGCAACCGGGGGTTGGCCGCCTCGGCCCGCCCGGCGTCGTACGGGAGCTGCCGGTGGAAGTACGCGGCCTCGGCGGTGTCGTAGCCGATCTGTCCGGCGGTGCCCAGCCGGGTGAGGGCGGCGCGGACCCGCTCGGGGCTCAGCCCGGACTGGGCGGCGAGGTCCCCGACCTCGATCCGGGGCTCCCAGGCGAGCAGCACCGCGATCAGCTCGGCGTCCCGCTCGGCCGTCCCGGTGGCCAGCGAGTCGAGCACCCCGCCCTCGCCGGAGAAGCCCCGGGCGGCGTTCGGCGACAGCGTCAGGGTCAGCCGCATGCCGGGCAGCACCGCCTCCCAGGCGGAGGCGGTCGGTTCGCCGGCCGCCACCGGCCCGTACACCCGCAGGGCGAGCGCGTGCCGCAGCACCCGCTGGAGCGCCACCAGCCGCTCGGGCCCGGGCAGGCAGACCGCCCCCGGCACCGGCCGGGTGGTCGGCCGCAGCGTCTTCCCGGCCGGCAGGACCCAGCCCACGCCGGCCCGCCCGCCGCGCGGCAGCGAGCGCAGGAACCGGACGGCCTCGGCGGCGGGCAGCTCGGCGCGCGGCTCGAAGCCGGCGGCGACCACCTGGGTCTCGGCGAAGCCGCGCAGCCAGCGCTCCGGCAGCGGGACCTTCTTCTCGACCAGCGGGCCGTCGAAGCTGGTGACCTCCAGCGCGTCCGGACCGACCGCGAGGTGCAGCGGGTCGGCCGGGCCGATCCTGGTCAGCGCCTCCCGCAGCGGGTTGTTGACGTCCACGTTGGTGGTGCCGTGGCCGATCTCGTCCCCGTCGAGCCCGGCCCGGAGCACGTCGAGCCGGGCGTAGACGCCGCAGCAGCCCGAGAAGGACTCGAAGCGCAGCCGGTCCCCGTTGGCGGTGACCACCGGGTCGAGCGAGGCGCGCAGCTGCGGCTGGTAGTAGCGCGCGGCTGCGACGTCCGCGACCGCGAGCAGCGCCGCGGCGGCCGGCGCCGGATCGGCCAGGAAGCCCGCGAAGAAACGCGGGTTGGCGGCGGCGCCGAGCGGGGTGGCGCCGCCGGAGGTGGCCAGGTCGAGGCTCCGGCCGTCGGCGCCGTCCAGGACGGCCGACGGGCGCAGATAGGCGTACGCCTGTGCGGATTGCGTCATGCCGAGCACGCTAGGTGAGGACACTGACAAACCCTCGGGAAGCCCGCGGACTGGAACGTGTTCTATGGCAACGAAGCCATCGAACGGGGACCGGGAGGGCGTTACCCAGGTCACACCACCGGACGGTTGGCTTCTGCCACTATGGCCTCGTGACCAACCTCACCGAACCGCACCTCCGGGCCGAACGGCACGCCCGGCCGGCCGCCCCGTTCGCCGAGCTGCTGCAGATCGAGCAGCTGGACGAGAACACGTTCCGGGGCCACTGCCACGCCGGTGCCCCGATGCGCGCCTTCGGCGGCCACGTCGCCGCGCAGGCGCTCGTCGCCGCCGGGCGCACCTGCGAGGGCGGGCGCCCGGTGCACTCGCTGCACGGCTACTTCCTACTGCCGGGCTCCCCCGCCCGGCCGATCGACTACCTGGTCGAGCGGGTCCGCGAGGGCACGTCGTACACCACCCGCCGGGTGACGGCGGTCCAGAACGGGAACGAGATCTTCACCCTCTCGGCCTCCTTCAAGCACCCCGAGCCGGCCGCCGACCGCCAGCGCGAGGTCCCGCCGCTGCCCCGCCCGGAGTCGCTGCCGAACGCCGTCGCCCGGCTGCCCGAGGAGGTCCGCCGGTCGATCGCCGCGGCAGGCGGCTTCCGCGACCTCGACGTGCGGTTCGTCCCGGCGGACGCCCCGGGGCTGCCGCCGGCCGTCCCCGGGCTGCTCCAGCACTTCGTCTGGATGCGCACCGCCTCCCCGCTGCCGGACGGCGACCCGCTGCTGCACGCCGGCGCGCTCACCTACCTGTCCGACCTCACCCTGGCCTCCACCGCCGGGCTGAACGTGCAGCCGAACTTCTTCCAGCGCACCGAGCCGCCCCGGCTGCTGATGGCCTCGCTGGACCACGCGATGTGGTTCCACCGCCCGTTCCGGGCCGACGAGTGGCTGCTCTTCGCCCAGCGCAGCCCGTCCTCCTCGGACGGCCGGGGCCTGGCGCTCGGCGAGTTCTACGACCTGGACGGCCGGCTGGTCGCCTCCGCCGTCCAGGAGGCGCTGATCCGCGATCTCTCGTGACTCCCCGCGTGACGCCCGTCGTAACGCCCCTCGTGACGCCCCTCGCGACCCCCCGGGACCCCGGTGACCTCCGGGCGAACGGAAGGGGGCCGGACGGCGTCATACTCCTGAGCGGCCCCGGCCCGTATCATGGTGCGGGTGACCAAGGTTGACCTGTCACCACGGCCGGTGGAGGCGATGTCTCCGCGTCAGCTCGAACGCCGCGAAAGCCTGATCGCGGCCGCGCTCGCCCTGGTGAACGAGATCGGCGTCGAGCGGATGCAGATGAAGCAGGTCTGCGAACGGTCCGGAGTCGCCCTGGGGACGGCGTACCGCTACTTCTCCTCCAAGGACCACCTCCTGGCCGCGGCCATCGCCGAGTGGCATCGCCTGCTGCTGGCCGACCTGGTGGCCGAGCTGCGCGGGCCGAGGGCCGGACTGGGGGCCACCGACCGGGCGGTCCGGTTCGTCCGGGGCGGGATGCGGGCCTACCAGCGGCAGCCGGAACTCGCCCGGCTACGGGTGGCCGTGGCGGCCTCCACCGACCCGTTCGCCAGCGAGGCGCTGCAAGGCATGGCCCGGGCCGACAGCACCGCCCTCCAGGCGGTGACGGCCGAGGTGCCGGCCGCCGCGAGCGAGCTGGTGCGGCACATCGTCGCCCACGCCTGGCAGGGGGAGCTGACCGCCTGGGTGACCGGCCGCACCACCCTCGGGGACGCCCGGCGGCGCCTGGAGGACGTGGTGCGGCTGGTGCTGACCCCGTACGAGACGCGCTACCCGGCCCCGTACGAGGTCCAGTCCACCGGATGAGCCGCCGGGCGGCGGTTCAGACCACCGTCACCGGGTGGGCCACCACCGCGCCGAACAGGTAGCCCTCCCGGTTGAAGACCGACCGCTCGGGCTGGGTGTTGCCCCGGCGGTCCGTCGCGCGGGCGCGCAGCTCGTACGGACCGGGCCGCTCGGGGCGCCAGTCGATGCTCCAGCGCGTCCAGCCGCCGGCCCGCGGCTCGTCGCGCAGCTCGGCGCGCCGCCAGGTCCGGCCGCCGTCGGCGCTCACCTCGACCCGGCGCACCGCCGCGCTTCCGGACCACGAGCGCCCGTGCAGCCGGTGCTCGCGGTCCGCCGCCAGGCGGGCACCCGCGGCCAGCTCGAAGGCGCTCTTGACCACCTGCGTGGTGAGCGGCTCCCCGCCGCCGGGCGGGTAGTCCGGGCCGAACATCCGGTAGAAGTCGGTGTTCCACGGCGAGTACAGCGGGTGGTCGGCGACCTCGATGCGGCCCACCCACTTGATCGAGGCGATGCCCACCCAGCCGGGCACCACCAGCCGGGCCGGGGCGCCGTGGTCCGGGGTCAGCGGCTCGCCGTTCATCTCGTACGCGAGCAGCACGTCGTCCAGCGCCTTGGCGATCGGCAGCGGGCGGCGCACCGGGCCGTAGTTGGTGCCGCCGGCGACGAAGTCCGGGTCCAGGCCGACCGGCAGCACGTCCACCGCCGCCCGGGTCAGCCCGGCGGCCCGCAGCACCTCGGCCAGCCGCACGCCCCGCCAGCTCGCCGAGCCGACGCCGCCGAGCGTCCAGGGCGTGCCCGGGACGGGCTGGTTCTGCTGCCTGGGGTAGTAGCTGCGGGCGTTGCCGGCGCACTCGATCAGCGCGCTGATCCGGGTGGACGGCAGCTCCCGCAGGTCGTCCAGGCCGAACTCGACCGGGCGCTCGGGCGTCGGCGCGCCGCGCAGACCGCTGCCGAAGAGCTTGAGGCGCCAGGTGTCGGGGTCGATCAGCGGGGTGCTGGTGTGGTTGCGGACGAAGAACCGCTCCACCGGAACGTGGCGGCCGACGACGGCGTCGCCGTCGGCGTCCCGGAAGGCGTCCCAGCGCATCTCGGCGTTGGTGCCGTGCGCCACGAACCACTCGGCGGGCAGCGCTTTGACGATCCCGGGCACCGGCCCGGGCGCCTCCTCGGCGACCGCCCGGCCCGCGGCGAGCAGCGGGACGGCCGGGATCGGCGCGGCGAGCACCCCGGCGGCGGAGGCCATCCGCAGCAGCGTCCGGCGGTCCACGCCGTCGGCGCGGCCACCGTCCCGCGCGGCGCGCCTCGCGGTGGCGCGCGCGGGGGCCTCGCGCCTCGCGGCGGCCCGCGTCGGAATGGCCTGCGTCGGGGCAGCTTCGTTCGGGGTGCGGACCTTGTCGTCCATGAACGGCGTTCCTTCCGTTTCAGCGTAGGCGGTTCGGCGGTACGTGCGACCGCGGTCGGGGCCCGGACGGGGCCCGGTCGGGACCCGGAGACCGTCGTGGACGGGCTCGCGCTCCCCGGCTTGACCTTCTCACCGGTGTGAAGTCCTACCGTTCCCGCTGTCGGCGAAACCCCGGCCCGCGGAGGAGCAACCCGTGTCAGCCACCCCGCTCACCTCCCGGTGGTCGAGGCGCGGCCCGAACTGCGCGACCTCGTGCCGGAGTTCCTCACGGGCTGAACCTCCGTCGGGAACACCCCGGTGGCCTGCGGCGTTCGCCCGGTCATGCGCATCGGAGAACTCGCCCGCCTGACCGGGGTGTCCACCCGCCTGCTCCGCTACTACGAGGAGCAGGGACTGCTGCGGCCGGACCGCACGGCGGCCGGCTACCGCGAGTACGGCGAGGAGGACACCGTCCGGGTGTGGCAGATCCGCCACTTCCTCGCGGCCGGCCTGAGCACCCGGATCATCGCCGAGCTGCTGCCCTGTGCCACCGGTCCCGTCCCCGTCCTGGAGGCCTGCCCGGAGCTGCTCGCCACCCTGCGCGGCGAACTCGCCGACCTGGACTCCCGGATCGACGACCTCACCCGCAGCCGCCGGGCGCTCTCCCACTACCTCGACACCGCGCAGGGCTCCGGGCGCGACCTCTCAGCCGACCACGCACCCGGCCACAGCCACGACTACGGACACGACTACGCCGAGGAGCGGGCGGCCTGACGGGACGTAGGTCCCGACCCGGCGCCTCCCCGGCGCGCCGTCCCGCCCCTCGCGGAGGGAACTGGACATAGTGCGACATACAGCTTGATTCCGAGCGTGCCGAGCGCGCCGAGTATGTCGAGGGGACCATCCGATGAGCAGCCCGCCGCCGCAGCCCGACCAGCCCGCGAAGGAGCCCGACGAACCCGCCGCGACCCTTCCGGCCGACCGGGCGGTGTTCGGGATCGGCGCCGTCCTGGTCCTGGCCGTGGTCGCCTGGGGCGTCTTCGCCGAGGACTCGCTCGGCCGCGCCTCCGGCACCGCGCTCGGCTGGGTGCTGCACAACTTCGGCTGGCTGTTCGTGGTGGCCGCCGACGTCTTCCTGGTGCTCAGCGTGCTGCTCGCGTTCAGCCGCTTCGGCCGGATCCGGCTCGGCCGCGACGACGAGGAGCCCGAGTTCTCCGGCCTCGCCTGGATCGCCATGATGTTCAGCGCCGGCATGGGCATCGGCCTGATGTTCTACGGCGTCGGCGAGCCGCTCCAGCTCTTCGCCACCCCGCAGCCCGGCTCCGGCCTGGAGCCGCAGAGCGCGGCCGCCGCCCAGCAGGCCCTGGAGTTCTCGCTCTTCCACTGGACCCTGCACCCGTGGGCGATCTACGCGGTCGGCGGCCTGGCCCTCGCCTACACCACGTTCCGCAAGGGCCGGGGCAACCGGATCTCCGCCGCCTTCGTCCCGCTGATCGGACAGCGCGGCGCGGACGGCTGGGCCGGGCGGACGATCGACCTGCTGGCCGTGTTCGCCACCGTCTTCGGCTCCGCGACCAGCCTCGGCCTCGGCGCGCTCCAGGTCGCCGACGGGCTCGGTTACATCTCCTCCGTCCGCAACACCCAGAACGCCCAGCTGGTCATCATCGCCTCGCTGTCCGCCGCGTTCGTGGTCTCGGCGTTCTCCGGGGTGCACAAGGGCGTGAAGTGGCTGTCCACCGCCAACGTCGTGCTGGCCTCGCTGATCATGCTCTTCGTCTTCGTGTTCGGCCCGACGGTGTTCGCCCTGGACGCGATCCCCTCCTCCGTCGGCGGCTACCTCTCCGACCTCCTCGGGATGTCCACCCAGACCGGCGCCTTCACCGACGAGAGCTGGCTCGGCTCCTGGACGATCTTCTACTGGGCCTGGTGGCTCTCCTGGGCGCCCTTCGTCGGCACCTTCATCGCGCGGATCTCGCGCGGCCGCACCGTCCGGCAGTTCCTGCTCGGCGTGCTGCTGGTACCCAGCGGGGCGACGGTCATCTGGTTCTGCGTGATGGGCGGCACCGCGATCCGGCTGGCCACCACCGGCGCGGCCGACCTGGTCGCGACCATCCCCCAGGGCCCGGAGGCCTCGCTGTTCGAGATGCTGCGCTCGCTGCCGCTCGGCTCGGTGACCAGCGTGGTCGCGGTGCTGCTGGTGATGACCTTCTTCATCACCAGCGCCGACTCGGCCTCGCTGGTGCTCGGCTCGCTCTCCAGCCGGGGCTCGCTGCATCCGCGCACCTGGCTGGTGGTGGTCTGGGGCGTGCTGATGGGCGGGGTCGCGGCGGCCCTGCTGCTGGCCGGCGGGCTCACCGCGCTCCAGAACGCGACGATCCTGGTCGCGCTGCCGTTCGTGGTGGTGATGCTGCTGCTCTGCGTCTCGCTGGTGAAGGAGCTCCGCGCGGACCCGGCCGCAGGCCCGTCCCGCTTCCACCCGCCGCACGGCCTGCGGGACGCCGTCCGGGAGGTCGTCGGCGAGTCCGGCACACGGCGCTGACCAGCGCGTACGCCCCGCCCGTCGGAGGGTGGGGCGTACGCGGCCAACCGACGCCCAAGCCCCGCCCGGACTTCACCCGCGCGTACCGACCGTTCACACCGCCCTGGAAACCTCCCTGTCATGAACGCCAACCCTCAGGCGCCCGACCAGGAACCGCGCTTCCCCCTGCCCCGACGGCACCGCCGGCTCCTCGCCGCCACCGCCGTCCTCGCCTCCATCGCCCTCGGCACCCTGGGCGTCGGCGCCACCGTGGAAACCGTCGAACACGGCCCCCTCGCCAGCGCCTCCGCCGGCGAGTAGACCCGCACCACCCGGCACCGCGGTCCCGTCCCGGACCCGGTGCTTCTCACTGTCCGCTCCAGGGCCGCACGACCGGCGCGCCGAGCGCCGCCGGTGCGCCCGCCGTCGGCGCGCCCGCTGCTACGCCCACTGTTCGGCGCGCGGGCCGGCCGGGGGCGGGATCAGCGGCCCGGGGCGGGAGTGGCGGCCGGTGCCCGGGGTGGGGTGGAGGTCGGGGGCCGGGGCGTAGCGGGCGGCGGGCGGGCGCAGCCGCCAGGCCGGGGGGCGGGTCGGATGGGGGGTGGGGACGATCAGGGCGAGGCGGTGGAGCAGGTCGAGGGCGTCGCGCCGCAGGGCGGTGCGGTCGGCGAGATAGCGGGCCGGCAGGCCGTACTCGTCCGCGATGTCGCCGAGGACGCCGTCTATCAGCGCGTCCGGGATCGGGACGTCGCCGCTCACCGTCTCGCCGGGCAGCGGGCGGACCTCCTCGACCAGGCGCTCGACCAGCAGCAGGGCCGCCTGGGAGAGCGTCCCGGCGCCGGGCAGGGCGAGGTCGGTGAGTTCGGCGGCCGGGTCGAGCAGGGCGACGCCCTCGGCCCGCAGTTCGGCCTCCAGGCCGAGGAACTCGGCGAGCACCGCCGGGGCGCTGAGCCGGTGCTCCCGCAGCCAGGCGCGGTGGTCCTCGGGGAGGTCGGCGGCCAGGACGGCGGGCGTCTCGGCGAGCAGGCGGCGCACGGCGGTGGCGGGCTCGGCCTCGGCGGCCCGGCGGATCAGGTCGGCGGCGTCGTCGGCGAGGGCCGGCGGGCCGGCCGGGACGGCGCGGGCGAGTTCGCGGTCCACGGTCAGCACGAAGGAGTCGTCGGCCGGGTCGGACGGCAGCTCGCCGAGCACCTGCCAGTCGGCCAGCGCGGCCAGCGCCATGGCGAGGTCGGCCGGTTCGGCGGCGAGTTCGGGGGCGGCGGCGTCCATCGCGTCGAGCAGCCGCCGGTAGCCCAGCTCCTCCGGCGCGTCGACCAACAGGGCCAGCGCGAGGGCGAGTTGGGCGTACCCGGCCGGAGTGAACGGCGCCCCGGTGACGGGGTGTTCGAGGCGGCGGGCGGCGCCGGGGCCGAGGCCGGCCTTGCAGAGCCGGGCGTGCCAGGGGCCGACCACGAGGCGGTAGCCGAGCAGGGTGTCGAAGCGCTCGGCGAGCCAGTCGCGGTGACGGCGGATCAACGGGAAGCCGTCGGCGTGCGGGCCGGAGGCGGTGACCAGCGGGTGGGCGAGCAACAGCCGGGCGGCGATCCGGCGTTCGGCCGCCGGGAGCTCCTCGGCGGAACGGTCCCGCGCCACCGGGGCGAGCGGAGTCACCCGGGTGCGCTCGGGCCTGCGGTGCCGACCCGGCCCGCCCGGTTTGGCACCTGACCGGACGACGGGCAGCGCGGCGTCGTCGCGCCGGGCGCGGCGCAGGCCGCCCTCGGCGCGGTCCTCGCGGGCGCGTACGGGCACGGCGCAGTGCGCGGTGGGGCCGTGCCACCAGCTGACGCCGGGATCAGCCGCGGGCTCGGCGGCGGCGCCGAGGTGGCGCGCCGGGTAGAGGCCGAAGGAGGCGGTGCAGAGGTCGTCGGCGGTGCCGGGGGTGGCGGCGGCGAACCAGTGAGCCAGGCGCAGCAGTCCCGGGTCGGGCGAGAGCGTCGCGCCGGCGGCCTGGCGGCCCGGCACCTGCGGGTCGTCAGCACCGCGCGCCGCGGCCGTCCCAGGTGCCCTGTCAGCGGGACCGGCGGCGGGACGGGACCCGGGGCCGGCTCCGGCCCCGGCGGCAGGAGCGGGCCCTGGACGGGCGTCACGACCGGCGCCAGGACCGGCGCCAGGACCGGCTTCGCGTACGGCGAGGACGGCGTCGGCGGTTGCCCGTCCTGCCCCGCCCATGCGCCCGTCCGGCCTGCCTGCGGCCACCCGGGTGGCACCGACCGCGTAGTCCTGCTGATTCATGTCGAGGTCCAGACTAGACGGTGCCCGGGCCACCCGACGGCAGCAACCGCCCTCCTGAGGAACTCTCCGCAGGAGCCCTCGAAGCGGGCGCCCGCGCTCCGCTCCCCGGCCACCCGTCATCCGCCGCGCCCCGCCGGGGCTACGCGCCGGTAACCGGCCCTTCCGCCGCCGGTCCGGCTCCTCTAGGGTCGGTCCGAAGCAGCGGATCACCGAGAGGCGCACGCATGACCGTCCGTACCACCGACCGCGCCGGCCTCACCGCGCGGCTGCGTTCGGCCACCGGCCTGCTGGGCGGCTTCGCGGCCACCTCGGCGGCGCACCTGGGCGCGATCGCCTCCGGCGCCTCGGTGCTCCGGAACGCCACCAAGCCGGCCCTGATGCCGCTGCTGGCCGCGCACAGCGTGGCGGCGGCCAGGCAGGCCGGGCGGGAGGCACCGAAGCTGCTGGCACCGGCGCTGCTGCTGAGCGCGGGCGGGGACGTGCTGCTCCAGCTGAAGAACGACCCCGCGTTCCTCGCCGGCATGGGCTCGTTCGCGGCGGCGCACGTCTGCTACGTGACGATGTTCGTCCAGCGCGGCGCGCTCACCGACCGCCGCCGGGCCCTGGTGGTCGCTGCCGCGTACGCGACGGCCTGGGTCGCCCTGGTCGGGCAGCTCTGGCCGGACCTCGGGGACCTTCGCGTCCCGGTGGCCGGCTACAGCCTGCTGCTCGCCTCGACGGCCGTCACCTCGGCCGGGCTGGGCTGGCGGACCGGGCTGGGCGGGGCGCTGTTCCTGCTCTCCGACACCCTGATCGCCACCCAGCTGGCGAAGTGGCGGGAGCTGCCGGGCCATCAGTTCTGGATCATGGCGACCTACGTGCTGGCCCAGTACCTGCTGGCCGACGGCACGCTCCGGCACCAGGACCGGGCGCACCGCGAGGGCACCGAGCCGCGGACCGCCTGACACGCCGCCGCGCCGCCGGTCCCGTCGGGCTCCAGCGGCGCGGCACAGGGGGTGCGCCGAGGCGCACGGCGGCGCGGCCGTCAGGCACCGCGCCTGCGTAGCAGCCAGAAGCCGCCGACCCCGCCCGCGACCAGCGCGAGGCCGCCGGCGAGCTCCGCCGGGTCCGCCGCGACGGAGCCGCCGAGGCCGGTCTGCACGGCACCGTGCGGGGCGACCTGCTGGCTGCCGGCGCCGGACTGCCCGAGCGAACCGGCCCACTCCCCCGCCGCCTCACCCCACTCGCCGAGGCTCTTGTCGGGGCTCTTGGCGGGGCCCTTGTCGGTGCCCTTGTCGGGGGTGGTGGCGGCCACCGTGGTGACCGTGACGCTGGTGGCGAAGGCCCCGCCGTCCGGACAGGTGCCGTCGACCTTGCTGTCCCCGGCGTGCTGGCCGGCCAGTCGGGCGGAGCCGCTGTGCTTGCCGTCGGGACCGAGGGTGAGGGTCGCCGGACCTCCCTCGAAGGCGGCGGAGCGGGCGGTGATGGTCTTGGCGTCGGGCTTGTCCGACTTCTCGCAGGAGACCGTGACCGTCACGGTCTGGCCCGGTGCGGCCTGGGACGGGCTGACCGAGGCCGAGCCGTCCCTGGCGGATGCGAGGGGGGCCGTCAGGCCGGTCAGCGCCGTCGCGCCGATCAGGGCGGCGGCGGCCGTACGCATGGGGCGCATGCCGGAACCTCCGGGATTCTCGGGCGCAGCCGGGGGACTCCATGTCCACGTGGTCGATCGACTGCATCCGGTCATTCACCGACGGTAGGCACCCGCCCCGTGCTCGGCCAGCGCTCACGACCGTTCGGGTTACGGCCCGTGACCCGGCGTGACGCCCGCGGGGGCTCAGAGGTCGAGGTCCACCACGACCGGCGCGTGGTCCGAGGTGCCCTTGCCCTTGCGGGCCTCGCGGTCCACGTAGCTGTCGGTGACGGCGTCGGCGAAGGGCTTGTTGGCGTAGGTGAGGTCGATCCGCATGCCCCGGTTCTTGGGGAAGGCCAGCTGGCGGTAGTCCCAGTAGGTGTAGGGGCGGTCGTACTTGAGCGGGCGGGGCAGCACGTCCTGGAGGCCGATCTCGCCGAGGGCCGTCAGCGCGGCCCGCTCGACCGGGGTGACGTGGGTGAGGCCCTCGAAGGCTGCGGCGTCGAAGACGTCCTCGTCGGTCGGGGCGATGTTGAAGTCCCCGAGGACGGCGAACGGGCGGGAGCCGGCCGCGTCCTCGGTGGCCGCCTCGCGCAGCGCCTCCAGCCACTCCAGCTTGTACTGGTAGTGGGCGTGGCCGACCTCGCGGCCGTTGGGCACGTAGACCGACCAGACCCGCACCGGGCCGCAGGTGGCGGCGATGGCGCGCGGCTCCTGCTCGGGCAGCAGGGCGCCGTCGGCGAGGTAGCCGGGCTGGCCGGGCAGGCCGCGCACGACGTCGTCCAGGCCGAGCCGGGAGAGGATCGCGACGCCGTTCCAGCGGCCGTTGCCGTGCGCGGCCGTCTCGTAGCCGAGCTCGCGGACCGCCTCGTACGGGAAGGCGTCGGCCGCGCACTTGAGCTCCTGGAGGCAGAGCACGTCGGGCTTGGCGCTCTCCAGCCACTCCAGGAGCTTGGGCAGCCGCGCGGTGACGGAGTTGATGTTCCAGGTGGCGATGCGGACGGTCACGGCGGGCGGCCTTCCCGGTGGTTCGGTGCGGACGGGCATGCGGACGGGGTGGGCCCGCCCCTCGCGGGGAGACCCACCCCGAACATACCGCCCGGCACCGACAGGCCGACCCGATCAGCGCGCGGGCCGGACCACCGCGGCCGAGCCGCCGCCGCGCCGCACCGGTTCGGCGGCGGCCACCCAGCGGCCGTCCGGCAGCCGTTCCACGCCGGTGGCGGCGCCGATCTCGCCGCCGTTGACGAAGCTGTGTCCGAGGCCCTCCAGCGCGGTCCGCTCGGGCAGCGCCAGGAAGGCCGACTCGGCCTGGGTCGCGGCGCTGTTGCGCTGGCTGGCGCGCGGCGCGGCGATGGCCTGCTCCAGGCTCAGGCCCCGGTCGAGCCGGCCGAGCAGCACCTGGAGGGTGGTGGTGATGATGGTCGCGCCGCCGGGACTGCCGGTGGCGAGCAGCGGCTCGCCGTCGCGCAGCACGATCGTCGGGGACATCGAGGAGCGCGGCCGCTTGCCCGGGCCCGGCAGGTTGGGGTCGGGGACGCCGGGGGCGAGCGGGGCGAAGTCGAAGTCGGTCAGCTCGTTGTTGAGCAGGAAGCCCCGGCCGGGGACGGTGATGCCGCTGCCGCCGGTCTGCTCGATGGTGAGCGTGTACGAGACGATGTTGCCCCAGCGGTCGGCGACCGTCAGGTGGGTGGTGTTGGGGCCCTCGTACGGCTCGGCGACGGTCTGGCCGGTGTCGGCGCAGGGGACCGGGTGGCGCGGGTCGCCGGGGGCGAGCGGGCTGGTGAGCGCGCGGTCCGGGCTGATCAGGCAGGCCCGGGAGGCCGCGTAGCGCTCGGAGAGCAGCTGCCTGGTGGGGACGTCGGTGAAGGCCGGGTCGCCGACCCAGCGGTTGCGGTCGGCGAAGGAGATCCTGGAGGCCTCCAGGAAGTGGTGGTAGTACTGGGTGCCGCTGTACGTCGAGACGTCGCCGCCGTCCTCCAGGATGTTGAGCGCCTCGCCGACGGTGGTGCCGCCGGAGCTGGAGGGGGCCATCCCGTAGACGTCGTAGGCGCCGTGGGAGACGTGGGTGGGCGCCTGGTCGCGGACCCGGTAGTCGGCGAGGTCGGTGGTGTCGACCTTGCCGGGGCGGGCGTTGCGGCCGGAGGCCGGGTCGACCGGCGGGTGCTGCACGGTGTTGACGATGTCACCGGCCAACTCGCCCTGGTAGAAGGCCTTGACGCCGTCCTTGCCGAGCAGCCGGTAGGTGGCGGCGAGGTCGGGGTTGCGCAGCACGCTGCCGACCTCGGGGGGCTTGCCGTTCGGCAGGTAGAGCGCGGCGGTGGCCGGGAAGTCCTTGAACCGGGGGTAGTTGTCCGAGGTCTGGGTGCGGAAGGTGCCGTCCACGACGAAGCCGTCGTCGGCGAGCCGCTCGGCCGGTTCCAGGTTCTGGGCGAGCGAGCGGCTGCCCCAGTGGCGCAGCGCGGCGTCCCAGGTGGCCGGGGTACCCGGGACCCCGACGGCCAGGCCGCTGGTGACGGCATCGGCGAAGGCCAGCGGCTTGCCGTCCTCCAGGAACAGGCCAGGGTCGGCGGTGCGGCCGGCGGTCTCCCGGCCGTCGACGGTGTGCACCCGGCCGGTGGCGTGGTCGTAGTAGACGAAGTACCCACCGCCGCCGATGCCGGAGGAGTACGGCTCGGTGACCCCGAGGGCCGCGGCGGCGGCGACGGCCGCGTCCACCGCGTTGCCGCCCTTGCGCAGCACCTCGATCCCGGCGGCGGTGGCGTCGGCGTCGACGGTGGCCACCGCCCCGCCCCAGCCCACCGCCTCCGGCACCTTCGAGGGCGGCGCCACGGCGCCGGCCGCTCCGGCACCGGACCAGACCAGCGCGGTGGCGAGCAGAAGTGGTGGTGCGAGACGGGTCAGAGCCCTCATCCGGAATCCTCCTGAGTCGGCGTCAACTCAGTTGTTCCACAGGAGGGATGATCCGACAACCACACCGCGCCGCTACCAGCGGGTAGTTGACGGGGCGACACGGGGCGGACAGGCACGCGGGCGGAGGGCGGACAGCTGAGGGCGGACAGCTGACAGGTTTCAGCGAACAGATAACGTCTTCTGTTCGCTGAAACCTGTCAGCTGTTCCCCCCTGCTCCCTCCCCTGCCCCCGCCGTCCCGCTACAGCGCGCTGCGCTCCACCCGCCGCCGCTTGATCGTCCGGAAGCGGCGCGCCACCTGGCGGGCCAGGTCGGCCGCGCCGACCAGGCCGGCCTCGTTGCCGAGGGCGGCGTGCACGATGGCGGCCTCCGGGCGGAAGCCGCGTCCGGTGAGGGTGCGGCGGAAGGTGTCCCGGGCCGGGCCGAGCAGCAGGTCGCCGGCCTCGGAGACCCCGCCGCCGATCACGAAGCGGCCCGGGTCCAGCGCGGCGGCCAGGTTGGCGATGCCGACGCCGAGCCAGGTGCCGACCTCGTACAGCAGCTCGGTCGCGGTCGGGTCGCCGTCCTGGGCGGCCTCGGTGACCAGCGGCCCGGTGATGCCCTCGACCGTGCCGCCCGCCCGGGCCAGCAGCGGCTGCACCACCGGCGACTCCTCGGCGACCAGCTCGCGCGCGTCGCGCACCAGCGCGTTGCCGGAGGAGTACTGCTCCCAGCAGCCCCGGTTGCCGCACGGGCAGCGGTGGCCGCCGGGCAGCACCTGCATGTGCCCGAACTCGCCCGCCAGACCGTACTTGCCGCGGTCCACGTAGCCGTCCCGGACCACCGCGCCGCCGATGCCGGTGCCCAGGGTGAGCATCACCATGTGGTCCTCGCCGCGCCCGGCGCCGAAGCGCCACTCGGCCCAGGCGGCCGCGTTGGCGTCGTTCTCGACGATCACCGGGAACCGCAGCCGCTCGCTGAGCGCCTCCTGGAGCGGCTCGTTGCGCCAGTTGAGGTGCGGGGCGAACAGCACCTTGGAGCGGTCGGCGTCGACCCAGCCGGCCGCGCCGATGCCGACGGCGTGGACGTCGTGCCGGTCGGCGAGCTGGAGCACCAGGTCCACGATGACGTCCTCGACCACCTTGGCGCTCTTGCTCTTGTGCGGCGTGTCCGTGCGCAGCTTCTCCAGCACCTTGCCCTCGCCGTCCACCACCCCGGCGACCACCTTGGTGCCGCCGATGTCGACGCCGATGGTGGGCAGCCGCAGTATCCCGGCGGGCAGGGCGCGGCGGCGGCGCTCGGCGCGCGGGCCGAGGCCGAGCAGGGTGGGCAGGACGGGGGGCCGGGTGCTGCCTTGGGAGCTGGTCACGGCTGCGGACGCTCCTCACGGGGATCGGAATCACGGGCGTCGGAATCACGGGCGTCGGAATCGCGGAAGTCGGCACCGGGCCCGAACTCGCCGGGGCGGGATTCGGGGCCGGTGACGGAGGGCCGGGCCAGCTCGTGCGAGAGCTCGGCGAGGTCGGAGCCGCCGGCCATCTCGGTGGTGAGCCGTTCGAGGCTGATCTCGGCGCGCGGATGGCTGCCCGCCATCCGGCCCCGCTTGAGCAGCGTGAAGTGGTCGCCGACCAGGTAGGCGTGGTGCGGGTTGTGGGTGATCAGCACGACCCCGAGCCCGGCGTCGCGGGCGGCGGTGACGTACTTGAGCACGACTCCGGACTGCTTGACGCCGAGCGCGGCGGTGGGCTCGTCCAGGATCAGCACCTTGGCGCCGAAGTGCACCGCGCGGGCGATCGCCACGCACTGGCGCTGGCCGCCGGAGAGGGTGCCGATCGGCCGGTCGACGTCCTGCAGGTCGATGCCCATCCGCGCGAGCGCCTCGCGGGTGGTGGCGCGCATCCCGTCGGCGTCCAGCCGCAGGCCGCCCCAGCGGCGCATGCCCTGCTCGGAGCCGAGGAAGAAGTTGCGCCAGACCGGCATCAGGGGGACGACCGCGAGGTCCTGGTAGACGGTGGCGATGCCGCGGTCCAGGGCCTGGCGCGGGGAGTCGAGGCGGACCTCCTCGCCGTCCACGGTGTAGCGGCCCTCGTCGTGCCGGTGCAGCCCCGAGATGATCTTGATCAGGGTGGACTTGCCGGCCCCGTTGTCGCCGAGCACGCAGCTGATCTCGCCGGCCCGCAGGGTCAGCGAGACGTCCTGGAGCGCCCGGACGGTGCCGTAGCTCTTGCCGACGCCTTCGAGTGACAGCAGTTCGGCGCCGATGGGAATCTCCGTGCTCATCGCGGCCCCCGTTCGGCCCGACGCTTGACGTAGGCGTTCAGCAGCGCGGCCAGCAGCAGCATCGCGCCGAGGAAGAACTTGAACCAGTCCGGGTTCCACTGGGCGTAGATGATCCCCTTGCTGGCCATGCCGAAGATCAGCGCGCCGAGCGCGGAGCCGACCACCGAGCCGTACCCGCCGGTGATCAGGCAGCCGCCGATGACGGCCGCGACGATGTAGATCAGCTCGTTGCCGACGCCCTCGCCGGACTGCACGGTGTCGAAGGAGAACAGCAGGTGCTGGCCGAGCACCCAGGCGCCGAAGCCGACGCCCAGGTAGAGCACGGTCTTCGTCCGGGCGACCGGCACGCCGACCGCGCGGGCCGCGTCCGCGTCGCCGCCGACCGCGAAGATCCAGTTGCCGAAGCGGGTGCGCAGCAGCACCCAGCTGCCGACGACGAGCAGGCCGAGCCACCACCAGACGGTGGCCTTGATCGTCAGCCCGCCGACGGTCACCTCGGAGGCGAACAGCCAGCGGCAGGCGGCGAAGCCCTCCATGTCGGCGATCGACTTGGTGGAGACGGTGCCGGAGACCGCCTTGGTGACGCCCAGGTTGGCACCGGTCAGCATCAGGAAGGTGCCGAGCGTGACGATGAAGCTGGGCAGCCTGGTGCGGCCGAGCATCCACCCGTTGAACCAGCCGACGGCCAGCGTGGTCGCCAGCGAGACCAGCACGCCGACCCAGGTCACCGCGGTGAACTGGTACGAGACCATCGAGGAGGTCAGCGCGGCGGTGGTGACCAGCACGCCGGCCGAGAGGTCGAACTCGCCGCCGATCATCAGCAGCGAGACCGGCACCGCCATGATCCCGATGGTGGAGGCCGCGTACAGCACGGTGCCCAGCGAGGAGACCCGCAGGAAGGGCTCGGCGGCGGCGGCGAAGACCAGGAAGACCGCGACGGCGGCGATCAGCGAGCCCAGCTCGGGGCGGGCGAGGAACCGCCGCAGGGCCGCCGGACGGCCGTCGACCAGGCCGTCCTGGGCGAGGAGGTCGGGGGTGCTCACCTGGTCCCCCTCGCGACGTACTCGGCGAGCGCGTCGGCGTTGTCCTTGGTCAGGATCTGCGGACCGGTCTCGACGGGCTTGCCGCCACCGAGCATGTTCAGGTTGTACTTGTACAGCCAGACCAGGTCGACGCCCGTGTAGCCCTGGAGGTAGGGCTGCTGGTCGACGGCGAAGCCGACGCTGCCGGACTTGAGCCCGGACACCACCTGCGTGCCCAGGTCGAAGGTGTCCAGCTCGATGCCGCGGTGGGCGTCCTGGACGGCCTGGAGGCCGGTGGCGGCCATCGGACCGGAGAGCGTCAGCACGGTGTCGATGGCCGGGTCGGCCTGGAGCTTGGCGGAGATCGCGGCGCGGGCGTCGGGCATGTCGACGCCGTTGACGTAGAGCACCTGGAAGGCGCCCCCGGCCTTGGACTGGGCGCCGGAGCAGCGCTGCTCCTGGCCGACGTTGCCCTGCTCGTGGATCACGCAGAGCACGCTCTTGCGGCCGCGCGAGGCCAGCTCGGCACCGGCCGCCCGGCCGGCGGTGGCCTCGTCCTGGCCGATGTGGGTGAGCGCGCCGAACTTCTGCGAGTACTCCTGGCCGGAGTTGATGGTGATCACGGGGATGCCGGCGGCCCTGGCCTTGCCGAGGACGTCGGCCATGGCCTCGCCCTTGGCGAGGGTGACCAGCAGGCCGTCGACCTTCTGGTCGATGGCGGCCTGGACGAGCTGGACCTGGTTCTGGGTCTGCGCGTCGTTGGAGTACAGGAACGTGATGTTGTCCTTGGCGGCGGCCTGCTCGGCGCCCTTGCGCACAGTGTCCCAGAAGGCGTCGCCGGCTCCGGCGTGGGTCACCATGGCGACCTTCCAGCGCGGGGTGGTGACGGCACTGCCGCCGGTGGCCGCGGCCTTGGCGCGGGCCTCCTCGGCGCGTCTGCCTCCGGTACTGCTGCAACCAGCCGCGGTGACGGCGAGTGCCAGGACGGCGCACACCGGCCAGAAGCGGTGGGACGGGCGAAAGCGGGTGATGCTCATCCCCATAGTCTCCCTGCCCGGGTCGCGCGGGATCGCACCGCCTCGCCCGGCAGCCCGGACGACCTGGGAGGTAAGGTGCCCCGGGGGACCTTTCCTGGTAGTTCGCTGAACATCTGGTCCGGACGGCATCCGTCCGGGTGGCAGACTAGGCGCCGATCCGAATGGGGCTCATCACGGGAAAGTGATGTTCCTCTCAGGTTCCGCACAGATTCGGACGGCAACCGATCACCGGTCCATCACCGTCTGATGCCATTGACGTGCGTCCGGGCGAGTGGGGCCCGGGCGGCGTGCGACCCGGATACGAGAACTCGATGGAACTGACAGGTACGCCATTCTTCCTCCTCACCGTCATCCTGGTGCCGGTGTCCATCACAGTGGCGTTGCTGTTCTGGGGCAAGGTCGGCGGTCCGCAGCCGGTACGCTACCTCACCCGGATCGTCATGATCATGTTCTGCCAGGTCACGGCCGTCCTGATGGTCTTCGTCATGGTCAACAACGCCAACCTGATCTACGGCAACTGGGACGACCTGCTCGGCACCGGCAACCACGTCCGCGCGGTGCCCGTGGTGCCGCCGGTGGACCCGGCCGCCACCCCGGGGGGCCAGAGCGCCGACGCCGCCAAGGAGCCGCCGAAGATCAAGCAGAGCTTCGGCGGCGTGAACGACCCGCTGGTCCCGAACGACGTGCAGCGGACCGAGCTCAAGGGCCAGGTGTCCGGCGTCGACGGCGAGGTGCTGGTCTGGCTGCCGCCGCAGTACAACGACCCGGCGTTCAAGGACAAGAAGTTCCCCGTGGTCGAGCTGATCCCGGGCTACCCCGGCTCCTCCTCCACCTGGTACGGCACCCTCAAGGTCTCCGAGCAGCTCAAGCCGCTGATGCAGCAGGGGAAGGTCGCCCCGTTCATCCTGGTCTCGCCCCGCACCAAGCTGCTGAACAACCAGGACGCGGGCTGCACCGACATCCCCGGCAAGATCAACGCCGACGCCTGGGTCACCCGCGACGTCCCGCAGATGGTGCTGGACAACTTCCGCGCCGACCCGTCCGCGGACCGCTGGGCGATCGCCGGCTACTCGGCCGGCGCGCACTGCGCGGCCAAGCTGTCGCTGGCCCACCCCAACAGGTACCGGGCCGCCATCGCGATGTCCGGCTACAACGACCCGGCGCAGGAGCCGGACTCCCTGGTCGGCAAGGACGCCAAGCTGCGCGAGGCCAACAACCCGGTCAACATCCTGAAGACCGCCGCGCAGCCGCCGAAGGTCGCCCTGCTGGTCAGCGGTTCCAAGGGGGACGGCTACGAGGACGGCGCGGCGATCCGCGCCGCGGCCAAGGCCCCGACCACCGTCCAGGTCGAGGAGGGCTCCGGCCCGCACACCACCGAGCAGTGGAAGAAGATGGTCCCGACCGCCTTCGAGTGGCTGACCTCGGTCATCCCGGTGCAGTAACGGCCGCGGTAGTACGACGAGGGCCCGCCGCGACCGTGGTCGCGGCGGGCCCTCCGTCCGTCCGGCGCGGCGTCAGGCCAGCTCCAGCGCCAGGTAGAAGTCCACCCGGTCCTCCAGCCGGGAGAGGTCGCGCCCGGTCAGCTCCTCGATCCGGCCGATCCGGTACCGCAGGGTGTTCACGTGGACGTGCAGCTGCCCGGCGCAGCGGGTCCAGGAGCCGTCCGAGCGCAGGAAGGCCTCCAGGGTGCGGACCAGGTCCGCCTGGTGCTCCAGGTCGTACGCGATCACCTTGTCCAGCAGCCGGCCGCGGAAGGCGCGGCGCACCTCGTCCGGGACGGCGGCCAGCAGCAGCACGTGCGAGGCGAGCTCCTCGGGGCCCGCGACGCAGACCCGGCCGACCCGCGAGGCGGCGATCCGGCGGGCGTGCCGGGCCTCCTCCAGGGCCCCGCGCAGGCCGCCGGCCCCGGACGCGGGGGCGGAGACGCCGAGGGTGATCCGGCCCTCCGGGCCGAGTCCGGCCTCCAGCGGGGCGAGCAGTTCGCGCAGCGTGTCGGCGGGCACCGGGACCTCCGGGGCGGGCAGCACCACCACGGCGCCGGTGCCCGTCCCGGCGACCAGGGCGCGGTCGGAGGTGCCGTCGAGCGCCTCCTCCAGCACCGCCCGTACGGTGCCCTCCGGCAGGCCGGTGCCCTCGGCGCTGAGCAGCAGCCAGGAGCCCTCCTCCGCCCGGGACCCGGGCTCGGCGCCCGGGTAGCGGGCGGCCATCGCCGAGGAGGCGTACAGGGTGCGGCCGATCTCGGCCGGGTCGGCGTCGTGGCGCAGCAGGGCGAGCACCTCGTCGGCGAGCCGGCGGCGCAGCCGGCGGCCCTCGTCGCGGCGGTGGCGCTCGGCGGCGACCAGCCGGGCCAGGTTCTCGGCGAGCTGCTGGCGCTTGGTGGTCCACTCGGTGACGTCGCCGGCCACCGCGAGCACCCAGTCGGCCAGCGGGCAGTCGGACCGCGGGGTGTCGGACTGCGGGGCGTCGGGCTCGGCGGAGGCGGAGGCGGGGGCGGGGGCGGGCAGCAGCGAGTAGGTGCCGGCCGCCAGCCGGGCCCGGTGCGGGGGGCGGCGGCGCTGGCGCTGGGCGGCGAGGTGGGCGCGGACCAGCTGGTCGCGGTCCTGGGCGGAGAGCCGGTCCGCGGGGCCGGCGATCACCGCGCCGGTCGGGGCGAGCACCCAGCAGTCCAGGTCGAGGTCGCCACCGAGCAGGTCCAGGACCGCGTCCAGTCCGCCGCCGCCGGCCGCCGAGACCAGCAGGCGGTGCCGGTCGACCAGGGCGGCGAGGTCGGCCGCCCGGTCGGCGGAGACCTGGCGGCCGATGAACTCGGTGACGGTCCCGAAGGCGATGTCGTCGGGGACGGCGAGCAGCGGCATCCGGTGCCGGCGGCAGGCCTCGACCAGGTCCTCGGGCACCGGGCCGACCTCGGCCTCGCCGGCCGCCAGGGCCACCGCGCCGCCGGCCGCGAGGGTGCGGACGAAGCGCTCGGAGTCGGCCGGGACGGTGCGCCAGAGCATGCCGGTGAGCACCAGTTCGCCGCCGTGCAGGTAGCGGCCCGGGTCCTGGAGGTCCGTCGTCATCACGCCGCTGACCTGCCGGTCCAGCTCTTCCTCGGCCGCGAGCAGGCGCAGTCGCGGGGCGCCGGGGGCGAGCAGGTCACGGACGCGCATCCGCGGACTCCTTAACGGGGCTTGGGGGGAGGGATGAAGGGGTAAACGATAGGGCCTGGCCGAGCGGGCGCCCGGGTCCGTAGCCCGCGCATCCGGGCCGGACTACGGTCGTAGGTGGCACCCCGGCGAACACCTGGGCTGCGGGATTCTCCTTCTTAGAGGAACGTACAGGATGCCGGGCGGGCTCACAGCCGGGGCTTCATGCCATCGGTGACTGCCAGTGGGCCGCGTCACAGCGGTTCACTGGGCGACACGCCGCCGGACACCCGGCGGGCGACGACTTGAGGAGACACCCGCATGGAGTTCCTTCGGCCCGCCACCTGGGACGAGGCGCTCGCGGCGAAGGCCGAGTACCCGACCGCGCTGCCCCTTTCGGGCGGCACGGACGTCATGGTCGAGCTGAACTTCGACGTGCACCGGCCATCCGCGATCCTCGACCTGAACCGCGTCACCGAGCTCACCGCGTGGTCCGACGACGGCGGCGTGGTGCGGCTCGGCGCCGCGGTCCCGTACGCCCGGATCATCGCGGAGCTGTCCGGCCCGCTGCCCGGGCTGGCGCTGGCGGCCCGTACCGTCGGATCGCCGCAGATCCGCAACCGCGGCAGCGTCGGCGGCAACCTCGGCGCGGCCTCCCCGGCCGGCGACTCGCACCCGGCGCTGCTGGCGGCCGGGCGGGACGTGTTCGTCGAGGCGGCGTCGGTGCGCGGCACCCGGCTCATCCCGATCGACGACTTCTACACCGGGGTGAAGCGCAACTGCCTGGCGGCCGACGAGCTGATCCGGGCCGTGCGCGTCCCGGTGGCGGACGGGCCGCAGCAGTTCTCGAAGATCGGCACCCGCAACGCCATGGTGATCGCGGTCTGCGCGTTCGGCTTCGCGCTGCACCCGCGGAACGGGACCGTCGGCACCGGCATCGGTTCGGCCGCCCCCACCCCGCGCCGCGCCGTCGAGGCCGAGGAGTACCTCCAGGGCGTGCTCGCCGAACGCGGCCTGTGGGAGTCCGGGGAACCGCTGGGCAGCGAGGTGGTCCAGCGCTTCGGCGAGCTGGTGAAGGCCGCGGCCTCGCCGATCGACGACGTCCGGGGCACCGCCGACTACCGCCGGCACGCGCTCGCCGTGATGGCGCGCCGCACCCTGACCTGGACCTGGAACGACTACGGCAAGCAGATCAGGAGCGCGGCATGAGGGTCACTTTCACCGCCAACGGCAAGCCGGTCGAGGCCGACGACGTGTGGGAGGGCGAGAGCCTGCTGTACGTGCTGCGCGAGCGGGTCGGCCTGCCGGGCTCGAAGAACGCCTGCGAGCAGGGCGAGTGCGGCTCCTGCACGGTCTACCTGGACGGCGTCCCGGTCTGCTCCTGCCTGGTCGCGGCCGGCCAGGTGCAGGACCGGGAGGTGCGCACGGTCGAGGGCCTGAGCGGGCAGGACGGCGAACTAGGCCTGGTCCAGCGGGCGTTCGTCGACGCGGGCGCCGTCCAGTGCGGCTTCTGCACCCCCGGCCTGCTGATGCAGACCGACGCGCTGCTCGCCGACGACCCGCAGCCGAGCGACGACGACATCCGCGAGGCGCTGTCCGGCAACCTGTGCCGCTGCACCGGCTACGAGAAGATCATGGACGCGGTGCGGCTGGCCTCGGCCCGCAAGTGCGCGGGGACGGGGGCTGCGGAATGAGCGAGCGGACGGTCCAGGGTGCTCGGACGATCCAGGGGCAGAAGAACCTCCAGAAGATCCACCAGGCGTCCAAGGACGGCGTCGGCGGATCTCCGCTGCGCCCGGACGGCAACCTGAAGGTCCGGGGCGAGTTCGCCTACTCCTCCGACCTGTGGCACGAGGACATGCTCTGGGGCACGGCTCTGCGCTCGCCGCACGCCCGGGCGAACATCCTCTCGGTCGACGTCTCCGAGGCGCTCAGGGTGCCCGGGGTGTACGCGGTGCTGACGCACGAGGACATCCCCGGCTCCAAGTACTACGGCCTGGAGATCCAGGACCAGCCGGTCCTGGCCATCGACCGGGTCCGGCACCAGGGCGAGGCGATCGCACTGGTCGCCGCCGACCACCCGGAGACGGCCCGCCGGGCGGCGGGGAGGATCGCGGTGGAGTACGAGGTGCTCACCCCGATCGTCACCGAGGAGCAGTGCCTCGACCCGGAGACGTACGGGTACGTGCACGAGCCGCACGAGTACCGGTCCCACGCGCACGGCAACATCTGCCACGAGCAGCGGCTGGTCTCAGGACGCGGCGTCACCGACGAGGTGCGGGCGCTGGCGGACGTGGTCGTCAGCGGCGACTACGAGGTCGGCATGCAGGACCAGGCCTTCCTCGGCCCGGAGTCCGGCCTCGCGGTGCCCGCCGAGGACGGCGGCATCGACCTCTACATCGCCACCCAGTGGCTGCACGTCGACCGGCAGCAGATGGCGCCGGTGCTCGACCTGCCGGAGGAGAAGGTCCGGCTCACCCTGGCCGGCGTCGGCGGCGCGTTCGGCGGCCGCGAGGACCTCTCGATGCAGATCCACGCCAGTCTGCTGGCCCTGCGCACCGGCAGGCCGGTCAAGATCGTCTACTCCCGGGACGAGTCCTTCTTCGGCCATGTGCACCGCCACCCGGCGCGGATGCACTACGAGCACGGCGCCACCCGGGACGGAAAGCTGGTCTACGCCGACGCCCGGATCGTGCTGGACGGCGGCGCGTACGCCTCCTCCTCCCCCGCCGTGGTCGGCAACGCGGCCTCGCTCGGGCACGGCCCGTACGTGATCCCGAACGTCCGGATGCACGCCCTCGCGCTGTACAGCAACAACCCGTCCTGCGGGGCGATGCGCGGCTTCGGCGCGGTGCAGGCGGCGTTCGGCTACGAGTCCCAGATGGACAAGCTGGCCGCCGAACTCGGCATGGACCCGGTCGAGTTGCGGCAGCTCAACGCCGTCTCGCAGGGCGACCGGATGCCCACCGGGCAGGAGATCGACGCACCCGCGCCGGTGGCCGAACTGCTCCGGCGGGCCAAGGGGATGCCGCTGCCGCCGCCGCTGGACACCGGGCACCCGGACGTGCGCCGGCTGCCCGGCGCGCTGTCCAACACCTCGCACGGCGAGGGGATCGTGCGCGGCGTCGGCTACTCGGTCGGCATCAAGAACGTCGGCTTCTCCGAGGGCTTCGACGACTACTCCACCGCCCGGGTGCGGCTGGAGGCGATCGGCGGCGAGCCGGTCGCCATGGTGCACACCGCGGCGGCCGAGGTCGGCCAGGGCGGCGTCACCGTGCACGCCCAGATCGCCCGCACCGAGCTGGGCGTCGAGCAGGTCACCATCCACCCGGCCAACACCGAGGTGGGGTCGGCCGGTTCGACCTCCGCCTCGCGCCAGACGTACATGACCGGCGGCGCGGTGAAGCTGGCCGCCGAGGCGGTGCGCCGCGAGCTGCTCGACCGGGGCCGGCGGCGCTACGGCTGGACCCACGACGACCTGGCGCTGGCCGGCGGCAAGGTGGTCTCGGCCGCGGCCGGCGTGCTGGTCCCCATCGTCGACCTGCTCGGCGACGAGGCGATCGAGCAGACCCGGGAGCACCGCCACCGGCCCACCCAGCCCTTCGACAAGGAGACCGGCCAGGGCTTCGGCCACGTCCAGTACACCTTCTGCGCCAACCGCGCGGTGGTGGACGTGGACGTGGAGCTGGGCCTGGTCAAGGTGGTCGAACTCACCGCCGTCCAGGACGTCGGCAAGGCGCTCAACCCGCTCTCCGTGGTCGGCCAGATCCAGGGCGCCTGCACCCAGGCGCTGGGTCTCGCGGTGATGGAGGAGATCATCGTGCGGGACGGCAAGGTGCGCAACGCCTCCTTCACCGACTACCTGATCCCCACCATCCTGGACACCCCGCCGATCCCGGTCGAGCTGCTCGAACTGCCCGACCCCAACGCGCCGTACGGGCTGCGCGGGGTCGGCGAGGCGCCGACCGTCTCGGCGACGCCGTCCATCGTGGCCGCCATCCGCGACGCCACCGGGCTGGCGCTCAACCGGATCCCGGTCCGGCCGGAGCACCTGACCACCGAACGGCCCGGCTGACGGCCGGAGTTCGGCTCGCCCCGGGGCGCTGACCGACTTCCGCCGTCCCACCGCCCCGGGGCACCCCACCCACCCACTGCCCTGCCCACGCCGGGGCCCGCAGCGGTGCGCACCGCCTCGCACGCCCGCCGGGCACTCCGCTCGCCCCGTCACGCGAGTGCCCCGCCCAGTGAGTCGATACGTCCCCTGCGCCGCTCCGTCGACCGGCGGTCAGGTCGGCTCGCCCACCCCAACCCCCTCTGACACTTGGGAGTGGACATGCCCAGGATCCCCACGGAGCCCGGCCCCACCGACGACAGACCCGCCGACGACCGACCCGCCGACGACCGACCCACCGACGACAGCCCCGCCGAGGACGGCCCCGCCGCCGACCGACCGGTCGGGGACAGGCCCGCCGGCGTCCTGGACGCCTACTTCAGGATCTCGGCCCGGGGATCGACCGTCGCCGACGAACTGCGCGGCGGGCTCACCACCTTCATGGCGATGGCGTACATCATCCTGCTCAACCCGCTCATCCTGAGCGGAGCGGACGCCACCGGCGCCACGCTGGACCACGCCGCGCTGACCACCGCCACCGCGCTCGCCGCCGCCGTCACCACCGTCCTGATGGGCCTGGTCGGCAACGTGCCGCTCGCCCTCGCCGCCGGGCTCTCCGTCTCCGGCGCGGTCTCCGCGCTGGTCGTCCCGCACACCACCTGGGCGCAGGCCATGGGCCTGTGCGTGATCTACGGCCTGCTGATCGTCCTGCTGGTGGTCTCCGGGCTGCGCGAGCGGATCATGAACGGCATCCCGCTGCCGCTCAAGCACGCGATCACCATCGGCATCGGCCTGTTCGTCACGGTGATCGGCCTCCAGAAGGCCGGCTTCCTGCACACCGGCGGCCCCACCCCGCTCTCGCTCGGCCCGGCCGGGGAGCTGACCGGCTGGCCGGTGCTGGTCTTCTGCGTCACCCTGCTGGCGGTCTTCGTGCTGATGGCGCGCGGCGTCCGCGGCGCCATCCTGATCGGCGTCGCCGGTGGCACCGTGCTCGCGATGGTCGTCAACCGGGCCGCGCACGTGCCGGCCGGGGCCTGGCGGAACTCGGTGCCGGTCTGGCCCGGCAGCCCGGTCTCCGCACCGGACTTCAGCCTGTTCGGCCACGTCGACCTGTTCGGCGCCTTCGGCGGCCACGGCATGGGCGCGATCAGCGCCTCGGTCGCGGTGTTCACCCTGGTGCTGGCCGGGTTCTTCGACGCGATGGCCACCATCATCGGCGTCGGCACCGAGGCCGGACTGGCCGACCGCCGGGGCCGGATGCCCGGGCTGTCCAGGGCGCTGTTCGTCGACGGCGCGGGCGGCGCGGTCGGCGGCCTGGCGGGCGCCTCCGGGCAGACCGTCTTCGTGGAGTCCGCCACCGGCGTCGGCGACGGCGCCCGCACCGGACTCGCCTCCACCGTGACCGGCGCCCTGTTCGCGCTGATGCTGTTCTTCTCGCCGATCGCCGGGATCGTCCCGGTCGAGGTGGCCTCGGCCGCCCTGGTCGTGATCGGCTCGATGATGATGAGCCAGGCCCGGCACGTCGACTGGTCCGACCGCGAGGTGGCCGTCCCGGCCTTCCTCACCTGCGTGCTGATGCCGTTCACGTACAGCATCACCGCGGGGGTGGCGGCCGGCGTCGTCTCGTACACGGTGATCAGGGCCGGACTGGGGCGCTGGCGCGAGCCCGGGCCGCTGATGTGGATCCTCACCGCGGTGTTCCTGGTGTACTTCGCGATCACCCCGGTCAAGTCCTGGCTGGGCGTGCACTAGCCGCTCCCGTACCCGACCGCCCTCGGGCGCCACCGCCGCCGTACGGGATCGTTTCCCGTACGGCGGCGTCTCCCGCTACTGTCGAAACCGTGTAAGGAGCCTCCCCCATGCAGGACATCGCCGAGCAGCTGCGGGCCTGGCACGCGTCCGGGCGCTCCTTCGCCGTGGCCACCGTGGTCGGCGTCTGCGGCAGCGCTCCGCGCGAGCCCGGGGCGGCGCTGGCCGTGGACGCGGACGGCGAGGCGGTCGGCAGCGTCTCCGGCGGGTGCGTCGAGGGCGCGGTGTACGAGCTGTGCCAGGCCGCGATCGCCGACGGCCGGCCGGTGCTGGAGCGCTTCGGGTACAGCGACGAGGACGCCTTCGCGGTGGGCCTGACCTGCGGCGGAGTCCTGGACGTGTTCGTCCAGCCGGTGGTGCCGGGGGCCGACGCCGGGCTGGACGCCGGGATCGCCCGCATCGCGGCCGGCACGCCGGTGGCGCTGGTGCGGGTGATCGCCGGGCCGGGCGCGCTGCTCGGGGCCGCGCTGGCGGTCACCGCCGACGGCGCCGACGGCGCGCTCTCCCCGACCCCCTCCACGGTCGGCGGGCTGGAACGGGCGGTCGTCGCGCAGGCCCGGGCGATGCTGGAGGCCGGACGCACCGGCCAGGTCGTGCTCGGCCTGGACGGACGCCCCTGCGACGAGCACGGGCAGGGCGCCGTCACCTGCTTCGTCGAGTCCTACGTGCCGGCGCCGCGGATGCTGGTGTTCGGGGCGATCGACTTCGCGGCCGCGGTGGTGCGGATCGGCAGGTTCCTCGGCTACCACGTGACCGTCTGCGACGCCCGGCCGGTCTTCGCCACCGCCCGTCGCTTCCCCGAGGCCGACGAGGTGGTGGTCGACTGGCCGCACCGCTACCTGGACTCCCAGCTCGGCCGGATCGACGGACGCACCGTGCTGTGCGTGCTCACCCACGACGCCAAGTTCGACATCCCGCTGCTGGAGCGCGCCCTGCGGCTGCCGGTCGGCTACGTCGGCGCGATGGGCTCGCGCCGCACCCACCGGGAGCGCGCGGCCCGGCTGCGCGAGGCGGGGCTCACCGAGGCCGAACTGGCCCGGCTGCGCTCCCCGATCGGCCTGGACCTCGGCTCCCGTACCCCGGAGGAGACGGCGGTCTCGGTCGCCGCCGAGATCGTCGCCCACCGGCGCGGCGGCAGCTGCCTGCCGCTGAGCGCCTCGGACGGGCCGATCCACCACGACCTGTCGCGAACCGACACGGAGGGTGACACGGCCGGAGGGCCAAGACCCAGCACCCACGCGGCCTGAGCCGGAAACGACTCCGGTCCCGCTCACGTTGCGTGGCCACCGGCGCGGCGGGAGGCTGGAGTTGCGGACTCGCCCCGAGCCCGGGGAAGGAGCAGGGATCATGCGTGCCCTGCTGGAAATCGAACTCGACACCCCGACGGGTAACCAGGCCATCAACGACGGATCGATGGCCGAAGGCGTCAAGCAGTCGCTGGCCCAACTCAAACCGGAGGCCGCCTACTTCCTGGCACGCAACGGGCATCGCACCATGATCGTCGTCATCGACGTCCAGGACGAGGCCTCGCTGCCGTCCATCGTCGAGCCGTTCTGGTTGCAGGCGAACGCCAAGGTCGACCTGCACATCTGCATGAACGCCGACGAACTGCTGGAAGGCCTGGGGCGGTTGAGCTCCTGAGCCCCCCGGTCAGTCGCCCAGCGCCAGCTTCACGCCGAAACCCACCACGACCGCGCCGGTCACCCGGTCCATCAGCCGCCGGGCGGCCGGGCGGCGCAGCCATCCGCGCAGCACCTGGGCGAAGCCCACCAGGACGGTCGACCAGAGCAGGCCCTCCACGACGTGCACGCAGGTCAGCGCCACGCCGGCGGCGAAGTGCGGGGCCCCGGCCGGTATGAACTGCGGCAGCACGGCCACGTAGAAGACCCCGACCTTGGGGTTCAGCAGGTTGGTCAGCGTGCCCCGCCGCCAGCCGTGCGCGAACCCGCCGTCCTGCGGCTCCTCCTCCACCGCCACCTCGCCGCCCCGGTTGCGCAGCATCCCGACGCCCAGCCACACCAGATAGGCCGCGCCCGCCCAGCGCAGGACCTCGTACGCCACCTGCGAGGCGGTCAGCAGCGCCGTCACCCCGGCCGAGGTCAGCGTCCCCCAGACCAGCGTCCCGGTCTGGATCCCCAGCACGACCCCCCACGCCTGCCGGCGGCGCCCCAGCGCGGACGTCCGCAGGACCAGCGCGGTGTCGAGCCCGGGCGTGAGCGTGAGCAGCCCCACGACGAGGGCGAAGGACCACAGGGCGGTTGTCATCTCCATGGGCCGGATGCTCTCACAGCCCCGGGCGGCGCCGGCTCGGGCGAGGTCGGTCCGCGGTATCGGACGGGACGACCCACGGGCTCGGCTGGCCGGTGACGGCGGCGATCATGTCGTGGTCGCCGTCGTAGTGCAGGACCGTGGCGCCATGGCGTTCGGCGGTGGCGGCGATGACGAGGTCCTCAAGGGCGGCGTTGACAGCGGCGGCCTTGGTCGTCGTACCGAGGATCTCGGCAGCCCCGGCCAGCAGGCGTCGTCGACGTCTATCACCGTACGGGCCACGGTCGGCCGCCCGAGGCGGAGTAGGGCCTGCGATATCAATGCCGAGCCTGTCCGATATCGCAGGCCCCTATGGCCCGATCAGTCGATGTCCACCCGGTCAGGTGACGTTGAGGCGGGCGGCGAGGCGGAGGAGGCCGGGGCTGAGGCGGGAGAGGAAGCGGGCGGCCTTGGCCTCGGGGGTGACGGGGACGACGGGCCTGCCGGTGCGGACGGCGGTGAGGATGGCGCTCGCGACCTTCTCCGGCGGGAAGCCGCGGCGGGCGTAGAGCTTCGCGGCGCGGGCCTGCTTGGCGGCCTGCTCGGTGGAGGTGGTGGCGGAGAAGGTGGAGGTGCGGGTGATGTTGGTGTTGACGATGCCGGGGCAGATGGTGGAGACGCCGATGCCGTGGCCGACGAACTCGGCGCGCAGGCAGTCGGAGAGCATGAACACCGCGGCCTTGCTGGTGGCGTAGGCGGTGAGCGCCTTGGAGGGCAGGTACGCGGCGGCGGAGGAGACGTTGACGATGTGGCCGCCCTGGCCGCGGTCGGCCATCAGGGCGCCGAAGGCGCGGCAGCCGTGGATCACACCCCACAGGTTGACGTCCAGGACCCGCTGCCACTCCTTCTCGGTGGTCTGCAGGAACGTCCCGGAGTGGCCGATGCCCGCGTTGTTGACCATCACGTCGGGCACCCCGTGCTCGGCGGCGACGGTCCGCGCGAAGTCGTCCATCGCGGCGCCGTCCGAGACGTCCACCCGGTAGGCGTGCGCCTTCGGGCCGATCAGCGAGGCCAGTTCGGCGGTGCGCTCGGCGGCCGCGAGGTCGAGGTCGCAGACCACCACCCGGGCGCCGTCCTCGGCGAAGGCCAGCGCGGTGGCCCGGCCGATGCCGCTGCCGCCGCCGGTGACCACGACCAGCCGGCCGTCGCCCTCCGCCGGTCGGGCCTGTCCCGCTTCGACGCGGGCGGTGAACTCGCGGACCAGTGCGGCCACGGTGGCTCCCTTCTCCAGCAGCGCCGACCAGTGGCCGGCGTGCAGCGTCCTGCGGGTCAGGTCGGGCACCCAGCGCTCCAGCCCCTCGGAGAGGTAGGTGCCGACGTACCGGTCCCGGGTGAGGGTGATCAGCTGGACCGGCACCTCGGTCGGCCGCTCGCGCGGACTTCCCAGGGTGGGGCGGAAGTTGGCCCGGTACAGCTCGATGCCGCGGACCGCGTCGCGGCGCAGCGTGGGCTGCGGGTGGCCGGCGCGCGGGCTGACGTGCTCCAGGTCGCGCAGCACCCGCGGCCAGGCCCGGGCGAGGCCGAGGCGCCAGATGCCGGGGGCGAGGTAGGGCAGGTGGAAGGCGGTGATGTACCAGGAGTGCAGGCCCTGGTGCAGCAGTTGCCCGAGGTGGCGCGGGGTGGGGCGGCGCAGCCGGTGGCGCAGCCAGTACCCCATGTGGTCCAGGCTGGGGCCGGACAGGGTGGTGTACGAGGCGATCCGGCGTTCGGCACCGGGGGCGGTGACGGCCTCCCAGGACTGGATCGAGCCCCAGTCATGGGCGAGCAGGTGCACCGGGCGGTCCGGGCTGACCGCGTCGGCGACGGCGAACAGGTCCTCGGCGAGGTGCTCCAGGCGGTAGCCGGACCGGTCGGCGGGGGCGGCGGACTCGCCGGCGCCGCGCACGTCGTAGCGGACCACGTGGTGGTCGCGGGCGAGGTCGGCGGCGATGTCGTCCCAGACGACGTGGGAGTCGGGGTAGCCGTGCACGAGGAGGACGGTGGGGGCGTCCGGGTCGCCCTGCTCGAAGACGGCGAGCGGCAGGCCACCGGAGTGGACGGTCCGGCGGCGGACCGGGGGCACCGCCGGGGGCTCGGGCCGGCTCGTCATCGGGCGTGTCATCGGGTGGCCTCCAGGGTGGTCGGCTCGGCGGTGGTGTGCGCGCCGGTGGTCGGCTCGGCGGCGGCCGGCTCGGCGGCGGCCGCGGTGGCCGTCGGGGCGGTGGCCGTCGGGTCGATGACGGTCTGCTCGGTGCCGGCGGTCCAGCGGCGGACGTGCGGCAGGTCGTCGTCGAGCCAGTAGGCGTCGTCCTCGGTGACCACCAGCAGCTCCTCGAACTTGATGCCCACGCCCCGGAAGCCGATGTGCGGCTCGACCGCCCACAGGCCCGGGGTGGGCGCGTGCCGGGACGCGCGGCCGTCCGCCCAGAGCGGCGAACGGCCGTGCAGCCGCTCGGAGACGAGCTCGCGGCCGAGCGTCTGGAGGGTGCGCACGCCGAAGCCGAAGACGTTCACCCCGGCCGGACCGCGCGCGGTGTTGCGGGTGACCTGGTGGCCGATCACCCGGCCCGGGTAGACCTGGTGGCGGTTGTCGTAGCCGTGCGCGGCGATCTGGGCGTCCACCGCGGCGTACACCTCGGCGAGCGGCCTGCGGGCCCGCACCTCCTCGAGGATCAGCTCGCGGTAGACCTTCAGGTCGGCGGCCAGGCGGTCCCACACCCGGTTCTCGCCGACCTTGCCGCCGTAGCCGATGTCGGCGGTGTAGCCGTCCACCACGGGCGCGCAGTCCAGCACGTACGGCATGCCCTCCTCCAGGCGGCGGTTGCCGGCGAAGAACTGGAGCGGGGTGTGGAAGTGCCGGAACGCCGTCCGGTCGCCGAACCAGGCGAAGGGGACGTGGAAGAAGTCCTGCACCCCGGCGGCGACCAGGCGGCGGCGCAGCTCGGCGGTGGCCTGCCGCTCGGTGACCCCGGGTTCGATCCAGGCCGCGACCTGTTCGGCGCAGTGGTAGGCGAGCTGCTGGGTCTCGCGGAAGCGGGTGAGGTCGCGCTCGGTGTAGCGGAAGGTCGGGGTCGCTTTCGCCATGGCAGGGGCTCCTTCTAGAGGTCGAGCACGAGGGTCTCGCCACCGGCGGCCCGGGAGACGCAGGGCAGCAGGGCGCCGGCGGCACGCTGCTCGGGGGTGAGGCGGCGGTCCCGGTGGTCGGGCGGGCCGGCCAGCACCCGGACCTCGCAGGTGCCGCAGAAGCCCTGGTGGCAGGAGTACGGGAGGTCCGGGCGGGCCTCGCGCAGCACGTCCAGGGCGGAGCGGTCGGCGGGGACGTCGAGGGTCGGACCGTCGGTGCCGAGGCGGACGGCGAACGGCTCGCCGTCGGTCACCGGGGCGGCGCCGAAGCGCTCGAAGTGCAGGGAGACGGCCGGGGAGTCGTCCAGGGCCCGCTGCACGGCGGTGAGCATCGGGGCCGGGCCGCAGCAGTAGACGGCGGCGCCGCGCGGGGCATGGTCGAGCAGTTCGGCGCCGGTGGGGACCCCGCCGTGCTCGTCGTCGGTGCGCAGCACCACCCGGTGCGGGTCGAGGGCGCGCAGCTCGTCGGTGTACGGGAGGGTGTCGGCGCTGCGGCCGACGTGCACCAGGCGCCAGTCCAGACCGTACCGCTGCGCCTCGCGGGCCATCGGGAGCAGCGGGGTGATGCCGATGCCGCCGGCCAGCAGGAGGACGGTGGGCTCGGCGCAGAAGGCGAAGCCGTTGCGCGGGCGGCGGGCGGTGAGCCGGGTGCCGGGGTGCAGGGCGTCGTGGACCTCGACGGACCCACCGCCGGCCTCGGGCAGCCGCCGGACGGCGATGCGGTAGGCGGCGCGGTCGGCTGGGTCACCGCTGAGGGAGTAGTGGCGCTCGCGGCCGGAGGGCAGGACGAGGCGCAGGTGGGCGCCGGGCTGCCAGCCGGGCAGCGGACCGCCGGAGGGATCGGCCAGGCGCAACTCGACGACATCGGCCGCCAGTTGGCGGCGCCCGGCGACGACCAGCTGGAGCGGCGGGGTGGGGCGGCTGAGCGGGCGGCGGGGGTTGCGGCGCAGCAGCGGGCCGCCGAGGGCCGGGGAGTAGCGGTCGCCGAAGGCGGTGAGCCGGCGCATGAAGCCGTCGGCGCGGGGGCGGCCGTAGAGATCGGGGGGCGGGGTGAGCAGGTCCATCCGGCGGGGTCCTTGGGCGTCGGGGGGCGGGGCGGAGGGGTGACAGCTGACAGGTTTCAGATTTCAGCCTTCAGATTTCAGCGAACAGAAAACGTTTTCTGTTCGCTGAAACCTGAAACCCGTCATCTGTCAGCCGCGCCCGGCGGCCGCCCGGGCGGCCGGGGAGGTGGCGAGGTAGCCCAGCGCCTGACTGGACGAGCCCTCCTGGGTCGGGTGGTAGCCCGGCCGCAGGTAGCGCAGCCCGGAGCGGACCGACCTGACCGGGTCCGGCAGCAGTCCGCGCCTGGCGATCCGCCCCGCCTCCCGCCAGGTGGGCTTGAGCCGCCCCTTCAGGGTGGGGTCGGCGGCGAGCAGGAAGCGGGCGCCGCGCACCCAGAGGTGGACCAGCAGCGGTCCGGAGACCACCATCCCGCGCACCCGGCGCAGGTATCCCGGGTCCAGGTGGACCATCAGGTCGTAGGCGACGCTGCGGTGCTCGACCTCCTCCGCGCCGTGCCAGCGCAGCAGGTCCAGCATCGTCGGGTCGGCCTTGGCCCGGTCCAGGCCCGGGGAGTTGAGCGCCCAGTCGCCGAGGAAGGCGGTGAAGTGCTCGATCGCCGCGATGAAGGCGACCCGCTCGATGACGTTCTCCCGCCGCCGGGCCGGCGGCAGCCCCGGCTTGTCGCCGAGGACGCGCTGGAACAGCCAGGCGATCTGCCGGACGTACGGCCGAGGGTCGAGCCCCTGGCCGAGCAGGTGGTCCAGGACCTCCTGGTGCGCCTCGGCGTGGATGGCCTCCTGCCCGATGAACCCGAGGACCTCCTCGCGCAGCTGCTCGTCGCGGATCAGCGGCAGCGCCTCCTTGAACACCCTGACGAACCACCGCTCCCCCTCGGGCAGCAGCAGGTGCAGCACGTTGATGACGTGGGTGGCCATCGGCTCGTCCGGGATCCAGTGCAGCGGCAGCCGGCTCCAGTCGAAGCGGACGTCCCGGGGCTCCAGGACGAGGCTGTCGTGCACGCGCGCGGCGGGGGCGGCGAGGGCGGGGACGGGGGTGGAACGGGGCATGGCAGGCCCTCCTGACCTGGGGGCGGCGGCTCGGCTCCAGGGAAACGTACTCGCGGGTAGCCGTGGGGACAAGGGGTTCGGCGGGTCTTATCGACATCGAGTCTAATAAGTGCCGCGCGCCGGGCCGCGGCAGGGCGGACCACCGCCACGGCCGGACGGACACCACCCCTGAACACGCGTTCGGGCTGCGGGGAAAGCCCGAGGGCCCCACCGGACGGCACGCGTCCGACGGGGCCCTCCGGCCGGGCGGCGCTCAGACCGCCATCGCCAGCATCAGCGGCGCCGCCCGGGCCGCCAACAGCTCGGCGGCGGCCTTCAGCTTGTGGATGTTGTCCGCCGGCATCGAGGTGGCCAGGCAGCCGACCGTACTGCCCGCCGTGATCGGCACCGCCGCGCACACCGTCCCCAGCGCGTACTCCTGGATGTCCAGCACCGGCACCGTGGCGGGCTGCCGCTCCAGCCGGTGCATCAGCTGGTCGGCGTCGGTGACGGTGCGGGAGGTGAGCCGGGCGACCGGGTGCCGGGAGAGGTGGTCGCGCCGCGCGTCCGCGTCCAGCTGGCCGAGCAGGCACTTGCCGATCGCGCTGGCGTGCGCGGTGGCCCGGAAGTCCACCCACTCCTGCACGGCCGGCGCGTGGTCGGCGGCCGAGACCGCCTCCACCGACAACTCGCCGTCGTGGTACCGACTGAAGTACACCGCTGCCCCCAACTCGTCCCGGAGTTCGGCGAGTTTGCGGTTGAGTCGGGCCTTCACCAGCTGCTCCCGGTTGTGCTGGCCGAGCAGGGCGAAGGTGCCGCCCAGCAGCCAACCGCCGTCCTGGCACTGGAGATAGCCCTCGACCTCCAGGATCTCGGCGAGCCGGCGCACGGTGGGCAGCCCGAGCGAGGTCTCCCGGGCGAGGGCCACCAGGGTGGTGCCGTCGGGGTGGCGGTCGACCGCCTCCAGCAGTCTGAGGGCGTACTGGAGGAGGTGAACGGGCCCGTCGGGCCCTGATCAAGCGCGGCGTGACGACCCGGGGCTGGTGTCGACATGTCGTCCCCTTCCGATGTCCCCCCACGGAGCGACCGCGGGCACGCCACCAGCCTATCCACCCGGCGGCTCCGACCGCTGCCGTCCGTACATATCCGTGGACAATCCGTGCCGACCCCCCGGCCGACCTGGGCTGACACCGCGGGCCCCGCCACCGGGAGGGGGAAGGGGCCCCGCCCTCCGGCTGCCGGGTCAGGCCTCGTCGCCCTCCCGCAACTCGGCGACGGCGGCGGCCAGCCGGGCGCCGTACTCCTCGTCCGCCGCGCGGAAGTGGGCGAGGTTCCGCTCCACCACGTCGTCGCGCGAGACCTGCGCCAGGGAGCCGGCGAGGTTGCCGATCAGCCGGGTCCGCTCGTCGGCCGACATCAGCCGGTACAGCTCGCCGGCCTGGAAGAAGTCGTCGTCCTCGGGGTGCGCCGGGGTGGGGTGGGTGCCGGTGCGGCCCGTCACCCCGACCGGCGCGGCCAGCGCGTCGCCGGTCTGGACGGGGCCGTCGTACGAGTTGGGTTCGTAGTTCCTGCCGCGACCGGCGCTGTCGACGGCCATCCGCCCGTCCCGGCCGTAGTTGTCGGCCTCGGTGGCGCGCGGGGCGTTCACCGGCAGCCGGGTGTGGTTGACCCCGAGGCGGTAGCGCTGGGCGTCCGCGTAGGCGAACAGGCGGCCCTGGAGCATCTTGTCCGGGGACGGGCCGATGCCGGGCACGAAGTTGTTCGGCGAGAACGCGGCCTGCTCGACCTCGGCGAAGACGTTCTCCGGATTCCGGTTGAGCACCAGGCGGCCGACCCTGACCAGCGGGTAGTCGGCGTGCGGCCAGACCTTGGTGACGTCGAAGGGGTTGAAGCGGTAGTCCGCGGCCTCGGCGACCGGCATCAGCTGGACGTGGAGGGTCCAGGACGGGAACACCCCGCGCTCGATGGCCTGGTGGAGGTCGCGCTGGTGCGAGTCGGCGTCGCCGCCGACCACCCCGGCCGCCTGGTCGGCGTCCAGGCAGCGGATGCCCTGGTCGGTCCTGAAGTGGTACTTCACCCAGTAGGCGTCACCGTCGGCGTTGACCCACTGGTAGGTGTGCGAGCCGTAGCCGTTCATGTGGCGGTACGAGGCCGGGATGCCGCGGTCGCCGAACAGCCAGGTGATCTGGTGGGTCGAGGCCGGCGAGTGGGCCCAGAAGTCCCAGACGTTGTCCGCCTCCTGCACACCGGTGTACGGGTCCCGCTTCTGCGAGTGGATGAAGTCGGGGAACTTGATCGGGTCCTTGATGAAGAACACCGGCGTGTTGTTGCCGACGAGGTCGTAGTTGCCCTCCTCGGTGTAGAACTTCACCGCGAAGCCGCGCGGGTCGCGCACCGCGTCGCCGGCGCCCAGGTTGCCGGCCACGGTGGAGAAGCGCAGGAAGACCTCGGTGCGCTTGCCGACCTCCGAGAGGAAGCCCGCCCGGGTGTACCGCGCGACCTCGTCGGTGACCTCGAAGTAGCCGTACGCACCGGAGCCGCGGGCGTGCACGACGCGCTCCGGGATGCGCTCGCGGTTGAACCGGGCCAGCTTCTCCAGGAGGTGCTGGTCCTGGATCAGCAGCGGGCCGTACTCGCCGGCCGAGGCCGAGTTCTGGTTGTCGGCGACCGGGGCGCCGGACTCCGTGGTCAGGATCTTGGGCATGGCGGGTCCTTCGGATGTCGATAAGGGCAGCAGCACTCGGAGCGAGAAGTGACGTCTCGTCAGGTTCTGCGGCGAGGCCCCGCCTGCCGGAGCCTCACGCAGCCGACCGACCGTCAGTCCCCGAGCAGGCTCCGGACGACGGTCGAGGCCGCCACCGGGTCGGTCACCGGACGGGCGGCGGTCAGCGCGGCGGCCTCGTCGGCGGTGCGGCCGGATCCGGTGAGGGCCGCGACGGCCTCGGCGGCCGGGAGGGCGTTGAACCAGCGCAGTGCGAGCGCGGTGCGGCCGGCCTCGGTGAGACGGCCGGTGAGCCGGAGTCGGGCCAGCCCGCCGTCCGGGTGGACGTTGATCCGCACGTGGGTCACCGGACGGCCGCCGGCGAGCCGGAAGCGGTGCCGGGTGTCGGGCTGGAGCCGGGTGCGGGGCAGGAGTTCGAACCACTCGCCGTGCGCCGGGTCGGCCCCGGTCGAGGCGTCGAAGCCGATCAGGTCGGCCCAGCCGGGGGCGTTGGCGACGAAGCAGGAGGTGTCCACCTCGACGGCCAGGACCTCACCGCCCCCGGCCAGGGCGATCCGCACCCAGTCGTTGGCCTTGTCGCGCCGACGCCGGGTCTCCCACCCGTCGCCCATGACGGAGGCGCGGCCGGGAGCGTTCAGGTTGTGCGGGGAGGAGAAGTAGCGGTCGGACGCCGCCTCGGCCACGCCGCCGTACTCCTGGGCGGCCAGGTCGAAGGTGAGACCGTCCAGTTCGCGCGGGTCGGGCAGCACCTCGCCGTGCACCCGTAGCCGGGCGACGCCGCCGTCCGGGAAGATGCTCAGCCGTACGTGGGTGTAGCGGGTGCCGTCCGCGACGGCGAACTCGTGGGCGGTGTCGCCCTTCAGCCCGGTGCGCGGCACGATCGTGGTCCACTCGGCCTCCCGGAGCTCCTCGGGCGAGGGGTGGCCGGGGACGGACGCGGCCTCGACCGAGGCGGACTCCGGGTAGTTGCCGGTGAAGTGGGCGGTGTCCACGACCACGCCGCGCACCACCCCGGCGGCGCCGAGCCGGACGATCGCCCAGTCGTGGTCCTGGTCGGTAGGGTGCGGCCGGTCGGCGGAGACGCCGCGGCGGCGCCTGGACTCCCAACCGTCCATGATCTGGCCCTTGTGGCCGAAGGTGTGCGGGCGGAACTCGGCCGGCGCGGCGACCAGCAGGTTCTCGGCGTCCGCGAAGGTGTCGTCGTTGGTGGCGACGACGCCCGCGCCGAGCGGTCGGGAGGCCAGGTCGACCAGCTCGGTGAAGCGAGCACTCGGGGTGTCGGCAGTGGTCACTGGCTCTCCTCAGACGCGTTCGGACGGGGCGGTGGTGGGGGTGGGGGTAGGGGCAAGGGTGGGGTGGAGGCGGGGTGGGAGCGGGCGCCGGGCAAGCTGCCGGCCGAAGGGCCGGGCCGCCGGGTCCACCTCGCGGCCGCGCAGCCAGGTGGCGCGCACCGCGCCGGTGAGGGTCCGGCCGGCGTAGGGGGTCACCGGGTTGCGGTGGTGCAGCCCGCTCGTCCGGACGGTGAACCCGCCGTCCGGGTCGAAGGCGACCATGTCCGCGTCGTGGCCGACGGCGATGGCGCCCTTGGTGCCGGTGAGGCCGACCAGTTCGGCCGGTCCGGCGGACATCCAGCGCACCACGTCCGCCAGGGTGTGGCCGCGTCGGCGGGCCTCGGTCCAGACGGCCGGCAGGCCCAGCTGGAGCGAGGCGATACCGCCCCAGGCGGCCGCGAAGTCACCGCTTCCGCCGTACTCGGGCAGCAGCTTGAGGTCGGGGGTGGACGGCGAGTGGTCGGAGACGACGGCGATGAACTCGCCGTCCGCCAGGGCCTCCCAGAGCGCGTCCCGGTTGGCCTCGTCGCGGATCGGCGGACAGCACTTGAAGGCGGTGTCGCCGTCCGGCACCTGCTCGGCCGCCAGGGTCAGGTAGTGCGGACAGGTCTCGGCGGTCACCCGGACGCCGTCCTCGCGGGCCTGCCGCAGCAGCGGCAGCACGGTGGCGGAGGAGACGTGCAGGATGTGCACCCGGGCGCCGGTGGTCCGGGCCGTGTCGAGCAGGCGGGCGACGGCCGCGGTCTCCGCGTCGGCGGGCCGAGAGGCCAGGAAGTCCCGGTAGTGGACGCCGGGTTGCTGCGGGGCGGCGGCGAGCACGGCCGGGTCCTCGGCGTGGATGATCGCCAGCGCCCCGATCCGGGCCTGCTCGGCCAGCGCAGCCTCCAGGTCGGCGGCCTCGACGTGCGGGAACTCGTCCACCCCGGAGGGGGCGAGGAAGCTCTTGAAGCCGAACACGCCCTCCCGGTACAGCGGTTCGAGGTCCGCGACGTTGCCGGGGACGGCTCCGCCCCAGAAGCCGAGGTCGACCCAGGCCTGGCCCTCGGCGGCCTTCCGCTTGAGCACCAGCCCCGCCACCGTGGTGGTGGGCGGGACCGCGTTGAGCGGCATGTCGACGATCGTGGTGACGCCGCCGGCCGCGGCGGCCCGGGTGGCGGTGGCGAAGCCCTCCCACTCGGTGCGGCCGGGCTCGTTGACGTGCACGTGGGTGTCGACCAGGCCGGGCAGCAGGGCGGTGTCGCCGAGGTCGACGAGCCCGCCCTCGCCGGCCGTGAGCGAGCCGTGCGGCGCCGTCCGGGCGATCTTCCCCTCCTGGATCAGCACGTCCGCGGGGCGCTCGCCGTCGGGCAGGACCACCCGCCGGGAGCGGATCACCGTCGGCTGGCTGAAAGGCATGGGAGACCTCCGGAACCTGGGAGTCGGGATGGTTCGAGGGCGCTTCGCGGGTGCTTCGAGAGCGGTGGAACGCGGGAGGTGGAACCCCGAGGTGGCGAGGGATTGCCGGGAGCCTAGGCCTGCCTTCAACAAAACGTCAATGGACGGGAGTGCGAGGGTTCAGCGCGCCAGCAGTCGGTCGGCCAGCCGCTCCCCCGCGAGTTCGGCCAGCTCCGCGGCCCTGGTCATGCTCTCCCCCGGCCGCTCGGCCAGGTCGGTCAGGGCGATCGCGGCGGTGAAGCCCGCGGCCCGCCACTCGGGCTCGGAGAGCTCCAGCCGGCCCGCGACGGCGGCCACCCGGACCCCCGCCCGGGCGGCCGCCGCGGCGACTCCGGCGGGGGCCTTGCCGTGCAGCGTCTGCGCGTCCAGGCATCCCTCGCCGGTCACCACGAGTCGGGCCCCGCGCACGGCCCCGTCGAAGCCCAACAGGTCGAGCAGCAGCTCGATGCCGGGTCGCACGGTGGCGCCGAGCAGGGCCAGGGCCGCGAAGCCCACCCCGCCCGCGGCGCCGGCGCCGGGCGCCTCCCGGACGTCCCGCCCGGTGGCCTCGGCCACCAGGTCGGCGAACCGGGTCAGCCCCTCCTCCAGGACCACCAGGTCCTCGCTGTCGGCCCCCTTCTGCGGGCCGTAGACGGCGGCGGCGCCGCGCGGCCCGAGCAGCGGGTTGTCCACGTCGCAGGCGACCACGAGCTCGACCCCGCCCAGGGCGTCGGCCAGCGGGCCGAGGTCGATCTCCGCGAGCCGGCGCAACGCGGCACCACCGGGCGGGAGTTCGGCGCCGTCGACGTCGCGCAGCCGCACCCCGAGCGCCTGCACCAGGCCGGCCCCGCCGTCCGTACTGGCGCTGCCGCCGAGGCCCAGGACGATCCGCTTCGCGCCGAGCGAGACCGCCTTGGCGATCAGCTGGCCGACCCCGTAGGACCCGGCCGAGAGCGGGGCGGTACGGCCGCCGGGCAGCCGGGCGAGGCCGGCGGCCTGCGCCAGCTCGACCACGGCGGTGTCGTCCCGGACGGCCAGCGCGGCGTCCACCGGCAGTCCGGTCGGGCCGGTCACCTTGGCCGGGACCCGGGTGAACCCGGCCGCGAGCGCGGCGGCCAGGGTTCCCTCGCCGCCGTCGGCGACGGGCAGTTCGCGCACCTCCGTGCCGGGCGCGGCGCGACGGATGCCGGCGGCGATCCTGGCCGCCGCCTCGGCGCCCTCCAGGCTGCCCTTGAACTTGTCGGGGGCGACGACCACATGGCCCGGGTGGGGGGTGGGGGGCATGACGCGGTCCTCGTTTCCGTACGGGTCGGGCGGGGGGGCGCTACGACGTGCGTCCAGCATGAGCCCGGACGGCCGGTGGCAGCGAGCTGCTCGGCCGGGGCGCCGGGGCGGCTGGAGTGGTTGGGGCGGAATCCGCGGTGGGGAGGGGCCCGGCGGCGGGTACGGGCACGACCGGAGTGCCCCCAGGGGAACGTACGCGTCACCGCTCCGGGTCGACCGGCGGGCGGGCGGATGAGCCCCGGCCCGCACGCCGGTCGGGTCCGGCCTCCTGGCGGCGCGGGCACGACCGGATGGGTACACGCCGCCAGGAGGAGTTCGGGGCGGGGGCTCGGCGCGGGAGCCCCCGGAGGTGCTATCCGGCCTCGCGCCCGGAAAGCCGCTCGACGCCCCGCAGGAGCGCCGAGTGGTCCAGCGAGCCGTCGCCGTTGGCCCGGGCGGAGGCGACCAGTTGGGCCACCACGGCGCCGACCGGCAGCGCGGCGCCCACGGCGCGGGCGGCGTCGGTGACGATGCCCATGTCCTTGTGGTGCAGGTCGATCCGGAAGCCGGGGGCGAACTCGCGGTTCAGCATGTTCGCCTTCTTGCGGTTGAGCACGGTGGAGCCGGCCAGGCCGCCGCCGAGCACGTCCAGCGCGGCCGCGAGGTCGACGCCGGCGTTCTCCAGGAACACCACGGCCTCGGCGAGCACCTGGAGGTTGGCCGCGACGATCAGTTGGTTGGCGGCCTTGACGGTCTGGCCGGCGCCGGTCGGGCCGACGTGGACGACCGTGGTGCCCAGCGCGTCGAACAGCGGCCTGGCCTCGGCGAAGTCCTCGGCGGCACCGCCGACCATGATCGACAGGACGGCCTCGACGGCTCCCGCCTCGCCTCCGGAGACCGGGGCGTCCAGGGTGCGGACGCCCTTCTCCCGGGCGGCGGCCTCGATCCTGGTCGAGGTCTGCGGCGTGATCGAGGACATGTCGATCAACAGGGTGCCGGACCCGGCGTGCTCCAGTACCCCGCCCTCGCCCAGGACGACCTGCTCGACCTGCGGGTCGGCCGGGACCATGGTGATCACCACCTCGGCGTCCCTCACCGCGTCCGCGATGCTGGTGGCACCGTGGCCGCCGGCCGCGACCAGGGCGTCGATCGGTGGCCGGGTGAGGTTGAAGCCGGTGACGTGGTGGCCGGCCCTGACCAGGTTGGCGGCCATCGGGCCGCCCATGATGCCGAGGCCGATGAAGGCGATCTTGCGGCTCATCGCGTCGAGTTCCTCACGTGTGCAGGGGGGAGGTCGGGTGGGGCGGCGCCGTTACCGGGCGGCGCGCAGCTCGCGCGGCAGCCATCCGAAGCTGTCGGCGCTGACGCCGGTGGAGGGCCGGTACTCCAGGCCGATGGGGCCGGTGTAGCCCGCGGCCGTGAGCCGGGCGAACAGGTCCTCGAAGTCCAGTTCACCGGTGCCGGGCTCGTTGCGGCCCGGGGTGTCGGCGATCTGCACGTGACCGATGCGGTCGGCGTGGGTTCCGATGACCGCCGCCAGGTCCTCACCGTTCCTGGCCAGGTGGTACAGGTCGCAGAGGAACCTGGCGTTTCCCAGGCCTGTGGCAGCGTTGACCCGGTCGACCACCTCGACCGCGGCGGCGGCCGAGACCAGCGGGTAGTCCGGCGACTCGGCCCTGTTCAGGGCCTCGACCAGCAGGACGGCGCCGATCCCGTGCGCGGCCCGCGCGGCGAGCACCAGGTGCTCCAGCGCGAGCGCGTCCTGCTCCGCCGGGTCGACGCCCTCGACCCGGTTGCCGTACAGCGCGTTGAGCGCGGTGGCGCCGAGTGAGGCGGCGAGTTCCGCGGCGACCGGGACGTTGGCGCGGAAGCGGTCCCGCTCGGACGGAATCGAGACGGTTCCGCGGGCACCGCTGCCCAGGTCGTCCAGGAGGTTGAGGCCGGTGAGCCGCACCCCCGCGTCGGTGAACGCCTTGCGCAGCGCGTCCAGTTCGGCCTGCGACGGGTCGTGATCCGCGCCGAAGGGCCACCACAGTTCGGCTGCGGTGAAGCCGGCCGCGGCGGCCGCGGCGGGGCGCTCCAGGAGCGGCAGCTCGCCGAACAGGATCGACAGGTTGACCGTGAAGCCGTGCTGGGCGGCCGCCGTCACGTCGCTCACCTCTCATCTCTCTTCCATCATCCGCAACTTCCACGATCCGGAAGAGGGATTCTGTGTGGTGGAAGCATCTCCGGGCCTCTGAGCGAGTGTCAAGGGAGTCACAACATTTTGTTGAAGCCGCCCGGCGGTTCGCCTCACCCCGGGTCGGACCGTTCGACCAGCCGTCCCCTGCCCCACCCGCACCCCCGCTCGCTACAGTGACCTCGTGCGATTGATGGTGGAGTTCACGACAGAACCGTTCGAACTGGACACGTTCCCGGAGCACGCCGCGGCGGCCCGCAAGGCCGTCGACGAGGCCGGCCTGGCCGTGTCGGTCGGCCCCTTCGGCACCGGCGCCGAGGGCGAGGCCGAGAAGGTCCTCGCCGCGGTGGCCAAGCTGCTCAAGGAGAGCCTGGACGCCGGGGCCACCCGGATCTCGGTCCAGGTCAGCGTGCTGGGCGAGGAGGACGGTACGCCGTGACCGGGAACGTGGAACACCCGCTCGCCGCCGCGGTGAAGCCGCTGCTGGCCGCGGTCGGCGCGACGCCCGTCCCGCTGGACGAGGCGAAGCCCGACGACGTGGTCCTGGAGTGGGAGGGCACCCCCGCCCTGGCCGTCCGGCTGCCGCACCTGAGCAGTGCGCTGGACCGGCTGCTCGCCGAGATGACCCGACAGTTCGACGGCCGCCCGCTGGCCGAGCTCGACCGGCTGGAGAAGCAGCGGGTCGTCGCCCTGCTGGAGGAGCGCGGTGCCTTCACCGTCCGCCACGGCGTGGAGACCGTCGCCTCGGCCCTGGGCGTCAGCCGCTTCACTGTGTACAACTACCTGAACCGCCAGGACGGCGCGAAGTCGTCCTGACGCCCGGCTCGACGCCCTGCGGGGCGCACACGGACCCGCCCCAGGGGCTTCCGAACGGGTGACCCCGCCGGCGCGGCAGGACTGGATCGGCCTGCGGCGGGGCACACTTGGCGAATCGCACACCAGAGGGCCCGGTAACGCGGCCCGGTTCGAAACGTAACCACCAACCGTTCAACAAAGTGTTGACGGCCGGGTGGGGTCGATCTAGCTTTTCCGGGTGGCACCACTCTTCAGGAGGTCCACTCGTGACCAACCACCCCCACGCCCTTGACGCCCTGGCCTCCGCCGACGCCGCGGAGCTTGAAGGGATCCTGCTGGAGGTCTGCTCCAGCCCCCGCTGGGCCGCCGCCGTCGCGGCGGCGAAGCCCTGGTCCGACCGCGAGGCCCTGCTCGCCGCCAACGCGGCGGCCATGGCGTCCCTGACGGTCGAGGACCTCCACGACGCGATGGCCGGCCACGCCCGGATCGGCAGGCCGACAGCCGGCGACGCCGCCTCCGAGCGCGAACAGGCCGGAATCCGGGGCGTGGACCGGGCGGTCCTCGACCAGCTGCGCGAAGCCAACGCCGCCTACGAGGCCAAGTTCGGCCACGTGTTCCTGATCTGCGCGACCGGCCGCACCGCCCTCGACATGCTCGCCGCCCTCCGCGAGCGCCACCCCCACGACGCCGCAACCGAGGCGGAGATCATCCGTGGAGAGCTGCGCAAGATCAACGACATCCGGCTCGACCGGCTGCTCGACGCGTCCTGACGGACAATCAGTTCACGGCGCCGTCTCACGTCGTCACGCCGCACCGACCACGGCCGGCCGTTCCATCAGGCGCCGCCAGGTGACCTGATGTGACCTGATGTGACCTCATATCCGATACCAGTAAGGCTCCTTCGCCCATGACCGGCATCTCCACCCATGTGCTCGACACCAGCCTCGGCCACCCGGCCACGGGCGTCCCGGTCGAGCTCGCACTGCGCACCGAGGGTGGCTGGCAGGTGCTCGGCACCTCCGCCACGGACTCCGACGGCCGGATCAGGGACCTGCCGGCCGTGGAGGCGGGCTCGGTCGTCCGGCTGCTCTTCGACACCGGCGCGTACCACGCGCTCCGGTCCGCCGAGCCGCCGTTCTTCCCCGAGGTCTCGGTCGTCTTCACGGTCGCGCCCGAACAGCCCCACTACCACGTGCCGTTGCTGCTCAACCCGTTCGGATACTCGGTCTACCGCGGAAGCTAGGACCGACCTCGACAAGCTTAGGAGCCACGTCATGGCCCACGTGCTCGGTCAGAACCAGTACGGCAAGGCGGAGAACCGCATCGTCCGGATCCACCGCGGCTCCACCCGGCACGAGATCAAGGACCTGAACGTCTCGGTCGCGCTCCGCGGCGAGTTCGAGGACGTCCACCTCACCGGGTCCAACGCCAACTGCCTCCCCACCGACACCACCAAGAACACCGTCTACGCCTTCGCCAAGAAGCACGGCATCGAGTCCGCCGAGGCGTTCGGCATCCTCCTGGCCCGCCACTTCGTCGACGACACCGAGCGCGGTGTCGTGCACAGCGCCCGGATCCGGATCGAGGAGTACGCCTGGGACCGGATCAGGACGCCGGACAGCTCGGCCCGCTTCATCGGCTCGGAGGAGGTCGGCCACTCCTTCGTCCGCCGCGGCCAGGAAATCCGCACCAGCGAGATCGTCTACGACGGGGAGTCCGTCCAGGTCGTCTCCGGCCTGAAGGACCTGGTCGTCATGAACTCCACCAACTCCGAGTTCTGGGGCTACATCAAGGACGACTACACCACCCTCCAGGAGGCGTACGACCGCATCCTCGCCACCCAGGTCACCGCCCGCTGGAAGTTCGGCTACAGCGGCGCGGACGGCGAGGCCCAGCCCCACTGGAACCGCTCCTACACCCAGGTGAAGCGGCATCTGCTGGAGGCATTCGCCGAAACGTACTCCTACTCGCTTCAGCAGACCCTGCACGCGATGGGCAGCCGGGTCCTGAACAACCGGGCCGAGGTCGACGAGGTCCGCCTCGAACTGCCCAACAAGCACCACTTCCTGGTCGATCTGGAGCCGTTCGGCCTCGAGAACGACAACGAGGTCTACTTCGCCGCGGACCGCATGTACGGCCTGATCGAGGGCACCGTACACCGCGAGGGCGTCGTCCCGGTCATCCCGGTCGCCTGACTCCTCCGCCAGGTGGACACCGCCCGGAATCGCCGCACCCTCCGGCCCCCGCGGGCCGGCCGAGTCCGGGTGGACCGCGCCACCGACCCCACCCCCCGCGCCACCCGTACCAGCAGTCGCTCCAACCCCACCCCCACCCACCGGAGTTCGTGTCTGCCTCACGGCGGCCGGCCCGGGGCACCGGAGAGGCCCGCCGAGGGGCCCTTGCACCGCCGTCCCACCCTCGGCCGCATCAGCAGCAGCCGCTCTCCAGCGCCACGGGCGCGCCGGGAGCCACGGGCACAAGAGGGGCTCGACATGGCACCCAGCAACACCAGCAGTACAGACGGCGGTTCCACCCCGGCAAGAACGCACGGCCCGGACGGCGCACCGGCCCAGCTCGCCGGACCACCGGCCCACCTCCCCGACACGCCGGCCCACCTCCCCGACACGCCGGCCCACCTCCCCGACGAGTCGTCCCGGACCGGACCCCACCCCGTGGACGAGTTGCTGCCGACGGCGAAGCTGCTCTCCACCGGACTCCAGCACGTCGCCGCGATGTACGCGGGGGTCGTCGCTCCCCCGCTCATCGTCGGCGCCGGCGTCGGGCTCTCCCCCGCCGAACTCGCCCTGCTCATCTCGGCCAGCCTGTTCACCGCCGGACTGGCCACCCTCCTCCAGACCCTCGGCGTCTGGAAGATCGGCGCGCGGCTGCCGTTCGTGAACGGCGTCTCCTTCGCGGGGGTCGCGCCCATGATCGCCATAGCCAACGGCACCGTCGAGAGAACGGGCGGCCCGAAGGACGCCCTCCCGGTGATCTTCGGAGCGGTGATCGTCGCGGGACTGCTGTGCTTCCTCGCGGCGCCGTACTTCTGCAAGCTCATCCGGTTCTTCCCCCCGGTCGTCCAGGGCACCGTGATCACCCTCATCGGGGTCTCCCTGCTACCGGTGGCGGTCAACTGGGCGCGCGGCGGCTCGCCGGGCGCCCCCGGGTACGGCTCCATGCGGGCCGTCGGCCTCGCCGCGGCCACCCTCGTCGCGGTGGTGCTCTGCAACCGGCTGCTGCGCGGCTTCTGGCAGCAGCTGTCGCTGCTCGTCGGCCTGGCGCTCGGCACCCTGATCGCCTTCCCGCTGGGGCTCGCCGACTTCGGCGCGGTCAAGGACGCGGACGTCTTCTCGCTCCCGTCCCCGTTCCACTTCGGCGCGCCGATGTTCGACGCCGCCGCGATCGTCTCGATGTGCATCGTCATGGTCGTCTCGATGACCGAGTCCACCGCCGACATGCTCGCGCTCGGCAGGATCGTCGACCGCGAGGCGGACGAAGCCACCCTCGCCGCCGGCCTGCGGGCCGACGGTCTGGCCACCGCGCTCAGCCCCGTCTTCAACGGCTTCGCCGCCAGCGCCTTCGCCCAGAACATCGGGCTGGTGGCGCTGACGAGGATCCGCAGCCGCTTCGTGGTCGCGGCCGGCGGCGGCATCCTGGTCCTGCTGGGGCTGTTCCCGGTGCTGGGCTCGGTCGTCTCCCTGGTGCCGCAGCCCGTCCTCGGCGGGGCCGGGATCGTGCTCTTCGGCACGGTCGCGGCCAGCGGCATCCGCACCCTCGCGGAGGCCGGCCTGGAGTCCGGCTCGAACACCATCCTGGTGTCGGTCTCGCTCGGCGTGGGCATCGTCCCGATCGCCGTGCCGACGTTCTACGACTCCTTCCCGGAGGCCGCCCGGACCCTGCTGCACTCGGGGATCTCGGCCGGCTGCGTGACGGCCGTCCTGCTCAACCTGCTCTTCCACCACGTCGGTGCCGGCCGCCGGCCAGGGGCCGGCCAGGCCCCCGACACGACGGGGGCGACGGCGCCGACGGCACCGACAGTGACACCGTCCTGACCGCCCGGGGAGGAGCGCGTGCCCCCTGCGGTGCCCGCCCCTTCCGACCCTTCCGTTAGGAGTCACACCATGGCAGTCCAGCCCCCGCCCGCTGACCAGCGGATCGTGATCGAGAACGTCGCGATCGCCACCGTGGACGCGAACGACACCGAGTACGCCCGCGGCCACGTGGTCCTGCTCGGCAACACCATCGAGGCGGTGGGCGACGGCCCCGCCCCCGCGTGGCTGGACAACGTGGTGCGCCGGATCGACGGCGACGGCCACCTGGCCACCCCCGGACTGGTCAACACCCACCACCACTTCTACCAGTGGATCACCCGCGGCCTGGCCCAGGACGACATCCTGTTCGACTGGCTGGTCGCCCTCTACCCGACCTGGGCGCGGATCGACGAGAAGCTCGTCCACGCCGCGAGCCAGGGCTCCGCCGCCGCACTGCTCAAGTCCGGCTGCACCACCGCCTCCGACCACCACTACGTCTTCCCGAAGGACGGCGGCGACGTCCTCGGCGCCTCGGTCGAGGCCGTCCGGGAACTCGGCCTGCGCTTCACCGCGCTGCGCGGCTCGATGGACCGCTCCAAGAAGGACGGCGGGCTGCCGCCGGACCACGCGGTCGAGGAACTGGACGCCATCCTGACCGCCTCCGAGGCCGCCGTGGACCGGTACCACGACTCCTCCTTCGGCTCGATGCTGCACGTCGCGCTCGCACCCTGCTCGCCCTTCTCGGTCTCCACCGAGCTGCTGCGCCGCTCCGCCGAACTCGCCCGGCGCAAGGGCGTCCGCCTGCACACCCACGGCTCGGAGACGGCCGAGGAGGAGCGTTTCTGCAAGGAGCTGTTCGGCATGGGGCCGACCGACTACTTCGAGTCGGTGGGCTGGCTCGGCGAGGACGTCTGGATGGCGCACTGCGTGCACATGGACGACTCCGACATCGCCAAGTTCGCCGAGACCGGCACCGGCGTCGCCCACTGCCCGTCCTCCAACGCCCGGCTGGCGGCCGGCATCGCCCGGGTACCCGACATGCTCCGGGCCGGCGTCCCGGTCGGGCTCGGGGTGGACGGCACCGCGTCCAACGAGTCCGGCGAGCTGGGTACGGAGCTGCGCAACGCCCTGCTGATCAACCGGCTGCACGGATCCCCCACCGCGCTGACCGGGCGGCAGGCGCTGCGCCTGGGCACCATGGGCGGCGCCCGGGTGCTCGGCAGGCAGGACGAGATCGGCTCGATCGAGGTCGGCAAGCTCGCCGACCTGGCGCTGTGGAAGGTCGACGGGATCATGCACTCGTCCATCGCCGACCCGGTCGCCGCGCTCACCTTCGGGGCGCTGCCGCCGCTGTCGATGCTGTTCGTCAACGGCAACGCGGTGGTCGAGAAGGGACGGCTGACCACCGTCGACGAGGACCGGATCGCGCGCGACTGCGCCCGGGCCGCCCGCGAACTGGCGGCCCGTCCGGTCTGACGCCCACCCACCCCGCACTCCGGGGGCGCCCAGGGACGGTGCGCCCCCGGCTCCGTACACCCGAGGGGTGTGCGGACCGCGGCCCCGGATCCACGGCGAGGGTCCGGGGTCGCGGCGTTCGGCGGACGGAGTTCAGCGAACAGGTGACAACTTTCATCATCTGTTCGCTGAAATCTGTTCTCTGAATTCTGTTCGCTGTTCTCTGTTCCCTGCCGCCTGCCCCCCTGCTCCCTGCTCCCTGCTCCCTGTTCCCTGCTCCCCGTCAGGCCGTACGCCCGATCGACGCCAGGTAGGCACGCCAGCCGCCGTGGTGGGTGATCTCACGGTGGACGCCGCGCTCCAGCTCGCCCCGGGAGAGCAGCATCGACAGGCACGCGGAGCCGTCCTCCAGCTCGATCACCCCCAGCTCCAGTTCCCGCGGTTCGCCCGGCAGGATGACGTCCCTCAGCCGCTCCAGGGGAATGTCGTACAGCTCGCCCTCGATGGCGGTGTCCGCCGCCGGGTCGGCCATCAGCCCCGGGCAGACGTCGGTACCACCGCTGTGGTCGATGGAGAAGAAGCGGTAGCCGGGGGCGGTCCGGGCCGGCCCGATCAGCGAGTCGGCGACCTTGGCGTGGAAGGGGCCGCCGACCATCGCCTGGCCGTTGAAGAACATACGCGCCATGGGTGAACTCCTTACGTGGAAAGGGCCGTTCCGCACGGCGACGAGGGGACGGCCGGACTCGTTCGAACGCACGGAACGAAGTGGTGGACCGCCGCGCTCAGCCCAGCAGGGGAAGCGCGGGGAGGGTCAGGAAGTCCACGAACTCCTCGGCCAGGGCGACCTGTTCGAAGAGCTGGGCCGCCTCGCGCCAGCGGCCCGCGCCATAGGCCTCCTCGCCCAGCTCGGCGAGGAGTTCGGCCAGCTCCGCCGCGACCAGGGTGCGGACCAGCTCGGCGGTGGCCTTCTCACCGGTGTCGGACAGCACGACCCCGTTGTGGATCCACTGCCAGATCTGCGAGCGGGAGATCTCGGCGGTGGCGGCGTCCTCCATCATGTTGAAGATGCCGACCGCACCCACTCCGCGCAGCCAGGCCTCGATGTAGCGGATGCCGACCTGGACGGCGTTGTGCAGCCCCGCGCGGGTGCAGGTGCCACCGGCGCCGGCGATGTCGAGCAGCTGGGCGGCGGTCACCGGCTCCGCCGGGCCGGGGTCGTCCTTCTGGTGGGGCCGCTCACCGAGCACCGCGTCGAAGGAGGCCCGGGCGACCGGCACCAAATCGGGGTGGGCGACCCAGGAGCCGTCGAAGCCGTTGCGGGCCTCGCGGTCCTTGTCCGCCTTGACCTTCTCCAGCGCGGCCGCGTTGACCGCGGGGTCGCGGCGGCTCGGGATGAACGCCGCCATCCCGCCGATCGCATGGGCGCCGCGCCGGTGGCAGGTCTGCACCAGCAGCCGGGTGTAGGCGGCCATGAACGGCGAGGCCATGGTGACGCTGTTGCGGTCCGGAAGGATGTAGTGCCCGCCCGCGTCGCGGAAGTTCTTGACGATCGAGAACAGGTAGTCCCAGCGCCCGGCGTTGAGCCCGGCCGCGTGGTCGCGCAGCTCGTGGAGGATCTCGTCCATCTCGAACGCGGCGGTGATGGTCTCGATCAGTACCGTCGCCCGGATCGTGCCGTACGGGATGCCGAGTTCGGCCTGGGCGTGGGTGAACACGTCGTTCCACAGCCGGGCCTCGAGGTGGCTCTCGGTCTTCGGCAGGTAGAAGTACGGACCGGAGTTGGGGTCGTCGGCGCCCCTGGCCAGCAGCCGGGCGGCGTTGTGGAAGAAGTAGAGGCCGAAGTCGACGAACGCGCCGGCCACCGGGGTGCCGTCGACCAGCAGGTGGTTCTCGTCCAGGTGCCAGCCGCGCGGGCGGACCACGACGGTGGCGAGTTCGGCGGCGGGCTTGAGGGTGTACGCCTTACCGGTCGCGCCGGTGAAGTCGATCCGGCCTTCGAAGGCGTCGATCAGGTTGACCTGGCCGCCGACCACGTTCTCCCAGGTCGGGGAGGTGGCGTCCTCGAAGTCGGCGAGCCAGACCCCCGCCCCGGAATTGAGCGCGTTGACGACCATCTTGCGGTCGGTCGGACCGGTGATCTCGACCCGGCGGTCCTGGAGTGCGCGCGGCGCCTCGGCGACCTTCCAGTCCCCGGCCCGGATCCCGGCGGTCTCGGGGAGGAAGTCCAGCGTGCCGGTGGCGGCGATCTCCGCGCGACGGGTCCTGCGCCGGGCCAGCAGTTCCTGTCGGCGCCCCTCGAAGGCGCGATGGAGCCCGGCGACGAAGGCGGTCGCCTCCGGCGTGAGGACCTCCTCCGCCCGGTGGACGCGGGGACCGGCGACAGTGACGACCGGAGCGGCGGCGGTGGAGGCGGTTGGGGAGAACCCCGGCCGGAGGCTGGGCGAGGGCCCCTGATCTGCAGCCATGAGCAGCACACTCCTAAGACGGTTGGGCCTGGCGAAGGAAGCTCCGGCGGGAACTCCTTCCGGAACTTCCTCAGGGAACTTTCTCGGGGAACTCGCTCGGGAGACTTCCTCGATCGGGACCCGCAGTGAGCGAGTTCGATTCTGTAAGGTGGAGACTAGTTTCCGCGATACAGAATTTCAACGATTTGTTGAAGAGGTTGAAGAGATCGCCGGGACTCCACTCCTCCCCGACAGCGAAGGGAACGCCGGTGGCTGCGACCCCCGACCCAGCATCGACGACAGGCGCCGACCGCCCGGGCGGCGGCGTGCAGTCCGTCGAGCGCGCCTTCCAACTCCTGGAGGCGCTGGCCGACTCCGGCGGCGTGGCCACGCTCAGCGAGCTCTCCACCACCTCCGGCCTCCCGATGCCGACCATCCACCGACTGGTTCGTACCCTCGTCCAGCAGGGCTATGTCCGCCAGGACACCGCGCGCCGCTACACCCTCGGCCCCCGGTTGATCCGCCTCGGCGAGACGGCCGGCCGACTGCTCGGCAGCTGGGCCCGCCCGTACCTGGCCGAGCTCATGGAGGCCACCGGCGAGACCGCCAACCTGGCGGTGCTGGAGGGCGGCGAGGTGGTGTACGTCGGCCAGGTGCAGTCGCGACGCTCGATGCGGATGTTCACCGAGGTCGGCCGACGGGTGCAGCCGCACTGCACCGGCGTCGGCAAGGCGCTGCTCGCCCAGCTGCCCGAGGACGAGGCGCGCGCCGTCCTCGGCCCCAACCCGCTGCCCGCGCACACCGAGTACACGGTCACCGACCCGCAGGAGCTGCTGCGCCAGCTCGCCGAGGCGCGCGAGCGCGGATACGTGGTCGACGACCAGGAGCAGGAGATCGGCGTCCGCTGCATCGCGCTCGCCGTCCCGGGCGCGCCGACGCCCACCGCGCTCTCGGTCTCCGGACCGGAGGCCCGCATCCGGGCCCTGGAGGAACAGGCCGGGGCCGCCTCGCTGGTACCGGTGATGCACCAGATCGCGACCCGGCTGGGGCAGGTCCTCGCCCCCTGACCGCCCGTCAACCCCCGCTGCGGGCCGATGCGGTCGGGGCTGCCCGTCGCGTCATCCGTTCGGGCGGACGACGGGCGGGTTGCCACCGGGCCCGGGCGGCGGCTCCGCCACCCTGGTGCCGACGCGGCCCGCAACGGCGCGGGCGGCCGGGATGCGAGGGCAGGGTGAGCGGGGATGGAGCAGCAACACCGGGGCGTGCGGGACGGCGTACGGGGCGGTGAGGTCCGGGGCGGCGACGCACCGGGTGGCGAGTGGCCGGGCGGTGGCGGGCAGGGCCGTGGCACGCGGCGCACCGCGAGAGGCCGGAGGTTCGGCGGGGCCGGACTGGTCGCGGCCGTGGCGGCGGGGTGCGCGGTGACGGTGCTGGCCACCGACCCGTCCTGGGCACTGCGACGGCCCGAGCCCCGGCCCGCGCTGGAGGTCGTGGCGGGCCCGGCCATGGCGACCACCCTGCCCGCGCCGTCGACGCCCGAGGCCTCCACCCTGCCCGCGCCGTCGACACCCGAGGCCTCCACCCTGCCGGCCCCGGTGAGGCCCGGGACAGGCACCGGGGCCGGGTCCGGGACGTCCGAGGCCTCCACGCTGCCCGCGCCGGCCGCCGCTCGGACGTCCGACTCCGACCTGGAGGTGATCCGGCTCGACCCGGACCCGGCCACGCCCGGCGGCACCACCACCGTCCACGCCTTCGTCGGCAACGGGGGCCCGGACACCACCGCGTCCCCGTTCACGGTCGTGGTCGCCCTGCCGGAGGGCGTCACCGCGGAGGGCCCGTACTTCCCGTCCGACTGCCAGGTCATGGGCCACGGCCGCATCGTGCGGTGCGTGTTCGGCCCGGGTCTGCCGGAGGCCCGCAGCGCGACCGCCCTCATCCCGGTCCGGCTCGACCCGGGGCTGCCGGCGGGCAGGTTGAGCGGCGGAGCGGTCACGGTGCGCAGCGCGGACGACCGGAACGAGGCCAACAACCGGCAGCCGTTCGACATCACGGTGGTCGAGACGACCGCCCGTTCCTGAGCCACCTGGTCCCGCCGGTAGGAGCGGCCCTACCGGCGGGACCCTCCCGTCCGCGGAACCCTCCTGTCGACGGGATCCTCATGCCGACGGGGGGCCGCCGGCCCGGCCGTCCTCCCGGCGCCAGTCCTGCCGGAGCGCCGGTCCTACCGGTAGACGCGGACGTAGTCGGCGGCGAAGGTGATCGGGGCGGTCCCCTGCGGCGCGGGGTGGTACTGCCCCGCGCACACCGAGAGGTTGAGGATCAGGTACGCCGACCAGGTGGCGCCGACGCCCTTGCCGTCCGAGAAGACCTTGACGCCGTTGACGTACCAGTCCACCGAGTTGGCGCCGTAGTAGGTGCCGATGGTCACCCACTGGTCCTTCGCGATCGCGCTCGCGTCGGTGTAGTACTTCCCGTTGCCCGGGTTGACGTGGTTGGTCAGCTCCAGCAGGTTCGGGTTGTCGGGGTGGTACTCGAAGGAGTCGATCTCCCCGTTGCCGTTCTTCCAGGTCCACAGGGCCGGCCAGGCGCCGCTTCCGGCGGGCAGCTTGACCCTGGTCTCGGCGTAGTCGCCGGTCTTGACCTGGAAGCCCTCGCCGGAGCCCTCGGTGGTCAGGAAGCCGGTGTTCCAGGACTGCTTGCCGTTCTCCAGCACCGGACCGCCGGACGTGGCGGTGAAGGTGGCGACACCGTTGGCGACGCTGACGTTGTTCCTGTTCAGCCAGTCGAGCTTGTTGTCGTCCGGGTTGTGGTTGCCGTACCGGTACGCGGTGCTCTTGTCGCCGACCCAGCGCTGACCCCAGCTGATCGCACCGTTGAACTCGTCCGACCAGGTCAGCGACTTGCCGGCGACCGGGGAGGCCGGTGCCGGGGCGCTCGGGCTCGGGGTGGTGCTCGGCGTCGGGGTCGACGTGGCCGTCGGGGTCGTGGTCGGCGTGGTGGTCGCCGTCGGAGCCGGGGCCGGGGTGGACGTCCCGGTGGCGGAGACCACCAGCTGCTGCGAGGGCAGGTTGTGCCAGCTGCCGCCGAGGTCCTGCCAGAAGCCGAACTCGGTGTACGTCCCGGCGGGCAGGGTGCGCGCACCGCTGGTGAAGTTGACCCCGCTCGGGCAGATCTGCACGTTGGAGGCGTTGCCGGGGAAGTCGAGGTTGGTGCCGCGCGCGTCACGCACACCCACCCCGACGGTCTTCGCGGTGAAGCAGGCCGAGGAGTGCAGGCCGAGCGAGGCGGTGGTGGCCTTGCCCGCGACCATGGTCGCGGGGGCGAGCCGGTCCTGGGTGACGGTCGGCGCGGTGGCGGCCTGGGCACCGCTGACGGACGGCAGGCCGAGCAGGCCGGCGCCGCTGATGGCGAGCGCCCCGGTGGCGGCGAGGGCGGCGTTGCGGCCCCGGTGGGACGGACGGGCGTGGCGCGGGCCGCGACGGCGGGCGGCCACGGGGGCGAGCACGGGCCGGTGCGTGGAGCTGGCAGGCTGGGGCATGGGGTGACCTCTGCGACGCCTGCGAGGTGAGCTGTCGGGTTCGGGCTGAGGTTGCCCGGCCGCCGGTGGGACGGCTTCACCCCTAGCCGCGGCCCGCACGCGGGAGGCGTACGGGCCGGGCGCTGACCTTGGTTCCCCCGCTCCCGTCCGCTGTGGTGCTCGGTGACCCGCCGGCGGGTGGACAGGACTCGGCGTCCCGGCGGCGGGGTCCGCGAGGGCGGACGACCGTTGCAGGCTAGGCAGGTCGTCCGTGAACGGACAACCCGGCCCGCCCCGTTGTCGCGCAGCTCACAGTGGTGTCGATCAACGACGCAGGGTGGCAGCCGAGTTGATCGGTTTCCGGGAGGGGGCCGGGCCGGGGTTCCGCTCCGGGCTCGCCCGGGCCCGGTCGGCCTGGTCGTGGGTGCCGTCCGCGCCGGTCCCACACCCGGGCGGCGGCCTCGTGGTGACCTGGCGGCGGCGTGGTGGCAGCGTGGTGGCGGACCGTACCGTGGCGAGTGCCTGACCGAGTGGGCCCGGTCGGATAAATTGGGAGTCTGACATCATCCGCCGTGCACAAGAGCGGCGAGCCCGACCGGATGCTCGCCACGACCCGACAGACACGACCTGACAGAGACGAGGACCCGCCCCACCATGACCGCGCCCCTGCCCGCCTTCGCCGGCCGCACCTACCTCTTCCAGGCCGACAACGGCGCGGCCTTCCGCAACACCTACTCGGCCGACGGCACTCGGCTGCGCTGGGAGGGCCTCGGCGAGTCCGCGGGCCAGTGGGAGGACGTGCGGCTGCACGTCGCCGAGGTCGCACCGGAGATCTACTTCGTCAGCTGGACGGAGCAGAGCGGGATCACCGTCAGCCATGTGATGGACCTCGGCAAGCTGACGGTGCGGGCCTTCTGGACCTTCGAGGGCGAGGGCGGCCGGGTCGGCGAGCTGCACACCGGGACGCTGGAGCGAGTGGCCTGAGCGGCGGGACGATCGAACCCCCGGAGCCACCGCTCCGGGGGTTCGGTCGTTGAGGTCCGCTCGATCGGGCTCGCGCTCGTTCGGGTTTCAGACGGTCTGGTTCGGCACCTTGAGGTGCTGGGACAGCCACTCCAGCGAGGACGGCAGCAGGGCGCTCCAGGTCTCGAAGTTGTGGCCGCCGTTCTCCAGCATGCTGTACGAGACCTTCATCGGGCTCCGCACCGCGTCGACGAAGGCCTCGGTCTCCTGCCGGTAGCCGCCGTCGCCCCTCTTGGTGCCGGCCAGCAGCACGGACACCTTCGGCTGCGGCAGGTTCTTCAGCCGCCACATCAGGTTGGCCTCGTCGCGGCGCTGCTTGCTGCCGCCGAAGAGGTCGCCCGTGGTCGGGTCGTCGGCGGCGTCGTAGTAGGCGGAGAGGGCGACGGCCGTCGGGAAGACGTCCGGGTGGCGCATGGCCAGCTTGAGCGCGCAGTAGCCGCCGGTCGAGTTGCCCATGAAGGCCCAGGCCTGCGGGTCGGTGGAGACCCGGTAGCTGGCCTGGATCGCCGAGGGCACGTCCTTGGTGAAGTAGGTGTCGGACTGCGGGCCGTTCGGGACGTCCTCGCACTCGGTGTCCTGCGGCAGCGCGGGCGAGGGGCGCACCAGGACCATGACGGTCGGCTGCATCCGGCCTTCCTGCAGCAGCTTGAGCGCGGCGCCCGGGTAGTTGAAGCGGGTGATCAGGTTCTCCGCGATTCCTGGGAATCCGGTGCTGACGATCACGGCCGGGAACTGCTTCTGGGCGTACTCCGGCTGGAAGTACTGCGGGGGCAGGTAGACGTAGCCCTCGGTGGACAGCCGGCTGACCGCGCCGTCGATCCGGACCTTGCGGATCTCACCGGACTGGCTCGGCTCGCGGCCCATCGCCCCGCCGCCCTTGACCGAGGCCTGGCCCATCGTCTCGACCATCAGCCGGCCGGAGGCGTCCGCCTTGTTGTGTATGACCACCGGGCCGGTTTCGCCGGTGCCCAGCAGGTCGTCCCAACTGCTGTAGAAGGCGAAGTAGTTGTTCGCGACCAGGCCGAGGGCCGCGAGCACCGCGAGCTGGGTGGCGAGCAGGGCGCCGATCCGGCCGAGCACCGCCTGCCAGGTCTTCTTCGCGAGTCTGGGCCACAACCAGACCGTGCCGACCATCATCACGACCGCGACCAGCGCGGTCAGCGCCAGCACCTTGTGGCTCGTCAGACCCATGTCCCGCTTGCTCCCACGCCTCGAACTCCAGCCCCCTCCGCTGGGGACATCCGGGGAGGTCACCCCGGTTCCCCCGCCGGGGCGCGAGGAACAACCCTAACGCCAGCTGGGAGAAAGCCGATCGCGGCTGGGAGGTGACGGGGAGTGGGGCGGACGGATGACAACGTTCAGATAACAGATTTCGAAAGTTGTCATCTGAAATCTGAACTCTGAAATCTGTTACCTGTCAGCCGTCGGTGCCAGCCGCCGGCTACCGCCGGGGCGCCGACCCGTGGCAGCCGGCAGTTGGCAGTCAGCAGTCGGCAGCCATCCAGGGTGGAGCCGAGCCCCGACGGCTCAGCCCATGCGCTCCCAGAGCCGGAGCCCCGCCGTGAGCTCGCGCATGCAGCGCGCGCCGAGGTCCTGCGGGGAGCCCGGACCGTCGAGGGGCGCCTCGGAGGACGCCCACTGCTCCAGCGCCACCCGGATCGCCGCGGTCGCGGCGGCGGAGGCCAGCCGGATCTCCAGCGGGTCGGTGCCGTCCGGGCACCGCTCGGCGAGGGCCGTCCGCAGCCGCTCCTCCGAGTCGGCGTGGACGCGCTGCCAGGTGGCGTTCAGCTTCGGATCGCGCAGCAGTCCGCGGGCCCACCGCATCATCTCGGCCCGCGCCTCGTCGGCCGGGGTCAGCGACGCGACCGCCGCACGCTCCAGCGCCTCGCGCAGCGGCAGGTCGGCGGGGCTCGCCGCGAACAGCTCCACCCACTCCTGCCCACCCGCCGCGAGCAGTGGGGCGACGGCGTCCTCCTTGACGGAGAAGTACCGGTAGAAGGTGCGCAGCGAGATGCCCGCCACGCGGGCGATCTCCTCGGCGGTGGTCGCCTCCGTGCCCCGCTCGGCGAAGAGCGCGGCGGCAGTACGGGCGATCTCCAGTCGGGTGGCCTCACGGCGGCGCTGGGTCAGGGTCGGACGTCCGGTCACGGGCCCCAGCCTACGCGGGCGGATGCCAGGGTGGCATGTAACGACAACATGGCATGGTGAGACTCGTTGGCGCAGCGTGCCATATCGACGTACCGTGTCTCACGAGGTCGAGAGACCGCGAACGAACGGAGTACCACCATGGAGCGCTTCAGCGGACGGAACGTCCTGATCACCGGCGGCGGCTCGGGCATCGGCCAGGCCACCGTGCACCGGATCCTCGCCGAGGGCGGGAAGGCCGTCGCCGTCGACGTCGACGAGGACGGCCTGAAGAGGACCCTGGACCGTGCCACCACCGAGGGCACCGCGGACCGCCTGACCATCCAGGTGCTGGACGTCTCGGACGAGGCGGCCGTCGTCGCGGGCGTCGCCGAGGCGATAGCCGGCCTGGGCGGCCTGGACGTGCTGGTCAACGCGGCCGGCATCCTCCGCTCCTCGCACACCCACGAGACCAGCCTGGAGTTCTGGAACAAGCTCCTCGCGGTGAACCTGACCGGCACCTTCCTGATGACCCGCGAGGCACTCCCCACGCTGCTCGCCGGCGGCAGGGGCGTGGTGGTCAACTTCAGCTCCACCTCCGCGAGCTTCGCCCACCCCTACATGGCCGCGTACGCCGCGACCAAGGGCGGCATCCAGTCGTTCACCCACGCCATCGCCTCGGAGTACTCGAAGCAGGGCCTGCGCGCGGTCTGCGTCGCGCCGGGCAGCATCGACAGCGGCATGACCCACGACCCGGGCCTGCCCGCCGACGCCGACTTCAGCCTGCTGGCCAAGCTCTCCCCCGCCCTCGGCCAGGGCTTCGCCGGCCCGGAGACGGTGGCCGGCGTGATCGCCATGCTCGCCTCCGACGACGGCGCCTTCGTCACCGGCACCGAGCTGCGCATCGACGGCGGCACCCACATGTGACCCGTCGGCCGACCACGGTCCGGTGGAAGACGGGGCCTGTGCCGCCCCCCGTACGGCACAGGCCCGCCTCCGCGTTCCCCCGGCTCTCCCCGACGCCGCCACGGGGTGCCGGGGCAGGCCGCTGCTCCGGTCCCGTACCGGGTGCGTCGGCAGCGGTCAGCCGAGGGGCTTCTCCAGGAGGACTTCCCGGGTGACCCCCTCGGCGAGCAGGTCGCCGGGCTGCGCGAGCGGAGCGAAGCCGTGGCGGCGGTAGAGGGCGAGCGCCGCTTCGTTGCCGGGGAGCTCGGCGAGGCGCGACGTGGTGCCGCCGGTGGCCCGGGCCCAGCGCTCGACCTCCGCGACGAGCCGGTCCGCGACGCCCTGGCCCCGCGCCCGTCGGGCGACCCAGAGCGAGCGCAACTCCCTTACACCGTCCGGCGATCCAGGCATGCCGCCGACCAGGCCGACCGGGTCGTCGCCCAGGAGGGCCGCGACGTGGTGGGCGTCCGGGCGGCGGAGCCGGTCGTGCCAGCGGCCCTCGCCGCCCTGGTGCCAGTCGGCGAGGCCGGCCTTGAAGGCCTCCGGCGCATCGGTCAGGGCGGCGAGGCGTAGGCCCCGCCAGAGCGGCCAGTCGGCGGTCGTGAGGGTTCGGAGCGTCGGCGTCCTCATGTCCGGCACCGTAGACGGGGTGCCGGACGGCCGTCGGCTGGTTCCCGTACCCGGGGATCGCCCACTCCCGGCGTCGCCGGTCAGGGGGCACGTTCGACGAGGGAGCACTACGGCGTGCGCCAGTCGGCGGCGAAGGCGGCGGCCGGGTTGGTGGTGAGGAGCAGCTCGGTCAGTTCGGGGCCGTAGCTGCGGGCCAGGCGCGGGGCGAGCTCGGTGAGCAGGCGGACCGGACCACCGGCCGCGCGGGCGGTCCGGGTGGTGGTGTCGGCGCCGAGCAGCAGTTGGGAGGCGTGACCTGCCTCGACCAGGTCGGCGATCACGTCGAAGGCCTGGTGGTCGCCGGGGTGGCCGGCCCGGGAGGGGCTGTCCAGGGCGAGACGGACGCCTTCGGCGGCCAGGGCGCGGTGCAGCGCGCGGTCGGGCAGCCGGGTGAGGTGGCCGAGGACGATCCGGTCGGGCCGGACGCCGTGCCGGTCGCACAGCTGGTGCAGGACCCAGTGCGGGGCGCCGTCGGCTTCGAGGTGGACGGCGATCGGGGCGTCGGTGGCGTGGTGGGCCTCGGCGGCCGCGGCCATCGTCCACCGGGTGTGCCGACTGGCCGGCCCCGCGTCGCCCGCGACCTTGATCAGCCCCGCCCGGACTCCGTCGGGCGCGCCGGGCAGCCCGATGGTGAGTTCGGCGATGAAACGTTCCGCCAGGTCGGCGTACGGGCCTGGGCGCTCGGCCGACTCGACGCCCTGTTGGGGGGACCCGGGGAGCGCGGGGAGCGCGCTGGTCTCGGGGAGCGCGGCGGACTCGGGGAAGAAGCCCGGCGGGTAGTGGACCGCCTGGTGCGCGCCGGTGGCGGCGACGATCTGAACGCCGGTCGCACGGGAGAGCGCGGCGAGGGTGTCGGCGCCCCGGCCCAGGCCGAGCGGGGTCCACTGGACGAAGGTGCGACCGCCGGCGGCGGCGTAGCCGCGCAGGACGGCTTCGGCGGCGGCCGGGTCGTCCAGCTCCTGGCCGGGGAGCAGCGGGCTGCGGATGAAGAGGTGGTCGTGGGCGTCGGTGACGCCGAGGCCGGCGGGGTCCAGGTCGCCGAGGACGGTGCGGACGGTGCGGCTCATGCCTTGGTCTCCGGGGGCGTGCTCCTGGCGGTCTCAGCCGTTTCGGCGGTCTCGGCGGTCTCGGCCTTGTCGGTGGGGGTGGCCGGGCCGGCGGTCGCAGCCGTCTGGGCGGGGTCGCGGGTCTCGGCGAAGGTGGCGGTGGCGACGCGTAGGCCGGCCAGTGCCTTGGGGAGCCCGACGTACGGGGCGAGGTGGACGATCACCTCGGTGATCTCCGCCTCCGTCAGACCGATCCGTCGGCTGCAGCGGACGTGGTCGGCGAGCTGCGGCTCGACGCCGCCGAGGGCGGTCAGGGCGGCCAGGTTGGCGATCTCGCGGTCGCGCAGGGCGAGGCCCGGGCGCTGGTAGGTACCGCCGAAGAGGCTGGTGACGATCCAGTCGGGGAAGCCGGGCGCGAGGGTGTCCAGGCCGCCGAGGGTAGCGGCGGCGGCCGGACCGGCGAGGTCGGCGAGCAGGGCGTGGCCGGCCGCGCGGTCGAGCGGGGCCTGGGTGAAGCCGGTACCGGCGGAAGCGGTCGCGGGGGACATCGGGGTAATGGGTCCTTTCACCAGTGGCGGCCGGCCGGCAGCCGGTCGAGTTCGGGACGGGAGAGGTGCAACACCTGGAACCGGACGCCGGACGCGTCCTCGGGGGCCGGGCCGTGCCAGAGGGCGAAACGGAGCAGTTCCCAGCGACTCGGGTCGACGGCCACGGCCGCGGTGTGCAGGTCCGGGTGCTCGGGCAGGTCGGCGAGCGCCCGCCCGACGGCCTCGGCCGGGTCGGCGGCTTCCGGCAGCCGTACGGTCTCGCGGGTCGCGGTGGTCGGCGGCCCGACCGGATCCCCCTTTGCCGCCCGGGTCGCCGACGCGCCGTGGGCCAGGCCCGCCCCGAGCCAGTGCCGGACGGCGGGGCGGCCGAAGTCGGCGCTCAGGCCGCGGAAGCCCGCTCCCCAGAGGAAGCTGTTCATGCCCTCGGCGGTGCGCCAGAGGTAGAACGGCGCGTACTGGTTGACGGGAGAGCCCTGATGCCCGCGCTCGCGGACCAGATAGGCCTTGAGGCCGAGGCCGGGGTAGGCGTCGAGCAGGTGGCCCTTGTCGGCGACCCGTCGGCGGATGATGCCCATGTCGTAGTCGGCGGGGAGGGTGATCTCGTACTGCATGGCGTACACGGTGAGGCTCCTCGGGGTCGGCGGGCTCAGCGGGTGCCGCAGGTCCGACGCACTCCGCGGGCGCCCGCGGGCCGGCGGCGCGGGTCAGGATGTGTGGCCAGGACGTGTGGCCAGGACGAGAGGTCAGGCCGTGCGGTGTGCCGCGAGCAGGCCGAGGGCGCCGCGGACGGCCCGCTCGAACGGCTCGGCACTGTCGGCGGCACGGGCCAGGACGTAGCCGCCCTGGACGACGGCGACCACGGCAGCGGCGGTGTCCGCCGGGTCGAGGCCGGGGGCGAACTCGCCGTCCGCCTGGCCTTCGGCGATCAGTCCGGCGATCCGGCCGCGCAGCCAGTCGAAGGTCTCCTCCACGGGCGCGCGCAGCTGCGGGTCGGCGACCACGTCCGGGTCCTGGGTCATCCGGCCGATCCGGCAGCCGCGCAGGACGTCGCGGTCGCGGTGCAGGTAGGCGGCGATCCGGTCGTAGGCGGTGCCGGGGGCGGCGAGGTCGGCCTCGGCGACGCCCCGCATCTGCTCGGCGCTGCGGCGCAGGGCGGCGGCCGCGAGATCGGGCTTGCCGGTGAAGTGGTGGTACATGCTGCCCTGGCCGACCCCGGAGCGCTGCTGGATGGCCTTGGGGCTGGTGCCGACGTAGCCGCGCTCCCAGAGGAGGGCCTGGGTGCTCTCGATGAGGCGGTCCTGGGTGCTCATGCGGAACACTGTACATACCAGTAGGTACAGAATTCCAGTGCGGGATTTCATCCAGGACTCTTGGAGACCTCGGAGATCTCGGAGATCTCCCGGATCTTCCGGTTTGCCGGAATGCGCTCGCCGGGCGGAGACGGTTGAGGGCCGTGCGCCGCCCCCCGGCGGCCACGGCCCCTCGACCGTTCGTCATCCCCCGTACCGCCGAACGGCATTCCGGCGCGACTGGTGGCGCGCGTCACGTCACCCACGGTGGCCGGCGTCACGCCAGGTACGGGGCGCACGGCGCATTGCGCGGGCGGACGGCCCGCCCGGGCGACTACGGCAGCGCGCGGCGCAGCTCCGGGGCCACCTCGGTTGCGAACAGCTCCAGTTGCTCGCACTGCGCCCCTTCGGTGAGCGCGTCCACCCCGATGCCCACCGCCTCGTTGCCGAAGGCCTCGTGGTAGCGGTGGATCTTGTCGATCACCTGCTGAGGCTGCCGACCAGCGCCGAACCGCGCTCCATCGCATCCTCCGGCGACGTGAACGGCGAGTTGTCGTGCCGGCTGGCGGCCAAGTCGAACAGCGCGGTCCGGTACGGGTGAAAGCCCTCGACGGCGTCCTGCGAACGCTTGGCGACGTACAGCCCGCCGAAGCCCGCGCCCACCCGGGCCTGCCCTGGGTCGTGCTCATAGTGCTCCCAGCGCTCGCGGTAGTGCTCCACCAGCGCCCGGTACTTCTCCAGCGGGTGGAAGGAGTTGGTGGAGTGAGCGGGCCGCCGTGGCGGGCGGCTAGGTCGGTTGACTGCCTGCTGGTCGCGCTGCCGCGCCACACCGGGACCGGGTCCTGGAGCGGGCGGAGCCAGACGGAGGCGTCCTTCAGCGGCGGGCGGATGGAGCCCTCCCAGGTCACCTTCTCCTCGCGCCAGAGCCTGCGCAGCAGGCCGTAGTTCTCCGCGAGCGCCTCCCACTGACGCTCCTCTGGGAGGCCGAACAGCCCGAAGTGCTGCGGTTCGCTTCCCTTGCCAACGATCAGCTCCATTCGACCTCAGGAGAGTTGGTCGAGCATCGCGTAGTCCTCGGCGACCCGGTCCGGATCGAGGACGCTGAGCACGGTCACCGTGGTGAACAACCGGGTGGTGGAGGTCCGGGCGGCGATGGCGCTGAGCAGCAGGGACGGCGCCGGGAGAGGAACGGCTCGCCGTGCCGCTCCCCCACGCCGTAGCCGTCGTAGCCGAGTTGCTCGGCGAGGACCCCTGGCCGATGACGTTGTGCAGCTTCCGCTACGAGGTGCGCCGGACGCCGGTGACCGGGTCGGGGGCGTGGGCGACGAGGGACGACGGACGAGACGGTGAACCGCACGGCGGTCTCCTTGGGGACGCTCGGGTCGGGCTCGGGAGGACTCGGGAGGGGCTCGGGATGGGCTAGGGACTCGCCTGGGACGGGACCGGCGGAGACCCGGGGCCCGGTGAGCCGCGCGGAGCACGGGGAGCGCAGGGAGCACGGGGAGCCAGCGCGAGGTGCGGTGCGTGCGCTCTCACGGGCGGCACCGGGGGAACGGCTGACGGGGCGGGCAACGGGCCGCGCGGGCGACAGGGCGCGGTGGTGTCAGCGGTCGGTGCTGCGGTGGCGGTGACAACATCAGCGGGCCGCGGCGGCGGTCACGGTCCGGACTGCCATCTCGCCCCCCTCGCCTCGCACGCACGCGATCCTCCGCGGGCATAGGCACCGGCCGGAAGCCGGAAGTGGGACAAGGGCTTGATCCGCCGCGACCGGCTGGCAAGATGTCCGCCATGAGCTACCTCGCCGCAGATGACCGCTACGACTCGATGACCTATCGGAAGGCCGGCCGCAGCGGCGTCCAGCTGCCCGCCGTTTCGCTCGGGCTCTGGCACAACTTCGGCGACGCCCAGCCGCTGGAGGTGCAGCGGGCGGTGCTGCGCCGGGCCTTCGACCGGGGCGTCACCCACTTCGACCTGGCGAACAACTACGGCCCGCCGTACGGCAGCGCCGAGCGCAACTTCGGCTACCTGTTCGCCCAGGACTTCCGGCCGTACCGGGACGAGCTGTTCATCGCCACCAAGGCCGGCTGGGACATGTGGCCCGGCCCGTACGGCAACGGCGGCAGCCGCAAGTACCTGCTGGCCAGCCTCGACCAGTCACTGGGCCGGATGGGACTGGACTACGTCGACGTCTTCTACTCGCACCGGTACGACCCGGAGACCCCGATCGAGGAGACGATGGGGGCGCTGGACAGCGCGGTCCGCTCGGGCCGGGCGCTGTACGCGGCGATCTCCAACTACCCGGCGGAGCAGCACCGGGAGGCGGTGGCGATCCTGCGCGAGCTGGGGACGCCGGTGCTGATGAACCAGTCGGCGTACTCGATCCTCAACCGCAACGTGGAGGACGGCGGCGTCCTGGACGCGGTGGGCGACACCCAGACCAGCCTGATCGCCTACTCGCCGCTCGCCCAGGGGCTGCTGACCGACCGCTACCTGTCCGGGGCGGTGCCGGCGGGCTCGCGGATGTCGGTCGGGAAGTTCCTCACCGAGGAGACGCTGACCGGCACGAAGCTGGAGCAGCTGCGGGCGCTGGCCAAGGTCGCCGAGGGGCGCGGGCAGACGCTGGCACAGCTGGCGCTGTGCTGGGTGCTGCGGGACCCGCGGGTGGTCTCGGTGATCATCGGCGCGAGCAGCGTGGCCCAGCTGGACCAGAACCTCGACGCGCTGGCGGGCGGGCCGCTGACGGCGGAGGAGCTGGCGGAGATCGACCGGCTGAGCCGCTGAGGGAGCGACTGGAGTCAGGCGCGAGCCATTGCCGGCTAACCGCTGACGGCTGACGGCTGACGGCTGACGGCTGACGGCTGACGACGGGATGTCGACGGTGGGGCGACGGGCGACGGCTGACAAGGGACGACCGACAGATGACAGCTGACAGATTTCGAAATCTGTCAGCTGTCATCTGTTATCTGTTTGTTGTCATCTGTCAGCTGTCACCCGTCGGCCGCTTGATGCCCAGGGCGGGCAGAACCGTTTCTGCAACCCGGTGTGCCTCCTCCAGCAGCGGGTTGCCCGAGAGGATGAAGGTGTCGACGCCCAGCGCCTCGAACTCCTGCAACCGCTCGATCACCTGGGCGGTCGAACCGACCACAGCCGTGCCGGGGCCGGGGCGGAACAGGCTCATCCCCGGCCACAGGTTGGGATAGGCCTCCAGCTCCCGGGCCCGCGCCGGTACCTTGCCGCCGTGCTGGCGGAACTGCCGCTGCCAGCCGACCCCGTCCTCCCCCTTCGCCCCGCCCAGCTGACGCGCGTAGGTGGCCTCGCTGGTCACGTCCAGCAGCCGGTCGGCGGCCGCCCAGGCCTCGTCCTCGGTGTCGCGGACGATCAGGTGCAGCCGTAGTCCGATCCGCAGGGTCCGGCCGTGGGCGGCGGCGCGCTCCCGGACCAGGTCCAGCTTCTCCTTGAGCAGGTGTGGCGGCTCGCCCCAGGTCAGGTAGACGTCCACGTGCTGGGCCGCCATCTCGATGCCGGCCGCCGAACTACCGCCGAACCAGAGCGGGATGCCCCCGGGCTGCACCGGGGCGAGTTCGCGCAGGCTCGCGCCCGCGTTCCTCACCTCGTAGAACTCTCCCTTGTGGTCGAAGACCTCACCCGCCGTGAGGCGCTTGACGATCGACCAGTACTCGCCACTGAGCCGGTACCGGTCGTCGTGCTCGACGTCCAGGCCGTACTCGCGCAGCTGCGCGGTCGAGCCGTTCACCACGTTGAAGCGCAGCCGGCCGCCGTGCAGGTGGTCGAAGCTCAGCGCCATCTTGGCCAGCAAGGTGGGCGAGACCAGCCCGGGGTGGACGGCCAGCAGCGGCTTGAAAGCCGGGGTGGTGGCGGCCGCGAGCGCGCTGCCGAGCGTCCAGACGTCGTACAGGTCGGTCGCGAGCAGGGCACCGGTGTAGCCCAACCGCTCCACGCTGCCCGCGAGTTGCTGGAGGTAGCGGAGGTCCACCGGGCGGCGCCCGGCCGGTTCCCAGGGGTAGTGGCCCTCGCGCGGGATGATGTACCAGAGGACTTCGGAGGCCACGCGTCAGACCGCCTTCGCGAGCGCGGCGGCCACCGGTGCCTCCAGCGCGGGGAGGTGGGCGTCGGCGACGGTCAGCACCCGGTCGATGAAGCCCACCCCGTGGAAGATGTCCGCGGCCTCCTGCTGTTCGGCGACGAAGCCGGCGGTGGCGGGCTCCAGTTGCCACGGCAGTGCGCTCAGCGCGGCCTGCCAGTCGGCGGCCGTGCCGCCCAGCTCCTCGGCTGCGATCGCGGCGGCCTCGGCCGGGTTGGCGGCCGCCCAGGCGTCCGCCCGGCGCAGCGCGGTCGCGATCGCGGCTACCGCCTCGGGGCGTTCGGTCGCGAAGTCCCGACGGGTGAAGAACACCGAGCGGTCGGTGATGACGTCACCGGTGCGGACCAGCTCGCGGAACTCCCCGGTACGGCGGGCGGCGGCGAGTTCGGCGCCCTGGGCGATCCAGCCGGCGATCTCGCCGTCGCGCAGCCGCTGCGCCTGGTTCTCACCGGCCGCCGGGCGCGCCGGGGTGACGTCGCCGCCGTACGAGAGCCCCTGCGCGTGCAGGGCCTTGGCGAGCAGGTGGGTTTGCCAGGAGCCCACGGCGAGGACGACGGTGGAGCCCTTGAGGTCCGCGACCGTCCGCACCGGGCCGGAGTCCAGTACCAGCAGCGCACCGTGGTCCGGGCGAGGTGCCGAGACCGCCGCGTACACCAGGTCGTGGCCGGCCGCCTGCGCGGTGATCGGCGGGGTGGAGCCGGTGCCGCCGAAGTCGATGACGCCTTCGGCGAGCAGTGTGCCGGTGCGGGTGCCGTCCGTGTAGTGGTGGAAGGCGCCGGTCTCGCCGAGCGGGGCCAGCTCCTCGTCCAGGTACGGGAGTCGGGCGAGGTAGTAGAGCGAGGGGTTGCTGGCGTGGACGCCGAGGGTGACGGTCATCTGGTCAACTCCGGTGGTGCGGGATCGGTTAGTCGGACATCGGGGCAAGTCGGGTGAATGTCGTGGGTGTTCACTGGGTCACGGTCGTCCGCAACCTCAGTGAACGTCAGCGAATGTCGGTCGACCTCAGTGGATCTCAGTGGACGCCGAGGTCGGCGAGCAGTCGGCGCCGCAGGTCGGCGAAGGCGGGGTCGGCCGAATCGCGCGGGTGCTGGACGGCGACGGCTTCGTCCCGGGCGAGCAGACCGTCGCGCAGCACCACGACCCGGTCGGCGAGCCGTACGGCCTCGTCCACGTCGTGGGTGACCAGCAGCACCGCCGGGCGGTGCTGGCGCACCAGGTCGCCGACGAGGTCCTGCATGCGCAGCCGGGTGAGCGCATCCAGGGCGGCGAACGGTTCGTCGAGCAAGAGGAGTTGCGGCTCCCGGACGAGTGCCCGGGCGAGCGCGACGCGCTGCGCCTCGCCGCCCGAGAGGGTGGCCGGCCAGGCCTCGGCGTGCCGCTCCAGGCCGACCTCGGCGAGGGCCTTCAGCCCGGTCTCCCGGGTCGCCGCGCCGCGCGGCAGGCCGACCGTGACGTTGGCCAGCACCCGCTTGGATGGCACCAGTCGGGGTTCCTGGAAGACCACGGTACGGACCGGCGGGACGAGCACGGTGCCCTCGTCCGCCTGGTCGAGCGCCCCGAGGATGCGCAGCAGGGTGGTCTTGCCGGTGCCGCTGGCACCCAGCAGGGCGACGAACTCGCCGCGGGCGATGGAGAGGTCGACCCCGTCGAGCACGGCACGGGTGCCGAACACCCGGCGCAGACCGCGCAGATGGACGGCCGGCGCCGCCCCCTCGGACGCCGAGCGGGAAGGGCGGGAAGAGTGGGAGAAGTGGAAAGCGCGGGAGGACCGGGCCGAGGGGGCCGGCGTGGCGGCGGTGGACGTGTCGGCGGTCATCGGGCCGCTCCCTGGACGGCCTGGCGCCACGGCATCAGCACGCGCTCCAGGACTCGGACGGTGCCGTCGGCGGCGAGGCCGAGCAGCCCGTAGATCAGGATGCAGACGGCGAGGACGTCGGTGCGCGAGTAGTTCTGCGCCTGGGCCATCAAGTACCCGATTCCCTCCGTGGAGTTGATCTCCTCGGCGGCGATCAGGGCGATCACGCTGAGCGTCATCGACAGGCGCAGTCCGGACAGCAGCGAGGGCAGCGCGCCGGGCAGCACGACGGTGCGCACGATCGCCCACCGGCCGAGGCCGAAGCTGCGCATCGCCTCGACCAGCTTGCGGTCGGTGCTGCGGACCCCGCCCGAGGCGGACACGTACATCGGGAAGCTGGTGGCGACCGCGATCAGCGCGACCTTCGCGGTCTCGGTGATGCCGAACCACACCATGAACAGCGGGACGAGGGCCAGGAACGGCACGGTGCGCAGGACCTGGATCGCGGAGTCGAGCAACTCCTCGCCGAGACGGGTGAATCCGGTGACCACACCGAGCACCAGGCCGGTGGTGGCGCCGAAGAGAAGACCGAGTCCGGCGCGGGTGAGGGAGACGGACAGGGCGTCGGTCAGCTGGCCGTTGCCCCACAACTCCCGCACGGCCTGGACCACCTGGGCGGGCGAGGCGAGCACGTCCTGGGTGAGCGCGCCGGTGGCGGAGGCGAGGGCCCAACCGCCGAGCAGGGCGAGCGGACCGACGGTGCGCAGGGTCACGGCGAGTGCGCGGGGGCGGGGCCGGTGCCGCCGGCTCCGCGGGGCTACCAGGCCGGCGTCCAGCGCCGCCCGGGTGTTGTCGGGGGTGAACTTCTCGGTAGCGGTGGTCACTTGGCACCGTCCGCGAGCTTGTTGACGTCGATCAGGTACGGTTTGACGTCGACCAGCTGCTTGGTGACCTTCTGCTCGGCGAAGAACCTGGCGACCGTCCCGAAGCGGGCGATGTCGGTGTCGGAGATGGCGTCGGCCGGGGTGCCCTGCCTGCTGATGTTCACCGCGACGTCCTTCTCGGCGGGGGTGACGGCGGTCGGACCGGCGTCGGTGAACACGTTGAGGTAGCCCGCCGGGTCGGCCTTCTCCTTCTCGCCGTTCTCCCGCATGTAGGCGTAGAAGGCCTTGACCACCTCGGGATGTTTGTCGGCGAAGCCGTTGCGCACGGCCCAGACGGCGTAGTTGTCGGAGCCCACCTCCTGGCCGTTGACCAGGAAGTGCGCACCGGCGTTGGCGATCGCGGGCGTCGAGAAGGTGTTCCAGGTCGCCCAGGCGTCCACCTGGCCGGAGTTGAAGACCCCTGAGGTCTGGTCGGCGCGCAGGTAGACCCGCTCCACCCGGTCGGCCGGGACGCCGTTCTTCGCGAGCGCCTTGAGCAGCAGGTACTCGCTGGTGCCGCCCTGGGAGACGGCGACCTTCCGGCCGACCAGGTCCTGGACGGACTTGATGGGCGAGTCGTTCTTCACCAGGATCCCCTCGCCGACACCGTCGGGCGCGGTCTGGGCGAACAGCTTGAAGCCGGGCTTCTGGGCGAGCGCGGCGATGGCCGAGGTGATCGAGCCCTGGGCGACGTCCAGTTGGTCGGCGGAGAGGGCCTGGGCGGCGGGGGCGAAGGGGCCGGCACTGCCGGTCCAGGCGACCTTGGTGTGGACGGCGGCGAGGGCCCGGTCCAGCGAGCCGTCCTTCTTGCCGCGGGCGAGGAAGCCGTTGTTGCCGGGATCGGGTAGCCGGAGCACGACGTCGGCCTTGCCGCCGGCCCCGCCTCCGGCGGAGGCCTTGGCCCCGTCGGCGGACGAGCCGCAGGCGGCCAGGGCGGTGGAGGCGAGCAGCGCGGTGGCGGCGAGGACGAGGCGGGAGGTCTTCAACGGGAGTCTCCAAGTGAGTGACAGATGACGGCCGACAACCGACGACTGACAACTGACAACTTTCAAAATCTGTTAGCTGAACGCTGTTATCCGAAGTCTGTGATCTGAACGCCGTCGGCACCCCCACCCGCACCCCCACCCGCCCCCGCGCGCCGCACCCGCAGCAGCTCGCGGGCGGCGCGGAGCGGCTCAGGGTCGGCCCACGCCTGAACGTCCACCGGCGAGGCGAGGAAGCCCTGCTCTCCGAGGAATCGTTCCTGCAGCGCCAGCAGCTCCAGCCGCTCCGCCGACAGGTCCAGGTGCAGGGTGCGGTGGCTGCCCGGAGCGTAGGCCCCGGCAACGCCCTCGGCCCCGGCGCCGGTCTCGGCCCGCAGGATCCGGACGACCTCCTCCGGGCGCTCCGCCGCCCAGTCGGCGGCCTCCAGCAGCACCGCGAGGAAGCGGGCGACCAGCCCGGGCTGTTCGTCCAGCAGTCGCTGGTGGACGGTGATCGGCCGGGGCGTGCCGTTGTTGACCCGGGCCCGGCGGTCCGGCGCCGCGTCCAGCTCCACGGCCACCTCCGCACCGATCCGGCGGGCCGCCTCGACGGCGAGCGCCCCCTTCACGTACACCGCGTCCACCGTGCCGTCCCGCAGTGCGGCCAGCTCGGCGGACCACTGCCCGCCACCCGGTACGCCCTGGACGTCCACCAGCTCGGCGTCCGCCAGGGTGAGGCCCGCGAGCCCGAGGGCGCCGCGGAGGCCGGCCAGCGCCATGGCCCGCCAGAAGTCGATGCCGATGTCATGATGTGGCACCGCCAGTCGCAGCCCGCGCAGCTGCCCGGGCGCGGTGATGCCGCTGCCGGCGCGGACCAGCACCACCTGGCGCTCCTCGATCCAGGTGAGGCCGATCAGCCTGGTCGTCTCGCCGCGCGAACGCGCCCACAGCGCGGGGACGTTGCCGCCTTCCCGGAACAGGCCGGTCAGCGCGTGGGTGTAGTGGTGGTCCGCTGCCACCTCGGGCGGGGCATCCTGCAGCGAGCGGACGGCGATGCCGTCGGCGGCGAACTCGCGGGCGAGCCACCCCCGGTCGGCGGCGATCCCGGTCGCGGTGGGCACCGGGCAGCGGGTGAACCAGAGGGTGTCGGGAAGCGGGAAGGCGTTCTGGGCACGACTGGACAACGGAGTTGGTCCTCCACGGTGGCTCCGACGGCGGCCGGAGGAGCTCGGGATCGAATGACCGCACGGCGGCCCACGAGGGCTGGTGCGCAAGGGAGTTGTACGCCACATCGCGGGGCGGCGGGCAGCGCGGGAGACATCGGCCGGCGTCGGTCGGCGACGGTCGGCGGCGACGGGTCGGTCAGCGACAACACGAACGGGAGGGGAGACACCGGTGGGACGTCACGGCGCTTCTCCTTCCGTGGAATCGGGGCGGGCACCGGCCGGGCCGAGCGGCCGTCCGGTTGCGATGCGAGGAGCGTTCCACGGCAGACGAGCCGGAAGCAAGCCTTTGCCACATGGTGGGATCAGTTGTTCATCAACGCCATTCCATTGCAACGTTGTCGACACATTCCCGCAGCACCGGCTGCCCTACGCTGAGACCGCCTCCGGCCGTCCGTCCGGAGTTCCGAACCGAAACGCGAGGTGCCATGGCCGGGGCCGCCACCGCCGTCCAGAGTCCGCCGGCCGGCGCGCAGGCCGTACAGCGCGCGCTCGGAGTGCTGAACTGCTTCCATGACAACGGCCCCGACCTGAGCGCCTCGGACCTGGCCCGGCGGATGGGCCTGTCGGTCTCCACCGCGCACCGGCTGGCCCGCACGCTGGTCAGCGCCGGGTTCCTGGAGCAGGACGAGCAGACCGCCCGCTACCGACTCGGCCCGGCCGTCGCCGAACTCGGCCAGCTCACCTTCCACCAACGCGGGCTGCACCTCGCCGGGCCCGAACTGGAGCTACTGTCCCGGCGCACCAAGGCGACCGCCGACCTGGCGATCCGCAGCGGCGCGCACGCGGTGATCCTGGTCGGCGGCTCCGTCCGCCCGGACACCGGCCTGGGCCTGCGCCGTCCGCTGCACTCCACGGCGCTCGGCAAGGTCCTGCTGGCCTGGCCCCGCCCGGGTGAGACCGGGCCGTCCGCGCTCGGCCCGCTGCCCTCCTTCACCGACCGGACGATCACCGAACCAGCCGTCCTGAACGAGGAGTTGGCGAAGGTCCGGGTGGCCGGGTACGCGCTCAACGACGGTGAGTCGGCCGCTGGAGTGCGGACGGTTGCCGTGCCCGTCCTGGACGGGGCCGGGCAAGCGCGGTTCGCCCTGGCGGTCCGTTCGACGCCCACGCACCTCACCGACGACCGGCTGGACTGGTTCCTCGGCCACGCCCGCAGCTGCGCCGACGCGCTCGCCGTCCTCCTGCTGCCACCCGACCAGCGCTCCTGACGGTCCGCCGGAACGCGGCGAAGCGGTGGGACGCCCGTCCGCGTCCAGGACGGGCGTCCCACCGCTTCGACCGGCCGGAGAGGACAGTCGGTGGCGTCCGGCCGCTGGCAACCGGTCGGTGGCGCCGGGCCGGTAACGCTGGCCCGGTGGCGTCATACCGATACGGCCTACCGACGGCGAGCCACCGTCAGACCGCCACCGGGGTGTACTTGTAGCCGACCCGACGGACCGTCACGATGGTGTCCCGATAAGCCGGCCCGAGCTTGCGGCGCAGCCGGGCGACGTGCACGTCGACGGTCCGCCCGTCCCCGACGTGGCCGTAGCCCCAGACCGCGGAGACCAGGTGGTCCCGGGTGTGCACCCGCTGCGGATGCTCGGTGAGGTGGGCCAGCAGCTCGAACTCCAGGTAGGTGAGGTCGAGCAGCCGCCCGTCGACGTAGGCGTTGCGCCGCTCGGTGTCGACGGCGATGCCGCGCGCGGCCGGGCGGACCGGACGGACCCCCGCGACGGTCTGGGCAGCGGGCCCGTCGGCCGCCGGCCGGGCGCCGGGTGCCGCGTGAGCACCGGAGGCTCCGGCGAGACCGGCACCGACCGGCACCCCCGGCAGGCCGGCAGTCCCCGCCGCCGGGCTCTCGGCCGGGACCAGCACCAGGTACCCGACCAGCGGGCTGCCGTTCACGTCGCCGAACTGCGTGCCGTACTGGGCGAGCAGCGCCTGCGGCAGCACGCCCTGCGGCAGGGTGGCGACGACGGCCGCCCCCTCCGGCAGCGCGGCGAGCAACGCCTGGGGAACCTGCGGGGCGGCGGCGCCCGGCTGCACGGCGGCGGGCGGGGGAACGGCCGCCGGACGGGCCGGACGGGCCGGACCGGCGGGCACCGGCCCGACGTGGCCCGCACCGGCATGCGGCGGACGGGTCGTCGCCCCGGGCCATCGGTCGGACACCGACGCCGGGGGGACGGACGGTCCGGCGACCCCGGACGTGCCGGGACCGACCGGGACGACGGCGGGGACGGAGGAGACCGGCGGGAGGGAGCGGACCGCGCGCAGGTGCGGGGCCGCGGTCGGCGGGGTCAGGGTGGCGGTGGAGGAAGAAGACATGGTGTGCCGCTCATTTCGCGCGTGACGGACGGGGTGGAGTCGTCTGCGCGTCGACCGGGCGTACTGCCTGGGCTGGACCGGACCGAACCGGGTCAGCGGGCGGAGGGCCGGGACGCGCTGGGCGAGCCGGGACACGTCTGATCGAACAGGTGCGGCTGCCGGGACGGCCAGAACGGCTCGAGGTCGGGGCGACCCCGCCGGCTGTCCACGGCGCGGCTCGCGCACCGGTTCCACCGTCCGGTCCGTCCGCCCGCGCGCATCGCGGGGGCCGACCCGGTCGTTCGGGTACGGCCGACGACGTCGGGGGCGGTGCTGGGGCAGACGATGTTCACTGGTGGTCTCTCCGCTGGGCGGGTCCGGTTGGTCGGCCGCGGGCACGCCGGACGGGCGGTCCGCTACGGCCTGGTCGACGGGTTTCGGCGGTGCGTCGGGCGGCGGGCCGGGTGGGCCGCGAGCGCCGGGGGACGTACCGGGAAGGTCAGGCCGGTCAGCGACAACACGCGCTGCAGATCAGCGCGTGGTCGATGTAGCGGCGGGCGGTGAGCGCCGGATCGGCGAGGCCGCGTACGGCGGCACCGGGCGTCAGGGCGTCGGACATCAGGGCACCGGGCATCAGGGAGCCGGGAACTGCGGTGATGATGCGTCGTCGGTCGACGGTCATGCTGCTGCCCTCCCCCTCGTTCGCCACCCGGCGGCGCACCGCTTCGGTGCCCGCCGACGATGCCTCGCCAGTACGCCGAAGGCCGTCCGCCGGTCGCAACACCCGCGTGAACGGGGCGTTTCCAGCGCTCCCGACGGCATGGCCGGGCGGCCTTCGTCCACAGAGCCTTCCACGCCCGGGCCGGTCTAGGCAACCTTCGGCGCAGTGATCGTCCGGGATGCGGACGGCCGAATGAGACGTCGGGCGAAACGGGCAGGTCGGCGCGCCCACCCGCCGAGTCCTCGTACGGCCGTCGCGCGGCGGTCGCACGGCGTCCGTCGAAGCGGAGCCGAAGTCGAACCGGAGCCGCCCCGAGCCGCCCCGGAACCGCCCCGAGCCGACCCGGAGCCGCCCCGAGCCGATCCGCCCTCAGGCGCCGACCGGGGCCCGGCGGTGCCGGAGGGCGGCGGCGTGCTCGACCAGTGCGATGAGCAGGTCCTTGCCGTCCTGCCGCAGCCGAGCGTCGCAGAGCAGCACCGGGATGTCCTGGTCGAGGTCGAGCGCTTCGCGGACCTCGTCCGGCGCGAACCGCTCGGTGCCCTCGAAGCAGTTCACCGCGACCAGGAACGGGATGCCGCGCTGCTCGAAGAAGTCCACCGACGGGAAGCAGTCGGCCAGTCGCCGGGTGTCCGCGAGCACCAGAGCACCGAGCGCACCGCGGGCCAGCTCGTCCCAGACGAACCAGAACCGGTCCTGCCCGGGCGTGCCGAACAGGTAGAGCGCGAGGCCCGGCCGCAGGTCGATCCGGCCGAAGTCCATCGCGACGGTGGTGGTGCGCTTCGCCTCCACCCCCGAGGTGTCGTCCACCGGTCGGCCCAGCTCGCTGAGCTCCTCCTCGGTGCGCAGCGGCCGGATCTCGCTGACCGAGCCGACCAGGGTGGTCTTGCCCGCGCCGAAGCCGCCCGCGACCAGGATCTTCACCGCGACGGCCGGACCGCCGCGCCAGCGCGGGTCGTTGGCGTTCGCCGGGTGGGCCGCGGCGCCGTCCCGGTGCGGCCGGGCACCGTCCGGGCGGGGTTGGGGGTCAGAGCGCACGGAGTCCATTGATCACGTCTCGCAGCAGGCGCTCGTCCGGCAGCTCGGCGAGCGGAACGGGTCGGGTGACGCTGATCAGCTCGGCGTCGTAGAGATCGCCGAGCAGCACCCGCACCACGCTGACCGGCAGGTCGGTGTAGGAGCCGAGCTCGGCGACGGAGAGCGGCTCGCGGCGGCACAGGGTGAGCAGCGTCTGGTGCTCCGGGTCGAGGACGTGCGCGGGCACGGCCCCCGCGACCGGCCCGGGATCGACGGCGGTCACCAGCGAGATCAGGTCGAACAGCCCTTCCTCGACCGGTCGGGTGCGGCCGCGGGTCATCGAGTAGAGCCGCACCACCGGGCCGGCCTCGTCGTCGAACCAGCGGTCGTCGACCGGGCTGCGCGGCCGGAACAGGTCGACCTCGGGCCCGTCCGGGGCCGTCTGCCCGTCCTCCGCCGGCGCCCCCGGGCCGGCCCCGTCGACCGAGCTGTCCGAGCCGACCAAGTCGTCCGAACCGACGTCCGAACCACCGGCCGGACCGACGGCCTGACCGACGACGCCGGACGGCCCGGTCGTGCCCACCGGCACCTGGGGGCCGTCCGGCGTCTCCGGGCCGTCCGGCACATCCGCCTTCGGATCCGCCATCGGACCGCTCATCTCACCGGCGGGGCGGTTTCGGTGCGCGGCTCGGCGGCCATGTGCTCGCCGACCCGCTTGACCAGCAGCGCCATCTCGTACGCGATCTGGCCGATGTCCGCCTCGGCCTCGCTCAGCACGGCCAGACAACTTCCGTCGCCGGCGGCCGTGATGAACAGGAAGGCCTCGTCCAGCTCGACCATGGTCTGCCGGACGCCGCCGACCTTGAAGTGCCCGCCGGCGCCCTTCGCCAGGCTGTGGAACCCGGCGGCGACGGCGGCCAGGTGCTCGGCGTCCTCGCGGTCCAGGTCGCGGGAGGCACCGGTGGCCAGGCCGTCGTTGGAGAGGATCACCGCGTGCCGCAGGGCCGCGACGCGCCCCACCAGGTCGTCCAGGAGCCAGTTGAGGTCCCCGGACGACTGCATCGACGTGGTCATGAATCAGTTCCTTCCGCTGGAGCGGGTGGTGCGGGTGGAGCGGGTACGGCGGGTGGTACGGGTGGAGCGGGTACGGCAGGTGGCGCGGTCGCGCCGGTGTCCGGGCTCCGGCGGACCGGCTGTCCGGGCGGCACCCGACGGGCGAGCGGTGCCCGACCGGTGTCCTGCGGCGCGGGCAGCGCCGCCGGGGCGGGAGCCGGGCCGATCGCCCGCCTGGACCGGTCCGGCGGCTGCCAGGCCGGTACGGCGGTGGGCCGCCCGTTCCCGCGTACGGCACGATCGTCGGGCGTGCCGGGACGATCCGTCAACGGAGCACCGGGGCGGTCCGCCGGCGCACCGGTGCGGTCCGGGGACGCGCCCGTACGGTCCGCCGGAGCCGTGGCGCCCCGTCCCCGGGTGAAGCCGCGCTGGAACGAGGCGAAGGTGGCCCGCGCCTCCTCGGGCGAGCGTTCCCTGGCCTCCCGGGACTCCCCGCCCTCGCGGGCACCCCGACCGTCCTGGGCGTCGCCGGTCGACGCTCCCCCGGCGCCGTCGGCTCCGGTCCCGTTGCGGAACCGTTCCTTCAGCTGCTCCGTGAGCTGCTCCCTGAGCTGCGGCGCCAGGTTCGCCTGCCGGACCCGCCTGGGCAGACCGCCCGGCGTCCGGGGCGCGGCGTCCACCGGCGCATCCGCAGGCGAGTCAATCGGCCCGGCGACCCCGACGGCCGCGACGGCTGCCTCGGCCGCGGCCACCGCGGCGTCCTCCCGCCGGTGCCGTCCCGTCCCCGGGGCCTCCTCGGTGTCCGCCGCGGGCGCGGGGACCAGCATCGGTCCGCCCTTGACCCGCGAGGCCCGGCGCGGCAGCCCGCCCGCCGTACGGCCGGCCTCCGGCACGGAGGGCCGCGGCCCTCCCGTCGTCCCACGGTGCCCGCCTGCCGCACCGTCGTCGGCATCCGCGCCCGTACGGCCTCCGGCCCCAGCCCCGACGGCGGCACCCGGACCCGTACCGGCACCGGCACCCGCCCCGACACCAGCACCGGACCCGGAACCGGAACCGGAACCAGCGGAGCCGACCGCCCCGGCCCCCGCCCGGGAAGCGCCTCCCGACCCGGGTACCGCGACCAGGTCCCGCTGCCCGCGCCGACCGCCCGCCGCGGACCGCTGCCGGGCCGCGCCCGGCTCCGGCATCCCGTCCGGCGCCTCCGCGAGCAGTTCGCGCGGGACCAGCACCACCGCCGTCGTCCCCCCGTACGGGGACGGCCGCAGGTGCACCCGGATGCCGTGCCGCCGGGCCAGCCGGCTGACCACGAACAGGCCCAGCCGGTCGGTGTCGGCGAGGTCGAACTCCTGCTCCACGGCGAGGCGTTCGTTGATCTCGGCGAGCAACTGCTCGCTCAGCCCGAGGCCGCGGTCGTCGATCTCCAGCGCGAAGCCGTGCGCCACCACCTCGCCCTGGACGGTGACCTGGGTGCTCGGCGGGGAGAACACCGCAGCGTTCTCGACGAGTTCGGCGACCAGGTGGGTGACGTCCGCGACGGCGCTGCCGAGCAGGCCGGTGCCGGGGAACGGCCGGACGATCACCCGGGCGTAGTCCTCGACCTCGCCGACCGCCGCCCGGACCACGTCCACCATCCGGACCGGCTTGCGCCAGGCGCGGCCGGGCGAGCCGCCGGCCAGGATGATCAGGCCCTCGGCGTGCCGGCGCATGCGGGTGGTGAGGTGGTCGACCTTGAAGAGGTCCTCCAGCTCCGCCGGGTCCTCGGTGCGGCGCTCCATGGTGTCGAGCAGGGTGAGCTGGCGGTGCAGCAGCACCTGGCTGCGCCGGGCGAGGTTGACGAACACCGCCGAGACCCCGCGCCGCAGTTCGGCCTGTTCGACGGCGGCCTCGACGGCGGCCCGCTGCACCGCGTTGAACGCCTGGCCGACCTGGCCGATCTCGGCGTTCCCGAAGTGCAGCTCGGGGGCCTCGGTGGCCACGTCCACCGGCTCGCCCCGGCGCAGCCGCAGCATGACGGACGGCAGGCGGGTGCCGGCCAGCTCGTCGGCCGCGTTGCGCAGGCCGATCAGCTCGCGGGCCAGGCCCCGGCCGATCCGGAACGAGATCATGATCGACAGCACCACGGCGACCAGGCCGACGGCACCGGCGATGCCGCCGCGCCAGAGCATCCCGATCGCCGTGGACCGCGCGCGCTCGTCCAGCCCGACCGAGATCCGGCTGTTGATCGAGGCGAGGTCGCCGAGCGCCCGGTCGGCGGTCTCCCGCCAGCTGTCGCCGTTGAGCGCCTGGACCACCCGGTCGGGGCCGCCGGCGCCGACGAAGTCCGCCTCGGCGCGGGCCAGCGCGCCCCAGGCCTCGCCGCCGCGCAGCGCGGCGTAGTCGGACTGGTCGGCGGGTTCCAGCTCGGCGACGTAGACGGTGAACAGCGCCTGCTGGTTGTGCAGGGCGTCCAGCGCGACCTGGTACTGCTCGGCGGTGGGCCTGGTGGCGCCGGTGCGCAGGCCCTCCATCGCCGCGTCCTCCTGCGACAGGTACTCGCGGGCGCGCACCAGCTCGATCAGGATGGTGCCCTGGCGGGGGAGTTGGCCGCTCTGCCGGGCGACGTAGGCGGACCGGAAGCCGAACACCGGCTTGACCAGGTCGCTGTACTGCTCCAGCGCGAACTCCCAGTTCAGCGCGGAGCGGCCGACCTGGGCGCGCAGCGGTCCGATCTGGTCGGCGGCGGCGATGATCTGCACGAAGCGGCCGCGCTGGGGGGCGGAGAGCTTGCTGCCGGAGCTGTCCTTCTTCTGCCGCAGCACGTCCAGGCTGCGGTCGGTGGCGGCCTTGGCCCGCTCGTAGGCCTCCCGGGCGGCGGGCGAGCGCGGGTCGGCCAGCCGCTGGACGGCGGCGCGGCGCTCGTTCTGCAGGTCGCCGGTGTACTGGTCGACCGGGCCCGCGAACTCCTTGTACGTACGGCTGATCCCGAGCTGGCTCCAGACGTCCCCGGTGGTGGCGATCGTGGCGTACGCCCACAGGGCGATGAGCGCAACGATGGGCACCAGGAGCAGCGCGATGATCTTCGCGCGGATCGAGCTGCTGCGCAGACGCATGGAGTCCTCGGTCGGGAAGTGCCAGGCGCGGACGGGGAGCGGTGGGAGTCGGGGAGCGGCGGGAGTCGCGGGAGCGGCGAAGGAACGGTGTCGGGGGCTGGGCGGGGCCGGGCCGGACAGGGCGGCCCGGGTGGTGCGGGGCGGGGACGGGGGCGGCGGTGGAGGGTGCTGGGGGAAGGGTCGGAGGAGGGGTTCCCGGCCACAGGTCTGCGAGACTCTACTACGCCCTCACCACTCGTTCGAGGGGCGAACCGGTCCACCGGCCGGTCTCGTCCCGCACACGTCAGAAACCGCTCGTCCCCGCCTCCGCTTCACATCCGGATCATCCGCACATGCCCGGAATGACGTATTGGTGCGGATCCTCCGCACCCTCCACGCCCTCCGCCGTTCCTCCTCCGCGCCTCCCCGGCCGCGACACCACCGGAGGGGACGCGTGCCGATCTCGTCGCGTCACCGTCACAACCCTGGGCAGTGACCGGGTGATCCGATAGTTTCGGCCCACCCCGTACTACCGGCACCGAACTGGGGAGGACTGTGCGCGAGTTCACCACCCCCGCCCCGGCCGTACCCGAGGCCACCGGAGGACTCGCCGACTCCCTCTACGACACCGCCGAGCGCACCCCCGACCTGGTCCAGCTCTCCTGGCGGGCCGAGGACGGGCGGTGGCAGGACGTCACCGCCCGGGAGTTCCGGAACCAGGTGCTCGCCCTGGCCAAGGGCCTGCTCGCCCACGGCGTGCGCTACGGCGACCGGGTCGCCCTGATGTCCCGCACCCGCTACGAGTGGACGCTGTTCGACTACGCACTCTGGTCGATCGGCGCGATCACCGTCCCGGTGTACCCCACCGCCGCCCCCGAGCAGGTGCGCTGGATCCTCGCCGAGACCCAGGCGGTGGCCTGCCTGGTCGAGGACGAGGACGCCGCGATGACGGTCGGCGCGGTCTGCGACGCACTGCCCGACCTCACCGGCATCTGGCAGCTGGACCGCGACTGCGTCGCCACGATCACCGGGGACGGCCTGGGCGTGCCGGACTCCCTGGTGCACCGCCAGCGCCTCGGCGTCGCCGCCGGGAACATCGCCACGGTCGCCTACACCTCCGGCACCACCGGCCGGCCCAAGGGCTGCCTGCTCACCCACGCCAACCTCGCCGCCGAGGCCGACGCCCTGCTCGCCGGCTGGGGGGACGCCCTGCGCGAGACCGGCGGCGGCCGTCCCGCCACCCTGCTGTTCCTGCCGCTCGCGCACGTCTACGGGCGGGCCGTGCAGATCGCGGCGGTCCGCGGCGGCTTCCGGATCGGGCACATCCCCGAGGTCTCCACCGACGCGCTGCTGCCCGCGCTGGAGACCTTCCGCCCGACCTTCCTGCACGCCGTCCCGTACGTCTTCGAGAAGATCTTCCAGCAGGCTCGGCGGGCCGCCGAGGACGCCGGACGCGGCGAACTCTTCGAACAGGCCCGGCAGGTGGCCGTCGAGTGGGCCGCCGCCCGGGAGCAGAAGGCCTTCGGCCGCGGCCCCGGCCCGGGCGCGACCCTGCGACTGCGCCACCTCGCGTACGAGCGGACCGTCTACCCCAGGCTGCGGGCGGTGCTCGGCGGCCGGGTGCGCAGCGTGTTGTGCGGCGGCTCCACGCTCCGGCGCGAACTGGGCCTGTTCTTCACCGGCGCCGGCCTCCAGCTGTACGAGGGCTACGGGCTGACCGAGACCACCGCCGCGATCACCGCCAACCCGGTCGGCCGGCAGAAGCTCGGCACGGTCGGGCAACCGGTGCCGGGCGCCTCGGTGGCGATCGCCGACGACGGCGAGGTGTGGGTGCGCGGCGGCTCGGTCTTCGGCGGCTACCTCAACCATCCGCGCTGCACCGCCGAGTCCCTGGTCGACGGCTGGTTCGCGACCGGCGACCTGGGCCGGCTGGACGAGGACGGCTACCTCAGCATCACCGGTCGCAAGAAGGACCTGATCGTCACCAGCAGCGGCAAGAACCTGGCCCCGTCGGCCCTGGAGGAGCGGGTCGAGGCGCACCCGCTGGTCTCCCAGTGCCTGGTGGTGGGTGACGACCGCCCGTACGTGGCCGCGCTGATCACGCTCGACCCGGCGGCGCTGGCGCACTGGCTGAAGACCCGCGGACGGGCGCAGGCGGACCCGTGGGCGGTGCTCGCGGACGACGAGCTGCACGTGGAGGTCCAGCGTGCGGTGGCGGCCGCGAACACGGCAGTCTCCCGGGCCGAGTCGATCCGCGCGTTCCGGCTGCTGCCAAGGGAGTTCAGCCAGGAGCAGGGGCTGCTGACCCCCTCGCTCAAGCTGCGGCGGACGGCGATCGCGGAGCACTACGCGAGGGACATCGAGGAACTGTACCTGTCCTGAACCGGGCCTGTCCGGAGGGTCCCTGACGAGCCGTCTTGTCTCTTGTGTCGCAGGATCGGTGGCGGACGTGCCGCCGGACCGGCGGCCGCTCGGGGCGGTGGGGTTCATCCGCCGTTCCCTTGACGGCCGCATTGGTCTAGTCCATTGTTGCGACGATCCGGAGTTCCACGCCCGGAGTCCCACGACCCGGAGTTCCACGAATTCCGGTTCCACGACCCGGTTCCACTGTTCCACGGTCCGATTCCGCTCACGCTCTCCCCACGGGCGTGCCCCCACCTGCTGGAGTCCTCACGTGTCGATGTCCACGCGCCTGCCCACCCGCCTGTCCGCACTGGCCGCCTCGGTCGTGCTGCTCACCGGCCTCGCCGCACCGGCGGCTTCCGCCGACGCCGCCCCGGACGGTGCTCCGAGCGCCCGGACCGCGCCGTCCGCACCGACCGCCAACCTCGCCACCAACCCCGGCTTCGAGCTGCCCTCCCCCGACCTCGCCGACTGGGGCAGCGTCCCCGGCTGGAGCTGCACCGGCGGGCCGGCCGAAGCGGCCGTCACCTCCACCGCCCCGCACAACGGCACCTCCGCCCTCACCGTCACCCCGGCGAGCGCCGACTCCGCCGGCGAGTGCGCCCAGACCGTCGCGGTCCGGCCCGACACCGCCTACACGGCCTCCGCGTGGGTCCGCGGCGACTTCGTCCACCTCGGCGCCACCGGCACCGGCAGGGACGTCGCCCCCGCCTGGACGGAGACCACCGGCGGCGGCTGGCAGCGGCTGAGCACCCGGTTCACCACCGGCCCGACCGCGCACAGCGTCCGGCTGTACGTGCACGGCTGGTACCAGCAGGGCCCGTTCTCCGTGGACGACGTCCGGGTGGACGGCCCCGCACCCGCCCCGGCCGTCGCCGCGGGCTCCGTCCCCACCAACGACAGGGTCGTCTTCTTCACTGTGGACGACGGCTGGCAGCGCACCCCCGAGGCGGAACAGTTCATCGCCGACCACCGGCTCCCCATCACCGCCTTCCCTCTGCCGATGCCGGCCGCCACCGACCCGGCCTTCTTCAAGCGGGTCACCACCGTGCCCGGCTCCTCGGTCCAGGACCACAGCGTCTCCCACGCCGACCTCACCAAGCTCCCGTTGGAGCGACAGCAGGTCGAGATCTGCGACGCCCGCGACTCCATGACCCGCCTCTTCGGCACCGCACCGGCCTTCTTCCGCCCGCCGTACTTCGCCTGGAACGCCGACACCCTGCAGGCCGCCGCCAACTGCGGCATCCGCACCGTGCTCACGGCCGACGCGGACTTCAGCTGGGGCGCCGGAAACATCTGGCACCCCGGCCCGCTCCAGCCGGGCGACGTCGTACTGATGCACTGGACCGACACCCTCGCCGCCGACCTCCAGCGCGCCCTGGCCGCCGCCGACGCCGCCGGCCTCAAGCCGGCCGGCCTGGTCGACTACCTGCGCTGACGGACGCCGCCCCGAACCCCGACGCGCCGCCGCTCCCGTCACAGGCGGCGGCGCGTCGGGGTTCGGGGCGGGCCGCTCCGGTGGCTCAGCCCGACGGCCGCTCAGCCGTTCAGCCGGTCGCGCCAAGTGAGCGCCCCACGGCGGCTCGGCTCCCCTCGGGCGGTGATCGTGCTCGTTGACAGGGCATCCACGGCTTGGCTCTAATGGGTGCGTGCAGCGCGGCGTCGGCCAAAGAGTAGTGGGCCGGCCGACAGCCGAGCGGGCACCCTTCCGAAGGGACGATGCGCGATGAGCACTCTCTCCGCTTCCCTGATCTGACGCCAGGCGGTCACCGCGGTGCCCGCGTGCGCGAAACGCGTTCCCACGTCCTGCGTCCGCAACGGACGCCGCCGGACGCGCGACCAGCCGTACCACCGGTTTCAGCACCGGCACCGTCGCCGACACCGCGTGTGACCGCGCCCCTTTCCTCTCTGGAGATCCATCACACACGCATGCCCATGTCCTTCAACCTGAACGTCATCGAGGAGTTCCGCGCCAACGGCGGACGGGTCGGCGGCCCGTTCGAGGGCGGCGACCTGCTGTTGCTGACCACCACCGGGGCCCGCTCCGGGCGGCCGCACACCGTGCCGCTCGGGTACGTCCGGGCGCAGGGGCTGCTCCTGGTCGTCGCCTCCGCCGCCGGGGCGCCGGAGCACCCCCAGTGGTACCGCAACCTCCTCGCCCACCCGGTGGTCCGGGTCGAAATCGGCACCGAGGCCTTCGAGACCGTCGCCGTACCCGCCGAAGGCGCCCGCCGGGAACGGCTGTTCGCCGCCGTCGTCCGGAAGGCTCCGGGCTACGGCGACTACCAGGCGCACACCGACCGGGAGTTGCCGGTCGTCGTCCTGGAACGGCTCGAACCACCCGCCGACGGCCCGGCCCCGGTGGTCCGCAGCCTCGCCGACAAGCTGCTGGAGGCGCACACCTGGCTGCGCGCGCAACTGCGCCACGTACGGGAGGAGGCGCACGCCCATGCCCCGGGCCGGCCGGCCACGCTCGGGATGCAGTTGCGCCAGCACTGCCTGGCCTTCTGCGACGGGCTGACGCACCACCACACCGGGGAGGACGCCGCGGTCTTCCCCGCCCTGGCCCGCAGCCATCCGGAGCTGGCCGACACCCTGGCGCGGCTCGGCGAGCAGCATCGGGCCATCGGACGGATCAAGGAGGAGCTGGTCACCCTGCTGGCCGGGATCGCGGTCACCGAGCCGGAGCGGCTGCGCGCGGAGCTGGACCGGATGGCCGCCGAGTTGGAGGCGCACCTCGACTTCGAGGAGGCGGAACTCCTGCCGGTCCTCGCCGGCATCCCCTTCCCGCCGAGCGGGCCGCCACCGAGCGGGTCCGGTCCGGGCGGGCCCACGCCGGGCGGATCGGCGCCGGGCGGATCGGCGCCCTCCGACGGCTGAAACGGCGTTGCCGCCGTCCCCTCCCTGAGGCCTGGGAGGGGAGGGCGGCACCAGTAGGCCCTGCGACGAGACGGTCCTCGCGGCAGTCCTTACAGCGCCGAGAACACCGGCAGGTAGCCACCGGAGTGGCCGGCGGCCTTCGGGTGGTAGCTCTCGTCGACCGGAAGGGTGGTGCTGTTCAGCCAGGTGGTCAGCGAGCCGCAGATCTCGTGCTCGTTGAAGACGCTGCGGACGTCACCGAAGGCGAAGCCGGCGTTGGCGGCCCGCTTGGCGAGGACGCCGTCCAGGGTGTCGGCGGCACCGTTGATGGCGGCGCGCTTGGTGTCGCCGATGCCGAAGATGCAGCTGCCGCCGACCTTGTAGATGTGCGGGTAGCCCATCACCACGACGTGGGCGTTCGGGGACTTGGCCTTGATCGCCGAGTACACCTGGTCCAGCTGGCCGGGCAGGGTGGTGGTGGCGTAGTTCTTGGCCGTGTTGACGGCGTTGATGCAGTCGGCGTCCGAGCCGAGGACGCAGGCCTGCATGGTGTCGGCGAAGCCGGCGTCGTTGCCGCCGACCGAGATGCTGACCCGCGTGGTGCCGGCGTCCAGGGCGGAGATCTGGTTGTTCAGGACGTCGCCGGTCCTGGCACCCGAACAGGCGACGAACTTGAAGGAGGACGGCGCGTGCGCGTTCTTCCAGAGGTACGGGTACGCGTTGGTGCTGCGCTTGCAGCTGCCGCTGTCGCTCAGGTAGCTGCCGGCACCGACACCGGAGGAGTACGAGTCGCCGAGGGCCACGTAGTTGACACCGGCGGCGTTCGCGGACGAGGCGGCGAAGAGCGTCGTCATGGTGAGGCCTGCCGCTATGGCGGCGATGGACAGGGCACGGGCACGGCGGATCATCACAGCTCCAGTGGGGTGGCGTGGTGAGGGTCACAGAAGTGATACCAGGCGGTAGCCGAACCCGGAAGCGGTCATGCCAAGGATGTTGACGGTCAGTCTGATGGCTCGGAGATGGACTGCCGCCGACAATCGGTGATTTCACGCTGGTCAGAGCGGGTGCGCCGTGACGCGCGTAGCGCAGCGCGCGTAGACCGGCAACTTGCGGAAGTTCCGTGCAAGACAAGCGGGGAGTTGCCGCCCGGACGTCGCCAGGCCGGTTCCCAAGCGGGTGTCAGCGGATGCCGGGGGGCTGATGAACACCTCGGGCACGCCGGAAGGCGGTCCCGAAAAGGTGTCACCGGCGCGGCTCGATTTCACCGGATCGGCCGACCCGCCCCTACGGCCGAATGTGGATGCCCTTCGGGACGGTGGGTCGTGAGCGCACGTCAGGACGGCGTGTCGGGAGGTCGCGCAGAAGTACGGTGACGCGCGCGGTCAGCCCTGCACGCCAGGGCGGCCACCACCGGGGTGGCCGCCACCGGCGTGGCCACCGAGGTGCACGCCGAGCGGATACACGGCGCCCGGGGAGACCGTGCAGCCCTCGACCGGCAGCTCCTCGATCGCCTCGTTCGCGGCCGCGGGCACGCCTAGCCAGCGGGTGGCGGTGGCGACCGCCACCCGGGCCTGGCGCAGCCCGGGCGCACCCCAGCCGAGCAGTTCCACGGCGAGGCCCGGCGCGACCAGCAGCCGCCGGTAGTGCCGGCCCGAGGCCGGATCGGCCGTGCTCGGACCGACGGCCCGCAGCGCCGCCGCCATCCGGACGCGCGCGCACTCGTGCCCGCCGTTCGCCGAGCCGACCCGGTCGTAGAGGTAGCCGAGGTAGTACGGCCGGCCGATCAGGGCCTGCGCCTCCTCGGCCGCCTCCCGCGCCAGGGCGGCCGCCGGGTCCCCGCCGTCCTCCGGCTCCAGTGAACCGCCGGGCAGCGAACAGATCCCGTCCCTCGGGTTCACCAGCGTCAGCACCCGCCCGTCCGGCGCGAACAGCCACCCCCAGGACTGCTTGACCGGCAGCCCCTCCGGCACCTGCTCGCCCGGCCGCCACGGCCAGCCCGCCGTGGGGCGCCGCCGCACCTTCCCGAGGAGTTCGGAGATCTCCGCGCTGTACTCGATCGGGCTCATGCTCGCGCCCCGCGGCGCCCGGCGGGGACGCTCGCCCGCACGCACCCCCTGGCACCGAGCTCGCTCCGCTCGCTCATCCGTCCCCCTCTCGCAGTCGGGCTTCGCCGGACCGGCGGTGCGCGAGGAGGACCTGCATGGCGCGGTACGGAGCGGAGCGGCCGGAGCGGCGGCGTGGGGCACCGCGCGCTCCTGCTGTTGATCTTCTCCGAATCTTCCCCGAACAGGCGGTCGATGAACAGTCCCCAGCGCCGCATGGTGGATGCGGAGGCGGTGAACGTGGTGGATACGGGGAGGCGGTGAGCGCTCTGGTCACCCCAGCGGCCCACCCCCTTCCCCGTGGCCCCGGAAGCCGGGCAGCGGGAACCCGGGCCGAGGATCCACCCCGGGCGGGAAGGGCAGCCCGCGCGCGGCGTCGTCGGCCAGCTCGTCGAACACCTCGTGCGCGGTCATCGGCCGCAGCCGCCCACCGGTCAGCGCCCAGCCGAGCACCGGCGGCCGGGGCCGGGCATCCGCGGCCCGGCCGTCGGCCCGAACACCCTGAGCGTCGGCGTGTACGCCCTGGCCGTCGGCCCGCACGCCCAGGCCGCCCGCGCGGACGCCCACCGACGGATCGCCGTGCAGCAGCAGAGCCCCCTCCCCGCCCAGGGCGACGCCCGCCGCGAGCGTGACGCAGAACGCCTCGGCGTCCCGCCCGGCCGGGTCCAGCCGCCCCTCCTCCACGCGGACGTCCACCGCCGAGGTGAGCTCCTCGCCGTCCTCGGGGCCGTGGCAGCGCAGCGTCAGCAGGTGGCAGCCCTCCCCCGCGCCCTCGGCCAGCGCCAGGTAGACCGAGGTCACGTACCTCATCACGGCCGCCATCCGGAGCTGACCGGCCGGGTCGTCGCCGACGGCGTCGAGCAGGACCGCACAGGCCACGGACATCCGCACCCGCGCCCGGTGGTCGTCCAGCAGCACCGGGATCAGTTCGGCCAGCCGCTCCCCCGCGTAGACGAACGGCTCCCCCACCAGTTCCGGATCACCCGCGTAGGCGACCCTGGCGGCGGGCATCCGGGGATCGAGGCCGAGTGCCTCGCAGTAGTCCTCGAAGTCGCCCGCCTCCAGGACCCGCAGGTGCACCTCCAGGCCCTGCCGGTGCAGGGCCGTGAGCTGCTCCTCCGCCCGCCGCAGGTAGGCCTGGTGCCCGAGCCCGCCGAACAGCCCGTACCGCGCCAGCCCGGCGAAGTCCCCGGCGTCGGCGGCCAGGGCCACCGCCACCGGCTGGGGCGGTGGCGCGCCCCGGACCCACCCACCGCGCACGGCCCGCGCACCACCTCCTCCCGCCCGCGACCCCGGCGGCCGCCCGCCCCCGGGCGGCACCGCCCCGGCGGGCCCGCCGGCCGACGACCCCCCGACACCGCCACCCGGCCTGCGACCGGCCAGCGCCAGCACCCGCCGGCGCCCCCGGGCCGACCGGCCCGCCCCGGCCCCCGGCACCTCGCGCACCGACTTCCGCACAGCAGCCATGACTCCTCCTTCTCGCTCGCCCGACACCGGACCGTGCCGACCACCCCGGCTGGGAGTGGCCGACGCCGAGGAACATACACAGAGCCACTGACAATGCACCCCAAGTAATCGAACAAGCTCAGCGCCCGCGCTCCGCCGCCACCACCACCGGCCACACCGCGCTGCCCGCCCCCGCCGCCCGCCCGGGGGCCCGGGACTGCCGGGGCCCGTGGTCCCGCAGGGGCGGACGGGATTGTCACTGCTGCGGGTTAGGGTCGGGAACCATGCGACTGCTGCATACCTCCGACTGGCACCTCGGGCGCTCGTTCCACCGGGAGAGCCTGCACGACGCCCAGCGCGCCTTCCTGGACCACCTGGTGGAGGTGGTCCGGTCCGAGGGCGTGGACGCCGTGCTGGTCGCGGGGGACGTGTACGACCGGGCACTGCCCGGCCTGGAGGCGGTCGCGCTGTTCGACGACGTGCTGCACCGGCTGGCGGCCCTCGGGGTGCCGACGGTCTTCATCAGCGGCAACCACGACTCGGCCCGCCGCCTCGGGGTCGGGGCCGGGCTGATCGGGCGGGCCGGCATCCACCTGCGGACCGACCCGGGCGAGTGCGCCGAGCCCGTCCTGCTGGCGGACGAGCACGGCCCGGTGGCGGTGTACGGGCTGCCCTACCTGGAGCCGACGCTGGTGCGCGAGCGGTTCGGCCTGGCGAAGGGCGGGCACGCGGCGGTGCTCGGGGCGGCGATGGACCAGGTCCGGGCGGACCTCGCGGCACGCCCGGCCGGCACCCGGGCGGTGGTGCTGGCACACGCCTTCGTCACCGGCGGCGCGCCGAGCGACAGCGAGCGGGACATCGCGGTCGGCGGCGTCGCCTCCGTGCCCGCGTCCGTCTTCGACGGGGTGCACTACGCCGCGCTCGGCCACCTGCACGGCTGCCAGACGCTCGCCCCGCACCTGCGCTACAGCGGCTCCCCGCTCGCCTACTCCTTCTCCGAGGTGCACCAGCGCAAGACCATGTGGCTGGTCGACCTGGCCGCCGACGGCTCGGTGGCGGCCGAGCGCGTCCCCTGCCCGGAGCCGCGCCGGCTGGCGACGCTGCGCGACACCCTCGACGCGCTGCTCACCGACGAGAAGTACGCCGAGCACGAGCAGTCCTGGGTGCAGGCCACGCTCACCGACGCGGCCCGGCCCAGCGAGCCGATGGAGCGGCTGCGCCGCCGCTTCCCGCACACCCTCCAACTGCTGTTCGACCCCGAGCGGAGCGACACCGAGCCCTCGCAGTCGTACGCGGCACGGGTCAGCGGCCGCGGGGACCTGGAGATCGCGGAGGGCTTCCTGCGGCACGTCCGCCCCGGGGCCGAGCCGGCGCCGGACGAGCTCGGTTGGCTGAGCGAGGGCTTCGAGCGCGTCCGGGTGACCACCGACCGGAAGGCGGACCTGCCCCGATGAGGCTCCACCGGCTCACCGTCACCGCCTTCGGCCCGTTCGCGGGCAGCGAGACGGTGGACTTCGACGCGCTCGCCGCCGGCGGGCTGTTCCTGCTGCGCGGCGCGACGGGCGCGGGCAAGACCAGCGTGCTGGACGCCGTCTGCTTCGCCCTGTACGGCGAGACGCCGGGCGCCCGCCGGGCCAACCGGCTGCGCAGCGACCACGCCGACCCGAAGCGGCTGACCTCGGTCGAGCTGGAGCTGACCCTCGGCGGGCGGCGCCTCCGGATCACCCGGCTGCCGGAGCAGCGCCGGCCGAAGAAGGTCGGCACCGGCACCACCGTCGAGCGGGCGCAGACCCTGCTGCGCGAGTGGGTCGCCGACACGGGCGACGGCACGCCCGGCTGGCGGGGGCTCAGCAAGTCGCACCAGGAGGCCGGGGAGGAGATCCACCGGCTGATCGGCATGAACCGGGAGCAGTTCTGCCAGGTGGTGCTGCTGCCGCAGGGCGACTTCGCCCGGTTCCTCAAGGCCGACTCCGAGGAGCGCGGCAAGCTGCTGCGGCGGCTGTTCGACACCGAGCGGTTCCAGCATGTGGAAGCCTGGCTGGCCGAGCAGCGGCGTGGCCAGGAGGCCGCTGTCCAGGCCGGTCGGCGCCGACTGCGGGACCTCGCCAGCAAGGCCGAGCAGGCGGCCGGTCCGGGCGCCGAGCCCGCCGCGGGCTGGGTGCCCGCCGAGGACGACGACGCCGGCCTGACCGCCGGAGTGCTCGGCTGGGCGGCGGTCCTGCGCAGCGGCGCGGCCGAGCAGCTCGCCGTCGCCGAGGCCGCCCTCGCGGGCGCCGAAGCGGCCCAGCGTGCCGCCCAGGAGCACCGCGAGTGCGCCGAGGAGCTGGCCGGTCGCCAGCGCCGCCACCGGGAGGCCGTGGGCCGGGCCGAGCGGCTGGCTGCTTTCGAGCCCGCCGCGGCCGCGGACCGGCGGCGGCTGGCCGCCGCCCAGGAGGCCGTCGGGGTGGAGGCGGCGCTGCGGCTGCGGCAGAGCGCGGTCGAGGCGCTCGGGCGGGCGCGGCAGGCGGAACGCCGGCACCGCGACGCGCTGGCCGGCTCCGGAGGCGAGGGCCGGAAACTCGCCGGGGCCGACCTCGCAGTCCTGGCCGAGGCCGAGCTGCGGCTGCGGGCCGAGGTGGTCCGGCTGGAGGCGGCCCGGGCGGAGGAGCGGCGCTGCGCCGAACTCGCCCGCGAGCAGCGCTCCCTGGCCGAGGACCGGCGTGCCGCCGAGGAGCTGGCCGAGGAGGCCGAGGACTGGCTGGCCGAGTTCGAGGGCGAGCTGGGCCGCCTGGAGCAGCGGCACGCGGAGGCCCGGTCGGCGACCACCCTGGTCGAGCAACTGGACGGGCAGCGCGCCGAGTTGACCGTCCGCCTGGGTGCGGCCCGGGAGCGCGACGGCCTGCGCGCCGAGATCGCCGCGGCCGAACCCCGGGTGGCTGCCCTGCGCACCGCCGCGCTGGACGCCCGCGAGCACGGTCTGGACCTGCGGGACCGCCGGCTGAGCGGCATGGCCGCCGAGCTGGCCGAGCAGCTGCGCGCGGGCGAGGCCTGCCGGGTCTGCGGCTCGCCCGAGCACCCGGCGCCCGCCGAGGCCGCGCCCGGCAGCCGGGTCGGCGCCGAGGACGAGGAGCGGGCGCGCCGGGCGCAGGCCGCCGCCGAGCAGGAGTGGACGGAGGCCGACCAGGCGCTCACCGCGCTGCGGGTGCGCGAGGCCACCGCCGCCGGCGCGGCCGGGCCGGACGGCACGGAGGCGCTCGCGCGGGCCCTCGCCGGGCTGGAACGAGACCACCGCGAGGCGCGGCACACGGCGGAGACGCTCGGCCCGGTCGAGCAGGAGATCGCCCGGCTGTCCCAGGACCGCGCCCGCCGGGTCGACGAGCTGCGGGAGGCCAAGGAGCGCGCCGCCGTCCTCTCCGACCGGCTGCTGGCGCTCGGCACCGAACAGCGGGCACTGACCGCCCGGGTGGAGGCCGCCCGGGGCGAGGCGGCCTCCGTCGCCGACCGGGCCGCGGCCCTCGACCGCCTCACCGATACGGTCGCCGCCGCGGCGACCGCCGCCCGGGCGCACGCGGAGGCGGCGGCCCGGCTCGCCGACGCCGAGGACGAACTGGGCAAGGCCGCCGCCGCGGCGGGCTTCCCGGACGCCGACGCGGCGCTGGCGGTGCTGCTGCCGCGCGAGGAGCGCGAGCGGTTGGAGGCCCGGCTGGAGCGGCACCGCGCGGAGACCGCCGCGGTCCGCCGCGAGCTGGCGCTGCCGGAGCTGGCCGAGGCCGCGGGCCGTCCGCCGGTGGACCTGCCCGCCGTCGCCGCCGAGCTCGGCGCCGCCACCGACCGGCTCGGCCGGGCGCACGCCGCCCACGCGGCGGCCCGGGAGCGCTGCGGGGCGCTGGCCGCGATCGGGCGGCAGCTGACCGGGCTCGCCGACGAACTGGCCCCGGCACTGGACCGGTACGAGCGGATCAACCGGCTCGCCGCGCTCGCAGCCGGCACCTCGGCCGAGAACCGGCTGCGGATGCGCCTGGAGTCGTACGTCCTGGCGGCCCGGCTGGAGCAGGTCGCGGCGGCGGCCAGCGACCGGCTGGTCCGGATGTCCGGCGGGCGCTACACCCTCGTGCACAGCGACGACCGGGGCACCGGCACCAAGCGCTCCGGGCTGGCCCTGCGGGTGGTCGACGCCTGGACGGGCACCGAACGGGACACCGCGACCCTCTCCGGCGGCGAGAGCTTCTTCGCCTCGCTCTCGCTCGCCCTGGGCCTGGCCGACGTGGTCACCGACGAGGCGGGCGGCATGCCGCTGGACACCCTCTTCATCGACGAGGGCTTCGGCACCCTCGACGAGCACGCCCTGGAGGAAGTCATGGACGTCCTGGACGGCCTGCGCGAGCGGGATCGCGCGGTGGGCATCGTCAGCCACGTCGCCGACCTGCGCAGTCGCATCCCCGCCCAGCTGCTGGTCCGCAAGGGGCGGCACGGCTCGACCCTGGCGCTGGCCGGGCGGGAGGACGCGTAGGGCCGACCGGGTCGCGGCGGCGCGGGGCTGTGCGGGGCGGATCGAGTCGGGGTCAGCGCGGGGTCAGCCCGAGCAGGCGATCCGCTGCGCCTGCTGCCAGGCGCACACCGGGCAGAGGGTGCTGCCCGGCTGGTCGGCGGGCAGCTCGGTCGGTTCTCCGCACAGCACGCAGTCGGCGCGCGGCCCGGTCGCCTCCGGCTCGTGCCGCAGCGCCGCCTCCGCTCCGCCGTCGGGCGAGAGTTCGCAGACGCCCGCTTCCTGGTTCGTACCGGTGTCGCTCATGCCGCCTTCCTACTCCGCACCCCCGCCTGGTTGCAACTGGCCCCGGCCTGGGCCTCGGCGGATCTGCGGCGGCGACAGCTCTGTCAGCCGACAGAGGTCAGCGGACAGAAGTCAGCTGACAGATTTCAGCGAACAGATTTCAGAAAATGTTCGCTGAAATCTGTTCGCTGAAACTTGTTCGCCGGCGCCCGTCCCCGGCCCGTCCGCCCCGCCGCCGCCCCCTCCCCGCCCGGCGACTACCGTGGCCGACATGCCCACCGACCTGCACCGACGCCTGACCGCCGCCCGCGCCACCACCCCCTCGTACCCCGAGGTGGGTGCCACCCGGGGTGGCGGAGGGCGGCTGCCGGACGGCTACGCCCACCTGCGGCGGCGGGTCCACCTGGGGCGCGGGCCGGAGGTGCTGGAGCGAGCCGGACGGTACGTGCTCGGCTGGGGCAGCCAGCTGGGCACCGGCTTCGCGGTCCACCCGGCCGGCCCGGCCCGGGCGGGAGAGACGGTGCTGCTGCGGCTGAACCTGCCGGGGAGCCGGTGGCCGCGGCTGGCGATCCCCTGCCGGGTGGTGTGGACGGTGGACGAGCCGGACCGGATCGGGTTCGGGTACGGCACCCTCCCCGGGCACCCGGAATGCGGCGAGGAGGCGTTCCTGGTGTCGATGGACGCCGACGGCGAGGTGTGGTTCGAGGTCACCGCGTTCTCCCGGCTGTCCGCCTGGTACGCCAGGTTGGGCCGCCCGGTGGCACTGCTCTGCCAGCACCTGGCGATCGAGCGCTACCTCGCCGCGGTGGCCGCGCACGTCCGCTGAGCTCGCCACAGCGGCCGAGTCCCCGATCCAGCCCGGCCCCGCCGTCAGCCGAGGAAGGACAGCCGGACGGTCCGGCGCGGGTTGTCCCCGTTGGTGTCGACCAGCACCACCGACTGCCAGATGCCGAGCGCCAGTTGGCCGCCGATCACCGGAAGAGTGGCGTGCGGGGCGACCAGGCCGGGCACCACGTGGTCCCGGCCGTGGCCCGGACTGCCGTGCCGGTGGCGCCAGCGGTCGTCGGCCGGCAGCAGGTCGCGCAGGGTGGCGAGGAAGTCGTCGTCGCTGCCGGAGCCGGTCTCCAGCACCGCGATCCCCGCGGTGGCGTGCGGGACGAAGACGTTGAGCAGGCCGTCGCGCCCGGCGGCCCGTTCGTCGAGGAACGCGGCGCAGCGGTCGGTGATGTCGAGCGCGACCTCGCGGCTGCCGGTGGTGATCTCGAAGGTGCTGCTCTGGAAGAGGGAGGTCGGGAACGTGCCGGTCTGGGGGGAATGGTTGTTGTCCGCCATGGCGCCATCCTGTCCCAGGTCAGCGGGCCGGGCGTACTCCCTCGCCGACTCGCCGTGCCAGGGAGGCGAACTCGCATAGGGTGAAAGGTTCAGACCACCCACCCCGGGCGCCATCCACCCCGGGCGCCATCCACCCCGGGCCACCCCCGGGCGCCCGGATCGCCCCGGGCACTACCCCGACACACCGAAGACCCGGCGGACCGGACGGTCCACCGGGTCGGTTCCCGGCCGGGCGGCGGGGAGGAACCCGTGCCGCCCGGCCGGACTAGCCGCGCCCGCCGAAGAGGCTCCGCCGCAGCCGACGCAGCGGCGTCAGCAGCGAGATCCTGGTGTGGCGACGACGGGTCGTCGGGGCCTCGGCGCCGCGCGGCGTGAGTTCCCTTATCAACCCGAGCGCCTCGGCGGTGTCCACCGCCGGGAGTGCGGGCGCGCCGAGCACGGCCAGGTGTCGTTCGATCCGGCGGCCGGTCGTGCCGACACCGCACTGGACCGCCGGCACGCGGGGCCGAGTCCGCACTTGCATGTGTTCCATCAGTTTTTCCCACCCCTACGAGGCGCCAGGGCCGTGAGGCGAAGACTATCCGTGACGGACGGCCTTCGCGCAACCGTCCTTGGTGTTGTGCCACCGTATCGTGCGGCGTCAACTGACGAAGCACCAGGGGCCGCTCGGCCGGTCACGACTAGGCATCAATGATGGTGCACGACCGGCTGTCCGTCACCAGGGCCGGCAGGCGCGGGTGCCCCAGCCGTCAACCGTCAGCCGTCCGCACGGCACGCGCCCGGCACGCGGCCGCACCCCGACGGCGCCACGCCCCGCGGCCGGCTCCACACCCCACCCCGCACCCCACCACCGACACCCCCGTCGCCATATAGGGGACAGCCGCCACATCGACAAAGCGATCACCGAGACGCCCGCCGAAGCCCCAACGCGCCCGGCTTCAGGAAGTGAACACATTCGAGGGATTGACTCCCGTCGATCCTCCAAGCAATATCTGATGCACGCGCCAGTGCCCGCACCGCACTCAAGCGCGTGTTCGAGTGATGAAGAACTCCGGCTCCAGCGAGCCACTGCCAGGCCGCCTCGACGCTGCGGCGGCCAGGCTCGCGCGGTGCCCGGACCGGCGGTCGGCCGTAGAGGGTCGGCCGGACCGCCACCTGACTGCCGGTGCCGCCCCGCGAGGGACCCGGCACCGGCGGTTCCGGGTCCGCCCCGGACACCGGCCGACACCAGCCGAACGCCGAGCGGACACCCCCACCCCGAACGCCCGCGCCCGGGTTCCAGCGGCCCCGACGGCCCCGCCCCGGACGTCCGCGCAGGTCGCACCCGGTGGGATCGGTACACTCGGCCAGCGTGTCCCTCCTCCTCAGCATCGTGCTCCCGGTCCACGGCGTGGAGCGGTACCTCCCGCGCTGCCTCGACTCGATCCTCGGCGACACCCCCGCCGAGGAGACCCGCTTCGAGGTGATCGCGGTCGACGACCTCTCCCCCGACGGCTCCGGCGCGATCCTGGACGCCTACGCGGCCCGCGACGGCCGGCTGCGGGTGACGCACCTCACCGAGAACCAGGGCCTCGGCGGCGCCCGCACCGCCGCCCTGCCGGACGCCCGCGGCGAGTACGTCTGGTTCGTGGACAGCGACGACTGGGTGCCCGAGGGGACGGTCGGCGCGCTGCTGGACGAGCTGGCGCGCGAACACCGCCGGGAGACCCCCGCCGACGTGCTGATCACCGACTTCACCCACGTCTACCCGGACGGCGGGACGGAGCCCAACCCCTGGCGCCACGTGCTGAGCGGTTCCCCGCTGGTCGAGGGCTGCACGCTGGCCGAGCACCCGGCGCTCTTCCAGACCGTGATGTCGGTGTGGAACAAGCTGTTCCGCCGCGCCTTCCTGGACGGCCTCGGAGTCTCCTTCGGCCGCGGCTACTACGAGGACATCTCGGTCACCTACCCGGCGCTGCTGGCCGCCGGGCGGCTGCGCTACCTCGACCGCCCCTGCTACTTCTACCGGCGCGGCCGGGACGGTGCGATCACCGCCACCGCCTCCCCCAAGCACGCCGACGTGTTCGCCCAGTACGACGCGATCTTCGCCTTCCTGGACCGCCCGGACCGCCCCGGCCGGCCCGTCCCGGACTCCCTGCGCACCCTGGTCTTCGACCGGACCGTCCGCCAGGCGCTGAACGTCTACGACACCCCCGGGCTGGTCCCCACCGACCGGCGCAAGGACTTCTTCCAGCGGGTCGCCCGGCACTTCGACCGCCACCGCCCGGCCGGCTACCGCTTCCCCGGCGGAGTGCGCGGCGTGCAGTACCGGCTGGCCGCCCGGGGCGCCCGGATCGCGTACGCCGAGCTGCGCCGCACCGGCCGGCTGCCGCGCGAACTCAAGCGCGGGGCGAGGGCGGTGGCGCCGGCGGTGAAGAAGGGGATGCGCAGCGGCGCCCGGTTCACCGCGTACAACGCGCTCCGCCGACTGCCGCTGGACGAGAACCTCGCGGTCTACGCCGCGTACTGGCACCGGGGTTACGCGTGCAGCCCGGCGGCCATCTACGAGAAGGCGAAGGAACTCGCCCCGCGGATCCGGGGCGTGTGGGTGGTGGAGAACCGCGCCCAGGCCGCCACGCTGCCGCCGGGGGTGCCGTACGTGATCGTCAACACCCCCGCCTACCTCAAGGCGATGGCGACCGCCAAGTACTTCGTCAACAACGTCAACTTCCCCCGCACCATGACGAAGCGGCCGGGCACGGTCCACGTCCAGACCCAGCACGGCACCCCGCTCAAGGCGATGGGCATGGACCTGCGCGACCGCCCGGCGGCGGCCGAGGGGATGGACTTCGAGCAGCTCCAGGAGGCCGTCGACCGCTGGGACTTCCTGGTCTCCCCCAACCCGCACACCAGCGGGCACTTCGCCCGCGCCTTCCCCGGCCGGTACGAGATGCTGGACACCGGCTACCCGCGCAACGACCGTCTGGCGAAAGCCACTTCGGACGAGGTCCGGGCGATGCGCGAGCGGCTCGGGCTGCGGCCGGACACCCGGGCGGTGCTGTACGCGCCGACCCACCGCGGCAGCAAGGGCGGCTACGTGCCGCTGCTGGACGTGGCGGAGCTGGCCCGGCGGCTGGGCCCGGACTTCACACTGCTGGTGCGTACCCACTACTTCCACGCCGACGGCCCGGGCGACCTCTCGGGCGCCGGCGCGGAGTCGGCGCGGATCGTGGACGTCTCGGCGCACCCGACCGTGGAGGACCTCTACCTCGCGGCGGACACCCTGGTGACGGACTACTCGTCGATGATGTTCGACTACGCGGTGCTGGACCGGCCGGTGGTGGTCTTCGCCCCGGACTGGGAGGAGTACCAGCGAGAACGCGGCGTCTACTTCGACCTGTTCGCGGAGCCGCCGGGCGCGGTCACGGTGGACGCGGACGGGCTGGCGCGGGCGCTGCTGGCGGGCGACCCGGAGCCGGCGGCGCGGGAGCGGTTCCGGGCGAAGTTCTGCGTCTGGGACGACGGCGGGGCCGCGGAGCGGGTGGTGCGCCGGGTGTTCCCGGTGGAGAAGCAGGAGATGTAGCCGCCCCGGTACGGGAGCAGCAGCGGCGCCTCCGGACGGGGCCGGTGCCGCCGGTACGGCGACCGGCCCCGTCAGCGCGAGCTCAGCGCTGGCGGGCGGCCAGGAACTCCTCGAAGGTCAGGACGCCGTCGTGGTTGGTGTCCATGCTGTGGATCAGCGCCTCGGCCATCGAGAGAGTGACGTCGTGGTCGCCCATCTCGTTGGCGGCAAGGGCGTACTCGGCCGCGGTGATCCTGCCGTCGCCGTCCTTGTCGAAACGGTCGAAAAAGGCCCTGATCGCCTCGGTGGTCTCCATCGTTCCCTCCTGGGTACTGCGGGGTGCTGCTCGGTTCGGACGGCCGTACACTACCCGGCCGTGGTGCGGGCCACGGTCGCCGGGAGTGGACGTGCGCGGGGGTGGGTGTCGTAGTCTGCGGATCTGATCGCAGGCCCGGGCTCCTCCCGGGCGATCGTTCGTCCAGGGAGGGAATCGTGCTCGACCTCGCCACCAAGTTGGTGCTGAAACCGGTCTCGCGGGGGATCTGGCGGCCGGCCATCGAGGGAATCGAGAACGTGCCGCGCAAGGGCGGAGTGATCCTGGCCAGCAACCACCTGTCGTTCATCGACAGCGTGGTGATCCCGCTGACCGCCCCGCGCCGGGTCCACTTCCTCGCCAAGGCCGAGTACTTCACCGGCACCGGCCTCAAGGGCCGGCTCTCCAAGGGCTTCTTCGAGGCGATCGGAGCGGTGCCGGTCGAGCGCGGCACCTACCGTTCCGCGCAGGCCTCGCTGGAGTCGGCGTTGGAGATCCTGGAGGACGGCAAGGCCTTCGGCATCTACCCCGAGGGCACCCGCTCGCTGGACGGCCGGCTCTACCGGGGCAAGACGGGCGTCGCCTGGCTCGCGCTGACCGCGGGCGTGCCGGTGGTGCCGGTGGCGCTGGAGGGTCCGGAGCAGATCCTGCCGGTGGGCAAGCGGGTGCCGCGGCTGAAGAAGGTGACGGTCCGCTTCGGCGAGCCGCTGCACTTCGACGAGCTGCACGGGCAGGCCCGCTCGCTGAAGGCCCGTCGGCAGGTGACCGACGAGGTGATGGCGGCCATCCAGCGGCTCTCCGGCCAGGAGGTCGCGGAGAGCTACAACGAGGTCCCGAAGGCGGCCTGACCGGCGCACCGCCACCGGCGTACCGTCACCAGCGCTCAGCCGCCCCGGGGTGTGCGTCACACGCGCCGGGCGCGGCTGGTTCCGGCCGGCCGGCGGCCTCCGGTGCCTCCCGGCGCAGCAGCGCCGCGTACCGCCCGTCCAGCGCCACCAGCTCCTCGTGGGTGCCGAGTTCGACCACCTCGCCGCGGTCCAGGACGGCGATCTGGTCGGCGGCGCGGACGGTGGAGAGCCGGTGCGCGATGGTGATGGTGGTGCGACCGGCGGCCAGGGTGTCCACGGCCTGCTGGACGGCGTGCTCGGTGCGGTTGTCGAGCGCGCTGGTGGCCTCGTCGAGGATGAGCACCGGCGGGTTGCGCAGGATCGTCCGGGCGAGTGCGAGGCGCTGCTTCTCGCCGCCGGAGAAGCGGTAGCCGCGCTCGCCGACCATGGTGTCGTAGCCGTCCGGGAGGGCGGCGATGGTGTCGTGGATCTGCGCGGCCCGGGCGGCCTCGACCAGTTCGGCGTCGCTGGCGCCGGGCTTGGCGAAGCGCAGGTTCTCGGCGACCGAGGCGTGGAAGAGGTAGGTCTCCTGGGAGACCACGCCGACCGCGCGGGCCAGGGTGTCGAAGGACAGCTCGCGGACGTCGACGCCGTCCAGGGTGACCTGTCCGCCGGTGACGTCGTACAGCCGCGGGACGAGGTAGCTGAGGGTGGTCTTGCCCGAGCCGGTCTCGCCGACGACGGCCAGTGAGCTTCCGGCCGGGACGTCGAGGTCGACGCCGGCCAGGGTCGGGCGCTCCTGCGCGGGGTCGTAGCGGAAGTCCACGCCCTTGAAGCGGACCTCGCCGCGGATGTCGGTCAGGGTGACCGGGTGGTCCGGCTCGTCGATCTCCACCGGCAGGTCGAGGTACTCGAAGATGCGCTGGAAGAGCGCGAGCGAGGTCTGCACGTCCACGCCGGTGGAGAGCAGGCTGACGGTCGGCCGGAAGAGGCCCTGCTGGAGGGTGACGAAGGCGACCAGGGTGCCGACCGAGACGATCGGCGAACCGGCGGCGGAGGTCAGCCCGGCGGCCCAGTAGATCAGCGCGGGCATCGCGGCCATCACGATCTGGATGGTGTTCATCCGCCAGCGACCGGCCATGCTGGCCCGCACCTCCAGGCCGGCGAGCTGGTCGGACTGCTCGGTGAACTCGCGGGCGAGCGAGCCGGAACGGCCCATCGTGCGGCCGAGCAGGATGCCGCTGACCGAGAGCGACTCCTGGACCGCCGAACTCATCGCGGCCAGCTGCTTCTGCCGCTCGGTGGTGATCTTCTTGCGCTCGTTGCCGACCCGGCGGCTGATCCAGACGAACAGCGGGAGCAGCAGCAGCGAGACGACGGTCAGCCGCCAGTCGAGGGCGACCATGGCGACGACGGAGGCGATCACCGCGGTCAGATTGGAGACCAGGCTGGTGGCGGTGGACGTCACCGTGGACTGCATGCCGCCGATGTCGTTGGCGATCCGGGACTGCACCTCGCCGGTGCGGGTGCGGGTGAAGAAGGCCAGCGACTGCCGCTGGAGGTGCTCGTAGACGGCGGTGCGCAGGTCGTGCATCACGCGCTGGCCGACGGTGGTGGAGATCAGCGTCTGGAGGACGTTGAAGATGCTGTTCACCACGGCGGTCAGGATCATCCCGAGCGCGAGCAGGCTGAGCAGCCCGGTACGGCCCTGCGGGATGGCGGTGTCCAGGACGGCCCGGAGCAGGAACGGCGAGACGACCGAGACCACGGCGGAGGCGGCGACCAGTAGCCCGACGGCCGTCAGACGGCCCCGGTACGGGCGGAAGAGCGCGAGGATGCGGCGCCACTCGGCCGGCGGGCGGGGTTCGCCCTCGGCACGGTCGGGCGGGGTCCAGTCGATGGCGGTGGGCCTCAAGGACGGGCCTCCCTGGGTGGGACGGTCGGGTGGGCTTCCGGCCGGCCGGGCGAGCGCCCGGCCGAGCGGGGGCCAGCATAGCGAGGATAGCTCATAGTTAGACAAGCTAATAGTGAGGGTTGCTCTATTCCTCGAGCCCCGACGCTCGACCGCCCCCGGCCCGTCAGTCGGTCCGGTAGGTGCGCGCCGCCTTCGAGGAGAGCCCGCCGAGCTTGCCGGAGGGCAGCACCCGGGCGATGGCCACCGCGGCCTTGTACCGCTTGCCCGGCACGGACACGGACCGGCCGCGGGCCAGGTCGCGCATCGCCTCGTCCACCACCCGCTCGGCGGAGAGCCAGGACCAGGAGGGGATGTTGCCCGTGCCCATGCCGGCCCGCTCGTGGAACTCGGTGCGGGTGAAGCCCGGGCACAGCGCCATCATCCGCACGCCCGTCCCCCCGAGGTCGCGCAGCACGCCCTGGGTGAAGCTGACCACCCAGGCCTTGCTCGCGCCGTACGTGCCGCGCGGCAGGAAGGCCGCCACCGAGGCGACGTTGACGATCGCGCCGCGGCCGCGCTCCCGCATGCCGGGCAGGGCGGCCGTGGTCAGCCGCAGGACCGCCTCGACGTGCACCTTCAGCATGGCCAGCTCGTCCTGGAGCGGGACGGTCCCGAAGGCGCCCTTGTTGCCGAAACCGGCGTTGTTGACCAGGAGGTCCACCGGGCGGGCGGAGTCGGCGAGCCGGGCCTCCACGGCGCCGATGCCCTCCTCGGTCGCGAGGTCGGCGGTCAGCACCTCCGCCTCGATGCCGTACCTGCCGTGCAGGTCGGCGGCGGCGCGCTCCAGGCGCCCGGTGTCCCGGGCCACCAGGACGAGCTGGTAGCCGCTGCGGGCGAGCCGGCGGGCGAAAGCGGCTCCGATGCCGGCGGTCGCGCCGGTGATCAAGGCTGTGGTCATGCCCCGACGGTACCGACTCCCCGCAGCCGAGCCCACACCCAGGGCAACGTCCCAGCTCAGCGGCGTGCGGATGCACATCCCCGCAGGGGCTCGTAATGTCGAACAGGGGCACCGTCCGACCGGGCGGTGAAATCCAGATGAGGAGGCACATCTGATGCTTACTCAGTTCCGGACCGAAACGGCTTCGACGTCACACAGCGCGACGCTGGAAGCCGAGACACTCGCGAGCCTGATGGTGGAGGACGAGGCCGTCGTGTCCGACGCGCCCACGTACCTGCCCGAGGCCGCCGGCGCGGTGCTGCTCGCCGCCCTGCTGCTCCTCTCGCCGAAGGGCCCGAAGGAGAAGCCGACCCGGTAGGCCGGCTTCTCCCCTGTCGGGCCTCGTGCCCGTGACCAACCCTCCTGAAGGGGGACCCGATCGCCATGCCAACCGCCGAGACCCCTCTCCGTGACGAGTACGCCGCGGCGGTCGAGCGGGTGGCGGACCGGACCCTCGCCGTCCTCCGGGACGGCGAGGGCACGGCCGCACTCGCGGACCCCGACACCCTCGTGCCCCGCCCGCTGCTGGCCGCGGTACGGGTGCTCGGCGCGGACGTGTTCGCACCGCAGCTGCTCACCGGCGCGGAGCCCGACGGCACCACCGCCGCCCTGCTGGCCGAGGCGCGAGTCGCCTTCCCCGCCCCGACCCCCACCTCCGCGGAGGCCGCCCTGGTGATCGGGTGGCAGGACTGGGCGGCCGGCCGACTGCTCGCCCGCACACCGTACGGGGCAGCCGTGCAAGCACCCGCGCCGCTGTCCGGGCCGGAGGACGTGGGCTGGCAGACGTGGTCGAAGCGGATGGCCCAGCTGTCCTCGCTGGCACTGCCGACGCTGGACGGCCCGATGCACGACGCCGCCCGCGCACACACCCTGGACCTCGCCCGCGGCACCGTCCGCTGCATGCTCCGGCGCGACCCCACCACCGCCGTCCGGCTGGCCCGGTGGCTCGCCTGGGCCGAAGCGGAGGGCCTACCGCTCCGGCTGGAGATCGAACCCGTACTGGACCGGATCCGGCTGGCAGGCGACGGGACCTCCCGTTCCGCCCTCGAACTCACCATCGCCCAGAGCCTGTTGAACGGGGCTCGGAGATGACCGACACCGCGGTGCTCGCCACCGCCCAACAGCTCGGCTCCCGGTCACTGGCCTGGCTGCACGCCGGCTACCAGCGCGGCTACAGCCGGCTGGAGGAGAGCACCATCGTCGACCTGGCCGACCCTGAGGACGTCTACAAGCCGCTCTGCGAGGCCGCCCTGGCCTCCTCCCTGGTCCTGCGCGACGGCGTCGCCGGCCCGCACGACGCCCGTCTCGCCCAGGAACTCCTCGAAGCCGCCTGGGCCCAGCTGGGCGAGGGCGACCTGCTGCTCGAACGGCAGTTGCGGCACGTCACCCTGGTCGACCCGCTGGAGACGTACGGCCACTTCGCGCGGTCCGGATACCGCCACGCCCCCATGGAGGAACTGCTCACCTCGATCGGCCGGCTCCGGGCCGTACACGCCGTCGAGATCCAGGGCAGCCGCCACCTCGCCCTCGCCAACGCCCGGCGGATCTCCGGCCTCGAACCCCAGCCGGACTGGCCCAGGCTGGCCCGGAACACCTGGCTGGGCGCCCTCCCCGAGCCATGGACCATCGCCTGGGTGATCGCCTACCAGGTCACCCACACCGTCTTCCACCTCACCGACTGGGGCGCCCGGCCCGAGTGCCTGCCCGAGCCGATGCGCGACTACCTGCGCGACTGGCTGCCGGTCTGGCTCGACATCTGGCTGGAGATCGAGCAGTGGGACCTCGCCGGTGAACTGCTCATCGTGGACTCCTGCATCGGGGAACCGGTGACCGGACGCGCCGGCTGGGAGGCACTGGCCGCGGCCCAGCAGGCGGACGGGATGATCCGCTGCGAGGGCTCCGCACCGGACAACGACGACCCGGAGGAGGACTTCCGCCAGCACTGCCACACCGCCGTGGTCGGGGTCGTGGCCTCCACCGTCACCCTCTCCCGGGCACTCGGCGGCACGCCGGTGGCCCTTTGAGCCGGCCGGACCCGAACGGGCGCGACGCCCGCAGGCGTGACGCGGGCGGGCGTGACGCGGGCGGGCGTGACGCGGGCGGGCGTGACGGCAGCGGTCTGGACACGAACGGGCCGGACGCGAGCGAGCTGGACGCCGCGGTCGCGGCGGTGGTGCGGGCGGCCCGGCCGTACGCCACCGCCGTGACGGTCGCCCTGGTTCGCGGGGACCAGACGGACGTACGCTGCTTCGGGCGGACCGGACGGGCCCCGAACGCTCCGCCCTGCACCCCCGGCACCGTCTTCGAACTCGGCTCCGTCAGCAAGACGTTCACCGCACTGCTGCTCGCCGAGATGGCCGCGCGCGGCGATCTCTCCCTGGAGGACCCGGTCGAGCACCGGCTCCCGCACTGCTGGCGCGCGGCGAAGGTCCGGTCGGCGGAACCCATCCGACTGCTGCACCTGGCCACCCACACCTCGGGCCTGCCCGGGCTCCCCCCGGGACTGCTGGCGAAGGCCGTCCCGGCCTGGTTCAGCAATCCGTACGAGACGTACGGCGACGAGCAGTTGAGGGATGGTCTGGCCCGAACGACCGTACGGGGAAGGCCCGGTAGCCGGTACGGGTACTCCAACTACGGGGTCGGCCTGCTCGGACGGGTACTCGCCGAGACCGGTGGGATGCCGTACGGGGACCTGCTCGCCGAACGGGTCTGCCGCCCCCTGGGACTGCGCTCCACGACCTGCGACCCGGACCCGCCGGGCCGGGCCGTCGGATACCGGCGCGGACGGGCGCTCCCGCCCTGGCGCATCCCCGGACTGCCGGGCGCCGGCGCCGTCCGGGCCGACGGGACCGACCTGCTGCGCTACCTCCGGGCGCACCTGGACGGCGGACCGCCGGCCGAGCCGGACGGTGAACGGCCCGCGGACCCGGGCGGCGGGCTGGGTGCCGCCCTGCGGGACGTCCAGCGGGTGCGCCTGCGGCTGCCGCACTCGACCGACCGGATCGGCCTGGTGTGGATGCACCGCCGCTCGGGCGACCGGGACCTCTACTTCCACAGTGGCGGCACCCGGGGGTTCACCTCCTTCGTGGGGTTCTCCCCGGAGGGTTCGGCGGCCGTCGCGGCGGTGGCCAACACCGCTCCGGCGCTGGACGGCCGGTTCGTCCAGGCCGGGTACGAGGCGCTGCGGGTGGCCAGCGGTGCCGCGGCCCGCTAGACGAGTAGATCCGAAGTCCCGTCCCGCCAAAGGGGCGCGGGTGTCCAAGATCAGTTTGTGACGACCGACTTGGGCACCCTCTGGTCTGCCTCGCGGTGGCCCAGGCCCTACTCGGCTACCGCTCCGAGGCCCGCTGGCTGCGCTACGTGCACAAACACCTGTCCGGCATGTTCCCGTACCTCCCTCAGCGCGCGGGCCAAACAAGCGACTCCGTTCAGCTCTACCGCTGATCAAGCGGGTGATCCGAGAGCTTGCCCGGGACAGCGACTTCCGGACCGACACGGTGTGGATCACCGACTCCACCCCCGTGCCGTGCGGCATGTCGCGCCCCACCGTCCAGCGGTCCGCCTCGCGGGCTGGGCCAGCTACGGCTACTGCGCCTCACACTCCCGCTTGTTCTGGGGACTGCGCCTGTACCCGGTGTGCACGCCGACCGGCATGCCGATCCCGTGGGCGCTGGCCCACCCGAAGCTGGACGAGCGCGAGGTCCTGGCTGCGATGCTCGAAGTCGACGCCGATCTGGTCGCCCGGCGCGAGGGCATAGTCTTCGAGGGCGTCGCGATCCGGGTGGCTCGGCGAGTCCTGGCAATGGCCACCGCAATCTGGCACAACAACCAGACTGGGGCACCCGTCACCCGCTCGCTGATCGCGTTCGACCACTGACGGCATCTGGCATTGACCGCAGCAAGGAGGTTCTCGCCGGGTCAGAGGACTTCGGTCTGCTCCGGGGTCACGCAGTGGTCGTCGTCGCCGACCTGCACGATGTAGCCCTTCGGTGGCTCCAAGGACGTCGTCCACCAGATCCCGGTGACGTCCCCGACAGCTTCCGCCGTCCCGCTCGGGGAGTCCGACTCGATGCGGATTCGGACGCGGGTTCCGTCGGGCAGATCGCTCCGATAACGGGGTGGCATGGCGGGATGAAGTTCTCTCCGGGAGATCAGGAACTCCGGCCGTAGCCCCCAGGGGGTGCCGTCCTCGGTCTCCACCGAGTAGAGCGGTCCGACGTAGCCGTCACGTTCGTCCTGCTTGATGACACACCCGACGATCACACCGCGGCTGCCCACGATCTCCGGCCCAAGCCAGCCCAGACTCGCAATGGGCGGATGCGGCGTCGTCAGCTCCACCATCTCGCCGTAGACCAGCGTGGCCTGCTCGGGCCAGGGAGTCTCATCCAACAGCCACCGTTGTTCGACCGCCATGAGTACCTTCTTGTTCCTGGCCTCGGCAGACCCACCACACCATACGGCGATGCGGTCGGCCGGAGCGGCCTGGCCAGCCCTCCAGCCGCGCGCATGGGCTCTCGGCCACCGTCACATCGGATCTACTCGTCTAGACGGCCACGGCCTTGGCGCGGTCGGCGGCGATGTGCACGGCGAGGCCGGCGAGGACGGTGCCCATCACGTAGCGCTGGATCCGCAGCCAGCCCGGGCGGCGGTTGAGAAAGGCCGCGATGCTGCCCGCGCTCACCGCGATCAGGCCGTTGACGGTGATCGCGATCGCGATCTGGATCAGGCCCAGCAGCAGGCTCTGCACGGCGACGTGCCCGCGTTCCGGGGCCACGAACTGGGGCAGCAGCGAGATGTACATGATGGCGATCTTGGGGTTGAGCAGGCAGGTCAGGAAGCCCATCGCGAACAGTCGGCGCGGAGGGTCCGGCGGCAGCTGCTGCGGGGCGAAGACCGCCGTACCACCCGGCTTGACCGCCTTCCAGGCCAGCCAGAGCAGGTATCCGGCGCCGGCCAGTTTGATCGCGGTGTAGAGGGCGGGCACCACCGAGAACACGGCGGCCACCCCCGCCGTCACCGCGACCAGGTAGACCAGGAAGCCGGCCGCGACCCCGATCAGCGAGATCAGCCCGGCGCGGCGGCCCTGCGCGATCGAGCGCGAGACCAGGTAGATCATGTTCGGCCCGGGCGACAGCACCATGCCCAGGGCCACGGCGGCGATGCCCAGCACGGCCCGGCCATCCACGGCCGATGTCAACGCGTCCATGCGAGGAGGCTAGGGCGGACAATCGGTCGATGCAATGATGACTTTGCACTCGGTGCAATGCGGGGCAGCGGGCCGGTCGTCGTGGCGGCCCTGCGAGGGACCACGGGAGGGCCGACCGCCGATGGACGACTACCGCCTGATCGCCGACCGGATCGCCGCCGAGATCGCGGACGGGCGGCTGCGGCCCGGCCAGCAGCTGCCCACCCAGCGCGCGTTCGCCCGCGGCCGGGGCATCGCCGCCTCGACGGCGGCGCGCGTCTACCGGGAGCTGGCCCGGCGCGGACTGACCGTCGGGGAGGTCGGGCGCGGGACCTTCGTCCGGGCCGGGCGGGCACCGGACGGCGCCCGGGTGGCGCTCGCGGAACCCGCCGCCGCCCCCGTGGACCTGGAGCTCAACTACCCCTCCGTCCCCGGGCAGGCCGAGCTGCTGGCGGGCGGACTGGCGCCGCTGCTGCGGCCGGACGCCCTGGGGGACGCACTGCGGCCGGTCGGCGCGGCCGGGACGGGCGCGGCCCGGCGGGCGTTCGCGGGACTGGTGTCGGCCGGCCCCCGGGAGGTCGCAGGGAAGGTCGCACGGGAGGTCGAAGCGGACGCCGCCTGGGAGGTCGGACCGGAGCAACTGCTGTTCGCCGGCAACGGGCGACAGGCCATCGCCGGGGCGCTGTCCGCGCTGGTGCCGCCCGGGCAGCGGCTGGGCGTGGAGGAGCTGACCTATCCGGTGGTCAGGGCGGTGGCGGAGCGGCTGGGCATCGTGCTGGTGCCGCTGGCCGTGGACGAGCACGGGGTGGTGCCGGACGCGGTGGCCGCCGCCCACCGGGCCGGACCGCTGGCCGCGGTGTACGTCCAGCCGCGTCTGCAGAACCCGCTCGGTACGAGCCTGCCGCCCGAGCGGGCGGCGGCGCTCGCGGCGGTGCTGCGCAGGCTCGACCTGCCGGCGGTCGAGGACGCCATCTGGTCGTTCCTGCGGCCCGACCTGGCGCCGTTGGCCGCACTCGCGCCGGAGCGCACCGTACTCGTGGACAGTCTCTCCAAGCGGCTCGCCCCGGGGCTGACCACCGGGTTCGCGGTCGTCCCGGCGGCGCTGCGGGAGCGGGTGGCGGGCGCGCTGCGCTCGGGCGGGTGGACGCCGAGCGGCTTCGCACTGGAGGCCGCGGTGCGCTGGATCGGGGACGGCACGCTGGCCGCGGTGGAGGCCGCGAAGCGGGCCGACGCGACGGCCCGGCAGCTGCTGGCGCGCGAGCTGCTGACGGGGCAGCGACTGCGGTCCGACCCGTGCTCGTACTACCTGTGGTGGGAGCTGCCGACGGGCTGGCGGGCGGAGGCGTTCGTCGCGGAGGCCGCGCGCGCCGGAATCTCGGTCACGCCCGCGGCGGCCTTCGCGGTCGATCCCCGACGCTCGCCCTCCGCCGTCCGGGTCGGGCTCGCATCACCGCCGCTGCCGGTACTGGCGCGGGCGCTGGAGACACTGGCGGGGATCGCGGGGAACGGGGGCGCACGCTGGGGGGGCGGGACAGCGGCCAGCGAACAACTAACATCTAACAGATGACAGATGACAGATTATGAAATCTGTCATCTGTTAGATGTCGCCTGCCATCCGTTCGCCGTCAGCCCTCAGTCCCCCGCCCCGTTCCGGCTCCCTCGCACCGCCGTGTCCGCCGCACCCCCGGCGCCGACGGCGCGCAGGCGGCTGGCGGCGGTGGCGGCGAGCTGGGGGGCGAGCCGGGCCACGTCCCGGGAGCCGACCACCGCGATCAGGGTCGGCAGCAGCCAGCGGACCGGCTGCATCCCGCGCAGCCAGGCCTGCGCGTAGACGTGGGCGGACCGGCGGGCGATCCCGGCGACGATCCGGTCCACCGCGGGCTCCAGCGGGTACGTCTTGTTCGCCGGCCACGGCAGCCGGGAGCGCATCTGCTTCAGCACCGCGTCCTCGTCGGCTCCGCGCACCATGTCCGTGTCGGTCCAACTCAGGTACCCGACCCCGACCTTGACCCCTTGGAAGGCCACCTCGGCGCGGATCGAGTGGGCGAAGGCCTCCACCCCGGACTTGCTGGCGCAGTACGCGCTCATCAGCGGCGCCGGGGTCAGCGCGGCGAGTGAGGCGATCTGGAGCAGGTACCCCCGGCTCTCGACGAGCGCGGGCAGGAAGGCCCGCGCGGTGGCCACGCTGCCGAGCAGGTTGACCTCGATGACCCGGCTGAACGCCCTGTGGTCGCTGTCGGTCAGCGGTCCGCCGATGGCGATGCCGGCGTTGGCGACGACGGTGTCGATGCGCCCGTAGTGCTCCTGGATCCGCCGGGCGGTGTCCTCGAGCGCGTCGAGGTCGGTGACGTCCACCTCCCAGCTGGTCGCGGACGGGCCGCACTGCGCGGCGACGGTCTTCAGCTCCTCCGGCTCGAGCCCCAGCAGGGCCACCTTGGCTCCGCGCCGGGCGAGGTTGCGGGCCAGCGAGGCGCCGACGCCGCGCGCGGCCCCGGTGACGACGACGACCTGTGCGGACAACGGCGGGATCGCGTTCATGCGACGGCGGTCCTCTCTTCGGCGGAGTCGGAAGCAGGAGTGGGCACGGACCTCAGGTACGCGGAGGCCATCCGGTGGATCTCGGCGGCGACCTCCTCCGGACGCTCCAGCGGCGCCATGTGGCCGACCCCGGGCAACAGCAACAGCCCTTGCGAGTCCCGGAGTTCGGCGACGATCCGATGGGCGTGCACCGGCGGGGTCAGCCGGTCGTCGGTGCCCACCACCACCGCGGTGGGCACGGCGAGCCCGGCGAGTCCGGCTCGGACGTCCAGCCGGTCCAGCACTGCGGCCCAGTTGGCGCGGACCGCGGTCGGGCAGGCGTGCACGATCCGGGCCGTCGCCTCGACCTGGCCTGCGGGCGAACCGGGCCCCATGGTCGCGTACTTGAGCGCCGCCCGGCTGACCGGAGAGACCGGCCCGAGCGGCATCCGGGAGCGCAGCAGCTGCCGGTGCAGGAAGCGCCGCAGGCCCCGGGCGCGTACGGCGGGCGGCAGGACGGTGAGTTCGGCCACCAGGTCGCCCGAGCCGGTGGAGATCAGGACGGCCGCGGCGGTGCGTTCGGCGACGTCGGGGCGGCCACCGGCGGCCATGACGGTCATCCCGCCCATGCTGTGCCCGGCCAGTACGGCCCGCTCACCCGCCGGAACGGTCCGCGCGAGTACGGCGGACAGGTCCTCGGCGAGTGCCCGGGTCGAGTAGCGGGCCCGGCTCGGCGGGACCTCGCTCCGCCCGTGCCCGCGCTGGTCGTAGGCCACCACCCGGTAGCGGTCGGCGAGTCGGCGGATGACCGGGGCCCAGAAGGCGGTCGAGCAGGTCCAGCCGTGCGCGAGCACCACGGTAGGCGCGCCGGGCTGGCCGTGCACCTCGGCGTGCAGCCGGATGCCGTCAGCCGATCGGATGCTCAACTCCTCCACCGGAACGGGCGGTTCGTACTCCTCGGGCAGGTGGACGCGGGTCACGCGGAGACCTCCTGGACAGTACGGGCGGCGGCCGGTGCGCCGCGCATGATCAGTTCGTACTCGCCGAGGTCGACCCTGCGGGTGGCCCGGCGGAACGCGGTGGTGGACCCGGGCCAGAGCACGGTGTTCCTGCCGCTCGGGTCGAGGTACCAGCTGCGGCAGCCGCCGGTGGTCCAGACGGTGCGGTCCATCCGGTGCTGGAGTTCGAGGTTCCACTGCCGCTGGGCCCGCGCAGTGGGCTGCATCGCGGCGGCGCCGATCGAGCCGAGCGTGGTCAACGCGTCGATCAGGTAGTTCAGTTGGGACTCGATCATCAGGATCATCGAGCTGTTGCCGAGGCCGGTGTTGGGCCCGATGACGAAGAAGAGGTTCGGGAAGCCGCGCACGGTCGAGCCGCGCAGCGCCTCCATGCCGTCCTTCCACTCCTCCGCCAGGCTGGTGCCGTTGACGCCGAACACCCGGGCGCCGATGGGCATGTCGGTGACGTGGAAGCCGGTGCCGAAGACGATCGCGTCCACCTCGTGCTCGCTGCCGTCGGCCGCGAGCAGCGTGGATCCGCGCAGTTCGCGCAGGCCGGAGGAGACGACCTCGGTGTTGGCCGCCGCGAGCGCCGGGTAGTAGGTGTTGCTGAGCAGGATGCGCTTGCAGCCGATCCGGTAGTCCGGGGTGAGCCTGGCGCGCAGCGCCGGGTCGGAGACGCTCTGGGCGATGTGGCGTTCGGCGAGTTGCTGGACCAGGCGCAGCAGTCCGGGGCGGCGCACGAACGCGTCCACCTGGAGCTCGCGGAGTGCGAAGAGGGTGCCGCGGCGGATCTTCGTGGTGACCGGCAGGCGGCCGTGCAGCCACTTCTCCAGCTGGGTGATCTCGCGGTCGCGGCGCGGCAGCACCCAGGCCGGGGTGCGCTGGAAGACCGTCAGCTTGCCGACCTCGGGCTGGATCGACGGGATGATCTGGGCGGCGGAGGCACCGGTGCCGACCATCGCGACGCGCTTGCCGGTGAGGTCGAAGTCGTGGTCCCAGCGGGAGGAGTGGAACACCTTGCCGGGGAAGCCGGCCAGTCCGGGCAGGTCGGGGATCTGCGGGTCGGCGAGCGGTCCGGCGGCGGAGACGACGGCGTCGGCGGTCCACTGGCCGGCCGAGGTGGTGATCCGCCATCGGGTCTGTTCGCTCTCCCAACGGGCCTCCAGGACTTCGGTGTTGAAGCGCAGGTGGGGGCGGAGGCCGAAGACGGTGGCGACCTTCTCCAGGTAGGCGCGGATGTCCGGCTGACCGGAGAAGCTGCGCGGCCAGTCGGGGTTGGGCGCGAAGGAGAAGGAGTAGAGGTGCGAGGGCACGTCGCAGGCGCAGCCGGGGTAGCTGTTGTCGCGCCAGGTGCCGCCGACCGAGTCCGCCCGCTCCAGGACCACGAAGTCGGTGATCCCGGCGCGACGCAGTCGGACCGCGGCTCCGAGGCCGCCGAAGCCGGAGCCGATCACCGCCACCCTGACGTGCGGAACGGACTCCTGGGCAGCGGTGATGTCGGCCGCCGCAGTGGTGTCGGCCGCTGCGGACGCGCCGGAGCGGGGGCGCTTGCTGCTGGATGCCATGCGGCAACCTCCTGAGGGTGGGACGGTGATCGTCGCGCTCTCCCGGGGCCTCGCGGCCCCGGAACCTCCCGGGGCGACTCGCCTCCGGGACCCTGCCAATCGCGCCAGCAATCACTGGCACGGTTGGCAGGGTAGCCCTTGCTGACACCGGATGGAAGAAGCGCGACGGCTCCGATTCGGGGAGCCTTCCGAGCCGGCGGTCCTATGCTGATCGCCGTGGACAAGGTCAGAGCTGCTGCGGGCGACAGAAAACGCGAGTACCGGGTGGAGGAACTGGCCGAGGCCGCCGGCATCACCACCCGCACCCTGCGCTTCTACCGCGAGCGCAAACTGCTTCAGCCGCCCCGCAAGGAGGGCCGGATCGCCTGGTACGGCGAGGAGCACCTGGCCCGGCTGCGGATGATCGCCGAACTCCTCGAACGCGGCCACACCCTGGGCGGCATCGCCGAGCTGATCGGCGCCGGCGAGAGCGGTCGGGATGTCGCCGAGCTGATCGGGCTGGAGGCGGCGATCGTCGCGCCGTGGTCCGACGAGACCCCGGTGCGCCTGGGCTGGGAGGAGCTGAGGGCCGCCTTCGGCGACCAGCTCACCGAGGAGAACACCGCCGAATCGATCGCCCAGGGCTACATCACCGTCGAGGAGCACGGCATCACCCACGTCAGCCGTCGGCTGATGGAGGCCACCACCGAGCTGGTGGCGGAGGGGGTGCCGCTCTCGGCGGTGCTGGAGGCGAGCCGGCGGACCCGGGAGCACGTGGACGCCATAGCCGAGATCTTCATCGAGGTGGTCAGCGAACACCTGCTCAGCGCGCTGGCCGCCGACACCCCGCTGCCGCCCGGCACGGCGGCCCGGCTCACCGAGCGCATCATGCGGGTCCGGCCGCTGGCACGGACGGTCGCGGACGCCCAGTTCACCCTCGCGATGGACCGGCGGGTGCACGCCGAGTACGCCGAACTCCTGCGCCAGCGACGGGAGAACGGGTCCGAGGCGTAGCCGGGCCGCCGTGCGGGCAGGGATTCCGGCGCCCCGCCCGTCCGTTGGAGGTGCCCCTGATGCCCCGACCGCTCAGCCGCCGCGCCGCTCTCGGCCTCGCCGCCGGACTCGCCCCCGGGCTGGCGCTCGCCGCCTGCGGGTCCGGCACCACGGCGCCGAGTGGCGGTTCCGGCGCCGGTTCGTCCGGCCCGGGCGGCACGGGCGGGACCCGGACGGTCCGGCACGCGCGCGGCGAGAGCACCGTGCCGGCGCGGGCGAGCCGGGTAGTGGTCCTGGACACCGACGCGCTGGACTCGGTGGTCACCCTCGGCCTCAGCCCGGTCGGCGTCACCACCGTCACTGCGGGCGGTTCCTTCCCCGCGTACCTGCCCGCCGAGCGGTTGGCCGGGACGAAGCCCGTCGGGGCCATCGGCCAGCCCGGCCTGGAGACGATCGCGGCGCTGCGGCCGGACCTCATCCTGAGCAACCAGGTCCGCGACGACAAGCGGTACGACGAGCTGTCGAAGATCGCGCCGACGGTGCTCTCCAGGACCACCGGGCCGACCTGGAAGGAGAACGTCCGACTGCACGCCGAGGCACTGGGCCGCCAGGCCGAGGCCGATGCGGCGGACGCGGCGTACCGGGCGAAGCTGCGGGACCTGGTCACGGCGCTCGGCGGACCGGCCAGGGCGGCGGCCACCCGGGTCGCGATGGCCCGTTTCCTGGCGGGCGCGCCGACCAGGCTCTACCTGAACGACACCTTCGTCGGCTCGCTGTTCAAGGACCTCGGGCTCGGACGGCCCGCCAACCAGGACAAGCCCGGCTTCTCCATGGAGATCAGCCCCGAGCAGGTGGACCAGGCGGCGGCCGACGCCATCTTCTACTCGGTGTACGGGGACGCGGCCAAGTCCGACCAGGGCAAGATCACCGAGGGCGCGCTCTGGAGGAACCTGGACGCCGTGCGCGGCGGGCGGGTGTTCCGGGTGGACGACAACCTGTGGATGCTGGGCATCGGCTACACCGGGGCCGGGCTGATCCTGGACGAGATCCGCAGGGACCTGGCTCCGGCGGGCGGGTGAGGAGCGGCAGGGCGAGCCGTTCCCAGGAGTTGTCCGCTACCACCGTGATGGTCGAGATCTCCGGGTGCACAGGAGCCGACTGAAGGCGCTCACACGCGCCCCGCACTCCGCCGACCACCATCCTCCGTGCCACGAACCACCACCGGGGCTGCACTGGGAAGGTAATCGACGTATCGTCAGGCATCACGCGGCGGCGGCGACGGTGGTCCGCTCACCGTCGCCCCCGCCGTTCCTCGCCCGACCGGCACCCACGGTCCTCAGGAGCCCGTTCAGTTCACGTTGGCGGCCGGCGGGCCGCCGCTACTGGAACCGCCACTCCTGGGCGGTGTTGCCGGGAGTGCAGGTGACCATCGTGACCGCGCCGCCGGGGCCGTTGTTGGTCATGCAGCTCTGGCCCTGGTAGTCGCCGAGGGTGTAGGAGCCGGCCGAACTTCCGGTGCGGACGGACCAGTTGGTGAGGAAGCTGAAGCCGCCGCTCAGGGCGACCTTCCCGTCCATCGTCTGGACCATCTGCGGGCCGCCGTTGTTGCAGGCGTTGAAGAGGATCCACGCGCCGGGGTTGGTCGAGCGCACCCAGCCGTACTGCGCGTGGCCGCCGACCACGATCGGGTTGTCGCCGTTCAGGTTGTCGTCGCGCATCCCGATCGCGCGGCCGTCCTTCACGCTGACGATGGTGCTCCAGCTGGTGCCGCCGCAGGACGCGGGCCGGCTCGGGCTCTGCGGGGCGCTGGTGGTCCCGCCGCCGGTGGTCTGGGCCGGGGGCTGCGGGTTCTGGTTGGCGGGCGGGTTGGGCGGGTTGCCGCCACCGGGCTGGTTGGCCTGACCGGCCGACGACCCGCCCACGGCCGTACCGGTGCCGGTCCCGGTGCCACCGGTCCGGCTGCCGCCCGAACCGCCGCTCGCGCCGCCGGCGCCCTGACCCGCGGCCGGGGCCGGGGGGACCGGCACCTGCGGCTGGTTCTGGGCGGCGCCGGGCGTCTGCTGGTCCGGGCCCGGGGTGGCCGCCGGGGTGTCGGTCGGCGTCGGGGCGGCGGGCGCGGTGGTGGCCGCGGGCGCCGAGGTGGCGGCGCCCGGGTTCACGGGGGCGGTGACCACCACGGTCGGCTGGGCGGCGGGCGGCTGGGCGGCATCGGAGTTGCCGGCGCCGCGGTCGATCAGCAGCACGGTCGCCGTACCCATCGAGATGACGACGGGGATGACGACGGGCACCAGCAGGGTGCGCCGCGACCGTCGACGGCCTGGCTCGGTCTGCGCCTGCGGCTCCACCTTCGCGACCTCGTCCGGCGCCGGGGTGCCGTCCGCGGGCACCACCACGGCCCCCGCCTCGGCGGGCTCCGCGGCACCGCCCTTGGCCAGGTCCACGGCGCCGCCCTTGCCCGCCTTCGCCGCACCGACGTTCGCCGCACCGCCCCCGGCCGCCGCTCCGGCGCCGGGCCGGAGCGGGATGGTGCCGCTGTCCGCCGCACCGGGCTTCGCGGGCCCCGGCTCGCCGACCGGGCCGCCGACCCCCGCACGCGCCGCACGGGCCGCCGCCGCCATCTCGGCGGCGTCCGCGTACCGCTCCTCGGGCTTCTTGGCGAGCGCCCGGGCGACCAGCGCCCGCACCGGCGCCGGGAAGGTGTCCGGCAGTTCCGGCACCGGCTGGTTGACGTGCTTGAGCGCGATCTGGAGCGGGCCGTCACCGGAGTACGGCGGCTCGCCGACCAGCAGTTCGTAGCAGACCACGCCGATCGAGTAGAGGTCGGTGGCCGGTCCGAGGTTCGCCCCCTCGGCCTGCTCCGGGGACATGTAGAGCGCGGTGCCGATGATCGCGAACGGGGCGGTGAGCTTGGTACTGGCGAGCGCCCGGGCGATGCCGAAGTCGGTGATGGCCACCCGTCCGTCGGCGCGCACCATCAGGTTGGACGGCTTGATGTCCCGGTGCACGATGTCCCGCCGGTGCGCGGCGTGCAGCGCGTCCAGGGCGCCGGCCACCAGGTCGAGGGTGCGCTCGACGGTCATCGGGCCGGTGTCCTTGAGCACCCGGTCCAGCGGACGGCCGTCGATCAGCTCCATGACGATGTAGGCGCAGCGCTCCTCACCGTCGCCCCCGCTCTCGCCGTAGTCGTGGACGCCCACCACGCCGGGGTGGTCGACGGCGGCGACCAGCTGCGCCTCGCGGCGGAAGCGCTGGGCCGAGGTGTCGTCCTCCAGCAGCTCCGAACGGAGGATCTTGACCGCGACCTGCCGCGCCAGCACGGTGTCCTCGGCCTTCCAGACCGAGCCCATCGCGCCGCCGCCGATCTTCTCGACCAGCTCGTACCGGCCGCCGAGCACGGTGCCCACCCCGCTCATACTCCTGCTCCCCCGTGTTTCGTGCCCCGCCCCGACGGGTCATCGGCACACAGTGTGCCAGAGCGTGTCGCAGGCTCAGCAGTCCAGGTCCGAAAAGGAATTGAGCACGAATTGTCAGACCTTGCGGAAGTATCGGGCGTGATCCGCAACCTCTCGGACGGCCGCGACGACCGCCGTGGGACGGTCGGCCTGGATGACGTGACCGGCGCCGTGGACGGTGCTGTGCGTCGCCCGGGCGGCGTTCCTCGCGATGCACGCCTGCAACGCGGTCCAGCGGCGGCGCATCGACCCGGGCAGCCCCCTGGTCGCGCTCAGGACCGCCACCGGCATCGCGAGCGGCCGCGCGGCAGCACGGCGCCGTCGGATCTCCGGAGCCGCGCGGGCCGTCATCCGCAGCTCGGCGAGAACGGCCCGCCGCTGGTGCCGGTACGCGATCACGGCGGCCTCGGCCCGGTCGAGCGGCCCCGCAGGCCCGGATGACGCCGTCGGCGGCAACACCCGTGCCGGCGCGTTCCGGAGCAGCCACAGCCGGTTCAGCACGGCCTCGGCCACCCGGACGGACCGCGGCTGGAACTCCTCGTGCCCGGGGTCGACCAGCACCAGCCCGGCCACCAGCTCCGGCCGCTGCCAGGCGAGGAGTTGGGCCAGCTGGCCGCCCCAGCTGTGCCCGACCAGGAGGGCTGGCCCGGCGTCCAGGTGCTGCACCAGGGCGGCCAGGTCGGCGATCTGGCCGTCCAGGGTCAAAGCGGTGGCACGCCCGGGCGCGCTGGCGCCGAGCCCGGCCCGGTCGTACGCCACGACCCGTCCGTACCGGGCGAGTTCGGGCAGGACGGCCGACCAGGTGAGTGCCGTGGTGCCGCAGCCCGCGATCAGGACCACCGGCACGGCACCGCCCCGGCCGGCCTCCACCCAGCGCAACGGCCGTCCGCGACGGTCGAGTTCGCCGGGGTCCAGGTCGCCGCGGTCGAGTTCGCCGGTGCGGACGCCGCCGGGCAGGTGCTCGCCGAGCGCCCGCGCGATGGCCTCCTGGACGCTCCGCAGGCCCGGCCGGGCGGACGCCCTCCGCTCACTCTGACTGGTGTTCATGGGCGATCCCCCCTGGATCGGTCGTCCGGCCCCTCCCCCGGGGCCCGGTTCCGGTTCCGCCCGGTTCCACACGGCCTGCGAGCGGCCGGTCGACACGTCGGCAGGTCGGTCAATCAGTGGGCCGTCAGGCCGGCAACGCCCGCTTCAGCAGGCCGAGGAGCGCCTCCCAGTGCCGCTCGGCGGCCGCCGCGTCGTACCGGGTGGTGTCGGCCTGGGTGTAGCCGTGCGGGGCCCCGGTGTAGACCTCCGCCCGGTACCGGACACCGGCGGCGGTGAGGGCCTCGGCGAGCCGGGCGATCTGCTCGGGCGGCAGCGACGGGTCGTCGTCCGCGTGACCGAAGTACAGCTCGGCGGTGATCCGGCCGGCGCTCAGGTGCGGGCTGTCGGGGCTGTCGGTGGCGAGGCTGCCACCGTGGAATCCGGCCGCGACCGCGATCCGGTCCGGATGGCTGGCGGCCGTGCGCAGCGCCAGCAGGGCCCCGCGGCAGTAGCCGGTCAGGCCGACCGGGCCGTCCTGGACCAGCGGGGACTCGGCGAGCCAGCGCAGGTACGCGTCCGCGTCGCGGGACGTCGCCTCCGGGGTGAGCTCGTCGAGCAGCGGGATGATCCGGGCGAAGAGTTCGTCGGCCCGCTCCACGTCGATGAGCTCCGGCAGTTCGACGACCGGCGCGCGGCCGCTGCGGTAGAAGGCGTTGGGGACGAGCACGGTGTACCCGGCCGCGGCCAGCCGGTCGGCCATCCGTTCCAGGTGCGGCCGGAGCCCGAAGGCGTCCATGTAGAGGATGACGCCCGGGTGGGCCCGGCCGTCGTCGGGGTGGGCGAGGTAGGCGTCGGCGGTGCCGTCCGCCGTCGGGATGTCCACGAGGGTTCCGCGCACGGGCATGGTGAGGGCGCTCCTTATCGGCTCGTCCGCAGCGTATCCGGTGGGCCCGCCCCCGCCCACGCGCCTTTCGTCACACCGCGCCCGCCCCGCTCCCCCGGTTCGCGTCGGGAACGCCGCGGCCCCACGGCGGCGTTGAGCGGGCATGGGGTGGATCGTGGGTGTGGCGGCGGCGGTCGTGGCGGTGCTGGGGATGGTGCTGCTGGCGGTGTGGCAGGTGCAGGACGAGTCCTCGTCGCGGCCGAGGCAACGCGGGCCGGGGACGGGGGTGGGTGTCGGCGGGCTGGAGGAGCTGCACGCGCTGTTCAGCCCGGGCAAGCAGGTGCAGGTCGAGCAGAAGCAGGAGCGGCTCGTGCTGCGGGACGACGCGCAGACCGGAGCGCCACAGCAGTTCGGCGTCGACCTGGACCGGGGCGTGGCGGTGCTGCCCGGCGGCGCCGCAGGCCGTACGCCCGGCCCCGCACCGCGAGCGGAGGGCCCTACGGGAACGGTCACGGAGTCGGGGGCTCAGGCGTCCCAGGTGCGGGAGCGGAGCACCGGCCGGTAGCCGTCCGGGTCGGCCGTCGTCGCGCCGCGCTCGTCCCCGTACGGGCTGTGGGACTCGACCCGGGTGCCGCCGGCCACCTCCAGCCGACGGAACGGGAACCGTGCTGCGCGGCAGGGATGCGGACGAGCCGTCAGAGCCGCCGCAGCCGCTCCTCGTCGGAGGTCCGCGGGCAGGTCAGGCAGGCGGTCGCCGCGGGCCCGACCGCGTAGTAGAGGCAGCAGCCGAGCCGGGTGCGGGTGTGGTGGGCGCGCCCGTCGGGGGTGTGCAGGCGGCGGAAGTCGGCGCCGCCGGGGAGCGGCTGGGTTCCGCCGGGCAGGACGGCCTCGGCGGCGGCGACGGACGCGTCCTCCTCGTCGGCGGCGACGGAGGCGTCCTGCTCACCGAGCATCCGGCCGAGGTACCAGATGGCGGAGGCCAGGTCGTCCGTCACCATGCCCCAGAGCGCGCGGTCGCGGCGGCGGGTGGGCCCGGCGAACGCGGCGAGCACCGGCCCGAGGTGCGCGACCACGGCCGTCCGCAGTTCGGCGCGCAGTTCGTCGTCGCCGGGCAGGGCGACGTGCCCGCGCGGGCGCAGCGCGAGCTCGCCGGTCGGGGCGTGCAGCCAGAGGTCGCCGGGGGCGATGACCGGGACCCGGCGGGCGAGGTACCAGGGGCCGGCGATCAGCAGGCAGGCCGACCAGGCGTAGTGGTGGAGCAGCCGGGAGGCGGTGACGTGGGGCCGCGGGGCGCGGCCGTGCTCGTCGGCGATGCGGGCCTCCGCGCCGGCCAGGGCGGCGGCCAGTGCCCGTTCGTCGGTGGCGAGTTCGGCTCCGGAGTACCAGCCGTCGGCGGCGCACGGATCGGGCTCGGCGGCGTCCAGCAGACGCAGCTCCAGCACCGGGCACAGCTCCACCAGCCGCCGGTAGTCGGCGGCCAGCGCCGAGGACGCGACGGGCGCGCCGGGCCCGACGGGCGCGACGGGCGCGACGGGCGTCACGGGCGCGACGGACAGGGGTGTTCCGGGAACCATTGACACTCCCGATCGATTCTGGATGATCGATTAAGGTGAGGCTCACCTTACAATGCATCACAGCACCCGGCGACCAGGCCCGGCCCACCGGTCGGTTCACTGGTGGCCGACCGGTCGGCCCATCGGCCCAATCGGTCGAACCGACCGAAAGCTTGACGAGATTAGGTAAACCTAACCTAAGATATCTCTTCGTGCTGAGAACCGACCCACCGGCGCCCACAGCCCCGGCGACACCCCGCTCTCCGGCGATCCGGCAGCCCCTGCTGCTGCTCGCCGGCGCGTGCGCGCTCGTGCTGTGTGCCGCCCTGAGCCTTGCGCTGGGCTCCCGATCCATCCCGCTCTCCACCGTGATCGACGCCCTCACCGGTGCCGCCCACGGCGGTGACGCCGATGTGGTGACGGGCCTTCGGGTCCCGCGCACGCTCATCGGACTGGCGGTCGGGGCCGCGCTCGGCGTCGCCGGGGCGGTCGCCCAGGGTGTCACCCGCAACCCGCTGGCATCCCCGATCACCCTGGGCATCAACGCCGGGGCGAGCCTCTTCGTGGTCGCCGCGATCTACACGCTGGACCTCGCCCGTACGGTCGAGTACGTCTGGTTCGCCTTCGCCGGCGCGGCCGTCGCCGCCGTCGCCGCGTACGCGATGTCCCGGCGCGGCGGGGACCTCGACCCGGTCCGGCTGGCGCTCGGCGGCACCGTGCTCACCGTGGTCCTCACCTCCTGGACCTCCTCGCTGATGCTGGCCAGTCACCGCACCCTGGACGAGGCCCGGTTCTGGCTGGCCGGCTCGATCGCCGGGCGGCACCTGGACACCCTCACCCCCGTCCTGCCCTTCCTCGTGCTCGGCCTGGTCGGCGCGCTCGCCATCGCGCCCGCACTGAACGCGCTGGCGCTCGGCGACGAGACCGCGCAGGCGCTGGGCGTGCCGGTGGCCCGGATCCGGGTGGTCGGCGGGCTGGCCGTCGTGCTGCTCGCGGGCAGCGCGGTCGCCGTGGCCGGACCGGTGGCGTTCGTCGGACTGGCTGCCCCGCACCTGGTCCGTCCGCTGCTCGGCAACGACCACCGCTGGCTGCTGCCCGGCTGCCTGATCACCGGCCCGGTGCTGCTGCTGACCGCCGACGTGCTCGGCCGGCTGGTGGTCCGCCCGTCCGAGATCGAGGTCGGCATCGTGACCGCGTTCCTCGGTGCGCCGCTGCTCGCGGTGCTGGCCCGGAAGGTGGCCAAGTGAGCGCGATCGCCCTGCCGGTGCGGGCCCTCGCCCGCCGCCGGACCCGTACCGCCGTCTGGTCGCTGGTGGCCGCCGCGCTGCTGGTGCTGCTGACCGGGATCGCGCTCGGCACCGGGCGGCTCAGCATCTCCGCCTGGGACGCACTGCGCGCCCTGGTCGGCCAGGGCGAACCCGGGGACGTCCTGGTGGTGCAGCAGTTCCGCGCGCCCCGGGTGGTCTCGGCGCTGATCGCGGGCGCCGGGCTGGCGGTGGCCGGCTCGATGCTCCAGCGGCTGTTCCGCAACCCGCTGGCCGCCCCCGACACCATCGGCATCACCGGCGGCGCCTCCTTCGGCGCGGCGCTGATGCTCGCCACCGGTGCCTCCCAGCAGCTGATCCCGCTGGCCGCGGTCGGTGGCGGGCTGCTCGCGGCACTGCTGCTCGGCGGCTTCGCCTGGCGCTCCAAGATGGCCGTCACCCGGCTGGTGCTGGTCGGCCTGGCGGTCCAGCAGGGCCTGGCCGCCGCCGTGAACCTGATGATCGTACGGTTCCCGGCCGAGCTGTCCTCCTCCGCGCTCCAGTGGACCACCGGCTCGCTCTACGGCCGCAACTGGACCGAGGTGTGGCTCGGCGGCACCGCCATCGCGCTGACCACCGTCGCCCTGCTGCTCTGCCAGCGGCGGGTCGCGGTGCTCGACCTCGGCGACGACTCGGCCGGCGGCCTCGGCCTCAACCCCGCCCGGGACCGGCTCTGGCTGCTGCTGCTCACCATCACCCTGGCCTCGCTGGCCGCCGCGCTCACCGGGCCGGTCGCCTTCGTCGCGCTCGCCGTCCCGCACCTGGTCCGGCTGCTCGCCGGGCCGCCCACCCTCGGCACGCTCGGCCTCACCGCGCTCACCGGCGCCGTGCTGCTGCTCTCCGCCGACCTCCTCGTGCTGCACGTGATCCCCGTCCACGGCCTGCCGGTCGGTGCCGTCACCGCCACCCTCGGCGCGCCCTGGCTCCTGGTGCTGATGATCCGCCAGGGCCGGCTTCCCCAGAGGAGCAGCTGATGACCTCCGTCGAGACGACCACCGGGGCTGCCGGGGCTGCCGTGGCCTCCCGTACGGCCTCCGGTACCGCCGGTGCCGGTGCCGCCGGTGCCGCCGCGAACCGGCTCGCCGCCCGGGGCCTCGGCCTGCGCTACGGCGACCGGACCATCGTGGACGAGCTCGACCTGGAACTGCCCGGCAACGCCGTCACCGCGATCGTCGGGCCGAACGCCTGCGGCAAGTCCACGCTGCTGCGCGGGCTGGTCCGGCTGCTCGACCCGGCCGCCGGGACGGTCACCCTGGACGGCTCCGACATCCACCGGATGCCCGCCCGTGCGCTCGCCAAGCGGATGGGCCTGCTGCCGCAGCAGCCCGTCACCCCGGAGGCCGTCACCGTCGAGGCGCTGGTGCGCCTCGGGCGCTACCCGCACCAGCGGATGCTCAGCCCGTGGTCCAAGGCGGACCAGGCCGCGGTCGAGGAGGCGCTGGAGCGCACCGGCACCGCCGAGCTGCGCGACCGCCAGGTGGACCGGCTCTCCGGCGGCCAGCGCCAGCGGGTCTGGATCGCGCTCGCGCTCGCCCAGGAGACCGACCTGCTGCTGCTGGACGAGCCGACCACCTTCCTGGACCTGCGCCACCAGCTGGACGTCCTGGACCTGGTCTCCGACCTGCACGCCGAGGCCGGGCGCACCGTCGTGATGGTGCTGCACGACCTCGGGCAGGCCGCCCGGTACGCCGACCACCTGGTCGTGCTCAAGGACGGCCGGCTCGCGGCCGCCGGCCCGCCGTCGGAGGTCCTGACGGCGGAACTGGTGGAGACCGTCTTCCAGGTGCCCTGCCGGGTCGTGCCCGACCCGGAGACCGGCACTCCGCTGGTCGTGCCGCTGGCGCGCCGACGCGGCGGCGCCATCCCGTCCGGCTCGTGACCTCGTCCGGCTGGTGACCTCACCGGCCCCACCGCTGCCGAACTCCCCTTCCCGTCCCCCTGTTCGACCCGATCCAAGGAACCCCGATGAATCGCCGACTCCCTGTCGCCGTCCTCGCCGTCGCCCTCTCGACCACCCTGCTCGCCGCCTGCGGCAGCAACGGGGACGGCGCCAAGTCGGGCGGCGACTCCGCGTCGTCCGCTTCCTCCGCCCCGGCCGGCACCGCCGCCGGGTTCCCGCGCAGCGTCAAGCACGCCGCCGGGACGGCCCAGATCAAGAGCCAGCCCAAGCGCGTCGTGGTCCTGGACAGCGGCGAGCTGGACGACGTCACGCTGCTCGGCATCACGCCGGTCGGCGCGGTGTCCCCGCACATGAAGACCGAGGGCGGGTTCCCGAACTACCTCAAGGACAAGATCAAGGACACCAAGGACGTCGGCCCGATGAACGAGCCGAACCTGGAGCTGATCGCCTCCCTCAAGCCCGACCTGATCCTCTCCTCCAAGGTCCGCCACGCCAAGGTGTACGACCAGCTGAACGCGATCGCCCCGACCGTGCTGGCCGAGACCACGGGCTTCCCGTGGAAGGACAACCTCGCGCTGTACGCCCAGGCGCTCGGCAAGGAGGACGACGCCAAGAAGGCGCTGGCCGACTACGAGGCGCGGGCGAAGAAGCTCGGCGAGGCGATCAAGGCGAAGAACAACGGGACCATGCCGACGGCTTCGGTGGTCCGCTTCGTGGCCGGCCCGACCCGCCTGTACGCCAAGTCCTCCTACAGCGGCGTGGTGCTCAAGGACGTCGGCCTGGCCCGTCCGGCCTCGCAGGACGTGGAGCAGAACATCGTCGAGGTCAGCGCCGAGCAGATCAACCAGGCCGACGCGGACCTGGTGTTCGTCACCACCGCCGACGACCCGAGCAAGACCAAGGAGAGCGAGGTCCAGCAGACCCCGGTCTGGCAGGGCCTGAACGCCGTCAAGAACAACAAGGTGTTCAACGTCCCGGACGAGACCTGGATGTCCGGCATCGGCGTCCAGGCCGCCGACGCGATGCTCGGCGACATCGCCAAGGCCGCGGGCGTGGACGCGCCGAAGTAACCGTCGACAGCCGGGGCGAACAGATGACAGACAACAGATTTCAGCTGACAGATTTCAAAAGTTGTCAGCTGTCATCTGTTCGCCCTCCCTCCTCCGCCACTCTCCGAGGACCCCTCCATGCGGCTCTACCTGCTCGCGCTCAACCCCACCGACTCCGTCACCTCCGGCTTCCTGCCCGCCGCCGCCCGGCTCGGGCTCGACGTCACCGTCCTGACCGACGGCGCCGACGCCCACCGACGGGCCTACGCCGAGCTGGCCTTCCCCGCACCCGAGGTCCTGGAGTGCGACGTCCGCGACTTCCGCGCCGTCATCAGCCTCGTCTCCCGCCTCGCCCTCGCCGCCCCGGACCACGCGCCCGACGCGGTGTTCAGCAACAGCGACCACCTCCAGACCCAGACCGCGCTGGCCGCCGAGTACTTCGGCCTCCCGGCCAAGGACTGGAAGGCCGCGCTGCGCGCCAAGGACAAGGGCCAGCTGCGCCGCCACCTCACGCTGACCGGTCTGGACACCGTCCGGTCCGCCGAGCTGGCCCCCGGCCAGGACCCGGCCGAGCTGGACGTGCCGTTCCCCTGCGTGGTCAAGCCCCGCGAGGGGGTGGCCAGCGAGGACGTCACCCTGGTCGCCGACGCCGCCGAACTCGCCCAGCGCTGCAAGGAGATCCAGCACCGCAGAGCCGGCGCCACCCTGGTGGTCGAGGAGTTCCTGGCCGGTCAGCTGTGCACCCTGGAGACCCTCGGAGACGGCCGGCGACGGCACGTCCTCGGCGGCTTCCGCACCCGGCTCTCCCCGCCGCCGGACTTCATCGAGGAGGTGCTCACCTTCGTCCCGGCCCACCCGCAGCCGGTGGTCGACCAGGTGCTCGCCCAACTCGACGCGCTCGGCGTCGGATTCGGCGTCTGCCACACCGAGTTCGTCGTCCAGCCGGACGGCCGCGCCCGCATCATCGAGGTCAACTACCGCGCCCTCGGGGACCAGTGCGACCTGATGCTGGCCGAGATCCTGGACATACCCCTGTTCGACCTGATCCTCGGGGTCCACCTGGGCCGCGACCTGCCCGCCGACCTCGCCGAGCGGTGCGCCGCGACCCCCCGCCGGGCCCGCAACGAGGTGGTCTGCGCCGACCGGGCCGGCGTCCTGACCGCCGCGCCCGGCCCGTACGACGAGGAACGCGACGGCGTCCGGCTCGCCTACCGCCCGCTGCGCCCGCTCGGCGAACGCCACGAGCACTACCGCACCAACCGCGACTACCTGGGCGTCGTCTGGACGATCGGCGCCGACCAGGACGCGGTGGACGCCGCCGCCGCCCGCTTCCTCGCCGCCAACCGCTGGGAGATCGCCCCATGACCGTCGGAGACCGGACCACGGCCGTGACCGCGGCCCGCCCTGCGGGCTCCGCCGAGCAGCCCGCCACCACCGCCACCGAGCAGCCCGCCACCACGGCCGCGCAGCCGTCGGCCGCGGCCGAGCAGCTCACCCTGCGCGTGCTCTCCGCCCTGCTGCGCGAGGACGTCCTCGGCCTGCGCACCCGCGGCACCGTCGAGGACCGCACCGACGGCGGCTGGCTGACCATCCCCGAGCTTCAACTCGCTCTGCCCGTAAGGCCCGAGGGCTTCCAGTCGGAGTACGCGGCCCGGCTGCCGCTGCTGGAGCTTGCCGGTCGGCGACTCACCGCCCCGGACACCGTCGTAACGGCGCTCGCCGAGTCGGCCGAGGCCGAGGACCGGCCCGGCTGGGCGGCCTTCGCCGAGGAGTGCCGGCAGACCCTCGCCACCATGGAGCTGCACGAGCGGGTCCGCCCCGAGGTGCACGACCGGCTCGCCGACCTGTACGGCGAGGACCCGGCCGACTGGACCGGCCCCGCCGCCGCCCTCGGCCACGACGCCCTGGCCGCCTACCTCGACCACCCGGTCTACCCCACCGCGCGCGGCCGCGCCGGCCTCACCGAGCCCCAACTGCGCGCCTACGCGCCGGAGTTCCACTCCCCCTTCGAGCTGCGCTGGCTGGCCGTACCGGCCGACGCGCTGACCGTCCACGGCGACCGTCCGCTGCCGAGCTGGTGGCCCACCCCAGCCTGGCTGGGCCTCGCCGACCAGTGCCCCGGCGAGGGCTGGGCCACCCTGCCGGTCCACCCGCTCACCGTCGGCACACCCCTGGACGAGGCACTGGCCGCCACCGGCCTGGCCGGCCGCGCGGTACTCGCCGAGCGGCCGTACCTGACCGTCGTGCCGACCCTGTCCATGCGCACCGTCGCCGTCGCCGACGACCCCGCCTGCCACCTCAAGCTCCCACTCGCCACCGCCACCCTGGGCCGCCTCAACCGCCGTACCATCAAGCCCGGCACACTGCTCGACGGCGCCGCCGGCCAACGGCTGATCGAGGCCGTACTGGTGCGCGAGCCGCGCTTCGCCGGCCGAATCCTGCACGCCGACGAGCAGTCCTGGGCGCACGCCGGACACGAGCTGCTGGCCGTGCTGCTGCGCCGCTACCCGGCCGGGCTTGAGCAGGCCTCGACCGTCCCGCTCGCCGCCCTGCTGGCCCCCGCGCCCGGCGGCCGGCTGGTCGTCGACCACCTCGCCGACCGCTACTTCGGCGGCGACGTCCTGGCCTGCTACGACGCCCTGTTGGAGCTGCTGCTCGACTGGCAGACCACGCTGTTCGGCCATGGCGTCGCCCTGGAGTCGCACCAGCAGAACACCTCCCTGGTGCTCGACCGGGACGGCCTGCGGCTGCTCTACAAGGACGACGACGGACCGCGCGTGCACACCGCCCGGATGACCGCCTCGCTCGGCGACCTGGCGCCCGCCCGCGAGGAGTTCGACGACGCGCGGATATTCGGCGAGGACGACCGGCCGCTCACCGACCTGTTCGCCACCATCACCGGCCACCTGTGCACCGGCGCCCTCGCCTTCGGCCTCGCCGACCACGGCCGGGGCGAACTCGCCGACACCCTGGCCCTGTTGCGCAAGCGCACGGCGGAGGCCGTGGAACGGCTCGGCCCGGTGGGCGAACCGCTGCGGACCGCCCTGCTGGACGCCGAACGGCTGCCGGTCAAGGCCATGGTCACCGCCGGGACACTGCTCAGCAAGCAGCGCTCGGGCGCCGCCGACATCAACAAGCACTACACCAGTGGCCCCAACTACCTGCGCGAGCAGACCGGCGGGCCCGCCTTCGGCCACCCGCACGACCAGCGGCGCACGGACGGGACCGCCCGGTGAGCGTGGAGACCCTGCCGCAGCAGGCACAGCCCTCGGCCGACCGCTCCGACGGCCTCGGCCGGCGCCAGGTGCACGCCGTCGCGGCCTGCTACTTCGTCGCCTCCTTCGCCGCGCTCGGCCTGCCGCCCTACCTGACCGCGATCCTGCCCGCGCTCGGCGACCAGCAGGCCCGCTGGGCCGGTGTGCTGTACATCGTCCCGACGGTGTTCAGCGCGCTCGGCGCACCGCTGTGGGGCCGACTGGCCGACCGGTTCGGGCGCAAGCGCCTGCTGCTGCGCGCCCAACTCGGCCTCACCGTCTCCTTCCTGCTGGCCGGGGCCGCCGACAGCCTGACCACGTTCACCCTCGCCCTGGTCCTCCAGGGCTTCCTCGGCGGCACCTTCGCCGCCACCAACGGCTACCTGGCCGCCGCACTCGACGGACCCCGGCTCTCCCGCGCCCTCACCCTGATGCAGGGCAGCGCGCGGGCGGCGCTGGTGGCGGCGCCGATCCTGGTCGGGGCGCTCTCCCCGTGGATCGACCCGCACCGCCAGTACCTGGTGATGGCCGTACTCCCGCTCGCCGCGGCGGTGTTCCTCTCCCTGCTGCCCGAGCCGGAGCGCCCCGAGGCCGCGACGGCCGCCGACGGCCGACCGGCCGAGCCGACCGCCACGGCGTCGCTGCTGCCGCTCTACGCCTTCGAGTTCACCTTCGTCTTCGCGACGGTCATCTCCTTCCCCTACCTGATCGCCCTCGCCGAGCAGCGCCTGCCCGGTGTGGACGGCACCACGACGGGCGTGCTGTTCGCCCTGCCGCACCTGTGCTACCTGGTGTTCGCCGCCCGCACCCACACCGTGTTCCACTCCCGCCCGCACACCGGCATCGCGCTCGGCTTCGGCTTCGTCGCGCTCGGCCTGGCCGGGCACGCGGTGGCGTACTCGCTGCCCGTGTTCATCGCCGTTCGGCTGCTGCTCGGGGCCGGGCTCACGCTGGGGCTGGTCTGCCTCGCCGTGCTCGCCGCCGGGGCCGCCCAGGGGCGCCAGCCCGGGCGGATGTTCGGCACCCTCGAACTCGTCTCCAAGGGTGGCGCCGTAGCCGCCGGCGCCGTCGCCGCGCTGGCCAACGGGCGGTTCGGCGCCGCCGCCCCCGTGGTGGCCGGAACCGCCGCCGCCCTGCTGGCCGCCCTCGCGGCCGCCACCCTCACCCTTCCGTCCCTCCGCCAGCGCTGGAGTCGCCGATGACCCCCGAGCAGTCCACCCACTCGCCCAGGACCGACGAACCCCGCGACACCGCCGGTCGGCACCTCGACTCCGACAGCGGACCCGGCGGAAGCGACGAACTGCCCACCGCCGACGAGGCGGTGGTCCACACCCTGCTGAACTGCCTGCTGCGCGAGGTCTCCGCGCCCGAGCACCAGACCGCCGCCGACGAGGGCCGGCTGCTGCTGCGCCTGCCGCGCCGCGGCGCCCTGCTGCGGGTCGCCCTGCGCCGCACCTCGCTGCTCGGCGCGCACCGCTTCACCGGACCGGTCGAGGTCGAACGGGACGGCGGCTGGTCCGAGTTGGGCTGGCGGGAACTGGCCGACTACGTCCAGCACGAACTGGAGCTGCGGACCGGCACGGTGAACGAGGAGTTCCTCGACCAGGTCGCGTCGAGCCACCACGGCGTCCGCCAGGTCCTGGAGGGCCGACCGGCCGCCGGAACCGACCGCTACCTGGAGTCCGAGCAGGCGCTGCTGTTCGGCCACCGCTTCCACCCGGCCCCCAAGTCCCGCGCCGCGGCCCGCGGCGACTGGCGCAGCTACGCCCCCGAGTCCCGCGCCGCCTTCCCGCTGCGCCACCTCGCCGTCCGCTCCGACCGGCTGGCCGAGGAGTCGCTGGACGGGGGCGTGACGGCCCTGCTGGACGGTCTCGGCGAGGTGCCGGACGGCTACCGGCTGCTTCCCGCCCACCCCTGGCAGTACCAACTCATCGGCGACCACCCGCTGTTGCGCGCTGCCCTGGCCCGGGCCGACGTCCTCGACCTGGGCCCGCGCGGCGAGCGCTTCACCGCCACCGCTTCGGTGCGCACCCTGCACGGCGCCGATGCCTTCCTCAAGTTCAGCCTGAACGTCCGCATCACCAACTGCCTGCGCAAGAACGCCGCCTACGAGCTCACCGGCGCCGTCGCGCTCACCCGGCTGCTCGCCCCGGCCCTGGCCGACCTCGCCCGGCGCTTCCCCGACTCGGCCATGCTGCGCGAACCGGCCTTCCGCACCCTCGCCCTGCCCGGCGCCGACGGGCACCCCGACCGGGAGCTGTTCGAGGGCTTCGGCCTGATCGTCCGGGAGGGCTTCGGCGGCGTGCTGCGGCCCGGTGTCACCCCGCTGCTCGCGGCCGCCGTCGCCGATGAGCACCCGACCAGCTCGGCGCACATCTCCCGCCTGCTGGACGGGAGTTCGGATGGCGCGGCGGCGCTCGACTGGTGGCGCGCCTATCTGCGGCTGCTCGTCCCGCCGGTCCTGGCCGCCTACTTCGACCACGGCGTGGTGCTCGAACCGCACCTGCAGAACGTGCTGATCGGCGTGGACCCCGCCGGGCACCCCGTCCAGGTACTGTTCCGCGACCTGGAGGGCACCAAGCTCGTCCCCGAGCAGAACGCCGACATCCTCGCCGCGCTCCCGCCCGAGGTGGCCGGCCCGATGACCTACGACGCGGAGCGCGGCTGGGACCGGGTGGTCTACTGCCTGCTGGTCAACCACGTCGCCGAACTGCTCGCCGCGCTCGCCGACCGCCACCCCGAGTCGGAGTGCGCGCTCTGGCAGACCGTCCGGGACACCCTGGAGGAGTTCGCCGCCGCGCACGGCTGCCCGCCCCGGCTGCGCGCACTGCTCGCCGGCGTCCCGCTGCCCGCCAAGGCCAACCTGCTCACCCGCTGGGAGCGCAAGGCCGACCGGGAGGCCGGCTACGTCCGGCTGCCCTCCCCGCTGGCCGGCTCCGTCCTCGCCGAGGCCGCCCGCATGCCCGTCCGTACGCCCGTCCGCCTTCCCGCCGGGAGCACTGCCCGATGACGACCGAGACCTCCCGGCCGACCGAGGCCGTCCACCGCCTCGCCGCCGGCCTCGCGCCCGACGAACTTCCCGCCTACGTCTACGACTTGGTCGCGCTGCGGGAGCACGCCGCCGCCGTCCGGGCCGCGCTGCCCGCGCGGGTCGAGCTGTACTACGCCGCCAAGGCCAACCCGGAGGCGCCGCTGCTGACCGCGCTCCGCGCGGCCGTGGACGGCTACGAGGTTTCCAGCGGCGGGGAGTTGGCCCACGTCCGGGCCGCGGTGCCGGACGCGCCGCTGGCCTTCGGCGGCCCTGGCAAGACCCCGGCCGAGATCACCGCGGCGGTGGACGCCGGGGTGCACCGCTGGCACGTGGAGAGCGAGCAGGAGCTGCACCGACTGGCCGCCGTCCTCGCGGACCGGCCGGACACGGTCGTGGACGTGCTGCTGCGGGTCAATCCGGCCGTCGAAACCGAGGCGCTCGACACGGTGCCGCTCGCCATGGGCGGCCGCCCGACGCCCTTCGGGCTGGACCCGGACCGGGCCGAGGAGTGCGTCCGACTGCTCACCGACGGCGCTCCACTGGGACGGCAGCTGCGTCTGCGCGGTGTGCACGCCCACCTGGCCAGCGGGCTCGCGGCGGCCGAGCAGCTGTCGGTCGCCGCCCAGATCGTCGCCTGGTCGGCCGCACTGGCCGAGCGGCACGGCTTCCCGCTGACCGAGGTCAACATCGGCGGCGGGATGGCCGTGGACTACGCGGACCCGTCCGCCCGCTTCGACTGGACGGCCTTCGGCGAGGGCCTGGCGAAGCTGCTCGACGCCCACCCGGGGCTGACCCTGCGGATCGAGCCGGGCCGGGCACTGACCGCCTACTGCGGCTGGTACGCGACCGAGGTGCTGGACGTGAAGGCGAGCCACGGCGAGGACTTCGCGGTGGTCCGCGGCGGCACCCACCACCTGCGCACACCCGCCACCCGGGGGCACTCCCAGCCCTTCGCGGTGCTCCCGGTGGACGCCTGGCCGCACCCGTGGCCGCGCCCCGCCGTCACCACCGGCCGCGCCACCCTGGCCGGGCAGCTCTGCACTCCGAAGGACGTCCTCGCCCACGCCGCCGAGGGCGCGGACGGCCTGCGGTCGGGCGACCGCGTGCTGTTCGCGATGGCGGGCGCGTATGCATGGAACATCTCGCACCACGAGTTCCTGATGCACCCTCGCCCGGGCTTCCACTACCTGGGCGAAGGCGACGGATGACAGCTGACAGATTTCGAAATCTGTCAGCTGTCATCTGTTATCTGTCGGCTGTCAGCTGTCAGCTGTCAGTCGTCACCCGCCGGCTGTCGCCCCTCCTCGCTCCCCCGACCCACCACCACCCCCTTCCGCCACTCGTGGGAGAGTGGTAGGCAGCGAAGGGAGCGCGAACGTGCTGATGGACAAGGTGGCGGAGATACTCGCCGAGGCGTCGGCCGAGGCGGTGGAACCGCGCTTCCGGGCGCTGGCCGCCGGCGAGGTGATGGAGAAGGCCCCCGGTGAGGTCGTGACGGTCGCCGACCGCGAGGCGGAGGCGATCATCGCTCGTCGGCTGCACGAGCTGCTGCCCGTCCCCGTCGTCGGCGAGGAGGCCGTCGCCGCGGACCCGTCCCTCGCCCGGGCCCTCCACGACGAGCCCGCCGCCTGGCTGGTCGACCCGGTGGACGGCACCGCCAACTTCGTCGCCGGCAGACCCGAGTACGCCGTGATGTGCTCCCTGGTCCGCTCCGGCCAGACCGTCGCCTCCTGGATCTGGCAGCCCGCCACCGCCACCGCCTACTGCGCCGAACTGGGCTCCGGCGCCTGGCGTGACGGTGTCCGCCTGTCCCGCCCGCCGGCACCGAGGGACGTCGCGCAACTGCGCGGCTCGGTGAAGAGCCGCTACCTCGACGCCGACCACCGCCGCCGGCTCCAGGGCAACATCGCGGCCTTCGGCGAGATCTCCCCCGGTCGGCACGCCGCCGGGATCGAGTACCCGGACGTCGTCGAGGGCCGCTTCGACTTCATCCTCTACTGGCGCACCCTCCCCTGGGACCACGCCCCCGGCTCCCTCCTGGTCACCGAGGCCGGCGGCGTCTCCGCCCGCCTGGACGGCACCCCCTACCGCCCGGAGGCCCCCGGCTGCGCGGACGGCCTCCTGGTCGCCGCCGACCCCGACACCTGGGAACTCACCCGGTCGATCCTCCTGGACGACTGACCCCGCACCCCTCCGTCCACCCGGAACGCCCGACCGGGCCGGCCAGCCGACTGACGGCCCGACCGACCGAACCTCCTGCCCGCCGCCCTACCCCGCCCGCTCGCCCGCGACCTTGCGGCCGGCGCCCACCACCTCCCGCAGCAGCGCGCCGACCTCCCCCACCGTGGTGTGGGGGTTCAGCAGGGTGAGCTTCAGCCGGACCCGGCCCGGGCCGTCGCCCGGGAGTTCGGTGCGCCCGACCACCGCCCGGCCGGTGCGCAGCAGCAGACGCCGCAGTTGGCCGTTCACCTCGTCCAGCGCCGCCTCGTCCGTCACCCCGGGCGGCCGGTAGCGGAAGAGGACGGCGGTGAGCACGGGCTCGGTGTGGAGTTCGAGCGCCGGGTCGGCGCGCACGGCGTCGGCGGCGGCGCGGGCGAGGTCGTGGCAGGTGTCGACCAGCCGGCCGAGGCCGTCGCGGCCGAGGGTGCGCAGGGTGACGGCGAGCTTGAAGGCGTCGGCCCGACGGGTGGTGCGCAGCGAGCGGCCGAGCAGGCTGGGGTAGCCGGCCTGCTCGTCGTCGATGGGGTTGAGGTACTCGGCGCGGCGGGCGAGCGAGACGTAGGTCTCGGCGCGGCGCACCAGGAAGACCCCGGCCGCGGCCGGCTGCCAGCCGAGCTTGTGCCAGTCGAGGGAGACCGAGTCGGCTCGGGCGATGCCGTCGAGCAGCGGGGCGAGCCGGTCGGAGAGCAGCGCCCCGCCGCCGTACGCGGCGTCCACGTGCAGCCAGGCTCCGTAGCGGCCGGCGAGGTCGGCGGCGGCGGTGAGCGGGTCGATGGCTCCGGTGTCGGTGGTGCCGGCGGTGGCGACCACGGCGATCGGGGTCCGTCCGGCCCAGCTCGCCTCGGCCATCGCCCGCTCCAGTTCGGCCTCCCGCATCCGCAGTCCACGGTCGACCGGAACGGGGATGACGGCCCGCTCGCCGAGGCCGAGCAGGGCGGCGGAGCGCTGGACGGAGAAGTGCGCGGCCTCGGAGGCGAGGATGCACGGGCGGACGCCAGCCGGGATGCCGTCCAGCTCCACGATGCCGTCGAGCTTCTGGTCACGCGCCAGCATGAGCCCCATGAGGTTGGACTCGGTGCCGCCGGAGGTGAGGACGCCGGCGGAGCGCTGCGGGTCGTAGCCGACCAGCCCGGCGATCTCGACGAGCAGGGCGCTCTCCAGGGCGGTGGCGGCGGGGGCCTGGTCCCAGGAGTCCTGGGAGGGGTTGAGGGCGCTGACCGCGAGGTCCGCCGCGGCGGCGACGGCGAGCGGTGGGCAGTGCAGGTGGGCGGCGCAGGCCGGGTCGGCGGGGTCGGCTGCCCCGTAGGCGAGGAGTTCGGTGAGGCGGGCGAGCGCGCCCGGCCCGTCGGCGGCGGCCAGCGCGTCGTCGACGAGGGCGGCGATCTCGGCCGGGCTGCCCGCCGGGAGCGGTCCGGAGCGCATGGCGGTGCCCGCCTCCAGTGAGTCGAGGACGGTGGCCAGCAGTGGCGCGAGCGCGCCCGGCCCGGCCGCGCCGCCCGCCAGGGCGTCCATCGCGGCGCCGTCGCCGGGGAGCCCGACGGGGTCGGACCCGGGCCCGCTCACCGCTGCCCCCTGCCCGTCGGCGCATCCGCCGGACCGTGCGCCGACGCGCCCGCCGGACCACGCGCCGATCCGCCCGCCGGACGGCTCGTGGAAGCCGCCGTGATCGCCTCCGCCAACCGTTCCAGCACCGCCGCCACCTGCTCGTCCGTGATGGTGAGCGGCGGGAGCAGCCGCAGCACCGCGTCGTGGCGCCCGCCGAGTTCGACGATCAGCCCCCGTGCCAGGCACTCCTCCCGGACCCGTACCGCGAGCGCCGGGTCGGCCGGCCGGGCGCCGCACGCGTCAGGGTCGGCCGCCGGGTCGACCAGTTCGACCCCGAGCATCAGCCCCCGGCCGCGCACGTCTCCGATCACCGGCAGTTCGGCGGCGAGGTCGCGCAGCCGGGCGGCCATCCGCTCGCCGACCACGGCGGCCCGCCCGGCCAGCCCGTTCGCCGCGACGTGGCGCAGCGTCGCGGCCCCGGCGGCCATGGCGAGGGTGTTGCCGCGGAAGGTGCCGGTGTGGGCGCCGGGCCGCCAGCCGTCGTAGTCCTCGCGGTAGACGACGACGGCGAGCGGCAGGCTGCCGCCGATCGCCTTGGACAGGACCATGGCGTCCGGGACGATGCCGCTGTGCTCGATCGCCCACATCGCGCCGGTGCGGCCGACTCCGGTCTGCACCTCGTCGACGATCAGCGGGATGCCGCGTTCGGCGGTGATCCGGCGCATCGCGCGCAGCCAGCCGTCGGGCGCGGGGACGACCCCGCCCTCGCCCTGGACGGCTTCCAGGATCATCGCGGCGGGCGTCACCACACCGCCCGAGGGGTCGTCCAGCAGCCGTTCCACGTAGGTCGCGGCGAGGTCGGTGCCCGCCTCGCCGCCGACGCCGAACGGGCAGCGGTAGCCGTACGGGTAGGGCAGCCGGGCGACCTCGCCGCCGCTCGGCAGCGGTTCCTTGACGGCGACGTTGCCGGTGAGGGCGAGGGCGCCGGCGGTCATGCCGTGGTAGGCGCCGGTGAAGGCGAGCGCGCCGGAGCGGCCGGTGGCGGTCTGCATCAGCTTGAGCGCGGCCTCGACGGCGTCCGTCCCGGCCGGTCCGCAGAAGTGCACTCGGGCGCGGTCGGCGAACTCGGCGGGCAGGCTCTCGAACAGCGCGCTGGTGAAGTCGTCCTTCTCGGCGGTGGCGAGGTCGAGCAGGTGCAGCGGGGCGCCGCTGTCGAGGGTGCGGCGGATCGCCTCCAGCACCACCGGGTGGTTGTGGCCGAGGGCGAGCGTGCCGGCGCCGGAGAGGCAGTCCAGGTAGCGCCGCCCGTCGGCGCCCTCGACGGTCATGCCGTGGGCACGGACCGGGACGATCGGGAAGGAGCGGGCGTACGTTCTGGCGGCGGACTCGCGGACGCGCTGACGGCGCAGGATGGCTTCACCGGCGGCCGGGGCTCCGGAGGCGGCCTGGACGGGTACGGCAGCGAGTGACACGGGAAACCCCCATGGAAGTTAGGTAAGCCTAACTTTACTGCGCTTGACCTGGCAGAATGCCCTCGGGCTCCCAGAACCACCCGAGTGAGTGAACCTCCCCCGGCTCCTCCAACGAGCGCCGCGCGAAAAGGTCACGCAGAAACCCGCGCCCGTCGCCGCCGACCGCCAGGCCCCGCCCCCCGTCAGGCCCCGCGCCGTCGGCCCCGGCCCCCGCGCGCCGACGGTCAGGCCCGACCTCGCCACCGGTAGCAGAGCTCCGGCCGCCCGACGTTCCCGTACTGCGGCTCCCGCACCGCGGACCCGGTCTCCACCAGGTGCTCCAGGTAGCGCCGCGCGGTGATCCGGGAGACCCCGGCGGCGGCGCCCGCGGCCGCCGCCGACAGCCCGGTGGCCGACTCGCGCAGCACCGAGGCGACGATGTCCAGCGTGGGCGCGGACAGCCCCTTCGGCAGGGTGCTGCGCTCCGGCGTGCGGAGCAGGGCGAACGCCTGGTCGACCTCCTCCTGACCGGTCGCCTCGCCGGTGCGCCCGAGGCTGTCGCGGTAGCGGGCGTAGCGCTCCAGGCGGTCGTGCAGGGCGGCCGCGCTGAACGGTTTCAGCAGGTACTGCACGACACCCGCGGAGACCGCCTGCCGGACCATGGCGAGATCACGGGCCGAGGTCACCGCGATGACGTCGGTGCCGTGGCCGGCCGCACGCAGCGTGCGGCAGAGCTGGAGGCCGTGGCCGTCCGGGAGGTAGAGGTCGAGCAGGATCAGGTCGACGGGCTTCCCGGCGGCTCGGGACCGGTCGAGGAAGCGCAGCGCGTCGGCGCAGCTGTGGACCGTCCCCGCGGCGTGGAAGCCGGGTTCGCGCCGGACGTACAGGGTGTGCGCGGCGGCGGCCACCGGGTCGTCCTCGACCACCAGGACGGAGATGCCCGCGGCGGCGGTGTCGGCGGTGGTGCTCACACCAGGGCCCCTTCCTGCTCCCGGCCGTCGGCCTCGTCGAACCGGCCGGTGGAAGTCCCCGGCCCGTCGACCGGCCCTCCCGGCCGTCCGGCCAGCGGCAGCCGCACCGTGAGCACCGCGCCGCGTTCCCGTCCGACCTCGACGGTGCCGCCGTTGCGCCGGGCGGCCTGGGCCACCAGCGCCAGCCCGAGCCCATGCCCGCGGCCGTCCTGCTTGGTGCTCCAGCCGCGCCGGAACACGTCCTCGACCGCACCCGGGTCGATCCCCGCGCCGGTGTCGGCGACCCGCAGCAGCAGGCAGTCGCCGACCGCCCCCGCGCCCTCACCGCCACCGCCACCGCCGCCACTGCCACTGTCGCCTTCGCCGTCTTCGCCACCGCTTCGGCCGGCGCGCTCCCGGGCACCGCAGTCCCGGCCGTCGGCGATCCGCGCGGTGACGGTGACCTCCGGCGGGACGGGGCTCTCGGCCGCACCGGCGATGGCGGCGTCCACGGCATTGTCGATCAGGTTGCCGAGCACGGTGATCAGGTCCCGCGCGGAGAGCCCGGGCGGCAGTACTCCGTCGTCGATCCGGCTGTCCTCGGTGAGGGTCAACTCCACGCCCCGCTCGGCGGCTTGGGCCGCCTTGCCGAGCAGCAGCGCGGCCAGCACCGGCTCGCCGACCGCCGCGACCACCCGGTCGGTGAGCTGCTGGGCGAGCGCCAGCTCGGCGGTGGCGAACTCCACCGCCTGTTCGTGGCGGCCGAGTTCGATCAGCGACACCACCGCGTGCAGGCGGTTGGCGGCCTCGTGCGCCTGCGCCCCGAGCGCCTCGGTGAAACCTCGCACCGAGTCCAACTCACCGCTGAGCGCCTGGAGTTCGGTGTGGTCCCGGAGGGTGATCACCCGGCCGAGACCGGTGCCGGTGCCGATGGTCGAGGTGTTCAGCACGACCACTCGCTCGGCGGTCAGGTGCACCTCGTCCCGGACCGGCTCGGCCCCCAGCACCGCTCCCACCAGCGCCTCCGGCAGGCCCAGCTCCACCACCGGCCGGCCCTCCACCGCGCCCGTCAGGTCGAGCAGTTCACGGGCGGCGTCGTTGCACAGCACCACCCGGTGCGAGCGGTCCAGCAGGACCAGCCCCTCCCGCACCGCGTGCAGGGTGGCCTGGTGGTACTCGTAGAGGTGGCTCAGCTCGTCGGGCCCCATCCCGTGGGTGTGCCGCCGCAGCCGGGAGTTGGCGAGGTAAGTGCCGACGCCGCCGGCCGCGAGCGCGGCCACCGCCACCCCGACCAGGGCGAGCAGCGGACCGCTCAGTTGCTCGGAGATCGACTCCACCGTGAGGCCCACGCTGACCAGTGCGACCACCCGGTGCCGCTCGTCCCACACCGGGGCGACCACCCGCACGGACGGGCCGAGCGTGCCGGTGTACGTCTCGCTGCGGACCTGTCCGGCGAGCGCCCAGTCGATGTGCCCGAGGTAGGTCCGACCGATCTGTTCGGGCAGCGGGTGGGTCCAGCGCACACCGTCGGTGTCCATGACGGTGATGAAGGAGACCCCGGTGTCGGCCCGCACCTGCTCGACGTACGGCTGGAGCACCGCAGTCGGGTCCGGCCCGCCGACGGCGGCCCGGACGGACGGCGAGTCCGCGACGGCGTGCGCGACCGAGGTGACCTGGCGACGGGCGGCGTCCTCGGTGCGCTCGGCGGTGAAGAGGTACGCGAGCACCGCGCCCCCGGCGACCACGGCGGCGACGATCACCACCTGGACGACGAACAGCTGCCCGGCCAGGCTCCGGACCAGCCGCCGGGGCGGGCATCGGACCGGGCGCCGAGGCGCACGGCCGGACAGGCACCGGGCGAGGCGCCAGGCCAGCGGCCAGGCCGGGCACCGGGCCAGGCGTGGAGGCAGCAGCCGCGGCCCGCGGCCCGTCGGCCGGTGCGAGCGGCGGCGCGGGGCGGTGGGGGCGGGGCGCTCGGACATGCCTGCCAGTGTGCACCACGCCGGCGGACGGCCCCAGGGCCCGTCCGTCCGCACCCGTTCGCGGACCGGGCATCCCGACTCCCCCGCCGTTCGTGAACTCTATGAACGCAAACGTGACCTCCGTCACTCCGGGGCCCATAGTCGGAGCGGCCCACCCCCCGGGGCCGCCAGGACTGCACGGCAAGGGAGCCGCAGATGTCGATCGATGAAGCCGCCGTGGCGGCGCGCCCCAGACGCAAGGACCGGACGCACTACCTCTACATCGCCGTGATCGCCGCGGTGGTCGCTGGTGTGGTGGTCGGTCTGGCCGCCCCCGGTGTCGCCGTGGAGCTGAAGCCGGTCGGCACGGGCTTCGTCAACCTGATCAAGATGATGATCAGCCCGGTGATCTTCTGCACCATCGTCCTGGGCATCGGCTCGGTGACCAAGGCCGCGAAGGTCGGCAAGGTCGGCGGCCTCGCCATCGGCTACTTCCTCACCATGTCGACCGTCGCGCTGGCCATCGGCATGGTCGTCGGCAACCTGCTGGAGCCCGGCGGCGGCCTGCACCTGACCGCCGCGCTCGCCAAGTCCGGCCACGCCCAGGCGGCCGCCGGCGGCGCCCAGTCGACCGCCGACTTCCTGCTCGGGATGATCCCCGAGACCCTGTTCTCCGCCCTCACCCAGGGCAAGGTGCTCCAGACCCTGCTGGTCGCCCTGCTCACCGGCTTCGCGCTCCAGGCGATGGGTCCGGCCGGCGCGCCGGTGCTGCGCGGGATCGAGCACGTGCAGCGGCTGGTCTTCCGGATCATGTCGATGATCATGTGGGTCGCACCGATCGGCGCCTTCGGGGCGATGGCCGCCGTGGTCGGGGCCACCGGCACCGCCGCGCTGAAGAGCCTGGCCGTCATCATGATCGGCTTCTACGTCACCTGCGCGCTGTTCGTGGTCGTGGTGCTGGGCGCGCTGCTGCGCCTGGTCGCCGGCGTCAACGTGTTCACGCTGCTGAAGTACCTCGGCCGCGAGTTCCTGCTGATCCTCTCCACCTCCTCCTCCGAGAGCGCGCTGCCCCGCCTGATCGCCAAGATGGAGCACCTGGGCGTCAGCCGCCCGGTCGTCGGCATCACCGTGCCGACCGGCTACAGCTTCAACCTCGACGGCACCGCCATCTACCTGACCATGGCCTCGATCTTCATCTCCGAGGCGATGGACAAGCCGATGTCGCTCGGCGAGCAGATCTCGCTGCTGGTCTTCATGGTGATCGCGAGCAAGGGCGCGGCCGGGGTCACCGGCGCCGGACTGGCCACCCTCGCGGGCGGACTCCAGTCGCACAAGCCCGCACTGGTGGACGGCGTCGGCCTGATCGTCGGCATCGACCGCTTCATGTCGGAGGCCCGCGCGCTCACCAACTTCGCGGGCAACGCCGTCGCGACCGTGCTGATCGGGCACTGGACCGGTGAGCTCGACTCCGAGCGCGCCCGGCGGGTGCTGGCCGGCGAGCTGCCGTTCGACGAGTTGACGCTGGTCGACGCCCACGGTGCGCCCGCCGATCCCGCCACCGCGCCGGACGACTCCGGGACCGACGCGCCCGAGGCCGTCCCCGCCAAGGGCGCCGCCCCCGTCGGCGCCTGAGCCCGACAGCGGCCCCCCGCTCCCCCGGTCCTGCGCCTCCACCCACCCCGGAAACGGCGCCGGACCGGGGGCCTTCGCTTTCCGGCCGACCGCCGCTACGCGGCCCGCCCGACTGGCGCTCCCGGCCCCGCCGGGAGCGCCAGTCACAGCTCCTGCGAGCCGCTGACCACCCAGGCCACCCCGCTGGCCGGGTCCTCCAGCGCGACGTGCAGATAGTGCAGTCCGGCCGACGGCTCCTGCCAGGTGAAGCAGCGCATCCGGGCCACCAACGCGTTCACCTCGGCCCGGCCCACCCCGGCCGCCCCGTCCGGACCCTCCGCCGGCGCCGGACCGTCCGACGTCGCCGAGCCCTCCGGCGTCGCCGACGTCGCCGACGTCGCCGACGCCTCCGGACCGTCCGCCCCGGCCATCGCGGCCAGCGCCCGCCACAGCCCCAGCCTCCCTTGCGCACAGCCCTGCGCCCGGCCCACGGCGGCGGCCCGTACCAGCGCCGGGTAGGCGAGCGCGAACGGCAGGTACCCGCCGACCACCCGCCGGTCGCGGGCCACCAGGGCGGCCGCCGCCGGGGCCTGGCCGCGGACGCAGGCCGTCTCCGCCCACGGCGCGAGCGCGCCCAGCCCGGTCAGCGCCCGGGTGACCCGCGGCCCGTCCGGCCGTCCGCCCGACCGCGCCGCCGGGGGCAGTTCCACCTCACCCAGGCCTTCGCGGCTGGCCGGCAGGGTCAGCAGCGCGCTGCGCGCACCCCCGCCCGGCAGGTACTCGCGCACCCGCACCGCCTCGTCCCAGCCCGCCGCCTCCCACGGCTCTAGGCGCAGCGGCACGCCCTCCGGATCGGGCTCGGCCCCGTACGAGAGGTCCTCGCCGAGCAGCGCCCGGGTGTGCGCGACCAGCCGTCGCACCGGGGACGGACCGAGCAGCGGGGCCAGCCGCAGCCAGGAGTGCCGGGTCGCCAGCACCTCCCAGAGCGGGCCGGCGTCGTGGTCGGCCACCCCGGCGGCCGTCCCCGCACCGCCGTCGCCGTCGAACAGCCGGACGGCCAGCTCCGGCGGCGCCGCATACGCGATCAGGTGGCCCAGCGGCGCCGTCAGCGTGGCCGCGGCCTCCTCGCCCGCCTCCGCCACGGCGGCCACGCGGCCCTCCCGGTAGGCGGCGAGCAGCTCAGGCCAGCGGCCGTCCTCGGCCAGTGCGCGCAGGCGGCCGTCCTCGTGCGTGATCACGATTCGCAGGGTACGGGCCGGAGCGACGGATAGGCTGACTTGCCGTCAGTTCGGTGCGTCGGGGCGATGGTCGGGCACTCGCCGCCGCACCCTCAGCTCCGCTCGCGCTTCCGCTCCCGCGCCCCGACCCCGCTCGCATTCCCGCTCGCGCTCTCGTTCGCGCTCCCGTTCGCATTCCCGTTCGCGTTCGCGCTGGACGACGGCGCGCAGCCGCCCGTGGGCCCGGCGGCGGGTGACGGCCAGCGTGCTGCGGTGCAGCCCGAGCAGTTCGGCGGCCTCGTCGACGCTGTAGCCGTCGAGGTCCACCAGCACCACCGCGCGGGCCTGCTTGTCGGTCAGGAAGCCCAGCAGCCGCAGCACCTCCCAGCGCGCCTGCAACTCGGCCATCCCGCCGGCCCGGGGATCGGACACTCCCGGATCCCGCTCCCCGACCTCACCCGCCTCCGGCACCTCGGGCATCGGCACCCGTCGGCGCTCCCGTCGCCACTGGTCGCGCAGGATGTTGACCATCGTGGTGAACGCGTAGGCGTACGGCTGCGGATGTTCGAGGAAGCGTTCCGGCCGGCGGGCGATCCGGAGGTACGCGTCGTGGACGACGTCCCCGGCGCCGGCCGGACCACCGGCGAGGGAGGCCGCCGCCTGCTGGAGCCTGGGCAGTAGATCCATGAACACCCGGTTGAATTCGGCCGATTGGCCACCGCTCCCGCTGGGACCGAAGTCCCTTTCCCGTCCGCCGCCGCCCACCGTTCGACCAGTGCAATTCACCATGCCGCTCTCCCCGGAATCGGCACCCCGAGCACCCGGCCGCCCTGGCCGCTGGGGCCGTGGACCAACCGAATGACTTGTGACACAGGTCACATCATAGTTCGTCGTCTCACTGTGCGCAGTCATTCGTGTGCAACAAGTCACCAGCCGTACGGCGAGCGGGACTTCGGCTCTCCGCACGGACATCCCGGCGGCCGGGACGCTCCGCCCGACGGGAATCCTCAGCAAGGAGAACCACATGCGAGGTCGCATCGCCAGGAAGATCGCCACGTTCGGACTGGCCGCCACGGCCGCTCTCGGCGTGCTCGGAACCAGCACCCTGCCGGCCGCCGCGGCGACGGCCCCGAGCCGGACCGTCGACCCCGGGGCCGCCGCGGCCTCGAACACCGTCGCGGCCGAGGCGTACCGCTGCGTCATCACCGCCAACTACGGCTGGCGCTGGGAGGGCCACTGCAACGTCTACTCCGGATGGTTGCGCACCATCACCTACTGCGCCGACGGTTCACACAGCACCGGCCTGTGGATCGGCGCGCGACCGGAGGCCTGGGCGGTCTGGGGCAACTGCCCGGGGTCCCGCTGGACGCGGGTCGTGTTCCAGTGGCACAGCTGAGCCGTTGACGGATGGCGGATAACAGATGACAGCTGACAGATTTCAAAATCTGTCAGCTGTCATCTGTTATCCGTCGGTTGCGGGTTGCCCGTCCGCCACCCGCCACCCGTCGCCCGTCGCCCGCCCCTTTCCCGCCGTCGCCCCAGCCCCCGGCTCAGGCCACAGGCTCAGGCTCAGGCCTGCGACTCATCCCACCGGCGAAGCGTCCGCGAGCAGCCGGGCGGCATGCACCCGGCCCGCGTGCTCGACCAGGTTGATCAGCACCTCCTTGCCCGAGGCCCGGCGGCGCGCGTCACACATCAGCACGGGCGTACCGGCGTCCAGGTCCAGCGCGCGGGCCACCTCCTCCGGGCCGAACTCCCGTGTCCCCGCGAAACGGTTCACCGCGACCACGAACGGGATGCCCCGGTGCTCGAAGAAGTCGACGGCCGGGAAGCAGTCGGTCAGCCGACGGGTGTCGGCGAGCACCACCGCACCGAGCGCCCCCTGGGCGAGCTCGTCCCAGAGGAACCAGAACCGGTCCTGCCCGGGGGTGCCGAACAGGTAGACCGCCAGCCCCTCGCGGATGGTGATCCGGCCGAAGTCCATCGCCACCGTGGTGGTGCTCTTCCGCTCCACGCCGTCCAGGTCGTCCACGTCGCGCCCGGCCTCGGTCAGCCGCTCCTCGGTGCGCAGCGGGCGGATCTCACTGACCGCGCCGACCAGCGTCGTCTTGCCGACCCCGAAGCCGCCCGCCACCAGGATCTTGAGCGCGAGCACGGTGCCGTCGGGATCATCGTCCTCGAACGGATCCGACCCGCCGTACGGATCCGACCCGCCGAAGGGATCGGACGGACCGGACAGCCCGGACGGTTCGGCCGCAATGGGCGGTGCGGACGGTGCGGACGGTGCGGACGGGTGGTCAGAGTGCACGGAGTCCACGGATGACCTCCTGGAGGATGCGCTCGTCGGGGAGCAGGGCGGGCGGGACAGGGCGGCGGACCCGGATGAGCCCGGCCGCCAGCAGGTCACCGAGCAGCACCCGCACGACGCCCACCGGCAGGTCGAGGTCGGCGGCCAGCTCGGCCACGGACAGCGGGGTGCCCCGGCACAGCGCGAGGATGCGTGCCTGTTCCGGGCCGACCGGCGGCTCGGGCGCGTCCGGCACGAGCGCCGGGTCGGGCAGCTCCGTGACCACCACGGCGATCAGGTCGAACTGCTGCTCCCCGGCTCCGGTGCGCCCCCGGGTCATCGCGTACGGGCGGACCAGCGGCCCGGCCTCGTCGTCGTACCAGCGGGCCCGGTGGGCGGCGGCGAGCGGATTGCGGGGACGCTCGTCGGGTTCGGTCCTCGGGTGCTCCGGATGTCGCCCCCGGTACGGGCGGGGCACCGGACTCACCGCCCGCCCACCGCCCGCGGCGGGGCGCCCAGGTGTTCCCCGACCCGGCGGACCAGCCTGGCCATCTCGTAGGCGATCAGGCCGAGGTCGGCCCGGGCGGTGGCGAACACGGCGAGGCAGGTACCCTCCCCGGCCGCCGCGACCAGCAGGTAGCCGCCCTCCAACTCGACCATGGTCTGGCGGACTTCGCCCGCTCCGAAGTGCCGGCCGGCGCCCTTGGCCAGGCTGTGGAAGCCGGAGGCGACGGCCGCCAGATGTTCGCCGTCCTCGCGCGCCAGGCCGGCCGAGGTGCCCATGGCCAGGCCGTCGGCGGAGAGCATCACGGCGAAACGGAGCTCGGGGGCGCGCTGAACCAGTTCGTCGAGGAGCCAGTTCAGCTCCCCCGCGCGGTGGGTGGTGGCGATCACGGACGCTCTCCTTCGGATCGGAACGGGGGTTGGTGGTGGCGCGCCCGCGGCGGCTGCGGACGGTCGGCGGGCCGCCCGTCCCGCCGGCCCTCGGGATCAAGGCCGCGCGCCCATCCGTTCTGGAAGGCGGACATCGCGGCCCGCGCCTCCTCGGGACTGCGACCCGCGGCGCCGTAGCCGTCACCCGCGCCGAACTCTGCGAAGGCAGAGGCAGCGGCGGAGGCGGAGAACGCGGCAGCCGTACGACGGCCGTGCGCGGTCGGACGGGCCGGGGCCTCGCGCAGCTGCGGCGCGAGGCTCGCCTGACGGGTCCGGCGCGGCAACTCCTCGGGGCCCGGATCGGCCCGGTGACCGCCTACTCGGTCTGCCCCGTGCCCGTCGGCCCGGTGACCGTCTGCTCGGTGACCCTCCGAGCCGACCCCGGGTACCGGCTCCGGACGGCGTTCCGGACGGTACGGCTCCGCACCGGGCGGCTGCGACGGCCCGGCCTGCGGACGGGCGGCCGCACCCGCGCCGCCGTCCACAGCCGACCCGGTCACCCGGGCGCCGGAGGCCCGGAAGGGGGTTCGGCGCACCGGCCCGGCGTCACTGCCCCGGGCGCCGAACGGCAGCAGCGCCCCGCCCTCCGGCGGCGGCCCACCCACCGCCGGAAGCCCGTCGTTCGCCCTGCCCTGCGGGTGCTCCCGATGCCTCGGACCATCGGCCGGGACGCCACCACCCGGACCGCCCGTCGGCCCCTCGGCGTGACCGTGCACCGACACGAACTCACGCTCGGCAGCGCCTGGTTGAGCCCGCCCGGCGAACGGCGCATCCACCGCAGCGGGTGGCAGCGGCGCCACCGGCTCGAAGCCGTACCGCACGTCCTCCGCCTCCGCCGTCTCCGCCGCATCCTCCCTCTCCGCCGCCACCGGTTCGTCGGCCAGCAGTGTGGTCGGCAGCAGCACCACAGCCGTGGTGCCGCCGTACGCGGAGGTCACCAGCGAGACCTTGACGTCCTGCCGCCGGGCGAGCCGGCTCACCACGAACAGGCCGAGCCGGTCACTGTCGAAGAGGTCGCCCTGCTCGGCGGCGGCGATCCGGCGGTTGGCCGAGGCCAGCACCTCCGGGCCCATGCCGAGGCCGCGGTCCTCGATCTCCAACGCGAAGCCGTTGCCGACCCGTTCGCCCCGGATGTGCACCCGGGTGTGCGGCGGCGAGAACCCGGTGGCGTTCTCGACCAGTTCGGCCACCAGGTGGGTGAGGTCGGCGACGGCATGGCCGACCACCGCGGCGCGCGGCAGCGGGTGGACCTCGACCCGGGCGTACTCCTCGACCTCCGAGACGGCCGCGCGCACCACGTCCACCAGCGGAACGGGCCTGCGCCAGCCCCGGCCGGGGGCGGCGCCGGAGAGGATGATCAGACCCTCGGCGTGGCGGCGCATCCGGGTGGTGAGGTGGTCCAGCCGGAACAGGTCGGCCAGCTCGGACGGGTCGTCGGTGCGGCGTTCCATCGCGTCCAGCAGGGTGAGTTGGCGGTGCACCAGGACCTGGCTGCGGCGCGCGAGGTTGACGAACACCCCGGAGACCCCGGAGAGCACCTCGGCCCGTTCGACCGCCGCCGTGACGGCCGCCCGCTGGACGGTGCCCAGCGCCCGGTGCACCTGGCCGATCTCGTCGCCCCGCTCCACCGGCCGGGGAGCCTCGGCCTCGACGTCCACCTCCTCCCCGGCACGCAACTTCCGCATGGTCGCGGGGAGTTTGCGTTCGGCCAGCTCAAGTGCCGAGTTACGCAGGCCGATCAGCTCGGTGACCAGTACGCGACCGATCTGCACCGAGATCACCAGTGAGGCCACCACGCCGACCAGACCGAGCAGCACGGCCATCCCGGCCGGGGTGAACAGACCCAGGGCGTAAGGGTCCTGGCGCTCGGCGGCGAGCCGTCCGGCCTGGTCCTCGACGGTCCGCAGCGCGTCGGACAGGTCGCCCGCGACCATCGCCCAGCGGTCGGCCGGCACCGCCGCGACCGCGGCCCGTCCGTCGGCGGCCGTCCGCACCCTGTCCTCGTACCCGGCCAGCTCGCGGTGGTCCTGACCGCCGGTGACGGCGAGCAGCGCCTCCCGGTCGACGGGGCGCAGGTCGGCGGCGGCGACCCGCTCGAACTCGCGCCGGGCGAAGACCGCGCCGGAGAACTCCCGCAGCTGCTCGTCGCCGAGCCCGCCGGCCGACTGGGCGGCGCGCAGCAGCGCGTCCTCGCGGGCGAGCAGTTCCCGGGACCGGGCCAGCTCCAGCAGCACCCGCGCGTCCGCGGCCACCCGACCGTCCTGGAGGGGCGTGACGGCGCCGGCGGCGGCGAGCGCCCGGTCCACCGCCTCGCCGTACGCGGCGTACGCCTCGGGCCAGCCGACGCTCCTGGCCAGGACCCGCTCGCGCAGGGCGGGCAGGGCGGCGAGCGAGCTGCCGAGGGCGTCCAGTCGGGCGGCCGCGTCATCGCCCAGGCCCTGGGCGTCGGCCCGGTTGTAGCCCTGGTCGGGGTGGCGGGCGTCCGGGAAGAGCGGGGTGAGCGCCCGGTCGGTGGCCGCCACCGCCTGGCGCAGGGCGCTCTCCCGGGCGGCGGTGGGGGCGCTCGCCGGGGCGGCGAGCAGCTGGCCGACGGCGGTCCGTTCGGCCTGCAGCCCGGCGACCGTCTCGGCGACGGGGGTGAGCAGCGTGCGCTGGGCGTCGCGCTGGCGCAGCAGGTCCCAGACGCCCTGGGCGGTGGTGACGGTGGCGAATCCCCACAGGGCGATGACGGAGACGACCGGGACCATCAGCAGGGCGATGATCCGGGCGCGGACGGTCCGGGGGCGCAGCCCGCGCAACCACGGGCCGGGGCGCGGCGGTCGGGCGGGCGGCCCGGCATGGGCACCCCGACGGGCGCCGGGGGCGGCACCGCGGTCTTCTCGCATGGGTGAGCGGCCTTTCGGACAGGGAAAGCGGGAGGGCTGGACAGCGGGCGGACGGGGGCGGCGACGCGGCACGGAGGTGTGGCTGAGGCGGCGCGGCCCAGGCGGGACGGCCCAGGCGGGACGGCTCAAGCAGGGCGGCTCAGGCGGCGCGGTCGTGCCGCCCCGCGGCGCGCTGCCCGGCCTCCGCCCGGGCGGGCTCACGCCGGGCGGGCCCGGGGCGCTGGGCCGCGGCGGGTGACTCCTCGGCGGCCGGCTCGCCCGCCTCCCGGTAGCCGGCCCGCTCCTGGGCGGTCGGCGAGAGCGCCACGAAGGCGGAGGCGAGGAAGAGGAACGAGCCGAGGCCGACGGCGAGCGGGAAGACGAACTCCATCGGACTGACCCCGCCGAGTCCGGTCCGGGTCGGCTCCAGCCGGACGTGGACGGCGGCCATGCCGATGTAGTGCATGCAGCTGACGGCCAGGCCCATGGCCATCGCGGCGGCCGCGGCCGCGTACACATTGCGGATGGTGACGGCGGCCCAGAGCGCGGCTGTGGCGGCGCCGACCGCGACCAGGACGGACAGCGCGACCGTCCCGGCGTCGTAGTGCAGGCCGCCGTGCATCCGGAGGGCGGCCATGCCCAGGTAGTGCATCGCGGCGACGCCGAGGCCGGTGGTGACGCCGCCGGACAGCAGGGAGAGGCCGCGGTGCCGGCCGTAGCAGACCACGGTCAGGCCGAGGCCGGTGACCAGCACCGCGACCACGAGGCTGAGGACGGTCAGCGGGACGTTGTAGCGCAGTTCGGTGCCGTCGACGGTGAAGCCGAACATGGCGACGAAGTGCATGGTCCAGATGCCGGAGCCGATCGCGGCGGCGGCCGTGATCAGCCAGTTCCGCCGGGCCGGGCCGCTCGCGGCCAGGCCGCGCAGTGCGCAGCGCAGCCCGAGGGCGGCGCCGGCGCAGGCCATCAGGTACGAGAGGACGGGGGTCAGCCAGCCGAGGCTGAGATGGTTGAGAGTGCCCATGGGACCTCCGGTCGACCGGTCGGGCCCGGGGCGGTACACGGTGCGCCCGGGCTCCCCGGGCCGGGCGGACTGCCTACGAATGGCATATGCCAATCGCATGTGCGCTTCCGGCCTGGGGTGCGTGGGACGCTACCGAGGGGCCGGAATCGGTCAGACAAAGATCTGAAAAGCTGCCCGCGGAGCGAGGGCGGTGTGTTCGAATGGTCCGGTCGTGTGCCCAGCGGGCGGTGCGCGTGGCGAACCAGCTCGCCAACTGACAGCGGACAAACGACAGCGAACAGATGACAGAGTTTGAAATCTGTCATCTGTCCGCTGAACTCTGTCGACTGTCAGCCGCCCGCCGTCACCCGGATCCGCATCGGGCTCGCCGCCCGCAGCGTGATCCCCTGGGCGAGCGCCACCCGCCGGTCAACCGCCTCCACCTCGAAGTCCCGCAGCAGCACCCCCAGTGCCAGCACCGCCTCCAGCATCGAGAAGTGCTGCCCGATGCAGGCCCGCGGCCCGCCGCCGAACGGGAACCAGGCGTAGCGGTGCCGGGCCCGCTCCGCCTCCGGCAGGAAGCGGTCCGGGTCGAAGCGCTCCGGATCCACCCAGTGGTCCGGGTGCCGGTGGGTGACCAGCGGCGCGACGACGACCTGCGCCCCCGCGGGGATCACGTACCCGTCGATCACGGTCTCCGCGACCGCCCGCCGCCCGCCCAGGGCCGCCGACGGGTAGAGCCGCATCGCCTCCTTCAGCACCCGGGTGATGTACGGCAGCGCGTCCAGGTCCGCCGCCGTCGGCGCCCGCCCGGCCAGGACGGTCCGCGCCTCCTCCCGGGCGAGCCGCCGCTGCTCCGGGTGGAGCGCCAGCAGGTGCAGCGCGAAGGCCAGCGCGGTGGCCGTGGTCTCGTGCCCGGCGAGCAGGAACACCAGGACCTGGTCGCGGAGTTCGGCCGGGTCCAGCCGCTCGCCGTCGTCGTCGCGGGCCCGTCCGAGCAGGGTGAGCAGGTCGTCCGCGTCCTCCTCGCCGCCGCCGCGCGCGGCCCGTTCGGCGATGATCCGGTCGCAGACCCCGTACAGCGCTTGCTGGGCCCGCGCGCCGCGCCGGTTGGACGGGGTCGGCCAGGTGCGCGGGAGGCGGACCGGTGCGTAGCCGCGCTCCTTCACGTACTCGCCGAGCACCGGGAAGCTGTGGTGCACCACCGCCACCGCCTGCTCCACGTCGGCGCCGAACAGGATGCGCGCGACGGCCCGCAGCGCGAACCGGGACGTCTCCTCCGCCGCGTCCACCACCCCGCCGGGCACCGCCCGCCAGCGCTCGGCGAGCGACTGCGCCTCCTGCGCGAGCGCGTCCGCGTAGCCGTCCACCCGGCGCCGGGTGAACAGCGGCTGGACCATCCGGCGTTGGCGCTGGTAGTCGGCGTCCTGGCTGGTCAGCAGCCCGTTGCCGACGCTGGTCCGCAGCTCGTCGTAGAAGGAGTTCTCCTTGCGGCAGTTGGCCGCCTCGCCGGCCAGCACCTGGCGGACGCCGTCGGGCGAGAAGACTCCGTAGAAGTCGGCCCGCAGCCCGGGCGGACCGGCCTGGAAGCGCACCACGTCACCGTGGTCGCGATGGGCCGCCAGGTAGCTGCGCAGCGGGCGGCGGGTGAGGTCGAACAGCGATCCGACGACGGGGTTCCCGGCCGGGACGGGTATCGCGGAGGTGGGGGCGGGCGCGGAGCCGCGGACGGGAACGGGGATGACTTCGGTGGTCATCGGCACTCCTTCTGTACAGGGAGGTGCCCGCCGGTCCCACCGACGGGCAGTCAGCACCGAAAGGAGCCGCGCCCGGACCCCCCGACGGGCCGACCTGCCCGGCCGGATCCGGACCCGCCTCACTCGTATTCGGTGCCCCCCTTACGGGTCAGATAAGCGTCGCTGACCACCTTGGCGATCGCCCGCCCGCCGAGCACCGGGCTCCACCGCTCGGCGACCGGCCGCACCACCACGCCCTCGCGCAGGTGCAGTTCACGCCCGGAGACGGTCTCCTTGCCCTGGGCGAATCCCAGAACGGTCTCCGGGTCGAACGGTCCGCGCCACAGCTCGGGCACCAACGGCAGTTCCCCGTCCAGCAGTTCGGCCGCCGACAGCCAGTTCAGCCGTCCGTCCACCAGGGCCGACACGTCGAAGGCCGCGTAGCCGGGCCGCTCGGTGCGCGCCGAGGCGCCGTAGGCCAGGTCCTGCACTCCCTCTCCGAAGACCTCACCGAAGATGCCGACCCGCTCGGCCCCGAGGCGCTGCGCCAGTCGGGCCGCCACCGCCGGGATGTCGTACGCGCGCACCGCCCGCCAGTACAGGTTGCGAGGGTCCTCGGCCAGCGCCAGCCCCTGCGCGCCGATGCCCTTGGACGACACCTGCACCTCTCCGGTGGCGGCGACGTACGTGACCAGGCAGCAGCTGCCGTGCAGCTTCTCGGTCAGCACCACCGGCTCGCCCGGCTCGAAGGCGTCGGGGTAGCGCTTGAGGTTCTCGATGTCCACCCAGGGCAGCAGGTCCGGCGCGCTGACCACGTCCCCGTTCATCGAAGTCGGTACCGGGGGCTGCCACTTGACCACCCCGAGCAGCTCGGCGAAGTCCTCGCCGCGCTCGGCCGCGGCGGCCAGGTCGGCGTCGGCGAGCGCGGCGGGCCGGCAGACGATGCCCTGGGACAGTTCGCCGCGCAGCCGTACCGCCTTCACCCGGTTCGCCCCGGCGCCCGCCAGCTTGCCGGTCAGCCCCAGCTCCTCGATCAACTCCTCGGGGAGAACGGACTGTTCGGGGATGTAGACGGCGTGGTCGCCGGTCCGGTACACGCCCTTGGCGACCACCGCCCGGTAGAGGCCGACCTGGGCGAGTTCCAGGGCGTCGGCGTTCGGGTGCTCCAGGATGACCAGCTTCTCGGCGGTGACGCGCAGCGTGGACACGGACGGACTCCTCCCCTTGGTTCGGCCGCGGCGGTGACTCCGACTCGACCGCGTGTACGGACGGCGACCACTCTGGCCGTTCGACCACCGACGGCGCGACGCAATTTCCGCGCGCCCCTGACCACCGATGCCGTCGTCCGTCCCGGTCCCACCCGGGCCCACTTCGGCCCCTCGCCCGACTCACCTCGGCCCCTCGCCCGTCCCACTTCGGCCCCTCGCCGGTCCCACTTCGGCCCCGCGCCTCCGCTCTCCACGGGCCCGCTCGAGCGATCCCACAGCCACCCAGCGGCTCGCGCCTCCCCGCTTGTGCGAACCGACAGGGGATTTATCGCTCGCATTTGCGGCACTATGATCGCCGCCATGGCCGCAGCTGCGGTCGGTCCCTCGCGCCCCTCCCGGCGCGCGCCCCGGAGGGGAAGCACCGATGAGCACTCGCACGCCCACCAGTCGCAGGCTTGCCGCCACCGTCGCCGCAGCCCTCGTCCTCGGCCTCGGCCTCGGCGCCACCGCCTGCGGCAGCGACGGCGGCGCGTCCTCCGGCTCCTCGGCTCCCTCGGACTCCTCCCCGGACGGCTCCGGCGTCGGCAGCGGCGCCCCCAAGGCCTCCGGCACCATCACCGTCTTCGCCGCCGCGTCGCTCAAGGAGACCTTCACCGAGCTCGGCAGGAAGTTCGAGGCCGCCAACCCCGGCACCAAGGTCACCTTTAACTTCGGCGGCAGCTCCAGCCTCGCCACCAGCATCAACTCCGGTGCCCCGGCCGACGTGTTCGCCGCCGCCAGCCCCGCCACCATGAAGACCGTGACGGACGCGGGCGGTGCCGCCGGACAGCCGGCGACCTTCGTCAGGAACACGCTCACCATCGCCGTGCCCAAGGGCAACCCCAAGCACATCGCGGGCCTCAAGGACCTCACCGCCTCCGGCACGAAGGTCGCCCTGTGCGCGAAGGAGGTACCGTGCGGCGCCGCCGCGCAGAGCGCGCTCAAGGCCGCCGGTGTCAACCTCACCCCGGTCACCCTGGAGCAGGACGTCAAGGGCGCACTCACCAAGGTCGAACTCGGCGAGGTCGACGCCTCGCTGGTGTACCGGACCGATGTGCACGCCGATGCTGCGAAGATCGACGGCGTGGACTTCCCCGAGGCCGACAAGGCCGTGAACGACTACCCGGTCGCCGCCCTCGCCAAGGCGCCGAACAAGGGCGGCGCCGCCGCGTTCGTCGCGTACGTCCAGTCGCCCGAGGCCAGGCAGGTACTGACCGCTGCGGGCTTCCAGGCGCCGTGAACGACCGCACCACCGGCTCCGGAGCCAACCGCTCGGACCGGTACCACCGCGACGACCCGACAGGACCGACGCCGGCCCTGCCGCGCCGCCGCCCGCGAAGCCGCCGCCCGCGCCCGCACCGCGTCCCCGTCACCCTGCTGCTCCCGGCACTGCTCGGGCTCGCGTTCCTGATCCTGCCGCTGGTCGGTCTGCTGGTCCGGGCGCCCTGGAGCGGTCTGTCCGAGCAGCTCACCAGCACCGCCGTCTGGGAGGCGCTGCGCCTGTCGTTGATCAGCGCGACCGCCGCCACCGCGGTGTCGCTGGTCCTCGGCGTCCCGCTGGCCTGGCTGCTCGCCCGCACCGAGCTGCCGGGTCGGCGCGTGATCCGGGCGCTGGTCACCCTGCCGCTGGTGTTGCCCCCGGTGGTCGGCGGTGTGGCATTGCTGCTGGTGCTGGGGCGGCGCGGCATCGTCGGCTCCTGGCTGGACTCGGCCTTCGGCATCACGCTGCCGTTCACCACCACCGGGGTCGTGATCGCCGAGGCCTTCGTGGCGATGCCGTTCCTGGTGATCAGCGTCGAGGGCGCGCTGCGGGCCGCCGACCCCCGCTACGAGGAGGCCGCCGCGACCCTGGGCGCCTCCCGGCTGACCGCGTTCCGGCGGGTCACCCTGCCCCTGATCGCCCCGGGGATCGCCGCCGGGGCCGTGCTGGCCTGGGCCCGGGCGCTCGGCGAGTTCGGCGCGACGATCACCTTCGCGGGCAACTTCCCGGGCCGCACCCAGACCATGCCGCTGGCCGTCTACCTGGCCATGGAGTCCGACCCGCAGGCGGCGATCGCCCTGTCGCTGGTGCTGCTGGTGGTCTCCGTGGCCGTCCTGGTCGGCCTGCGCGACCGCTGGCTGTCGACGCCGTGACCCCGCCCGCCCCCGCTCCCCCGTTCACCGGACGCGCTGGACGCACCGGACGCACCGCCCGCACCGCACGCGCCGAACACGCTGGACACACCGGCCGGACCGGCCACACGGGAAACCTGGACACCTGGACGCCGCCCCGATGAGCACCGACCGCCTCCCCGGCCCCGCCCTGGACGCCCGCCTACGGGTCGAGCGCGCCGCTTTCACCCTCGACCTCGCCCTCACCGCCGCCCCCGGCGAGGTGGTGGCGCTGCTCGGCCCCAACGGCGCCGGCAAGTCCACCGCCCTGCGCGCCCTCGCCGGGCTGCTCCCGCTCACCGGCGGCCACCTGCGCCTGGACGGCCGCCTCCTGGAGGACCCGGCGCGGCGCGTGCACACCCCGGCCGAGGAGCGGCCGGTCGGTGTGGTGTTCCAGGACTACCTGTTGTTCCCGCACCTCAGCGCGCTCGACAACGTCGCCTTCGGCCCGCGCTGCCAGGGCCGCCCCAAGCGCGAGGCGCGGACGGAGGCGGCCGGCTGGCTGGAGCGGCTGGGCCTGGCCGACCACGCCTCGGCTCGCCCCGGCCGGCTCTCCGGCGGCCAGGCCCAGCGGGTGGCGCTCGCCCGCGCGCTCGCCGTACGCCCCCGGCTGCTCCTGCTGGACGAGCCGCTGGCCGCCCTGGACGCCCGCACCCGGCTCGACGTACGGGCCCGACTTCGGCGCCATCTGGCCGAGTTCGAGGCGGTGGCGGTGCTGGTGACGCACGACCCGCTGGACGCCATGGTGCTGGCCAACCGGCTGGTGGTGATCGAGGACGGCCAGGAGGTGCAGTCCGGCAGCCCCGCGGAGGTCGCCCGGCACCCGCGCACCGACTACATCGCCCGGCTGGTCGGGTTGAACCTGTACCAGGGCCGGGCCGAGGGCACCCGGGTCACCCTCCCGGACGGCCCGGTCCTGGCCACCACCGAGGAGCTGGACGGCCCGGCCTTCGTCGCCTTCCCGCCCTCCGCCGTGACGCTCTACCGGGAGCGCCCGCGGACCAGCGCGCGCAACCTGTGGAAGGCCGAGGTCACCGGGCTGGACCTGCACGGCGACCAGGTCCGCGCCGAGTTGGCCGGCGACCTGCCGATGGCCGCCGACCTCACCCCCGCCGCCGTCGCGGAGCTGGAGCTGGCGCCCGGCGTCGCGGTCTGGGCCTCGGTCAAGGCCACCCAGACCCACGCCTACCCGGCCTGACGGGCCGCCGACGGCGTCCCGTCGGCGGAACCACCCCGACGGGACCGTTCCGGCGGGGTTCCGGCGGGGGGTTCCCACGGGATCACTCCGACGGTTCGACGAACCCCGACTCGTACGCCGCGATCACCGCCTGGGTGCGGTCCCGCGCGCCCAGCTTCGCCAGCACGCTGCTGACGTGCGTCTTCACCGTCTGCACGCCGAGGAACAGCTGCTCGGCGATCTCCCCGTTGCTGAGGCCGCGCGCGACCAGCCGCAGCACCTCCGCCTCGCGCTCGGTCAGCGCCGCCCGCTCCATGGCCGCCCGGGCGGTCGGGTTGCCGTGCCCGGCCGCGAGGCGGCGGATCGCGGTCGGGAACAGCAGCGATTCGCCCGCCGCCACCAGCCGTACCGCTTGGGCGATCTCGGCCGGGCGGGTGCGCTTGAGCAGGAAGCCGTCCGCGCCCGCGCGCAGCGCCTGGTAGACGTAGTCGTCGTTCTCGAAGGTGGTCACGACCAGGATCCGCGGCGGGCGCTCCCCCGGTGCGCCGGGGCGCAGCAGCTCACGGGTGGCCGCCAGGCCGTCCAGTACCGGCATCCGGACGTCCATCAGCACCACGTGCGGTCGCAGCGCGCGGGCCAGGGAGACCGCCTCGGCGCCGTCGGCCGCCTCGCCTACCACCCGCAGGTCCCCCTGCGCCTCCAGCACCGCCCGCAGGCCGGCCCGGACCAGTTCCTCGTCGTCGGCGAGCAGGATGTCGGTCATCCCGGCGGTTCCCCCGGCCGGACCTTGCGCCACAAGATCGTTCGTCACGAGCCCAAGCGTAGGGGCAGCCGGACGCTCAGCACCCATTCCCCGCTCCCCTCCTCCATCGACCCCGAAGTCGCCCCCACGGCCGCCTCCACGGCCGGTCCCGTCACCGGCCCCGCCACCGGCCCCGCCGTCGACTCCCCGCCGAGCAGGGTGGCGCGCTCGCGGATGCCGCGCAGTCCCTTGCCACCCTTGCGCGTTGCGCCCCGACCCGCCCCGCCCGCCGGGTGCCGCGCCGAGCCGGCCGGCGAACGCCCGGCACCGGGCAGCCGGTTGGCGCAGCGCAGCTCCAACCGGCCGTCCCGTACGGCGATCCGGACGTCGAGCGGTTCGCCGGGCGCGTACTTGAGCGCGTTGGTGACGCCCTCCTGGACGATCCGGTACGACTCGCGGGAGAGCACCCCGGGCAGGGCGCCGGCCGGCACCTCGACCCGCGCCTCCACCGGGCTGCCGGCCGCCCGGGCGGTGTCGAACAGTGCGGGCAGCTGCTCGATCCCGGGCTGCTCGGTGGCCACGCCGCTCGTCCCGGCCGGGGTCTCGCGCAGCAGCACCAGGGTGCGTTCGAGGTCCTCCATGGCCCGCCGGCCGGTCTCCTCGATCACTTCGAGCGCCTTGGCGGCGAAGACCGGGTCCCCGACCTCGCGCGCCGCCCCCGCCTGAAGGACCGTCACCGTCAGGGCGTGACCGATCGAGTCGTGCAGTTCCCTGGCCAACCGGTTGCGTTCCAGCAGCCGTTCGGCCCGCAGCTCCGCCTCGGCCAGCCGCTCCGCCGGGGACGGGCCCAGCAGCCTTACCGCCATGGCGAGTTGGAGGCGCCCCGTGTAGACCAGGAACCAGCCGAAGGCGAGCACCACCACCGGGGCGAGCGGGAGGTACCACAGCGCCCGCGGACCGGTCAGCCGCTCGTAGCAGGTGGCGAGGACGAGGACCAGCGCGAAGCCGACCGCCGAACCGAGCGCGACCCGGCCGATCAGCCAGCCGGCCGTGCGCCACCGGTCAGCCCGGGTGCGGGAGGGCTCGGTCGCGATGTCCTCCTCGCGGTCGGGCACCAGCAGCAGCCGAGCCTGCACGCCTTCGGCCCGCCGGGCAGCCGGAACGAGCGCGGCCAGGGCCAACAGCACGGAGTCCAACGCGATGCTCTTCATCACGATCTCGTCCAGGGGCTTGTCCTCCGTCCCCGGATAGACCATCAGGACGATGCCCGCGAAGATCCACCCGACCAGCAGGTGCAGCAGCCGCGCGTACGTGGCACCGGCCCCCAGGGGCGCGACGAGCCTGGACACCGCGCGTCCCGGCACTGCGGCTCCGGACACCGTGCTCTTCAGCGCTGCGAACTTGGACGCTGCGATCTTGGACATCGGCCCATCCTGCCAGGTCGGCCCCGGCCACCGGCTCCCGCTCCGGTCCCCGACGGACTCCCTCCCGGGAGGGAGGTGACTCCCCGCCCCGGCGGGATCCGCCGCACCGACCCGCTCCGGTCGAATGGGGCCACCGTCCGGGACCGACCACGACAGGCTCCGGCGGGGACCGCCAGGACGACGAGACGAGGGGAGCGGGCCGTGATCGAGATCCAGGGCCTCACCAAGGAGTACGACGGCCGGCACGTCGTCGACGACCTGGCCTTCGAGGTCCGGCCCGGTGTGGTGACCGGCTTCCTCGGCCCGAACGGCGCCGGCAAGAGCACCACCATGCGCCTGGTCCTCGGCCTCGACCGGCCGACCGCCGGACAAGCCCTGGTCGCTGGGCGTCCATACGTCGAACTCCCCAACCCGCTAAGGACGGTCGGAGCACTGCTGGACGCCCAGGCGCTGCACGGCGGCCGGACCGCGCACGGCCACCTGCGCTGGCTCGCCGCGAGCAACGGGCTGCCGGCCCGACGGGTCGACGAGGTGCTCGGCCAGGTCGGCCTGGCGGACGCCGCCGGACGGCGGATCCGGGGCTTCTCGCTCGGCATGCGCCAGCGCCTCGGGGTGGCCGCCGCCCTGCTCGGCGACCCGCCGGTACTGCTGCTGGACGAGCCCGTGAACGGCCTGGACCCGGAGGGCATCCGCTGGATCCGCACCTTGCTGCGCGATCTGGCCGCCGAGGGCCGGTCCGTGCTGGTCTCCTCCCACCTGATGACCGAAATGACGCTCACCGCCGACCACTTGGTGGTGATCGGGCGCGGCCGGCTGCTCGCCGACGCCGCCGCCTCCGAGTTCATCGACCGCCACGGCCGGACCCGGATCAGGGTCCGCGCCGTCGACCCGGCCAAGCTCGCCGCCCTGCTCCGCGACCCCGGTCACGGCCTCGACGCCACCGAAGTCGACGGCGGCGCCTGGGAGGTGAGCGGCGCCGAACCCGAGCGGATCGCCGCGCTCGCCGCCGCCAACGGCGTGGTGCTGTACGAGATCGCCGTACAACAGGACTCCCTGGAGGACGCGTTCATGCGGATGACCGCCGACAGCGTCGAGTACCGCGCGGAGGCCACCGCATGAACGCGCCGCCCCCTGCCGCGACTCCCGTCACGACTCCCGCCTCAGCTCCCGCCGTGACTTCCGCCGGGGCACCTGCCGTCAACGCCGTGCGCGCCGAGTGGATCAAGCTCACGACCCTCCGCTCGCTCTGGATCACCCCCCTGCTCGCCCTGGCGCTCACCGCCGGTGCCACCACCGCCGTCGGCGCGGCCCTCGGCGGCAAGGACGACAGCATCACCGACGACCCCGGCGTCGGCGTCTTCTACGGCCTCAACTTCGGGCAGGCGGCGCTGATCTGCTTCGGCATCCTGCTGATCGGCCAGGAGTTCAACACCCGCATGATCGGCGTGTCCCTCACGGCCGTCCCGCGACGAGGCCGGCTGTACGGCGCCAAGTTGGCGCTCGCCACGCTGGTCGGACTGGCGAGCGGCGCCGTCGCCACGGCGGGCGCCTTCGCCGGGTACGCGGCCACCGTGCCGGCCCACTGGGACGGGCACGCCTTCGTCCGCTCTGCCGTCGCCGGGGTGCTCTACCAGACGATGCTGGTGGTGTTCTGCCTCGGCACGACCGCCCTGCTGGGGAACCTCACCGCCGCCATGGGCCTGCTGATCCCGTCCCTGTTCCTGGTCTCACCGCTGCTCGGCAGCGTGCCCGGAGCGCGCCGGGCGGTCCAGTTCCTGCCTGACCGGGCCGGCCAGTACGCCCTGCGGTACGCCGACGACCCGCAGGTCGTCTACGGCCACTGGACCGGGCTACTGATCATGGCGCTCTGGACGGCCCTGGCGGTCTACGGCGGCCTACGGGCGATGCGGCGCGCCAAATGAGCCCGGACGGACGGGACATGGAGCGAAAGAGAGAGACGGGAACCGGGAGATGGGAGCGACGATGATCACGATGGCCGACGCCCTGCGCGCAGAACGGGTCAAGTTCACCACCCTGCCCTCGCAGTGGGCGGCCCCGCTGGTCGCCCTGATACTGACCGTCGGCGTCACGGCGGCCGTCAACGCCGCCTACGGGGCGAAGGACCACACCGTCGGCGAGGACCCGGCCGGCGGGATCTTCTACGGGCTGCTCTTCGGCCACGTCGCGGTGGCCTGCCTCGGCATCCTGCTCATCGGGCAGGAGTTCAACACCCGCATGATCGGCACCTCGCTCACCGCCGTCCCCCGACGCGGCCGGCTGTACGGCGCCAAGCTCACGCTCGGCGCCGGGCTGGGCCTACTGCTCGGGCTGGCCTCGACGGCGGGTTCCTTCCTGGCCGTCGGCACCACCGCCGGCCTGGACCTCTCCACCCCGGGCCTGACCCGCAGCTTCCTCGCCGGCGTGCTGTACCACCCGATGATGGTGCTGCTCTGCCTCGGGCTGACCGCGATGCTGGGCAACTTCAGCGCGGCGCTCGGCCTGCTGACGCCGATGGTGTTCCTGGGCACCACCTGGCTGGCCGCCATCCCCGGCATCCGCGAACTCGGCCAGTTCCTCCCCGACCGGGCCGGTCTGTACGCGACGCGCACCCAACCGGAGGCGGGCATCCACTACGGCCACTGGACCGGGCTGCTGATCATGGCGCTCTGGACCGCCCTGGCGGCCTACGGCGGCCTGCGAGCGATGCGGCGTTACGAGCAGAGCTGACGGGCAACAAGGAACAGCGAACAGATGACAGATGACAGATTTCGAAATCTGTCATCTGTCATCTGTTCGCTGTCGCCGTCAGCAGGCCCATTCCTCATGAGTACCTACCTTCGCGGTCCACAGCCCGACGAGATCGCGGTACAGAGCGGACTCCGTGAGCATCTGATCATGGCTCCCGATCTGCGGGATCCCGCCGTCCATCACCATCACCCGGTCCGCGGCCCGGGCCGAGCTGATCCGGTGGGCGATGACGAACAACGTTCCGGGGCGCTCCCGCATCGCCTCCTCCGCGCGGGCCTCCGCCGCTGGGTCCATATGGCACGTTGCCTCGTCGAGCACGATCAGCCGGGCCGGCGAGAGGTAGGCGCGTGCCAGGGCGATCAGCTGGCGCCGGCCGGCGGAGAGGGCATCGGGGTCCACGAGACCGTCGTAGCCGGCCGTCGTGGACACCAGGTCAGTCAGGCCGAACTCCGTGACCGCGCGGTTCATCCGGTGGTCGTCCACTGGACCGTCTGCCAGGTAGACGAGGTTCTCACGGAGCGTCCCGGTGAAGACGTACGCCTCCTGTGGCAGATAGGCCCGCAGTGCGGCCTGCTGGACGGGCGCGAGTGAGGTGAGGTCGACGCCGTCGAGGAGGACCCGGCCGCGGGTGGGCTCGAAGGCGCCGGCCAGCAGGGCGGCCAGTGTCGACTTGCCTATACCGCTGGGGCCCACGACCGCGATGTGCTCGCCGGGCGCCACGTGCAGGTCGATGCCGCTGAGGACGTCGTTCGCGGCTCCCGGATAGGTGAAGGACACCGACTCCATGACCACCTCGACCCCGGTGTCTCCCCCCTCCCCGACTCCAGTGGAGGACACAGAGGCGGGGACAGCCGGTGCGGGCGCCGGCCCGGCGCCGCCCGGCCGCGGACCCGGGGCGTCCAGCAGCCGCCCGAGCGTGACGAACAGCCTGATGCCGGTGGTGCCCACGCCCTGGACCAGGGTCTGCACCGCGGGGCGCAGGCTCTGCGCGAGATAGGTCAGTGTGCCCAGGACCGTGCCCGCGCTCATGGCCCGGGCTCCCCACTGTGCCCACAGCAGGACCAGGATCAGCGGCACCCAGCCGCCCACCCCGAGAGCGAGGGTGCGCAGCGCGGTCAGACGGGCGAGGACGGTCTCCGCGCACGCGTTCTCCTTCGCCGCGTCGTCGAACCGGCGCAGAGCCTGTTCCTCCACGCCGTATGCGGTGATGTCCCGCAGTCCCGCAGAGAGCCGCCAGGCCTCGTGTGCGAGGGATTCGGTCGCCAGGGTGCTGCGCATCTGGGTACGGACCACCCCCCGCAGGGATACCAGATAGCAGCCGACGCCGACGACCACGGGAGCGAAGACCAGCAGGGCGACCGTCGGCTCCAGGGTGAGGGTGCCGACGCACACCCCGACGAAGGAGAAGGCGAAGCGGCCCACCACCGCCACCAGGCTGCCCGCCGCTTCCCGCACGATCTCGACCTGGCGGGTGAGCCGTGCGACGCCGGAGCGGTCCTGCTCCATGCGGCCGCCGGTCAGCGCGTGTCGCAGTGTGCCGTCCACCGTGCGGATCACCAGCGCGTCACGCAGGGGCTCGACGAGGGCCGCGGTGCTCAGGAGCGCTCCACGGGCCCCCAGCGCACCCACCGCCGAGGCCACGGCGAGCAGCGTCAGCCAGCCAAGGCCCGCCAGCGGTTCGCCGGCCAGGAACCCCCGGTCGACGGCCGAGGCCACGGCGTGCCCGGCCACGAAGGCGGGCAGGGACTCCAGGCCTGTCCACACCAGGACGCGGAACAGCGTGCGGTGGTTGTCGCGCAGGTGCTGCAGCAGATACGGCCCGGCAGTGTGGTCACCGGCGGAGCTCATGGGGTCGCTCCCGCGGCGTCCAGGGGTGTGCGGGTCTCGGGCCGTTCTTGGAATACCGCCCGGTATCCGGGGAGTTCCCACAGCTCGCTGTGCGTTCCGGTCGCGCGTACCTGCCCCGCATCGATCCAGACCACGGTGTCGGCGCGGGCCGCGCTGGAGGCCCGGTGGGCGACGACCACCCGTGTTGCCCCCGAGGTGTCGGCGGCCAACGCCCGGTCGATCTCGTGCTCTGTCGCCATGTCCAGGCTCGATGTGGCGTCGTCGAGCAGCATGAGCCGGGCGGGCCGTACGAAGGTCCGGGCGAGGCCTATCCGCTGCATCTCGCCGCCTGACAGGGCCACGGACTCGACGCTGGTGCGGTATCCGTTCGGCATCTTCTCTATGAAGGACGCGGCGCGGGCGAGTCCGGCAGCTCGGGCCACGTCGTCGAGCGTGGCGTCGGGAGCACCCGCCGCGATGGTGTCCGCGACGGTGTCACCGATCAGCTCGGGCCGTTCGAAGGCGAAGACGACCGAGCGCCGCAGCGCTGTCCTCGACAGCGTCCCCACGGGCACACCGTCGAGGAACACGGCGCCGCCGTCGGGGTCGAAGAGGCGTCCCATGAGTGCCGCCACCGTGGACTTTCCCGAGCCCGACCGCCCGACGAGTGCCACCACCTCTCCTGGCGGTACGGCGAGGTCGAGACCCGACAGGACGGTGCGCCCGGCGCGCCGTACGGTCACGTTCTCGAGTACGACGCCCAGGCCCGTGGAGGCGACGGGCCCGGGTAGTTCCGCCGAGCCGTACTCCATGGGCGGCAGCGCCGCATACGTCGCCAGTTGCTCCGCTCCGGACCGGGCCCGGGCGAGTTGGTTGACGAACAGTACGGTCATGCCGAGGCCGGTGCCGATGGCCGCGTACTCCGATGCTGCCAGCATCTGCCCGGAGGTGATACGGCCGCGGCAGAGTTCGAGCCCCGCGGTGGCGACGACAACGATGTGCAGGAGAGGGAACAGCACGTTGCCCTGCGCGGTGACCTTGGCCTGGAGCCGCCAGAGCTCGTCCCCGCTGCGGCGCAGCTGTGGCAGCGGCTCCACCACGCGGGCCACTTCGCGCTCCAGCGTGTGGGACGCGGCGATGGTGCGAGCGCCGCCCAGCGCCTCCGCGAGCCGGCTCGACACCGCGCTCTGCTCTTCCAGGTAGCGGGTGACCAGGAGCGAGCTGTCGGCGGCGAACGATCTGAGACACCAGGCGACCACCGGCAGGCCGCAGGTGAAGACGAGCCCGATCCACACGTCCGTCGACCACAGCATGACCAGGCTCACCAGCGCCGGAAGCAGGGAAAGCACCAGCCACACCGCCGCGTTGGTGCCCATGGCTGCCGCGGCGGCGCTTTCCAGGACGCAGGCCGCGAACCCGCCCGGTCCTCCGCCGGTCCGTGGGCGCGGACCCGCACCCACGAGCCGTCTGGCGGTCGTTCGCCGGTAGAAGAGCGCCGAGCGCGCCTGCACCACGCCGGCCCGGTAGTCGCTGTACGCCTCGAACGCCACGTAGACCACCACCAGGGCCACGCAGGCCGCCAGCCACCGGCTGAGGTCGGTGCCGCCGACGAGTGCGTCGACCGCCTTGCCCAGCACGGTCGGCAGGGCGAGCTGAGCGGCGGCGCTCACACACCCGGTGGCGACGAGCACGGCGGCGCCGGCGGCCTGGGCGCGCGCCGCGGTACGCAGCAGTCGTATCCCCGTACCACCCACCACTGGTCTCCACCTCGTTCACGCGGATCACGGCGGCCGAGCGCCGACCCCTGATGTGGCGAGCGCCCCGGGGGACTTCCCGTCTCCCCGAGGCGCTGCCGGAAGTCCGGGCGGCGGCGGTCGCAGTGGGCCGCCGTCCACGCGGACGGACATCTCGATCAGCCTCAGCAGAAGATCCAGCTGTGGCTGGAACAAGTCGCGCTGTTCGAGCTGCCCAGCGGCTGCGCGGACGTGTCCGGCAGCTCAAGCCCCTGAAGGTCGAGGATCGCCATGAGTCTTCCCTCCCCTCGGTTCGTCTCTCGTCGTCACGGCCCGTACGACCGCGAGTCGACTCGGGATCAGCAGAAGATGTAACTGGAGTTGCTGCAGTTGTTGCTGACACCGCTCATGGGCGCCAGGTTGTCGCCCTCGGGCAGCTCAAGCCCCTGAAGGTCGAGCACCATCGGGTTCACCTCCCTTCGTGGATGGATCCGTGCCGTCCCGCCCGTGGTCCGGGTGGGAAGTCTTGGGAGTGCCGCCGGGGAGGACGGTGGACAGCAGGGGGAGTCCGGGGTGCTCCCGGCCCAGGGCCACCGCCAGGGCGGTGAGCACGCCGGCGTTGCCGGTCGCCAGGTCCATGGACAGCCGCATGAGCATCTCGCCGGGGAAGGCGAGGCCGTCCTCGTAGGACAGAGCATGCAGGTTGAGGAGGCCGATCTGGCGGTCGAGATCGGCACGACTTGCCTCACGGGGGCGGGTCCTGGCGCGTTCGGCGAGGTACAGGATGATTCCGGCCCGGCCGTTGAACAAGTCGGACTGCACGTAGAACTGGGACGAGGCGGCGCACGCGATCGCGTCCGAGGCGGTGACGAGTCGTTCGTCCGAGTCGTACCGGAGGTACTGGTCCAGGACCAGGCCGATGCCGACGCTGCCGGTCGCGAGGTACGGCATGGTCCGCCATCCCTCGTTCACGTGCATCATCCCGTTGTCACGTGTGGTGCAGCGGCGCAGGTCCTGTTCGAGGGCGGTACGGGACAGCCGCAGGTACTCGCGGTCGCCGGTCCTCTCGTACAGACGTAGGAAGAAGAGGGCTGGGCCGGAGGAGCCACGCATCAGCCCGGCGTGGGGGTGTGCGCCCCCGCTGGTGGTGGCGACGGAGTCGGCCGTGCCGAACCGGTCGGAGATGAGCTCCGCAGCGCGCAGGTAGTCGGTGTCGCCCGTCCTCCGGTTGAACGCCAGGAGGTTGAGCCCGATGCCGGCCAGACCGCCTTTGAGGTCGCTGCCGAGCATCTCCCACTGCTCCTTGAGGCACACGGCGAGGAGCTCGCGCGCGGTGTCCTCGTCGCCGAGCCTCATCAGGGCGTGGGCCACCCCGTGCATGCCGTCGTACAGGCCGAGCCGGTCCTGCGGGCGGCGGGTCAGAGCGCGTTGTGCGAGCCACGTGCGGTATTCGGGCGGAAAGTCGACCCCGGCGTCGAGGAGTGCGAGAAGCACGCCGGCTGCCCCGTGTTGCAGGTTCAGAGCGCCGGTGTGGAACTGCTCGATGTCACCGGGAAACAGCCGGTCGTCGCGGGAGGGGGTCGCGCTGCGCAGAACGGCCCGGCCGAGCGCGTCGCGCAGCTGTGGCCACTGCTCGGGGTCGGCGGTGATCCGCGGTATCCGGTCCAGCGCGGTCTTCGGCCGACGACGCGAGGTGGGCGTCGGGCCGGCGGTGATCCTCTCGACAGCCTCTTCGAGGTATCCCGGGGGCAGCGGGAACACCTGCCGGATGTACTCGACGAAGTGGTGTGCCTTCCCGAAGTCGTGTCGGAGCAGGGTGGTGAGCGGCATGAACAGCGAGAGCCGGAGACAGCCGAGTGCGTAGTGGTCATGGTCGAATCCGGTACGGTCGGCCGGCGCCGCGAACGCGGGGTTCACCAGACTGGGCTTCACCCCTGACTCGGCATCCGATGCCACTTCGTAGTCGATCAGCGAGACCTTGCCGTCTTCGCCCACCAGGATGTTGAAGGGGTGCAGGTCTCCGAAGACGATGCCGCGCTCGTGGATCTCGGCGACGATGGCCTCGGTCTGCCGCGACACCTCCAGGGCCCACTCGGTGTAACGCGCCGCTTCGACGGGGTCGGTCTCCCTCTCGTTGAGCGGGTAGCGCAGGGCGAAGGTCCTGCTGAGCGTCTCCCCCTCGACGAACTCCTGCACGAGGAAGTGGTGGCCTCCCCACTCGAAGTAGTCGATGAGTTCGGGGACGCCTGTGACACCCTTGAGCCGCTCCAGGATGTCCCGCTCGTGACGCAACCGGTGCACCGCGTCCGCCGAATCCATGGTCAGCCCGGCATGGGGGCGGGCCTCCTTGAGGATCACCTTGCGGCCGCTCTCCCGGTGCCGTGCCTCGTACAGTCCGCCCGCGTTGGAGAAGTGGACGGCGCGTTCGACGGTGTAGGCGATGTCGTTCGTGCTGCCGCTCTTGCGTGCCTCGATGTGAGGGGCGAAGAACTCCGGCACAGTGACCCACGCCGGGACGTGGAAGACCGGGTCACGGCGGTCGGGCACCAGGGTGCCGTGGTCGTCCTCGATCGCGCCGACGAGCGTGCCCGTCTCCGATATGCAGTGCCGCTCGACGAATCCGCCGTAACGCACGTACAACGGGCCGTTTCCCCAGCGCAGGTCGCTCAGAATGTACGGCCCTTCCTGGCCGTCGAGCTCCCTGCCGAGCTCTTCGAGAGTGGTCCGCAGAACCTGCTCATCCAGCGGGTAGATGGTGATGAACTTTCCGCTGGACCCGCGGTCGGAATACTTGAGATTCCGGTTCTTCAGCACGTGGCGCCCGGAAAGGTATTTGAAGGATATGTCGCGCGGCACGCAGTAGCGGTACACGGATTCCAGCACGGTGTCCGCGCTCACACCTGTCGCCGAGACGTGGATCTTCCATCCCTGCATCGGAAGCCGTTGCCCGGACGGATTGCAGACGATCCAGTCCTCCTTGGTGAATTTGGTCCACCCAGCAGGGAGTTCGATGGAATCCGCGGCGAAGGCGAGCTCGGCGAGCTCTTCGGGGGACGCCTTCCGGTCCGACCGGTCGTAGAAATAGCGGTCTGCCAGACAGTAGACGTCGTAGCGCTTGTCCACCATTCTCCCCCTGAGATCTCCCGGCGATTCACTGACTGGAATATCTTCACCCGGCGAGAGATGTCGAACAAGTGTGTTCCCCACGGCTGCACACATGGATTACACATGAGGGAGCGAGCTGGTTCACGGACCTGTCGCGGGGTGGATTTCAGGGCGGCCTAAAGGGCCGCCGGCCCGAACGGATCCCACCGCTCGGGCCGGCGGCCCCGGTTCTCTCGGGGCCTGCGCGGCCCGCCCGTTACCCGGCCCCGCGCAGCGCGGCGGACGGACCCTGGCGAAGGGCGATGCGCGTGGTGGACACGCCGGTGGCAAGGGCGAGGACGGACGCCCCGCCCAGGATGAGAGCGAGCGTGGCGCCGTCGAGGCGCGGGTACGAGGAGCCGGTCAGGGCCTGGCTGAACACCGTGAGAACGGCCCCCGCGACCAGCGATCCGACCAGGAGCGCGGTCAGCACGATCACGGCGGTCTCCAGGAGCATCATGCGGGCGACCTGTCTGCGGGTGGCACCCACGAGACGCAGCAGGGCGAACTCTCCCGAGCGTTCCATCGTGGTCATCACCAGCGTGTTCACGACCGAGATCGAAGTGAAGACCGTCACCACCCCGAGGAGCAGATAGGTGACGGTCATGGACGCGTCCTGGCGGCGCAGGGCCTCGGCCCGGTGGGCATCGCGGTCGAGTACCCGCCAGGACGGCTCGGCCCGGCGCAGTACCGCGAGGCTGTCGTCCACCTGCTGTTCCCGGCCGGGCTGGGCTCGCACGTACACGGCATCCAGGAGCAGCGGCCTGTCGTACAAGTGCCCGGCCGCGAGACTCTGAGGCAGGACGGCATCGCCGAAGCCGCGGGAGCGGCTGTACACGGCGGCGACCCTGGCCGTCGCGACCTGGTTGTCCTCCAGGGTGATGTGCACCTCGTCGCCCGCCCGGACGTGGGCGCGCCCGGCCAGGTCCTCGCTCAACGCGATGTCCCGCGCGCCCAGCGGGCCCATGCGGCCCTGGACCACGCCCAGGTCGAGGACCTCGTCCAGCGGTCCGTCCGAGACGATCTGTGCGATGCCGCCGGGGCCCAGCTGAGGGGACTCGGGGTCGCCGACGATCGTCACGTAACTGCCCGTGGTGGCAACCGCGGTACCAACTCCGGCGGCACCGCTGATCGTTGCCGCAGCCGAGTCGGGAAGTCCGTCACCGGCGCTCTGCACGATCCGCTCGGCCACCATGCGCTGCCGGTCCTGCTCCGACAGTTCGTGCCACTTCATCTGCGGTACGAACAGGGCCACGGCGGCGAACGCGACCGTGAGGGCAAGCGGGGTGGCTGCGGTGCCGAGTCGGCGGTAGGCCGTGGTGAGGTTGGTCTTCACCAGCAGCCCCATCACCGGGAACAGGAGCTGGCAGAGCAGGCCGAGCACGCTGCCGGCCAGCTTGCCGATCCAGGGGGCGAGCAGTCCGACGGCGGTCATCAGCACCATGACCATGGCCCCGGCCGTGGTCCCGGCGTCGGAGCCCCCCGATCCCCTGATCGCCGCGAGCCCCCACACGCCACCGACCAGGACCGCGAGCCCGAGGCACGTACGGGCCGCACTCACTCGGCGGCGCGGCACCGAGGCCTCACCCAGAGCCTGGACGGCGCGCACCCGAGACGCCCGCCGGCCGCTGCTCCACACCGCGGCCTCGGCGGTCACCCAGCAGATCAGTACGGCGATCGAGATGCCCGCGGGCCCGAACTGGAGACGGAAGGCATCGGGAACCAGACCCTGGGCCACGAGCCGGGCCCGCAGTCCCGCGGCGAGCAGCAGGCCGAGCCCACAGCCTGGAACGGCGGCGAGGACGGTCACCACGAGCGCCTCGTAGGCGACCATCCGACGGACCTGGCCGGGGGTCGCGGCGATGGCCCTCAGCAGAGCGATCTCCCTGGTCCGCTGCTGGACGGACAGGGCGAAGGCGCCTGCGACCGAGAAGGCCATGACGAACAGGCAGATGAAACCGAAGGGCATGACGAACGACACCACGTCCGCGCCGCCCTCCCCCGGCGCGGCCCGACGGCCGGATTCGAGCAGCACCCCACAGGCCGTGACCAGTGCCTGCGCGCAGAGCATGGCCACCAGGGATCCGGCGAACGAGACCTTGCGGGAGCGGACGGACCACCACGCCAGGAGGAACAGCATGGATCAGCCCCCCAGCCCCGCCATGCGCTCGGCGATCGTGCCGGCGGACGCCCCCTGCAGAACCTCTGTCACTTTTCCGTCCGCCAGGATCAGTACGGAGTCGGCGTACGAGGCGGCCCCCGGGTCGTGGGTGACCATCAGGACCGTTTGGCCGACGTCGTCCACGAGACCGCGGAGCAGTTCGAGGACCTTGCGGGCCGAGGTGGTGTCCAGGGCGCCGGTGGGCTCGTCGGCGAAGACCACCTCGGGGCGGGTGATCAACGCGCGGGCGACGGCCACTCGTTGCTGCTGACCGCCGGAGAGCTCGGTCGGCCGGTGACCGCGCCGCTGGGCGAGCCCGGTGTAGTCGAGCAACTCCTCCAGCCAGGGCCGGTCGAGCCGGACGCGCCGGCCGGCCAGCCGCACCGGAAGCGTGATGTTCTGCTCTGCGGTCAGCGCGGGCAGCAGGTTGAATCCCTGGAACACGAAGCCGATCCGCTCGCGCCGCAGCGCGGTCAACTCCCGCTCGCCCAGCGGTCCCAGATCCCGGCCACCGATCTCGACGGTGCCGTGGTCGGGGCGGTCCAGACCCGACGCGCAGTGCAGGAAGGTGCTCTTGCCGGAGCCCGAGGGCCCCATCACGGCGGTGAACGTCCCGTACGCCAGTTGCGTGGTGACCCCGTCAAGCGCCGTCACGGCGGACCGGCCGCTTCCGTGCACCTTGCGCACGCCATCGAGGCGCACCGCCCAGGGCCGCTCCCTGGACGGCGGTTCGGCTCCGCCCCGCGACCGGTACTTCACGGCCCGCCCTAAGTGATGGCCGGCTCCGGTGCCTGCGTGCTCGCTCACGTGCGCTCTCTCTCGCATCAGTACGTACTGGCTGGTGACCGCCGGCCACCCGTGCAGGATTCCGTTCGCCGTCACACGAGTGCCATCACGCGGTCATGCCGAGTCGGGGGCGCGGGACGGCCCACCAGTCGGTTCACCTCACGGCCCGCGCCAGGGCCCGGACGAACCGGGGCACGTCGACCGTACCCCAGCCGCCGGCCGTGTCGAAGCCCGGGCCCGCCGTGAAACCGGGGACCTCGGCATAGGTGTTGGAACCCTCGGTGACGTCGACGATTCCGGCGGCGGTCCCGGCCGATCCGAGCCGGTAGAGCGTGGGGTTGATGTCGCCCATCGGCCCGCGGTGCAGCTGCACGGCGAGGGCCAGCACACCAGCGAACAGCGGGGCCGACTGGGAGGTGCCGGCCGCCCCCTGCATCACGAGGTCCGGGACCGACCGGCCGGATGCCACGTCACCGGCCGTGGCCGAGCGTTGCCATTCCGGGCGCCCGAACAGCGACGAGTGCCCGGCCCCGGACTTGGGCCACAGCGTATCGGGAGCGGTGCGACGGCCCTGGGCGTCGACGTGGAGCAGCGCCCCTCCGACGGCGGTCACCCGGGGGTCGGACGCGGGCCAGGCCACTACGCGCCGAGGGTGGTGCCGGTCGGGGTGGTCACGCAGCGGGCCGCTGGCCCCGTGGTCCCCCGAGGAGGCGACCAGGGTCGTGCCCGCCACGCGCGCCCGGTCGAACGCGGCGCCGTAGGCGAGCATGGACGCGGGGTCCGCGAAGTTCTGCTCGACGGAGCCGAAGCTCATGGACACCACGTCCGCCAGGCGGTGCCGCGTGAGGTGATCCAGGACGCTCATCATCTCGGGCATGCCGCTCTCGCCCTGCGTCTCGTCCACCGGGGAGGCCGCGACCACGATGCGGGCCTGTGGGGCCAGCGAGTGAACCATGGCGACATCGAGTCTGGTCTCCGACACCCACGCCTGACAGTTCTTCGTGTCGACGCCGGGAGAGGTGCAGGACGGCGGCTTCCCCAACGGTTCGACCCGCCGGATGTCAGCGGTGGGAAGCCCGTACTCCGCGTCGTAGTCCGCCATGAACTGTTCCAAACCCGGGTCTCCGTACGACACGAGCACCGCGACCGTGGTGCCGCGGCCCGTGACCCCCTGCCGCCACAGCTCGCCCACGCGGTAGGGCACGGCTATCGAGGGCTCGCGCAGGCCAGGGTCGTCGGCTGCCCACGCGCGGCCGATGGTCTCCGCCGAGGCCGGACCGACACCGGGAACGAGCAGGCCGACTGCGGCGAGCAGTCCGCCTATGCACCGCCACGTGCCGCCACCGCGCCCGGCCCCTCTCACGGACCCCATATCGCCGTCTCCCCTCATCCGACGCGTCCTGTCAGTACAGGATCGATCCGCCGGGCGGCCGGCGTACGGCTCAGCGGCACACTCGTGGGTTATCCACGGAGAGGGCACGTGACAGGACGTCACCAGCACCCCCGCTGACGTGTCTACGCCGCCCGCCCGGCGGCGCCGCGGCAGGCGTCCGCGCTCGCCTGTCGGACGCGCGCCTCGCCGGCATGAATGTCTCAAAAAAGGTGGTTCAACTTGGCGGCGAACGAACACCCGCCGACGCTCTCTACGTCAGCCACATCGAACCTCCACCTCCACTTCAATGTGGCGGTACACCCGTGTGCACATCGATGCGCCATCCCAGTCACACGAGTTGACGGACGTGAACGATCGACTTAGCATCCTGCGGGTCAATCAATTCTCGTACCGTAACGGTAAGTTGACTGATCATCAGACTTGGGGGGCAAGGGCGTGCGACGCCCGGCGCAAACCCCGGCCGAGCATGAGCCTGACTTTCCTAGTTTGGGGGGGAATTTCATGAGCATCACGCAAAGCGGAGCAGGCCCACAGAACCACGCGGCGTACGGGGCGAAACTTTCATTGCCGACTGCGGGCCGACTGCCGGGCAGCAGCGGACTAGACGCTGTCGGCGTACTGATCCTCGCCCAGGGGACCCTCACCCGCAGCGGCATCGCTGCCATGATCTCCTCCCGGGCGGGCATCCGGGTACTTGCGGACGCGGAGGACGTCACCTCTGTGCCGGGTGACAGACCACTGAACCCCGATGTGGTGGTCCTCTGTCTCGCCGATGGCAGCAGAGCCGCGTTCGAGAGGCTCCGCAGAGCGCGCGAGGCCTTCCGAGCGAGCGCAATCCTTCTGATCATAGGAGTGCTCTCGGCGGGCGGCACTCAGCGCGCCCTGAAGGCCGACGTGTCAGGAGTGATCTCCGACGACGTCACTGCCGACGAACTCGTCGAGGCGATCAGGCACCTGAGCTGCGGGCGGCGAATCGTCGGCACCGACATCGCCGTCTTGGGCAGCTCACAGACACCGAACCCGCTGACACCGCGGGAGTCCGAGATCCTCGGTCTGGCGGCCGAGGGCGAGAGCCCCGCGGACACCGCGGACCACCTCCACCTGTCCGTCGGGACCGTACGCAACCATCTACTGTCCGCAGTGCAGAAGACGGGCGCCAGGAACCGGATGGATGCGGTCCGGATCGCCCGCGCCAGGTCCTGGCTCTGACACGCCTGGTACTGCTCTCCTCGGGAGGGGCGAATACCCCGCTGTCCTACGTCTCCGTAGAAGCGCCGACATCGACGAGCACGACCGCTGGAAGGCCGGCGACTGCCTCGTCCCCGATAGCAAAGACTTCACCGGCAACGGTTTCCACACCCTCGCCTCGGCGGACGGCAGCGTCACACCGGACGCCCGTCGCCGCAGGTCCGGGGCAGGCACCAGCGATCGGCCGCGTGCCCCCGAGCGGGTGCTGCCGCACCGAACGGCGGCGGGCTGCGGCGCCGGGGTCAGAGGTCGGGTCGGAGTGGCGCGCGGTCACGAGCGCCGAAGGCGCGGGGTGGGGCAGTAGCGCGTGCCGCCTTCGAGTGCGACTGTCGGCCCCGGCGCGATCTCGGTGAAGCCCGCGTCGTGGACCACGGGCAGCTCGCTGCGGACGAGCTCCTCCCACGCCTCCGGCGAGGCCGTCCGGACCGCGAGTGCGAAGCCGGCCTCGGCCCACTCCTTGCGCTGCGCCTCGTCCAGCCGCCACCACGCGAGCTGGGCGGCGTGCCCGGTCTGCGCCATCGTCTTGCCCGCGCTCATCTCCAGGTCGGGGTTGAGCCACAGCACCGGAAGTCCGGGCTCGGGCGCCCCGACCTCCGCCGTCTCCTCCAGGTCCGTCCCGGACACTTGGAGCTTGGCGAGCTCCTTCGGCCAGCCGTCCAGCGGGACCGGCGGGAACACCCGCACCTCGGCCTCCCGCCCGTGCACCGTTATGCCCGGCAGCTCGCCCGCCCGACGCCACTCCCCGCCCCGGGCCCGCCGGACCACCTTGCGGATCCGGGCGTCCTCCCAGGCGGCGACCCGCTCCGCCCACTCGCCGTCCGCTCCGGTCACCCGTGGGTCGGCCAGCAGCGTGAGCACCGCCCGCGCCGAGGTCTCCAGCGCGTCCGTCCGACCCGGCGGGGCGGCCCGCTCCAGCCGGACGACCAGCGGCAGCACGTACTGCGGCAGCTCGTCGCGGTCCTCGCGCCCCGCGGCGTCAACGGGGTCAACGGCGTCGGCACGGTCGGCGGCGTCGGCCGGGTCGGCTGCGTCGGCCAGAGGAGCGGGAGGCACGGACGCCGAAGCCGGAGCCGGAAGAGCGGAAGTCGGGGCATCGGAAGGATAAGTCACCCGTCCAGGATGCCAGCCCCGCCCCGGCCGGCTCGGGCCGCCCCGTCAGCGCCGGAAGCCGCGCTGCGGGTCCCGTTCCTCCGCGTCCTCGTACATCAGGAACCAGCCCTCCGGGTGGGTGGCCGCCAGCAGCACCTCCGTGCGCTGCTCCGCCCCCAGCTCCGCGTCGCCGTCGTCCGGCCCGTAGACCCCGAACAGCTCGTCGTGGCAGCCGTCCCAGTCGTAGTCGTAGAGGTCGGCCGGGAGGTCGCCCATCATGTCCGCCACCGACTCGGGCTGCGCGCCGAGCAGCGCCCGGGCGTCCACCAGCGCCATCCGGAGCGCGAGCTCCTCCGCCAGGCAGCGCGGCAGCGGCCACTCGCCGAGCGCGAGGTCGTCGGCGAGGTCGTCGAAGGCCCGGGCCATCGCGCGGCGCCAGCCCCGGTGCATCCGCCAGGTGCGCTGGGGTAGCCGGGCGAAGACCGTCCAGTCCACGTCCTCGCCGTCGACGACGGGCTCGTCCCCGTGCTCGTCGAGGTCGTCGTACGCGGCGTCGGCCAGGCCGATCAGCTGGGCGTGGAGCAGGCAGGCGGTGCGCGGGGTGAGCGTCCAGTCCGCGCCCGCGCCGCCGTCCTCCTCGTCGCCCTCCAGCGGGAACAGGTCGGCGAAGTCGGGGGTGAAGTCCTCGGTGACGCTGATCTCCAGCGTGCCGCCGATCGCCTCGACCCCGGGGATGGCGGCCACCAGCCGGTCCGGATGGAGCAGCGCGCCGAGCGCCGCGTTGGCGTCCTCGGCGACCTCGCGCAGCAGTTCGCGGCGCTGGCCGGCCGAGTCGATGCCCTCGAACTCCAGTTCCTCGACAGCCCTGATCGCGGCCGCGCGCAGGGCCGGCCAGTCGGTGATCCGCAGGCCCAGCACCACCGTCGCCTCGATCTCCTGCGCGCCGGAGTCCTCCGCCGCGCCCGGCCCCTGTGGATGATCGCTTCGCTCGCCCATGGGGCTAACGGTACGGCCTTTCGGTCGCCCCATCACCGGTCCGGACCAGCATCCGGTCGCCTTCTCGGCCGCCGCCCGGCCCTGCCTGGGTCACTCGGACGCAGGAACTTGGCAGGATGCGTCCCATGGCTGACATCAACGAGTACGGCGGCGGGCAGGGCCCGAACGCCGACGTCCTGGTCGTGACCACCAACGACATCCCCGGCTTCCGGGTCGACCACGTGATCGGCGAGGTCTTCGGGCTGACCGTGCGCAGTCGCCACATCGGCAGCCAGATCGGCGCCGGTCTGAAGTCGCTGATCGGCGGCGAGCTGCGCGGTCTGACGAAGACCCTGGTCGAGAGCCGCAACGAGGCGATGCAGCGGCTGATCGAGCAGACCAAGGCGCGCGGCGGCAACGCCGTCCTGATGATGCGCTTCGACGTCACGGAGGCGGCCGACGTCGGCACGGAGGTCTGCGCCTACGGCACCGCCGCGGTCATCTCCCCGCTCTCCTGACGGCCCCGCCGACGCGCGTCCGCTCGCGCCCGCCGGCGGAATCCTTCGGGAACAGCCGCCGGCCCGCCGATGTTTCATGGGCGTGACTGTTTACGGTGCAACGAACAGCGTTCAGCGACGCGTGGACGTCCTGGTGGTGGGCGCCGGGCAGGCGGGCCTGTCCGCCGCCTACCACCTGCGCCGCCGCGGCTTCGCCCCCTACCGGGCCGGCGCCGACGGCGGCTTCGTCGTGCTCGACGCCGACGCCGGTCCCGGCGGCGCCTGGGCGCACCGCTCGCCGTCCCTCCGGATGGCCACCGTGCACGGCTTCCACGACCTCCCGGACGCCGAACTCCCGCCGCCGGACCCCGAGGCCCCCGCGCGCGAGGTGGTGCCGGGGTACTTCGCGGCGTACGAGGCCCGGCACGCGCTCCCGGTCGTACGCCCGGTCACGGTGCGCGCCGTACGCGCCGAGTCCGGGAGCCCCGACTCCCGGCTGCTGGTCGAGACCGACCGCGGCACCTGGTCCACCCGCGCGCTGATCAACGCCACCGGCACCTGGACCCGCCCCTTCCTCCCGCACTACCCGGGCCGTTTCGCGGGCCGCCAGCTGCACTACGCGGAGTACCGCGGCCCCGAGGAGTTCGCGGGCAGGCGCGTGCTGGTGGTGGGCGGCGGCGCCTCGGCGATCCAGGTGCTGTCGGAGGTGGCGGCGGTGGGCGAGACGGTCTGGGTCACCCGCTCCGAACCCGTCTACCACGAGGGGCCGTTCACCCCCGAGTACGGGCGCGCGGTGGTCGCCAAGGTCGAGGAGCGGGTCCGGCAGGGCCTGCCGGTGCGCAGCGTGGTGAGCGTGACCGGGCTCGGCCCGTCCGTCGCCTACCGGCGCGCCGAGGAACTGGGCGCGCTGCACCGCCGACCGATGTTCGACCGTCTCACCGAGCACGGGGTCGCCTGGGGCGACGAGGAACTGGCGGTGGACGCGATCGTCTGGGCGACCGGTTTCCGGCCCGAGGTCGGGCACCTCGCCCCGCTCGGGCTGCGCTCCCCCGGCGGCGGCATCGCGCTCACCGGCACCCGCGCCACCGCCGACCCCCGCGTCCACCTGGTCGGCTACGGCCCGTCCGCCAGCACGGTCGGCGCCAACCGGGCCGGCCGCGCGGCGGTCAACGACCTGGTCAGGCTGCTCGGGGACCCGGCGGCCGGGGATCCGGCGGCCGGGAGTCCGACGCTCGGAGAGCCGGTGCCGGAGCGCTCGATGCTCGGGAGCCCGACGCCCGGGAGCCCCACGCCCGGGAGCCCCACGCTCGGCGTTCCGGCCGTGGAGCCCGCCTTGGTCTGAGGCTCAGCGGTCGTATCAGCGGTCGTAGTCGACGGTCACCCGGTCGGTGACCGGGCGGGCCTGGCAGGTGAGGACGTAGCCCGCGGCCAGCTCCTTCTCCTCCAGCGCGAAGTTGCGGCGCATCTCCACCTCGCCCTCGGTGACCAGCGCGCGGCAGGTGCCGCACACCCCGCCCTTGCAGGCGAACGGCAGGTCCGGGCGGGAGCGCTGGGCGCCGTCCAGGATCGAGCGGTCGCGCGGGAGGCAGAGCGTGCTGCCGCGGCCGTCGAGGACGACGGTGACCTCGCTCTGCGGGCCCGACGCGCCGTCGGCCGAGGCGTCGCTGCGGTCCCAGTCCTCGTCGCGCTCCGGGAGCGGCTCGTCCTCCGCGTGGAAGAGCTCCTGGTGCACGCGCTCGCCCGGCACGTCCAGCTCGGCGAGCAGGTCCTTCGCCCCGACGACCATGCCGAACGGGCCGCACAGCCACCAGTGCCCGACGCTCCCGACGTCCACCAGCGCCGCCAGCAGGGCCCGTACCCGCTCCGGGTCCAGCCGGCCGCTGAGCAGCTCGGCGTCCCTGGTCTCCCGCGAGAGCACGTGGACCAACTGGAAGCGGCCGAGGTACCGGTCCTTCAGGTCGGCCAGCTCGTCCGCGAACATCACGGTGTCGCTGCGCCGGTTGCCGTAGAGCAGGGTGACGGTGGAGCTGCGGTCGGCGGCCAGCACGGAGGCGGCGATCGACAGCATCGGGGTGATGCCGGAGCCGGCCGCGAGCAGCACGTGGTCGGCCGGGACGCCGAGTTCGGGGCTGAACAGGCCGGACGGCGTCAGCACCTCCACCTCCTCGCCCGGCTCCGCCTCGCGCACCAGCCAGCGCGAGAACAGCCCGCCGGGCACCTCCCGGACGGCGATCCGCAGCGGTCCGCCCGCCGGGGCGCAGATCGAGTACGAGCGGCGCTCGTCGGCGCCGTCCACCAGCTTGCGCAGGGTCAGGGTCTGCCCCGGCCGGAAGGCGTACTCCTCCGCCAGCTCGTCCGGCACCGCGAAGGTCACCGCCACCGCGTCCTCGCAGAGCCGCTCGACCCGGTCGATCCGCAACCGGTGGAAGGTCGGACGGCGGGCGGGGCGGATGCCGGGAGTCTGGGCGTCGGGAGCCTGGGCGTCGGACGCCTGGATGTCGGACGCCTGAGTGTCGGACGCCTGGATGTCGGACGCCTGGGTGTCGGCGGCGGGCTGGACGGCGGCGGGCATTCAGATCTCCTTGACGCGTTCGAAGGGCTCCCGGCAGGCGAGGCAGCGCCAGAGCGCCTTGCAGGCCGTGGAGCCGAAGCGGGACAGCTCCTCCGTCTCCGTGCCGCCGCAGAGCGGGCAGGGCACCCTGCTCTCGGCGGTTCCGGTGCGCGTCGGGCCGAGGGTGAGCGCCACCGGTCCGGCCGCGGCGGCCACGGCTACGGCGGCGGTCGGGCGCGGCGGGGCGATGCCCGCCTCGGCGAGCTTTCGGCGGCCGTCGGCGGTGATCAGGTCGGTGGACCACGGCGGGTCCAGCCGCAGCCGCACCCGGACGTCCGGGTACCCGGCCGCGCGCAGCCGGCGGTCCACGTCGGCTGCCATCTCGGCGACGGCGGGGCAGCCCGAGTAGGTCGGGGTCAGCCAGGCGGTCACGGTGCCGCTGCCGCCGTCCACCTCGACCTCGGCCAGGACGCCCAGGTCGGCCAGGGTGAGCATGGGCAGCTCCGGGTCCGGGACGGCCGCGGCGACTGCCCAGGCCAGGTCGCGGGCCGTCGGGCCCTCCGGGTCCGCGGGGACCGTCGTGCCCGTCGCGCCTGTGGTGTCCGCCGTGTCCGCCGCGCCCATCGCCGCGTCGTCCGTCACCATGTCGCCCCCGGGTGGGCGCGGGCCACCACCTGGAGCTCGGCGAGCAGCGGACCGAGCGCCTCGGTGTGCACGCCGTCCCGGCCGGCCCGGCCGAGGACGGTGGCCAGCGGCGGCACGTCCGGCACGGTCAGCCCGGCCTCGGCGAGGACCGCGGCGATCGAGCCCAGCACCGGTTCGCGCAGGGTCGCCGGGTCGACGCCCGCCCGCAGCTCCACCGGGTGCGCCGTGAACAGTTCCTCCAGCAGCGGCCAGACCGCGTCCAACCCGGCCTGCATCCGCTCGGCGGAGTACGGCGTGCCGTCGCCGAGGCGCAGCGTCCAGGCGGTGGCGTACTCCCGGTGGTACGCCAGTTCCTTGACCCCCCGGGCGGCGACCGCGGCCAGTACCGGGTCGGGGTGCGCGCTGAGTGCCTCGTACAGGGCGCCGCGCGCGGTGGCGAACAGCAGCAGCCGGGCGATCGAGTACGCGAAGTCGCCGTTCGGCGTCTCCACCAGGCGTACGTTGCGGAACTCGTGCTCCTCCCGCCAGTACGCCAGATCGTCCTCGGTGCGGCCGGTGCCGTCCGCCTGGCCGGCCCGGGTGAGCAGCAGCCGGGCCTGGCCGAGCAGGTCGAGGCCCAGGTTGGCGAGCGCGACCTCCTCCTCCAGCTCGGGCGCCCGGGTGCACCACTCGATCAGCCGCTGCGCGAGGACCAGGGCGTCGTCGCCCAGCATCTGGCAGTAGGCGGCGAGGTCGGCACCGTCCAGTCCGGCGGGCAGCGCGGTGTCCACGCCGAGCAGTGGGTCGGCGAAGCCCGTCCCGTACGCCCAGCGTCCCTCGCCCTCGGGGCCGGGGGCGGCGTCGACGAGGCTCAGGTAGACGTGGTCGTCCTGGTCGGCGCCCGCGCCGGTGCCGGTGGTGGAGGTGGTGTGGTCGTGCACGGTGGCTCCCCCGTCAGATGTGCGGGACATCCTCGGGGATGTCGTAGAAGGTCGGGTGGCGGTAGACCTTGTCGCCGCTGGGTTCGAAGAACGGGTCCCGCTCGTCCGGGGTGGAGGCGGTGATCGCGTCCGAGCGGACCACCCAGAGGCTGACGCCCTCGTTGCGACGGGTGTAGAGGTCGCGGGCGGCGAGCAGGGCCATCCGGTCGTCGGAGGCGTGCAGCGAGCCGACGTGGACGTGGTTCAGCCCGCGCCGGGGGCGCACGAACACCTCGTACAGCGGCCAGCCGGCCTTGGACCCGGCCGGGGAGCCAACCTGGGGGTCGGTCACTTTCCGTTCTCCTGTTCGGTGGCTTCGCTGAGTTCGATGGGTTCGGTGGCCTCGGTGGCTTCGACGGGTCGGGTGGCTTCGGCAGCGCGCTTGGCCGCGTAGGCGACGGCCGCCTCGCGGACCCAGGCGCCCTCCTCGTGGGCGGTGCGGCGGCGGTCGATCCGCTGGGTGTTGCAGGGGCCCTGGCCGTGGATGACCCTGGTCAGTTCGGACCAGTCCGGCTCACCGAAGTCCCAGCCGCCGCGCTGCTCGTTCCAGCGCAGCTCGGGGTCCGGGAGGGTGACGCCCAGGTGCTCGGCCTGCGGGACGGTCATGTCGACGAAGCGCCGGCGCAGCTCGTCGTTGCTGTGCCGCTTGATCCGCCAGGCCATCGAACGGGCGGAGTTCGGCGAGTCGGCGTCGGAGGGGCCGAACATCATCAGCGACGGCCACCACCAGCGGTCCACCGCGTCCTGCACCATCCGGCGCTGGCCCTCGGTGCCGCGCATCAGCGTCATCAGGAGCTCGTAGCCCTGGCGCTGGTGGAAGGACTCCTCCTTGCAGATCCGCACCATCGCGCGGGCGTACGGGCCGTAGCTGCAGCGGCAGAGCGGGACCTGGTTGCAGATCGCGGCGCCGTCCACCAGCCAGCCGATCACGCCGACGTCGGCGAAGGTGAGGGTCGGGTAGTTGAAGATCGAGGAGTACTTCTGGCGGCCGGAGATCAGTTTCTCGGTGAGCTCGGCACGGTCGACGCCGAGGGTCTCGGCGGCGGCGTAGAGGTAGAGGCCGTGGCCGGCCTCGTCCTGGGCCTTGGCGAGCAGGATGGCCTTGCGGCGCAGGGACGGCGCCCGGGTCAACCAGTTGCCCTCGGGCTGCATGCCGATGATCTCGGAGTGGGCGTGCTGGGCGATCTGGCGGATCAGGGTGGCCCGGTAGGCGTCGGGCATCCAGTCCCTGGGCTCGATCCGCTGCCCGGCGGCGACGACCGCCTCGAACCGGTCCTCCGGCGTCTGCGCGGGGACCGCCTCGGCCACCTCTGCTGTCACCACAGTCCCCTCTCGTGTCCTGCCCGGTCGGGTTGCCGGAGCACCGGACAACCAACCGACTGACCGTTCGGTCGGTACCATTCTGCGCGGCGGGGCGGAGGGATGGCAAGGTGCGGAACAGATAACAGCTGACAGATTTCAGAATCTGTCAGCTGTTATCTGTCAGTTGTTCGCTGTCTGCCGTCAACCGTCCGCGGTCTGCTGTCAGCGGTTCACCGCGGGCTCAGCCCTCCGCGCGGTCCCGCAGGCGCGGGAGTGGCACGGCGAGCAGCCCCGCCAGCAGGGCGATCCGGGGGGCGATCTGGTCGAGCCGGATGTGCTCGTGCCGGGCGTGGGCACCGGCGCCCACCGCGCCGAAGCCGTCCAGGGTCGGGAGCCCGCGCGAGCCCGGCAGGTTGGTGTCCCCCGCCCCGCCCGCCGGGGCGCCGTCCAGCTGTTGCCCGAGCACGGCGGCGAGCGAGCGCACGTGCCGCAGCAGCGGGTTCCCGGTCCGCTCGGGCCAGGCCGGACGACTGGACAGCACCTCCGTACGGACCCGGGCACCCGGACGCAGCGCGGTGAGCCGGGCGAGGTCGTCCAGCGTGCGGCGCTGCGCCTCGACGGTGGCGAACCGCAGGCCCAGCTCGGCCTCGGCCCGCCCCGCGACCACGTTGGCACGCGAACCACCGCTGATCCGACCGGCGTTGAGCTCTGTGCCGGGCTGCCCGGCGAGTCCACGCACCAGCACGAGCTGGTCCACCAGCTCGTCGACCGCGGACACCCCGTCCTGGGCGTCGTTGCCCGCGTGCGCCTCCCGGCCGGTCACGGTGAGCCTCACCCGGGTGCTGCCGCGCCGCGCCGTCTTCAACCGACCGTCGGGGTGCGGCGGTTCGAGCCCCAGGACCGCGGCGGCACCACGCAGTTGGCGCTCGACCAAGCGCCGCCCGTCCGGGCTGCCCACCTCCTCGTCGGAGACCACGACCAGGCGGACGGTCCGGTGCGGGCGCTCACCCAGGTCCGCGAGGAGCCCCAACGCGCCCTCCAGGATGGCGAGTCCCCCCTTCATGTCGACCACACCGGGGCCGGTGAGCCGGCCGTCCTGCTCGGTCACCGGCCAGTCCGCGAGGGTGCCGACCGGCCAGACGGTGTCGTGGTGGCCGACGATCAGCAGGTGCGGCAGGGACTCATCCCGGCCCTCCCACTCCAGTACGAGGTGGTCCCCGGCCGGTCCGGGTTCACGCCGGGCGGTGGCACCGGTGGCCCGGAAGCCGGCGGCCAACTCCTCGGCGAGGGCGTCGAGTCTGGGGGCGTCCCCGCTCGGTGACTCGATCCGTGCCAGGTCGACGCAGCGGCGCCGGACGGCGCCGGCGAGGGTACGGGCACGGGAGCTGAGCGCCTGCGGCAGGCCGGGCAGCGCCGCGGTGACGGGGCCGGCGACGGCGGTGCCGGACGTGGCGGTGGCGGTGGCGGTCGGCCCTGTCACGGTCTTCGCGACAGCGGTCGACGCGGCTGAGGTCTGTGCGGCTGAGGTCTGCGCGACCGCGTTCTTCGGCACCGCGGTCTTGACGACGACGGGTTTGGCCACGACGGGTTTGGTGAGGGATGACTTCGCGAGGGCGGACTTGGCGGCCGCGGTCTTGGCTACGGCCACCTTGGCCACGGCGGCCTTCGCGGCAGTGGACACGGCGGTGGTGGCCTGAACCGAGGCGGCCGGAACCGTAGCGGCCGTGGCGGGAAGGGCGGTTGCCGTGCCGGCGACGTCAGCCGTTGTGGTGGCCGTGGCCGCCACGGGGAGGGCCTCGCCGTCGGTGGCGGTCGGGACGGTGGCCGAGGTCGGATCGGGTTGCGCGGTGGCGCCCGGTACGGCGGGCGACCCGATGGTCTGGGGACTCAACGCTCGCCTCCGCGGCCGCCGCCGGTATTCAGCGGCCGTACCGGCCGACCGCTCCCGCCCGGGTACCAGGACCGGCCTGACCGCACCGGCCGGCCGGATTGACGGGCGACCCACCGGGTCGGCCCGTCTGGCCCAAGTACGGTGGAACGGTTGGGCGGCGTGCTTGGCATTGTGCGTCCTCCTCGCTCGATCCGGGGCCCCGGTCCGCCCGGAGCCCCGTGGACGGCGGCTTCCTGGTGGCGGGCGCAGTGGCCGGACCGCCGCAGGGAAGCCGAGATGTGAGCCTAGAAGAACCGTTCGGTTTCCTGCGAGGTGGCCCTGCTCCCAGCGTGCCGGTACCGGGCCCCGCTTCGGAGGCCGCCCGGCCGCGCTCGGCGCGGGCGCTCGGCGCGCGGGCCTGGATCGGCGCGCGGGCGCGGTCGCCGATCGCGCCCATCTCCACCATGGACCCGCCGCCCGAGTTCGGCAGCGCAAACGGCCAAGGCACGGCATTTCCACGCCGGATGGGTGACAGCGGCTCAGCATGCGGTACGAACCGGGAGCACGCGGCGGCTCAGGGAAGCCCGCTTCGCCGCCTGCCCTGACTCCAGAGGAACATCCGGGGAACACCCGCGTGAACACCGGCCGATGCCGTGCCCCGGTGTGCCCCGTCGAGCATCGACGTACCTCGGCTTGCCGCCCCGGGCGCGCGACATGGCCATCCCCGGCGCGGCGGGCGATCGCCAGGAGACGGCGGTGGAGCACCCTGGCACGGCAGTGGAGCACCCGGACATGAACGAGCGCGGTACCTGCCCGCACCTGCACGCACGTACACGACCGACCGGAACCTGTTGCCCGGCCCCGGGCACAGCCACTCTCGACCGTCCGCCCTCAGCCCCCGTCGCCCACCAGCCCGGCGTCACGGGCGAGGAGCGCCGCCTGGACCCGGTTGCCGACTCCGAGCCCGGTCAGGATCCGGCTGACGTGCGCCTTGACGGTGCTCTCGCGCATCCCGAGCACGCCCGCGATCTCCGCATTGGAGAGCCCGTCGGCGAGTTCGCGCAGCACGTCGGTCTCCCGCGGGGTGAGCCCGGCGACCCGGCTACGGGCGGCCACCGACCGGGGCGCCCCGACCCGGTGGTACCGGTCGATCAGCCGCCGCGCGGCCGCCGGGTGCAGCATCCCCTGGCCGCCCGCGACGACATGGACGGCGCGGGCGATCTCCGCGGGCGGGGTGTCCTTCAGCAGGAAGCCGTCCGCCCCAGCCGCGAGCGCCTGGTACACGTACTCGTCCAGGTCGAAGGTGGTGAGGGCGATGACCCGTGGGCCGTCCGGGAGTTCGCGCAGCCGCCGGGTGGCGGCGATCCCGTCGAGCCGGGGCATCCGGATGTCCATCAGTGCGACGTCGATCCGCCGGCGGCCGGCGAGTTCGACGGCTTGCAGCCCGTCGGCGGCCTCGGCGACCACCGTGAGCGCCGGGTCCTGGGTCAGGATGTCGACCAGGCCGAGGCGCACCAGCGCGTCGTCGTCGACCACCATGGTTCGGATCATGCGGCGCCCCTCGGCTGCGTATTCGGTTCCTGCTCCGGTTCCATCGGCTCCTTCGGTTGCTTAGGCCCGTTCGGTGGGTTCGGTGGCTTCGGTGGCTTCAGGTTCCTCGGTTGCGTCGGTGGCTCCGGCTGTCGCACCTCTTGCGTCCCGGGCAGCCCTTCCTGCGACTGCCGTGCCCCTCGTATCCCTTGCCCCGGTTGCGGCGCCCGCCCCCGCTGTGGAGCCGGACCGTCGCCACGGGCGGGAGCAGGGTCGGACGCCCCCAACGGCGGGCGGTCCGGCGCGGGTAACCGGGCGGAGAGCCGGAAGCCTCCGCTGCCGTCCGGACCGGCGTCGAGGTGGCCGCCGAGGGCACCGACCCGTTCGGCCAGCCCCACCAGCCCGTACCCGCTTCCGGCGGCCGTCCCGTCCGGCGGCGCCCCGCCCGGGCCGTTGCGGACCTCGACCGTCGTCGCCGGTGCCCCGTAGCCGACCCGAACGGTCACGGGCGCGGCGTACGCGTACCTGCGGGCGTTGGTCAGCGCCTCCTGGACCAGCCGGTGCACGGCCAGCCGGTGGGTGGTCGGGACGGCCTCCGGGTCTCCGGAGAGGGCGAGTTCGACCTGTTGCCCGGCCTCGGTCGCCTCGCCGACGAGCTCGGCGAGGTCGCGCAGGGCGGGCGCCGGGACCCGCCCGGGCTCGGCAAGTACGGGCGGCTCGCTCCCCGGCGCCGGCGGGGCCGGTGGGTCGGCCCGCAGCGCGCCCAGAACGTCTCGCAGGTCGTCGAGTGAACGGGCGGCTGTGGTGCGCAGCAACTCGAGGCGGTGGGTGAGCCGGTCGGGGTCGGCGGCGACGGTGCCGGCGCTGGCCTGGTCGCGCAACACCCCTGCGTGCAGCACCAGGAGGCTGAGCCGGTGGGCCAGCACGTCGTGCATCTCCCGGGCGATCCGGGCGCGTTCGGCGGCCCGGGCCTGTTCGGCGCGCAGCTCACGTTCGCGGCGCAGCGCGTCGACCTGCTCGTGCAGGGTACGGATCAGCAGCCGTCTGCCGTGCAGCCACAGACCGAACGCCAGGACGGCGGCCTGGACGAGGAATTGGGACCCGGTGCTGCCGAGCCAGCCGACCAGCGAATCCGCAGCCGTCGCGTTGATCACGGCGATGACCGCGCCGCCCGCCATCGCCGGGCCCGTCCGGCCGAGGTAGGCGAGGTGGAAGACGCTGAACAGGCCAGGGAACGCCCGGTTGAACAGCCCGCTGGTGAGCACCGGCAGCACGGCCGCGGCCACCGGACAGCGACGGGCGAACAGGAGCGAGAGCGCGGCGAGCGCGGCCACGGCCGTGCGCGGCAGGCGCAGCGGCCCGTCGGAGTGCGTCCACTGGACCAGGGCTTCCTCGGCGGCCAGGCCGAGCAGGCCGATCAGCAACAACGTGTCGGCCCCGGCCCGGTGGTCCGGCCCGTACCAGCCGAGCACACTCCTGCGCATGGCGCTCCTCCTTTCCCCTCTCCCGCTCCGAAAGCCTTCCGTGCGTCCGCCGTCCGGCACTTCGGGCTCGATGCTAGGGGCGCTCGGCCGCGGACCGCCTCTGTCTTCCGGCCAACCTCACCCTCGACTTTCGTCGGGGGTCGGCGCCGCTGACCGGCCGATTCGCGGCCGCTCGGCCCTGCCTAGCGTCGACGGCATGACCGACGAACGGCTCCACCACCGCCCCGACTCCCCTTCCCCTCGGTACAGTCCGCCCGCCGGCGGGGACCGCCTGCTGTTCCTCGCCGAGGCCCTGCGCGCCTTCCACGACACCGGCGCACTGGCCCCGAGCGGCCCGGAGCTGGTGAACGCGCTGGTGGTACCGGTCACCAGCCGCCCGAACCGTCCGATCTCGGTGCTGGAAGTCGGGGCCGGCACGGGCGTGGTGACCCGCCGGCTGGCCCAGGTGCTGCGCCCGGGCGACCGGTTGCACGTCGTCGAGGCCAACCCGCGGTTCACCGACCGGCTGCGGGAGGACCCGGTCCTGGCCGCGCGCCACCCGGGGGTGGGGCTGCGGCTGTCGGCCTGCCGGGTCGAGGAGCTGCCGGAGCACCGGCCGCCGGTGCCGGAAGCGGCCGGGCCGGAGGGCGGCGGGCAGCGGTACGACGTGATCGTGTCCGGGCTGCCCTTCACCAACTTCGAGCCCGCGCAGGTGCGCGACATCCTCGACCTCTACCTGCGGCTGCTGGCGCCCGGCGGCGAGCTGACGTACTTCGGGTACCTCGGCACGGCGACGGCGCGCACCGTCGCCTCGGGCCCCCGCCGGGGTGCCCGTCACCGGGCGGTGGTGCGGCTGCTGCGACGGTTCGAGGCGACGTACGGCCTGGGCGAGCGCACGGTGTGGCGCAACGTTCCGCCCGCCCGTGCCTACCTGCTGCGGTCGCCGGGCGGGCGCGAGAGCTGGGCGTCGGCCGAAGGCCCCGCCGTCGGCACGACGGACGCGACGAACGCGGAGGACACGAGGGCCCCGGCTGCTCGATGACGGCTTGGGGCCGGGGACGGCGCAAGGTGGCGAAGGCCGGCCCGTCACGAACAAATGACAGACGACAGCTTTCAACTTTCAGATGACAGACGACAGCGAACAGATTTTGAAATCTGTTCGCTGTCATGCCATAGTGACACCCGGGTCACCCTGCCCCCGCCTCCCGGCACCGCACTGTCCCCCTGGAGTACCCGTGTCCTCGCACATCCGCCCCGCCCAGCGCACGCTCGGCACCACCGGTCCGGTCACCTCGGCCCTCGGCCTTGGCTGCATGGGCATGTCCGACCTGTACGGCCCGGCCGACGAGGCCGAGAGCATCGCCACCATCCATGCCGCCCTCGACGCCGGGATCACCCTCCTCGACACCGGCGACTTCTACGGCATGGGCCACAACGAGCTGCTGATCCATGAGGCGCTGCGCGGCCGCGACCGTGAGAGCGTGCGGATCAGCGTGAAGTACGGCGCCCAGCGCAGCCCCGACGGTCAGTGGCTCGGCTACGACACGAGCCCCGCCGCCACCAAGACCGCGCTCTCCTACACCCTGCGCCGCCTGCGCACCGATCACATCGACGTCTACCGCCCGGCCCGCCTGGACCCGAGCGTCCCGATCGAGGAGACCGTCGGCGCCATCGCCGACCTGGTGAAGGCCGGCTACGTCCGCCACATCGGGCTCTCCGAGGTCGGCGCCGACACCCTGCGCCGGGCCGCCGCCGTCCACCCGATCAGCGACCTCCAGATCGAGTACTCGCTGCTCTCCCGCTCGATCGAGACCGCCGTCCTGCCCACCGCCCGCGAGCTCGGCATCGGCGTCACCGCCTACGGCGTGCTCTCCCGCGGCCTGCTCAGCGGCCACTGGGGCTCGGACCGCGCCCTCGCCGGCACCGACTTCCGCAGCCACAGCCCGCGCTTCCAGGGCGAGAACCTGGCCCACAACCTGGCCCTGGTCGAGGCCCTGCGCGAGATCGCCGCCGCGCGGGGTGCGACCGTCGCCCAGGTCGCCATCGCCTGGGTGGCCTCGCGCGGGCAGGACGTCGTCCCGCTGGTCGGCGCCCGCCGCCGGGACCGTCTGACCGAGGCCCTCGGCGCACTCGACGTCACACTGACCGAGGCCGACCTCGCCGCCATCGAGGCCGCCGTACCCGCCGGCTCCGCCGCCGGTGACAGGTACGCTGCCGCACAGATGGCCCACCTGGACAGCGAGCGCTGACCGCCCCACCGGCGCCATCGGCGCACGACCCGACCGCACGACCCTAAGGACGGACCTCCCCGTGACCACGGACACCACACTCACCGCCGAGCAGATCCTGATCGCGGCGGAGGACGTCCTCCGGCGGTTCGGCCCGGCCAAGGCCACCGTCGTGGACGTCGCCCGCATCCTCGGCGTCAGCCACAGCAGCGTCTACCGGCACTTCCCCAGCAAGGCCGCGCTGCGCGAGGCGGTCACCCAGCGCTGGCTCGACCAGGCGCACCACGACCTGGCGACCGTCTCCAACGAGGGCGGCCCCGCCTCCGAGCGGTTGCACCGCTGGCTGACCACGCTGTTCGCGGCGAAGCGGAAGAAGGCACTGGACGACCCGGAGCTGTTCGCCACCTACATGGTGCTGGTGGAGGAGAACAGCGGCCTGGTGGACACCCACATCGACACCCTGGTCGACCAGATCGCGCAGATCGTCGCGGACGGGATGGAGAGCAAGGAGTTCAAGCTCGCCCACATCCGCGACACCGCCCGTGCCGTCTTCGACGCCACCGGGCCCTTCCACGACCCGGTCTACGCCTCCACCTGGTCCGCCCCCGGAGCCGACGACCGGTTCGAGGGCGTCTGGAAGCTCGTCCTCGGAGGCCTGAAGGCGAAGTGACCGGACGCCGGTGACCGGACGCCGGTCCCGAGGCGCAAGCGACCGAGGCGCAAGTGACCGAGGCTCGGGCAACCGAGGCGCCGGCCGGCGGGGAAAACCGCTGGTCGGCGCCTCGCCCGTCCGGCAGACTGCCCCGCACCGTTGATCTCGCCTGGAGGATGACATGCGTGCGGCCGCCTCGGTCCTGGACAGCCTGGAGAGCCTGAACGGGCTCGCCCTCGGCGACGCCTTCGGCGACCGCTGGTTCTCGGTCCCGCTGGACGAGGCGCCCGCCGCCCTCGCCGCCCGGCTGGTCCGGCCCGCGCCCTGGCACTGGACCGACGACACCGCCATGGCACTCGTGCTGGTCCGCCACCTGCTCGACACGGGCGAGGTCCGACCGGACGCCCTCGCCCGGGAGTTCGCCGCCGAGTACGCCCGCGAGTACGGGCGCAAGTACGGCCCGTCGATGCACCGGGTGCTGCGCGGGATCGGCGCCGGCGGGGACTGGCGCACCATCACCGCCGGCCAGTTCGAGGGCCAGGGCTCGCACGGGAACGGCGCCGCGATGCGGGTCGCCCCGCTGGGGGCCTGGTTCGCCGACGACCTCGACACGGTGGTCCGGCAGGCCGAACTCCAGGCGCTCACCACCCACTTCCACCCGGAGGCGGTCGCCGGCGCGGTGGCGGTCGCGCTCGCGGCGGCACTGGCGGTCCGCAGCCGGGGCGAGGACGCACCCGGCCGGGCCGAGTTGCTGGCCGAGATCGCCGGACGGCTGCCGGACAGCGACGTCCGCTCCGGCCTGCGGATCGCCGCCCGACTGCCCGCGCACACCAGCGTCCGGCACGCCGCCAACGTGCTCGGCTCGGGAACGCTGATCTCCGCCCCGGACACCGTGCCGTTCGCGCTCTGGTCCGCGGCCGGGCACCTGGACTCGCTGCCCGACGCCGTCTGGCACACCCTGGAGGGCTGGGGAGACAAGGACACCACCTGCGCCATCGCGGCCGGCGTGGTCGCCGCCCGGACGGGCCTCGCGGACGTGCCGCCCGGTTGGCTCGCCTCGCGCGAGCAGCTCCCGGGCTGGGTCACCGAGGCGTCCCGGGCCGCTGCCCGGTGACCAGGCACGGCCGGATCGCCGCCCGGCGACCGGCGTCGGACGGCCGGCGACCGGTGCCGGCCGTCGGACGAGCGACGCCCGGTGCCGGACGGGTCGGCGCCCAGCGGTCAGCGCCGGGTGATGAAGCGGAACACCCGGTAGGCGAACAGCAGGAGCATCGCACCGCCGATCGCCGACACCCAGGTCGTCACGTCGAGGAGGCTCGGCCTCACCGTCCCGTGCATCCAGTGCGCGACGATCCAGGCGCCGATGTAGGAGCCGGTGATGCCGATCAGGGTGCTGCCGATCAGACCGCGCTCGCCCCTCGACATCGCCATCCTGGCCATGGTCCCCGACACCACGCCCAGCACGATCCACGCCATCCAGCTCATCCGCCGCCCCTTGCGTCATCGGTGTGACGACCCCGTCGAGCCCCCCGGGTCCGACCGGAAGGACGTACGGGGGCCTCGCACCGTTCCAGCGCCCGGCAGGGCCGGTCCGAACCGGCCAACCGGGGCCCTGCGCGCTCCGGGCGGCGGATGCCCTCACGGCACCGTCCCGACGCGGCCCCTACGCGGCCCTGACGCCGCCCGTGCGCCGTCCGGGCGCCGCTGCCGCAGCGAACCCGCCTGTCAGCGGCGCGAGTTGCCGAACAGCAACCGGTAGCCGATCAGCAGCACCAGAGCGCCGCCGATCGCCGACACCCAGGTCGCCGCGTCGAAGAAGTGCGCGGTAACCGAGCGGTGAAGGAAGTGCGACGCGATCCAGCCGCCGACGAAGGACCCGGCGATACCGATCAGAGTGGTCACGATCAGGCCGCCCGGGTCCTTCCCCGGCAACAGCAGCTTGGCCAGCGCGCCCGCCAGCAGGCCCAGCACGATCCACGCGACGATGCTCATCCGTCATCCCCTCCCGTCCGAGGCGCGACGGGCCCCGTCCCGTCCCGCTCTGCCCGCAGGGACGCCACCGACCGCCGCCCGGTTCCGTCACCCGGCCCCAGCCGCCCGGTGACGCCACTCGCGGAACGGCGTTCGAGGGCGGCTGGAGGGGCCGGACCGCCCGCGCGGCGTCCTTCCCGTGGGCCCGTCCGCGCCGAAATACTGCGGCCATGCGCATCCTGATCGCCACCGCCGGCTCCCGGGGCGACGTGGCCCCGTTCACCGGGCTCGGCGCCCGCCTGCGAGCGGCCGGACATCAGGTGGCCGTCGCCACCCACGGCACCTTCGCCGAGTCGGTGCGGGCCGCTGGACTGGAATTCCGCCCACTACCGGTCGACCCGCGCGCCGAACTCGCCTCCGCCGAGGGCCGCCGCCTGCTGCGGGCCGGCGGCAGACCGGACGCCGTCCTGCAACTCCTGCGGCTCGGCCGGAAGTTCATGCCCGCACTCGGCGACGGCATCGCCGACGCCACGGCGCTCGGCACCGACCTGCTGCTGACCACCAGCACCACCAGCGCGCTCGGCCAGGTTGTCGCCGAGGCGGCCGGCCTCCCCACCATCGGGCTGTACCTCCAACCGCTCGCACCCACGCGCGAGTTCGCGTCGGCCGTCGCCGGCACCCGGTCACTGGGCCGACCCGGAAACCTGCTGGCGGGGCACGCCGTCCAGGCCACGACCGACCAGCTGTTCGTCCCGGCCGTCCGCGGGCTGCGCCGACGGCTCGGCCTGCCGCCGCTCGGGATCGCCCGGGCCCGCCGCGACCACCCCGTCCTGCACGGCTTCTCGCCCCTGGTGGTGCCCCGCCCCGCCGACTGGCACCCCCGACTGGACGTGGCGGGCTACTGGTGGCCGGCCGACCGACCCGACTGGCAACCCCCGGCCCGGCTGCTCGACTTCCTCGCCGCCGGTCCACCACCGGTCTTCGTCGGCTTCGGCAGCCTGGTCGTCCCCGACGCCGATCGGCTCACCGCGACCGTCCTCGCCGCCGCCCGCGCCGCCCGGGTGCGCGTGCTCCTCCAGTCGGGCTGGAGCGAACTGACCGCCGAGGACTCGGACTCCGTCCTGACCATCGGCGACACCCCGCACGACTGGCTCTTTCCCCGAACCGCCGCCGTGGTCCACCACGCGGGTGCCGGCACCACGGCCGCCGCCCTCCGCTCCGGGACCCCCACCGTCCCTGTACCCGCCCAGCTCGACGCGCCGTTCTGGGCCGCCCGGCTCGCCCGGCTCGGCGTCTCCCCCGGACCCGTCCCGCTACGCAGCCTCACCGCCGACCGCCTCGCCACCGCCCTCCGCCTGACGCTCGACGACGCCCGCTACCGCACTCGCGCCCAGGCCGTCGCCACCGCCCTGGCCGTCGAGGACGGCGCGGCGAAGGTCCTCACCGCCGTCGAACGCTCGGCGGCAGCGGCCGGGTGACGAGCGACAGGCGACAGGCGACAGGCGACGGAACGGCGGACAACGGACGGCGAACAGCCGACAGCGAACAGCTAGGGCCTGTGTGAGGTTGTGATCAGTCTTCGGGTTCTGCCTTCGTCCGAGGGTGAAACCCGGTACGACTGTGTCTGTGACGCGTAGGCAACT
>NZ_JBVKDS010000011.1:0-343004 GCF_055633695.1 Kitasatospora sp. NPDC114501 | reverse complement strand
CTCGCGGGGCGGGTTCACCACCAAGATCCACCTGAGCGCGGACGGCCGCTGCCGCCCGCTGTCCGTGGTCGTCACACCAGGGCAGCGGGCGGACTGCACACAGTTCGAGCCGGTGCTGGAGAGGATCCGGGTTCCGCGGACCGGGCCGGGCAGGCCCCGAAAGACGCCCGACAGCGTGGCCGCCGACAAGGCATACAGCAACGGGCCGTGCCGCGACTACCTGCGCAGACGCGGTATCCGGCACGCGATCCCGGAGAAGACCGACAGCCGGGCCGTCCGCCTGCGCAAGGGCTCACGCGGCGGACGGCCACCGGGCTTCGACGAGGAGCGGTACAAGAAACGCAACACCGTCGAACGGGCCATCAACAGGCTCAAGCACGCCAGAGCGGTCGCCACCAGATACGACAAACGCGGCTACGTCTACCTCGGCACCGTCACCGCAGCAGCCCTCGTCATCTGGCTCCACACCTGATCGACCGGACAAGTCCTAACAGATTTCGAAATCTGTCATCTGTTTGCTGTTCGCTGTTCGCCGTCAACCCTCGCCCTCCGCCGCCGCCCGCCTCCCGAACCCCCCGCTCAGCCCCAGGTACACCACGGCCGCCGCTGTCAGCCCGACGGCCCAGCCGTAGTCCGCGAGCGGCTTGAGGACGGGTATCAGGCCGTCCGCCGGGAACGGGCCCTGCTTCGCGCCGTTGGCGTCGAGGGTGGAGTACGAGCCGCCGACGGCCAGCACGCCGCCCACCAGCAGCGCTGCGACGGCCCGCCAGTTCCACCCGGCCGCGTACCAGTACGCCCCGCCCGGCCGGTACAGCTCGGCGAGCCGTAGTCGGGTGCGCCGAAGCGCCCAGTAGTCCGCGATCAGCACTCCGGCCACCGTGCCGAGCAATCCGCCGACCACGCCCAGCCAGGTGAAGATGTACACGTGCGGGTCGGAGATCAGCCGCCACGGGAAGATGGCGATCCCGACCACCCCCGTGATCAGCGCCCCGGTGCGGAAGGTGACCAGACGGGGCAGCAGGTTGGCGAGGTCGTAGGCCGGCGAGACCACGTTGGCGGCGATGTTCACCGACAGCGTCGCGACCAGCACGGTCAGCAGCGCGAACAGGATGGCGACCGGGTTCTCCATCTTGGCCGCCAGCTGGATCGGGTCCCACACCGGCACCCCGTAGACCGCCTCGGAGCCCGAGGTGACCAGCACGGACAGGAACGCGAAGAGCGTCATCGTGGTCGGCAGGCCGAGTGCCTGCCCGCGGATCTGGGCCCGCTGGCTGCCGCCGAAGCGGGTGAAGTCGGGGATGTTCAGCGAGAGGGTGGACCAGAACCCGATCATGCCCATCAGCGCCGGGAAGAAGACCTTCCAGAAGCCGCCGCCCCATCCCAGTCTGGACGGCTGGTCGAGCAGCGGCCCGAGGCCGCCCGCCTTGACGGTGATCCACACCAGCAGCGCGAGCGCACCGACGATGACGAACGGCGCCGCCCAGTTCTCGAACCGCCGCAGCGCCTCCATACCGCGCGCGATGATCGCCATCTCGATCAGCCAGAACAGCAGGAACGAGAGCCACTGCGTCCACGGGTAGCCGCCGAACTCACCGGCGGTACGCCAGGATTCGCCCAACAGCTTGCCCGCCAGCAGGAAGATGCCCTCGCCGCCGATCCAGGTCTGGATGCCGAACCAGGCGCAGGCCACCGCCGCCCGCAGCAGGGCGGGCAGGTTGGCGCCGCGCAGCCCGAAGGAGGCGCGGGCGAAGACCGGGAACGGGATGCCGTACTTGGTGCCGGCGTGCCCGGTGAGCAGCATCGGGACGAGCACGACGAGGTTGGCGAGCGCGATGGTCAGAACGGCCTGTCTCCAGTCCATGCCGAGCGTGACCAGGCCCGAAGCCAGGGTCCAGGACGGGATGTTGTGGGCCATGCCGACCCAGAGCGCGAGGAAGTTGTACGTGGTCCAGGTGCGCCGCGCCACCGGGACCGGCCGCAGGTCGTCGCTGGTGAAGCCGTTGGGCGGCAGTTCCGCGACGGCCGGGTCGAGTTCGACCCGGCCGTCGGGGTGATGCCACTGTCTGCTGCCGCTGGTCTCGGTTTCGGGCATGGACAACTCCCGTCCGCCGCGGGCGGATCCGCGGCTGAGCTCAGGTGGGGGTCACTGGCAGGTTCGCAGACTGGTTCAAGGACGGGTTCACGATCGGAGCGGGCGGGATGTCACAGGTGCGGGATGACGTCCGTCCCGTACGCGTCGATGGTGGTCTCGATGGCGTCGTGCATGGCGTAGACGGCGAACTGGTCGACGCCGAGCGAGCGGAGCTCCGCCAGCCGGGCCCGCTGCACCTCCGCCGGGCCGATCAGGCAGAAGCGGTCCACGATCTCGTCCGGGACGAAGGCCGTGTCCGGGTTCCCGGCCCGCCCGTGGTGGCTGTAGTCGTAGCCCTGGCGGTCCTTGATGTAGTCGGTGAGCGCCTCCGGCACCAGGTCGGAGTGCTCGCCGTAGTGGCTGACCAGGTCGGCCACGTGGTTGCCGACCATCCCGCCGAACCAGCGGCACTGCTCGCGGGCGTGGGCGAGCGCCTGCGGCGATTCGTCGGCGGTGACGTAGGCCGGGGCGGCGACGCAGACGGTGACCGAGTCCGGGTCCCGGCCGGCCTCGACGGCGGCGGCCCGTACCGCCTTGACCATGAACTCGGTGAGGTACGGGTCCGCCAACTGGAGGATGAATCCGTCGGCCTGACGGCCAGTCAGGTTAAGCGCCTTCGGCCCGTACGCTCCCATCCAGACGGGCAGCGAAGCGTCGGCGCCGACCCACGGCAGGTGCATCTCGGTGCCGTCCACCTCGGCGGTGCGCCCCTCGGCCAACTCCTTGATGGCGTGCATGGCTTCGGAGAGCCGGGCGAGGGTGGCGGGGCGTCGCCCGGCCACCCGCATGGCGGAGTCGCCGCGGCCGATGCCGCAGACGGTCCGGTTGCCGTACATGTCGTTGAGCGTGGCGAACATGGAGGCGGTCACCTCCCACGTACGGGTGGAGGGGTTGGTGACCATGGGGCCGACGGTCAGCCGCTCGGTCTCGGCGAGGATCCGGCTGTAGATGACGAAGGGCTCCTGCCAGAGCACGCAGGAGTCGAAGGTCCAGCCGTGGGTGAAACCGGCCCGCTCGGCGCGGATCATCCGGTCGATGAGCAACCGGGCGGGCGGGTCGGTCTGGAGGACGAGGCCGATGTCCATGAGGGGCTCCAGGTAAGGGGTTCGACCGCCGCCGCCCGGTCGCCCCGCCGGGACGGTGCGGCGGTCGGGCGGCGGGCGGCGGGCGGCGGGCGGCGGCAGATGGACGACGAAGAGCGGGAGAGTCGGGAGTGCAGCGGGAGAGGAGAACAGCCGGAGAGCGGACCTGCGGGCGGGTGAGCGGCGGGAGGGTGTCAGACCAGGTACTGGCAGGTGTCCCGGCGAAGGAAGGTGCCGTGGCCCGCCCGGCCGAGCCAGTCGCCGCCGTCCAGCACGACGGTGCCGCGCGACATCACCGTCCGCGCCCGGCCGGTGAGTCGGCGGCCCTCGTAGGCCGAGTAGTCCACGTTCATGTGGTGGGTCGCGGCGGAGACGGTCTGCACCGCGGTGGGGTCGTAGACCACCAGGTCGGCGTCGGCGCCCGGGGCGACGGTGCCCTTGCGCGGGTGGAGGCCGAACATCCGGGCCGGGGTGGTGCAGGCGATCTCGACCCAGCGGCGACGGCTGATGTGTCCGTCCACCACGGCTTGGTGGAGCAGGTCCATCCGGTTCTCGACGCCCGGCAGGCCGTTGGGGATCTTCGAGAAGTCACCCCGGCCCAGCTCCTTCTGTCCGACGAAGCAGAACGGGCAGTGGTCGGTGGAGACCACCTGGAGGTCGTTGGTGCGCAGCCCGCGCCAGAGCGCCTCCTGGTGCTCGCGCGGCCTGAGCGGCGTGCTGCACACGTACTTGGCGCCCTCGAAGCCGTCGGCGCCCTCCTCGGCGAGGTTGTCGGTGGAGAGGAAGAGGTACTGCGGGCAGGTCTCGCCGAAGACGTTGAGGCCGGCGTCCCGGGCCTGGGAGAGTTCGGCGAGCGCGGCGGCGGCGGAGACGTGCACCACGTAGAGCGGGCTGCCGGCCACCTGGGCGAGCTTGATCGCCCGGTGGGTGGCCTCGGCCTCCAGCAGTTCGCGGCGGACCTCTCCGTGGTAGCGGGGGGCGGTCCTCCCGGCGGCGAGCGCCTGTTCGACCAGCACGTCGATGGCGATGCCGTTCTCCGCGTGCATCATGATCAGCCCGCCGTTTGCGGCGCCGCGCTGCATGGCGCGCAGGATGCGGCCGTCGTCGCTGTAGAAGACACCGGGGTAGGCCATGAAGAGCTTGAAGGAGGTGGACTCGCCGGAGTCCACGAGGGCGTCCATCTCCTTCAGCACGGCGTCGTTGACGTCGGAGACGATGGTGTGGAAGGCGTAGTCGACCGCGCAGTTGCCCTCGGCCTTGGCGTGCCAGCTGTCCAGGCCCTCGCGCAGCGAGCCGCCGACCGGCTGGACGGCGAAGTCCACGATGGTGGTGGTGCCGCCCCAGGCGGCGGCCCGGGTGCCGGTCTCGAAGGTGTCGGAGGCCGCGGTGCCGCCGAACGGCAGTTCCATGTGGGTGTGGGCGTCGACGCCGCCCGGGATGACGTAGTGGCCGGTGGCGTCGATGACGGTGTCGGCGGTCCAGGCCTCGGCGGCGGAGCTGCCGGTGGTGGCGAGGGCGGCGATGCGCTCGCCCTCGATCAGGACGTCGGCGTGGAGTTCCTCGGTGGCGGTGATGACGAGGCCGCCGCGGACGATGGTGCGCTGGTGCGGGTTCCGGGTGGTCATCGCGCGCTGCTCCTCACGCCTCGGCGAGCGGTCCGTAGGCGTCAGGACGGCGGTCGCGGTAGAACGCCCACTGCTGGCGGACCTGTTCGATCAGGCCGAGGTCGAGGTCGCGGACGACGAGTTCCTCCTCCTTGTCGGAGGCGACGTCGCCGACGAACTGGCCGCGCGGGTCCACGAAGTAGGAGGTGCCGTAGAAGTCGTTGTCGCCGTACTCCTCGGTGCCGACGCGGTTGATCGCGGCGACGAAGTACTCGTTGGCGACGGCGGCGGCGGGCTGTTCGAGCTGCCAGAGGTAGCCGGACAGGCCGCGGCTGGTGGCGGAGGGGTTGTAGACGATCTGCGCGCCGGCCAGGCCCAGGGCGCGCCAGCCCTCGGGGAAGTGGCGGTCGTAGCAGATGTACACGCCGACCTTGCCGACGGCGGTGTCGAACACGGGCCAGCCGAGGTTGCCGGGCTTGAAGTAGTACTTCTCCCAGAAGCCCTTGACCTGCGGGATGTGGTGCTTGCGGTACTTGCCGAGGTAGCTGCCGTCGGCGTCGATGACGGCGGCGGTGTTGTAGTAGACGCCGGTCTGCTCCTCCTCGTAGACCGGGACGACGATCACCAGCCCGAGTTCGCGGGCGAGGTCCTGCATCCGGCGCACGGTCGGGCCGTCGGGGACGGCCTCGGCCCAGCGGTAGTGCTCGGCCTCCTGGACCTGACAGAAGTACGGGGAGTTGAAGACCTCCTGGAAGCCGATGATCTTCGCGCCCTGGGCGGCGGCCTCGCGGGCGTACTGCTCGTGGAGCGCGATCATGCTCTCCTGGTCGCCGGTCCAGCGGGTCTGGACGAGCGCGGCACGGACGATCTGCGACATGGGTACCTCCGCAACTCCGCGGTCCGGCCGTGCGGTCGGGCCCGCGGTCTGAGGGTTGACGGGGTGGGTCTCACCCGCGGTTCCGCTCGGGGAACCGCGGGGTCTACGTGCGTAGAAAGCGATCTGTAGACGGTAGGCCCGGCCTCGGTGGCCTGACAATACGTTGGCGGAAACGCGTCTGGGGTGATCCTGTTGCCGGACACGCGGACGGGCCCGGGTGCGATGAAAAGCTGATCTACCCCGGGAATTGCCCTCTTACTCGTTCGAGTGAAACCAGCCATCCCGGGTGCACGAATTGCGAGGGTGGGGTAGGACCCGCGTGGACATCACCGCAGGCAGCTACGGAGCGTCAGTCCTCGGTGGTTCCATGCGAGTTCAGCGGCTCGGTCACGGGGGATCGGGGCGACCGAGCGGGGGTGACGACGATGGCGGTGACGAATTCCGCGGGCGCGGCGGCGGAGACGGCGGAAGCGGCAGGCACCACGGCTACGGCGGCAGGCGGGGGCCCGGCGCCACGCCTGCCCGCCCTGCCCGCCTGGGCCGGCCTGCTACTCGCCGTCGGCGCACTCCTGCCGGCCGTCCTCGGCGGGCTGCTGTTCCACCGCCTGGCGCCTCGCGTACCGGACGTCGCCCTCCAACTGGCCGGTTCCCGTACGGCCGCCGAGGCGGTGGTCAGCGGGCGCGCGGCGGACCACCTGGCCGCGCTGCGCGCCGACGTCTGGCTGACAGGCGGCTACGGGCTGACGCTGGTCGCCGCCGCACTGCTCGGCGGGTACGTGCTCGGCGGGTACGTGCTCGGGCCGGTGCGCCGACGGGTGCCGGCGCTCGCGGTCGGCGCCGCCGGGCTGCTCGCGGCCTGCTGCGACCTCGGGGAGGACGCGTTGCTGCGCGCCGGGCTCGACGGCCTCCGCCCGGGCGCGGGCGGCTCCGACACGCCCTTCGCCGCCGCCACCGCGCTCGCCACCGTCAAGTGGCTGCTGCTCCTGCCCGCCGGGGCGGCCGCGGCGGGGATGGTGGTGGTGACCGCCACCCGCGCCGTGCGCGGGCTCCGGCCGTCGCGGGCGGACGCGAAGGCCCGCGGCACCGACTCCCCCGACCGCCCGGCGCTGGTCCCGCCGTGGCCCACCGCCGGCCGGCACGGCGCCTCACCGACCGCCGTCACAGCGCCGCACACCCAAAACCGGTCGGGTGCCCCGGACGCGCCTGACCGAGCCCCGGACGCACCCGTCCGGCACGCCCGCTGGCGCGACGCCGCCCGGGTGCCGCCCGGCCGCGAGCCCGCCGAACTCGGCTTCTGCGCCTCCGGCGGCGGCATCCGCTCGGCCTGCGTCACCCTCGGCGCGCTCCAGGCGCTGCGGCCCTGGCTGAAACGGGCCCGCTACCTGGTCTCCGTCTCCGGCGGCGGCTACACCGTCGGCGCGCTCCAGCTCGCGCTCAGCGACTCGGCACCCGGCAGCCCGGTGCACGCCGTCTCCGGCCTGACCGCCGACACCGTGCTGGAGCCCGGCTCCCCCGAGGAGGACCACCTCCGCCGGCACGGCAGGTACGTCGCGGAGAGCGCCGGCGAGTGGCTGGTCGCCCTCGGGACGCTGCTGCGCGGCGTGCTGTCCGCCCTCACCCTGCTGCTGGCCGCCGTGCTGACGCTCGGCCTCGGGCTCAGCCGCTGCTACCGGGCCGTGCCGCTCACCGACCTCGGCCACCTGGCGGCCGCCGGGCTGCGCCACACCGCCGCCGCGCCGGGCCCGTTGGAGTTCCGGGCACCGGCGCTCGCCGCCCTCGGCGCCCTGCTGGCCGCGGCCGCCGGGTGCTGGCTGCTCTGGCTGCTGGCCTTCCCGTCGCTCGGCTGGCAGGCGCTGCTGCCACGCGTGCTACGCCGGGCCAATCTCGGCCTGCTCGGGCTGGCCGCCCTGCTGGCCGTCGGGGTGCTGGCGGTGCCGGGGCTGGCCTGGGCCGCGGTGCGGCTCCAGCAGGCGGTGGCGGCGGGGCCGCGGCTGACCGGCGCGGGGCTCGGCCTGGCCGTGGCGCTCAGCTACCTGGCGCTGCTGCTCGGCATACTCCGGCGCGACGGCCGGACGCCCGGGCGGGGTACCGCCGCGGCGTCCGCGGCCCGTACGACGGGCCGGCCGCGCGGTGGCCGCGTCGCCGGCCTCCCCCAGATCCTCGTGGTGTGGGCCGCGCTCCTGGTGCTGACGGCCGGTGCGCTGCTGGCCCTCGGCTGGGCGGTCGCCACCGGGTACGCCTGGCCGACGGCCGTCCAGGTGCTGCTGCCGCTGGTGCTCGGCGCGGTCGGGCTGAACCTCGACCAGACCTGGGTGAGCCTGCACCCGTTCTACCGGCTGCGGTTGGCCTCGGCGTTCGCGGTCCGGCGGGTCACCGAGGGCGGCCGGTCGCTGGCCCGCCCGTACCACTTCTTCCGGGAGCAGACCTGGCTGAGCCACTACGGCGCCCGGCGCCCCGACCTCCCCCAGGTGATCTTCTCCGCGGCGGCCAACCTGTCGGGCAACTCCCGTACACCACCGGGCCGTCCGGCGGTCTCCTTCTCGCTCTCGTACGACTACGTGGGCGGACCGGACGTCGGGTACGCGCGCACCGACCTGCTGGAGCGTCGCACCCGTCCGCACATCGCCCGGGACCTCACCGTGCAGTCGGCGATGGCCGTCTCCGGCGCGGCCTTCTCCTCCGCGATGGGACGGGAGTCCCGGGTCTACCAGCGGCTGTTCGCGGTGACCAACGCCCGCCTCGGGACGTGGCTGCCCAACCCTGCGGTACTCGGCCCGGACTGGTCCGGGCCACCGGACTGGCGCCGCCCCGCGCAGCCCGCCGTCCGCCGCCTCCCGTACCAACTGCGGGAGCTGATCGGGCGGTTCCCGGCCGACGACCGCTTCCTGCTCACCACCGACGGCGGCCACTACGAGAACCTCGGGCTGGTCGAGCTGCTGCGGCACCGGGTACGGACGGCGGTCTGCATCGACGCCAGCGGCGACGCGGGCTACGCCGCCAAGCTGGCCGCCGCGATCGCCCTGGCCCGCGAGGAGCTGGGCATCGTCATCACCCTGCACGAGCCCGAGCTGCTGGTCCCGGGCAGCGCCACCGAGCAACCCACCGAACGCGGTGCCGCGGACGACGGCGGGCACGGCCGCCCGGGCCGCCGGCCACAGCTGCGCGGGCTCGCGGCGCAGCTGTCCGCCCGGCTCTCGGCCCGGGGCGTGATCACCGGCGACATCCGCTACCCGGACCTCGGCGAGGGGCCCGGAGCCGTCCGGCACGGTCGGCTGGTCCTCCTCCAGTCGGTGCTGACCCCCGACATGCCGTACGAGCTGCACGCCTACGCCATGGAGAACCGGGCCTTCCCGAACGACCGCACCAGCGACCAGTGGTTCGACCACCAGCAGTTCGGCGCCTACCAGACGCTCGGCCGCCACCTGGGCGAGCAGGCCGCACCACTGGTCGAACAGGCGCTGGCCGGCTCGGCGCCGAGCGCCGAGGCTCAGGCCGTCGAGGCTCAGGCCGTCGAGGCTCCACCGGCGCCGCGCCGCCCGGCCGAGGAGGAGCCGACGAGGGTCCGACGGGCCCGCCTGCGCCGGTAGCGGACGGCGGCGGACCGTCGGCTCGGCTTGACTTCGTCCGGTTCGCTCGGGAAGGATCCGGCACATGGACTCCGGCGCCACTCTGGTCTGCCGCCTGCACGTCGATCTGCGACGCCAGGCGAGTTCCATCTGTGCCTGTTGACCTTGCTCTCCCCCGCCGGTCCCGCCCTGTGACGTCTGCCAGGGCCCGCGCCGCGCAGCCGCACCCGCAGTTCTGACTCCCGCCCAGCCCCGACGCACCGTACGTGCCGGGCCGTCCCGCCGGCCCGCGCCCGTCCACCGCCGTCGGACGCCGGGCGCTTCCCACCGACGTTCCCGCACCCGAGGACGCCCTGATGAGCCTGAGCCCGAGCCCGAGCATCAGCCCCGACGCCCGCCCGACCGTCGACGCCGGACCCGACGCCGACGCCGACTCCGGCACCGCGACCAGCCCCGGCAGCAGCGGCACCAGCCCGATCAGCGCCACGAGCCCGGCGACCATCCCCGAGCCACCACCGCCGCCGTCCACCGGGGACACCCGAGCGCCGCTCACCCCCAGCACCCTGCGGGCCCTCGTCCGCGACCTGGCCGAGCGCCCCGAGGAGTGGATCCACCACGTCCGCCTCTCCACCGAGGAGCGCTGGTACCGGCGTCTGGCCGCCGACGACGACCACGAGGTGTGGCTGATCAGCTGGCTGCCCGGCCAGTCCACCGGCTTCCACGACCACGGCGGCTCCCGCGGCGCCTTCACCGTCGCCCTCGGCGAGTTGGAGGAGCTGTCCCTCGGCGGCCCGGACCAGGGCCTGCTGATCCGCCGGGTCCCGGCCGGCACCGCCCGCGCCTTCGGCCCCGAGTACGTGCACGACGTGCGCAACACCGCCGTCGGCCCCGCCGTCACCCTGCACGCCTACTCACCGCCGCTGAGTTCGATGGCGCACTACGACCTGCGGGCCGGCGGGCTCGTCCGCACCTCCGAGGAAGGACCGGAACAATGGTGACCACGATCGAGGACCTGGTGGAGCGGGCCCGGGAGGGCGTCCACCGACCGCGGGCCCGCGAGGCGTACCAGGCCCAGCTGGAAGGCGCACTGCTGGTGGACATCCGTCCGGCGGCGCAGCGGGCCACCGAGGGGGAGATCCCCGGCTCGCTGATCATCGAACGCAACGTGCTGGAGTGGCGGCTCGATCCGACGGGCAGTCACCGGATCCCCGAGGCCTCCGGCTACGACGTCGAGGTGATCGTGGTCTGCTCCGAGGGCTACGCCTCCAGCCTGGCGGCCGCCTCCCTGCGCGAGCTGGGGCTGCACCGGGCGACCGACCTGGACGGCGGTTTCGTCGGCTGGGCGGCCGCCGGTCTGCCAACCCGTCAGGGCGGCTGAGCTCGCGGTCGCGCCGCGTGCCGGACGGTAAATCAGAGACAGGAGATGATGCAGGTCATAGTCTGATCAGAGTTTCCGCCGGTCCAAAGCTGGGCAGCCACGCGGGCGGAAGTACGCCCGGGCGCTTGAAACCGCCGCCACCGAACGACCCGACAGAACGACCGACCGACCCAGGCGCCGCCTCCCCGGGGCGCCCTGACGAGGAAACTCCACGTGATCAGATTCGAGGGCGCCGGAAAGCGCCACCCCGACGGCACCGTCGCGGTCGAGGGCCTGGAGCTGGAGGTCCCGACCGGTCGGATAACCGTCCTGGTCGGACCGTCCGGCTGCGGAAAGACCACCCTGCTGCGCATGGTCAACCGGATGGTCGAGCCCACCTCGGGCCGGGTCCTGCTGGACGACACGGACGTCGCCGAGCTGGAACCCGCCAAGCTGCGCCGTGGCATCGGGTACGTGATCCAGCAGGCCGGACTCTTCCCGCACCGCAAGGTCATCGACAACATCGCGACCGTCCCCTACCTGCTCGGCTGGGACCGCAGGAAGGCCCGCGCCCGCGCCGCCGAACTGCTCGAGCTGGTCGGGCTCGCACCGGAGACCGCCAAGCGGTACCCGTTCCAGCTGTCCGGCGGCCAGCAGCAGCGGGTCGGCGTGGCGCGCGCGCTGGCCGCCGACCCGCCGGTGCTGCTGATGGACGAGCCGTTCAGCGCGGTCGACCCGGTGGTGCGGGCCGGGCTCCAGGAGGAGCTGCTGCGGCTCCAGTCCGAGCTGCACAAGACGGTGCTGTTCGTCACCCATGACATCGAGGAGGCCGTCCGGCTCGGCGACCAGGTGGTGGTGCTGCGCGAGCACGGCCGGATCGCCCAGCTGGCCGATCCGCACACCCTGCTCACCACCCCCGCCGACGAGGGCGTGGCGGCCTTCCTCGGACGCGACCGGGGCCTGCGCGGTCTCGGCCTGCGCCCCGCGAGCGCCGTCGAACTCCGCCCGGTGGGCGACGGACTCCGCTACGGCGGGTGGGAGTTGGTCCTGGACGACGAGCGTCGCCCGATCGGCTGGATCGACCGCGACGCCGTCACCGCCGAACTGCACCCGACGGCCGGCTTCCGCCCGGACGCCGACACCCTGCGCACCGCGCTGGACGCCGCCGTCCTCTCCCCCGCCGGGGTCGCCGTCGCGCTGGACGCCGACGGCCGGGCCACCGGCACCGCGAGCCGCGAGGCCGTCCTCACCGCGCTGCGGCCCGACACCTCCAGGCCAGGCACCCCGGACGCCCCCGAAGGAACAGGCGCCCCGCACGGCCCCGACGGAAAAGGCACCCCGGACGGAACGGGCACCCCCGACGGAACGGGCGGCGGAGCCACAACGGGCGGCACGGACGGAGCCGACGGTGGACGATGAACCGATCGTCCGCTGGTACTGGATCGGCGACCACCTCGGCTACCTCGGCAACCTGCTCGCCGACCACGCCGTGATCGCCCTCGTCCCCGTGCTCATCGGCCTGCTGCTCGCCGTCCCGCTCGGTCTGGCCTGCGCCCGCTACCCCCGGCTGTACCAGCCGCTCTCCGCCGTGTTCAACATCGTCTACGCGCTGCCCTCGCTGGCCGTGTTCGTGGTGCTGATCCCGTACACCGGCCTCGCCACCCAGGCGACCGTGATGATCCCGCTGACCTTCTACGCCCTCGCCGTGCTGCTGCCGACCACCGTGGACGGGCTGCGCGCCGTCCCGGACGCCGTCCGGCAGGCCGCCACCGCGATGGGGTACGGGCCGTGGCACCGGCTGACCTCGGTCGAGCTGCCCGCCGCCGTGCCGTACCTGATCGCCGGACTGCGGGTCGCGGCGGTGTCCAGCATCTCGCTGGCCAGCGTCGGCGCTCTGGTCGGCCGCGGCGGGCTCGGCTACCTGTTCGTCGACGGCTTCCAGCGCACCTTCCCGACCCCGATCCTGGCCGGCATCGTGCTGATCGCCGTCCTGGCCCTGGCCGTCGACCTGCTGCTGGTGGCCGCTCGGCGGCTGCTCGCGCCCTGGGCCGTCCGGGAGAAGGGGGCGGGCTCGTGAACTGGCTGACCTGGCTGAGCGACTTCTTCACCGCCCCGGACCACCTCAGCGGCCCGGACTCGATCGTGCACCGGGTCTCCGAGCACCTGCTGCTCTCCGGTGAGGCCCTGCTGTACGCGGCGGTGCTCGCCGTCCCGCTCGGGCTGCTGATCGGCTACACCGGGCGCGGCGTCACCGTGGTGACCGCGCTCGCGGGCGCCGCCCGCGCCCTGCCCACCCTCGGCCTGGTGACGCTGGCGGTGCTGCTCGCCGGGGTCGGCGACACCGCCGTGCTGTTCCCGCTGGTCGCGCTCGCCGCGCCACCGCTGCTGGTGGCGGCCGTCGAGGGGGTGCGCGGCACCGATCCGGACGTCCGGGACGCCGCGCGCGGCATCGGGCTGACCCACCCCCAGGTGTTGCGGCAGGTCTGCCTGCCCTCGGCCGCACCGACCCTGCTGGCGGGCTTCCGCACCGCGACCGTGCAGGTGATCGCGACCGCCACGGTGGCCGCCTACGTCGGTCTGGGCGGCCTCGGCCGCTACGTCATCGACGGGCTGGCAACCCGCAACTACGCCGTGACCGTGGGGGGTGCGCTGCTGGTGGTGCTGCTCGCGGTCGCCGCCCAGCTGTTCTTCGCCCTGCTCGCCCGCTTCGCGCTCCCGCCCGGGGTGCGCGCCCAGCAGCAGCCCCACTGACTCCTCATCGTCTCCCCTCCCGTTCCGGAAGGACATCTGTCACCATGTCGACAATCAACCGAAGCCGCCGCGCCGCCGTCCTCGGCACCCTCGCCGCGCTCGCCCTCGGCGCCACCGCCTGCGGCTCCTCCGGCGGCGACCCGCTCGCCGGGGGTTCGAGCGCCTCGGCCCCCGCGGGCGGCTCCGGCGGCGCGGGCGGTTCCGGGTCGACCGTCGTGGTCGGCTCGGCCAACTTCCCGGAGAACGTCCTGCTCGGATCGATCTACTCGCAGGCGCTCAAGGCCAAGGGCGTCAAGGTCCAGGAGAAGTTCAACATCGGCAGCCGCGAGGTGCTCTACGGGCAGTTGCAGAGCGGCAACCTGACCGTCCTTCCGGAGTACAACGGCTCGCTGCTCGCCTACCTGGACGCCAAGTCCACCGCCGCCACCACCCAGGACGTGAACGCGGCGCTCACCAAGACGCTGCCCGCCTCGCTGGGCATCCTCGACTCCTCCCCGGCCGAGGACAAGGACTCGCTCAGCGTCACCCAGGAGACGGCCGACAAGAACGGCCTCAAGAGCATCGCCGATCTCGCCGCCAAGGCCGGCGAGTTCACCATCGGTGGGCCGCCGGAGTTCAAGACCCGCCGCGAGCAGCAGCTCAAGGACGTCTACGGGCTGACCTTCAAGGAGTGGAAGCCCACCGCCGACACCACCGCGAACGCGCTCAAGGACGGCAGCATCCAGGTCGGCAACGTGTTCACCACCGACCCGAAGATCGCCCAGTACAAGCTCGTACCGCTGGCCGACCCGAAGGACATCTTCGGCGCCCAGAACATCACCCCGCTGGTCAACAAGGCGGGCGTGGACGCGACCGCGACGGCGGCGCTCAACGCGGTGTCGGCCAAGCTCGACACGGCCGGGCTGATGGCGCTGATGAAGCGCGTGTCGGTGGACAAGGAGGACCCGTCCACGGTCGCCAAGGACTGGCTGAAGTCCAACAGTCTCGGCTGACGGCCGACCGATCGACCGGACAGCCGGCCGATCACGCCGACAGCCGGCCGGTCGCGCCGGTCGGCCGGCCCACCTGACGGCGGCCCGGAGGAGCTTCCTCCGGGCCGCCGTCCGCCGTTCCGGAGATCCCCTTCCGGCTGCCGGAGGGACCTTCCCTTCCACGCCGCGAACATGACAGTCTGGGCGCCATGCGCACTCGTCTCCTCGCCGCCACCCTCACGGCACTCGCCGCGGTGAGCCTCGCTGCCTGCTCCAGTTCCAGTTCCGGATCGGGCTCGGCCACGGCCACGGCCTCGGGCAAGGCCACCGCCGCGGCAGGCTCCCCCACCGCCACGGCCGCCTCGACCGCCGCGCCCTCCGACGCCGCCGCCACGCCCTCGGCCCCCGCGCCCGGTTCGGTCGCCCCCACGGCCGACGGCGCCACCGGCGCACCCGCGCCCGACGCCGGCGCCCCGGGAGCCCCCGCACCGGCCAAGCCCGCCCCGCCCGCCGACGCCGGACTCCCCGCCAAGCCGGGCGACGACCTGACGGCCAAGCTGGTCTCCGCCCTGGACGCGATCGACCCGGCGATCGTCGGCGGCAAGCCGGACCAGGCCGTGGACCGGGCGCGCAACCAGTGCCAGGCGATGTACCAGTTCCCCAAGGACAAGCAGAAGCTGGTCGACCTGGCCAACCAGCGCTTCACCTCCGCCGACCACCCGCAGGGCTTCGGACCGGACACCGCCGCGAAGATCAACGAGGCGCTGCTCGCCACGCTCTGCCCGCCGTCCCGCTGACCCACCGGTCCGGACCGCAGACCCCCGGATCCCCGAATCCCCGAATCCCCGAATCCCGGAGATCCGGGGATCCCCGGTCCCTGGATCTGCGACACCATGGACCGCCCGGTGTCCTGAGCGCCGGGCCGCCGTGGCCGCGCCCCTTCCCGGGTGCGCGGCCACGGTCTTCTCGTTTCCGGCACCTGTCGCCGCCGACGTCGCCACCCCTCCCCGCCCCTGGGCGCACACCCGCCCCCTTACGCCGCGCGGGCCGTGTGCTGACGAACTGTTAGGTCTCTTGACAGACCAGTGGTCTAGTCCAAACATAAGCATGTCGATCCGACCGGGATGCACTGTGGGGGTGTGACCACCGGCGGCTGAGGCACTGCCCTGCCCTGCTCCGCCCCACCCCCGCTCCGTACGGCGCGCGCATCCGCACGCCGCCCGCGTCCACGCGAGTCGGTGGGCCTTCGCACGCCCGAACACCGCACTCCCGATTTCCGACCCGGTCCCGGGCCCGCGGCCGACCCCACACGGCCGTCCCGTCAGGACCGACCGCACCTCCCCAACGTCCTGCCCCACCAAGTCTGTTGGAGAATCCATGCGCCTTCGCCGAACAGTCCAGGCCGTGTTGACGGCCTGCGCCACGCTGGTCGCCTCGGCCGGCCTGGTCGCCGCCGGGACGAGCTCCGCCCAGGCCGCCACCCCGCTTCCCAACCGGGTCTTCGCCCCCTACTTCGAGGCCTGGACCGGCCAGAGCCCGGCCCAGCTGGCCGCACAGTCCGGCGCCAAGCACCTGACCATGGCGTTCCTCCAGACCGCCACCAAGGGTTCCTGCACGCCGTACTGGAACGGCGACACCTCCATGCCGGTCGCCTCCGCGACCTTCGGCGCCGACATCGCGACCATCCGCGCCAACGGCGGGGACGTGATCCCGTCCTTCGGCGGCTACACCGCCGACAACACCGGCACCGAACTGGCCGACAGCTGCACCGATGTCAACCAGATCGCGGCCGCCTTCGAGAACGTGATCACCACCTACGACATCAGCCGGATCGACCTCGACATCGAGGACAACTCGCTGACCAACAGCGGCGGGATCGACCGCCGCAACAAGGCGATCAAGCTGGTGCAGGACTGGGCCGCCACCAAGGGCCGGAATATCCAGTTCTCCTACACCCTGCCGACCACCACCTCCGGGCTGGCCGACAGCGGCCTCGCGGTGCTGCGCAACGCGGTCAGCAACAACGCGCGGATCGACGTCGTCAACATGATGACCTTCGACTACTACGACAACGCCGCCCACGACATGGCGGCCGACACCCAGACCTCCGCGCAGGGCCTCTACAACCAGCTCGCCAAGCTCTACCCGTCCAAGACCCCCGCCCAGCTGTGGGGTTCGATCGGGATCACCGAGATGATCGGTGTCGACGACTTCGGCCCGGCCGAGACCTTCACCCTGGCCAACGCCAACACCGTGTACAACTGGGCGGTCGCCAAGGGCATCAACACGCTGTCCTTCTGGGCGCTCCAGCGTGACAACGGCGGCTGCCCGGGCACCAAGGGCAACGACAACTGCTCCGGGATCGCCCAGAACACCTGGGACTTCACCCACATCTTCGCGCCGTTCACCAGCGGCTCGACGGTGAACAACGACTTCTCGGTGTCGGTCAGCCCCAACTCCGCCACGGTCGCCGCCGGTTCGTCCACCTCCGCGACCGTCGCGACGGCCGTCACAGCGGGCTCGGCGCAGAGCGTCAGCCTCACGGTCAGCGGCGCCCCGGCGGGCGTCACCGCCACCGTCACCCCCGGCAGCGTCACCGCCGGCAACAGCGCCACGCTGAACCTCTCCACCACCTCCTCGGTGACGCCCGGGAGCTACCCGATCACGGTCACCGGCGCGGCGGCCTCCGGCAGCCACACCAGCACCTTCACCCTGAACGTCACCGGCACCCAGCCGGGCAACGACTTCTCGGTCGCCGTGAACCCGAAGTCCGGTACGGTCGCGGCCGGTTCCTCCACCTCGGCCGCCGTCGCGACGGCCGTCACGGCGGGCTCGGCGCAGAACCTCAACCTCACGGTCAGCGGCGCCCCGGCGGGCGTCACCGCCACCGTCACCCCCGGCAGCGTCACCGCCGGCAACAGCGCCACGCTGGACCTCTCCACCACCTCGGCCGCGGCGCCGGGCACTTACCCGCTGTCCGTCACCGCCACCGGGCCGTCCGGCAGCCACACCGCGACCTACACGCTGACCGTCACCGGGACCGGTCCGACGACCGGCCTGGTCAACGGCGACCTGGAGAGCGGCAGCCTGACCCCGTGGACCTGCCAGAGCGGCGGCGCCGTGGTCTCCACCCCGGTCCACTCCGGCACCAAGGCGCTGCAGGCCGCGGCCTCCGCGAGCCAGACCGGCGAGTGCTCGCAGACCGTCACGCTGAAGCCCAACACCAGCTACACGCTAAGCGGTTGGGTGCAGGGCAACTACGCCTACGTCGGCGTCAACGGCGGCGCCACCGCCAGCGCCTGGGCCAACTCCTCCGGCTGGACCAAGGTGTCCGTTCCCTTCACCACCGGCGCCAACGGCACCGTCACGGTGTACCTGCACGGCTGGTACGGCCAGGGCAACGTGTACGGGGACGACTTCTCCATCGCCTGAGTCCGCCTCGGGTGACGAAGGGCGAATGACGAACGACGACTAACAGATGACAGCTGACAGATTTCAACATCTGTCAGCTGTCATCTGTCTTCCGTCCGGTGTCACCTGTCCGCTGCCGTTCCCGGTTGCCCGGCCGTGACCCCGCCGCCCGTCAGCCGCCGGCCGTCACCCGCCAGTGGTTGCCGCCCGCATCCGCGCGGGTCGGCACAGCGCCAGGTACGCCGCCGTCGCCAGCACCCCGCAGACCAGGACCACCAGCGCCAGCAGCACCGCCGACGGCTGACCGCCGAGGCTGCTCAGCGGTGCGACCACCGCACCGCACAGGAAGTTGCCCGTCCCGAGCAGCGCCGACGCCGTACCCGCCACCTGCGGCTCGACCAGGCCGAGCGCCTGGGCGGCGGTGTTCGGCAGCAGCACGCCCAGGCTGCCCATCATCACGAACAGCGGCGGGCAGAAGCCGGCCAGCCCGAAGTCCCACACCGTCGTCAGCAGCACCAGCGCCACCCCGGCGGCGACCGCCGCCGCGAGGCTGCCCAGCATCAGCGCCCGCTGGGTGAAGCGCGGGGCCAGCAACCGCCCGTTCACCTGGGTCATCACCACGATCGCGAACGAGTTCAGCCCGAACAGCAGGCTGTAGGTCTGCGGCGAGACCTGGTACACGTGCTGGAGCACCGTCGAGGACCCGCTGATGTAGCCGAACAGCGCCCCGAAGGCGAGGGAACTGGTCAGTGCCAGCCCGAGGAACGGCAGGTTGCGCAGCAGTCGGCCCATCGTCCGCAGGGTGGCGCCCACCCCGCCGGCGTGCCGGGTCTCCGGCGGAAGCGTCTCGCGCAGCACCCCGAACGAGACCAGGACGAGCAGCAGCCCGAGCGCCGTGAGCACGCCGAAGGTGCCGCGCCACGAGGTGAACCGCATCAGCTGCGCGCCGACGATCGGGGCGAGGATCGGCGCCAGCCCGGATATCAGGGCGATCGAGGCGAGGAAGCGCAGCAGAGCGACGCCCTGGAAGCGGTCCCGGGAGACGGCGCGCCCGATCACCAGCCCGGCGGAGCCCGCCGCGCCCTGGACGAAGCGGGCGGCGATCAGCACCGTCAGGTTCGGCGCGAACACGCACACCAGGCTGGACAGGGTGTAGAGGACGAGCCCCGCGAGCAGCGGCGGGCGGCGCCCGAAGCGGTCGCTGAGCGGTCCGAAGAGCAGCTGCCCGGCCGCGACCCCGAACATCGAGAAGGTCAGGGTGAGCTGGACGGCGGCCGGCTGGGCGACCAGGTCGTCGGCGATCGCGGGCAGGCCCGGGAGGTAGAGGTCGGTGGTGAGAGGGCCGAGCGCGGTGAGGCCGCCGAGGGCGGCGATCACGGCCCAGCCCGGACGGCCCTGTCCGGCGACGGACGCGACGCCGGACGCGGCGACGGAGGCGGCAACCGGTGTGGCGGGTGTGGCGACGGAGGCGGCAACAGGTGTGGTGGTAGCAGGTGTGGTGGTGGCAGCGGTCGACGTGTCGTCGGTGGGGCCGACGGTCGGGCCGGGCATGGTTCTCCTTACGGGCGGGCGACGTGGGGCTCGTTCGCGCTCCGTCCTATCGCAGCCCGGTCCGGTTCCGACAGCGGGGGTGCGAGCTGTTCGGCCGTGAGGGTGTGTTCGGGCGGGTCGCCCGTCGCCCGCTCCGCGCCCGCGCACGACGGCGGCCCGCCCGCACCTTCCGGTGCGCGGCGGGCCGTTTCCGTCCCCAGGTCAGGTCGGCCGGGAACGGTCGTCCAGGCTGGTCGGGCGGGCTGCCGGCCGGCCGGCGCCCCGGACCGACCGCCGGACTCAGCGCTTGGCGACGTGCTCGGCGCGCAGCGCCGCCTGCACCGCCGCGCCGTCCTGCCAGGCGTAGAGCTGGTTGCCGGTCAGCGCCACGTTGTAGTGCCCGCAGGTGCCGCTCGCCCTGGCCGCGACGTTCTCGGGGAACCAGCCGGCCTTGAGCGACTCCGGCACCGGGTGGGCGCTCTTGCCCGGCAGCCCGACGGTGCAGCCGGCCGGCAGCCGGCCCTCCGGGAGGGTGGCGTGCAGCAGACGGTCGTCGCCCTTGGTGGACATCAGGTACTTCACGCCGGAGGCGTTGTCGGGCAGCCAGGTCGGCATCGACCGGCGGTCGGCCTTGGCCTGGGTGCCGGTCTCGTACGAGCCCTGTTGCTGGTGGTGCTCGTCGTACCAGTCGGACACCCGCGGGCCGATTGCCACCGCTGCCACGGCGACGGCCATGCCGGTGCCCGCGACTCCCAGCGCGACCTTGCTCACGATGCCCTTCATGCCCGACTGCCCTTTCCGTGTCCTGACCTGTGCGACTGTTGCCGCCCGTCTCCGGCGCGGCCGCTCGGGCCGGCGCCACCGGTCCGGCCTGCGTACCCCGCCGTCCGGTGTCACCATCGTGGCCCGCCCGGACCCCTCGGATCGTCACCACCAGGTCGCGATGTCGTCTCCGACCCACGGGGTACCGCCTCCACCTTCAGGCGTACGCCGTTCGGCGCAGACCCTGAGGCCCGCGGGTTCCGGGCCCCGCCCGGGTAGGTACACCCCGGTCGGACGCGGCCCGAGCCCCGATCGAGCCTCGCCCAAGCGCGGCGCCGCCGCAGCCCGGCGTGCTGCACCCGGGGCACCGGCGGTAGAGCGCGGCCCGGCCCGCCCGCGTTGTCAGACCGCCGCCGGTACCGGCCGGGCGACCGGGAACGGGCGGCCGTCGAGGGTCCAGTGCGGGTCGATCGGGCGCAGCAGCGAGGCGTACACCTGGGCGGCGACGTCCGGGTGGCGGATCTCGCCGGTGGGCGGTCCGGCCGGGATGCCGTGTCCGGCGCAGGCGACCCAGGCCGTCCGCTCCTCGGCCGTGCGACCGCCGTGGCCGCCGGCGTCCACGTGCCCGTGGTCGGTGACGACGATGACCGTCCACTGCTCCTCGGCGTGGGTCGCCCGGCCGCGGACGGCGTCGAGGAGGCGGCCGAGGCGCTCGTCGGCGGTGCGCATGGACGCGCGGTACTCGTCGCCGCAGCCCCGGAAGTGGGCGGTCTCGTCGACGGCGCCGAGGTAGACGAAGGAGGCCTCGGGGTCGGCAGTGCCGAGGACGTGGACGGCTTCCCGGGTGACCTCCTCGTCCACGTCCTCCCAGGCCTCGGGGGTGTCCTCGGCGGGGGCGACGTAGGAGAGCTGGCCGGGGGCGCGGAACAGCGGGCCGCCGGACTCGTTGATCATCAGCGGGTCCCAGCCGGCCGCGACGAAGGTGCGGCGGCGGTCGCCCCGGGCGAGCCGGGTGGCGAAGTCGGGGAAGACGTCGAGCCGGTTGCCGCCCAGGTGGTTGCCCCAGACCCCGTGCTTGGCGGGTTCGACCCCGGTCACGATGGTGGCCCAGCACGGCCCGGACATGGTGGGCGTGGTGTCCGCGACGGTGACCGGCACCAGGAACCCGGCCTCGGCGACCTCCCCCAGCCGCGGCATCGGCACCTGCGCCAGGTAGTCGTGGCGGACGCCGTCGATCCCGACGACGAGCACGCGCGGGCGGGGCCACTGGGCAGCGGACATGGTGGGTGTTCCTTTCGGTCGTGCGCACCCGGCCGCGCCCGCCGAGGGCGCCGCCGACCGCGTCACTCTTCACCGGCCGCCGTACCGGTCGGCGTCCCGGCACCGAACTCCGGGTGTCCACGAGGTGTCGGAAGGGCGCCGGGAAGCCGTCGGGAGGTGGTCCGCGACCCACCCGTCCGGAACGGGCCGTCCGTCAGCGCCACGGGCCGCTCGGGACTGTGAGCCCCTCATGGCTGTGGGCGGAACTCGCGGACGACCTCGATGCGGCCGACGATGTGCCGGTTGAACTCGGCCAACTCCTCGGCAGGCACCCAGAGTTCGAGGATCGTCCGGCCACCCGCCCGCTGAACGGGGTAGCGGGCGAGGAACGCGGTGTCGACCTCGAAGCGGGTGACGTAGCCGACGCCGGAGGCGCGCACGTTCCAGTCCCGGGCGATCCGGATCGCGTAGTCCTCGTTGAGGACGGGATAGAAGATCGGCTGCTCGGGCAGGCGGGGCGGCCAGGCGCGCCAGTCGGCGGCCTCGACCAGGGCCAGCTCCTCGGGGCCGGTGGGGCGCCAGAGGGTGGTGGTCGGGGGCGGCGTCGGGACGAACCGGCTGGTCATGGCAGGGACGGTAGCCGGGCCGCGGCGGGCCCGGCCACCGGTTTTCCCGGGCCGGATCGTGGCGGCCGGCCGCCCGTCAGCGGTAGGCGGACTCACCGGTGATGGCCTCGCCGAGGACCAGGGTGTGGATCTCGCTGGTGCCCTCGTAGGTGAGCACCGACTCCAGGTTGTTGGCGTGCCGCAGTACCGGGTACTCGGTGGTGATGCCGTTGGCCCCGAGGACGGTCCGGGCACTGCGGGCGATCTCCAGCGCGGTGCGGACGTTGTTGAGCTTGCCGAAGCTGACGTGCGGCGGGCGGGCCGCGCCCTGCTCCTTGAGCCGGCCGATCCGCAGGGCGACCAGGTACGCCTTCTCGACCTCCAGCATCATCTCGACCAGCTTCTGCTGGGTCAGCTGGAAGCCCGCGATCGGGCGGTCGAACTGGATCCGGCTCTTGGCGTACTCCAGGGCGGAGGTGTAGCAGTCGCGGGCGGCGCCGACGGTGCCCCAGAGGATGCCGTAGCGGGCCTCGTTGAGGGAGGAGAGCGGTCCGCGCAGGCCGACCGTTCCGGGCAGCACGGCGTCAGCGGGCAGCACGACCTCGTCGAAGGCCAGCTCGCTGGTGACGGAGGCGCGCAGCGAGAGCTTGCCGTGCACGTCGGTGGCGGTCAGGCCGCGGGTGCCGCGCTCGACCAGGAAGCCGCGCACGCCCTCCTCGGTCTGCGCCCAGACCACGGCGACGTCGGCGATGCTGCCGTTGGTGATCCACATCTTGCTGCCGGACAGCACCCAGTCGCCGCCCTCGCCGCCCTTCCGCACCGCCCGGGTGCGCATGTTGGCCGGGTCCGAGCCGAAGTCCGGCTCGGTGAGGCCGAAGCAGCCGATCAGCTCGCCGGCGGCCATGCCGGGCAGCCAGCGCTGCTTCTGTTCCTCGGAACCGAAGGCGTGGATGGAACGCATCGCCAGCGAGCCCTGGACGGAGACGAAGCTGCGCAGCCCGGAGTCGGCCGCCTCCAGCTCCATGCAGGCCACCCCGTACGCCACCGCGTCGGCGCCCGCGCAGCCGTAGCCGTCGAGGTGCATGCCGAGCACGCCCAGGGCGCCGAGTTCGGGGGCGAGTTCGCGGGCCGGGAAGACCCCGCGCTCGAACCAGTCGCCGATGTGCGGGCGGATGCGCTCCTCGGTGAACCGGCGCACGGTGTCGCGGACCAGCCGCTCCTCGTCGGAGAGCAGGTCGCCGACGGCGAGCAGGTCGGACGGGTCGATCCGGTTCGGCTTCGTCATTGAAGCTCCTTGTACTCTCGGCGGAACACCGGCGGAATACCGGCGAGTATTCCGCACCCGGCCGAGCGGTGGGCGGGCACGAGCGAGTGAGGATGGCGACACCTCCGGCAGCACGTCCGGCCGACCAGAACGCGCGGCGCGGAAGCGGGCCGAACGCAAGTTCAAGGTGTGGGAGCTGCTGTGGGACAGCAAGCGGCCTGAGGTGCAGGCGGAGCGGCTGGCCGACTGGCCGGGCGAGGACCACTGACGGCACACAGGCAAACAAGTGACGGACGACGGCTGACAGACGACGACTGACAGATAACAGCTGACAGATTTCAAACTCTGTCAGCTGTCACCCCACCCCGCAGAGCCGCAGCAGCGCCGTCGTCGCCGCACCCGCGACGACCACCGCCGGGAACGGCGCCCGGCGCAACGCGAGCACTCCCGCGACCAGTACGCCCGCCGACCGGGCCCAGCCCGCGAAGCCGTGCCCCTCGGTCAGCGCGCCGGTGGCGATCAGAGCCACCAGCAGGACCGCCGCCGCGACGGCCAGCAGATGCCGCAGCCGCTCCGAGAGCGCCAGCCGGCCCGCGAGCAACGGCCCGGCCAGGCGGTAGGCGTACGTTCCGGCCGCGAACAACAGCACTGCGTACAGCGGCATCATCGGACCGCCTCCTTCTCCACGCTCTCCGCGTCCGCCGCGTTCCGCCCGTCCGCCGTTTTCCGGCCGCCCGTCTCCCCCGCCACCGGCCGTCCGGCGAACAGCAGCCCGACCAGGGCGAGCAGCACCGGCAGTCCGGCCGGGGCGAACGGTGTGGCCGCGACCGCGACCCCGGCGCCCACCACCGCCGCCGTACGGGTTCGGCGGTCCGAGAGCGCGGGCAGGACGAGCGCGAGCAGTACCGCGGGGAAGGCCGCATCCAGGCCGAGCGCGTCGGTGTCGCCGATCAGCCCACCCGCGAGTGCGCCGAGCAGCACCGAGATGTTCCAGACCACGTACAGCGCGATCCCGCACAGCCAGTACACGGCCCGGCGGCGGCGCGGGTCGCTCTGCCGCAGGGCGAAGGCGGCGGTCTCGTCGGTGAGCAGCTGCGCCCCCACCAGTCGCCGCCACCAGGGGCCGTCGAGCACGTCGGCCATGGTGAAGCCGAAGGGGAGCAGCCGGGCGTTGAGCACCAGTCCGGTGGCGACCGCGGCGAGGGCGCCGCCGCCGGAGAGCACCACGCCGACCGCCGCGAACTGGGAGCCGCCGGCGAACACCAGGACGGAGAGGGCGACCGGCACCCAGAGGGGCAGACCGCCGGAGACGCTGATCGCGCCGAAGGAGGCGCCGACGAGGGCGTCGGCCAGGCAGACCAGAGCGACATCCCGAAGGGTGGCACGCTCTGGTGTTCGGAGTAGCGAACCCATGTTCATTAGAGTGAACCGACTCGATCCGTTCGTCAAGCCGAACAGTTGGACCGCTGAAGCGAACGACGGCTGACGGAGCCGGTCGTGGCAGCATGAACGGCGACACCAGCCGAAGCGGAGCCGCACGAAGGGGCCAGGAGGAAGCGTGAGTGGCGAGCAATGAGTGAACAGACCACCCCGGCCACGAGCACCGGCAGCTCCGGCCGCCCCGACAGCAACAGCGGCAGCGGCAGCGGTGCCGAGCTGATCGGCCAGATCGCCACCTCGATCCGGCGCGAGCGCGAGCGCGCTGGGCTGTCGATGGCCGAGCTGGCCCGGCGCGCGGGCATCGCCAAGTCCACGCTCTCCCAACTGGAGTCGGGCGCGGGCAACCCCAGCGTGGAGACGCTCTGGGCGCTCGGGGTCGCGCTGAACGTGCCGTTCAGCCGGCTCGTCGACCCGCCGCGCCCGGTGGTCAAGGTGATCCGGGCCGGCGAGGGCCCGGTGACCCACTCCGAGCGCGCCGACTACGCCGCCACCGCGCTCTCCTCCTGCCCGCCCAACGCCCGGCGCGACATCTACCGGATCGAGGCGCAGCCGGGCGAGGCCAGGGCCTCCGATCCGCACATGCCCGGCACCGTCGAGCACGTGATGATCGGCGCCGGGCGGGCGCTGGTCGGGCCGACGGAGGCGCCGGTCGAGCTGGGCCCGGGCGACTACGTGAGCTACCCGGGCGACGCCCCGCACGTGTTCCGCGCCCTGGTGCCGGACACCCTCGCGGTGATCGTCATGGAGCACATCTGACGCACCTGACCGGCGGTACGCCGCATACCTCCGGCAGTGCTCCGACTACTTCAACAACCCGTCCAGGAACGGGTTTCCGAACACCCGGTACGGGTCGTGGCGGTCCAGGACGGCGACCGCCTCGTCCCAACCGGGCCCGCCGCCGGCCCGCAGGCTGTCGGGGATGACCCGGCCGAGCAGGTCGGGGTCGGACCAGGCGGCGTCATCGGTGTACGCCCAGCCCTTGGACCACTCGACCCGCAGGCCCGCCCGGGTGCCGTCGAAGGTGCGCAGCAGCCACTGCTCCAACTCCCGGGCGAAGCGCTCGAGTCCGGGTGTGCCGGGGAAGGCGAGGACGTCCAGCCAGACCGCCGTGTCCCACTCGGGGCGGTCGGCGCGCGGGCGCAGCGCGGACAGCAGCGGCGGCCGGGCGCCGGGGATGCCGGAGGAGGCCGGGTCGTCCAGCCCGGTGGCCCGGATCTCCACCGCGCCGTTCACCGGGAACTCACCCCGGGCCTGGTAGGTGGCGAGCAACTCCCGGTAGTAGGCGGCGAATTCGCTGACCACCCACTGGAGGTCGGCACGCTTGGCGAGGATCGCGTAGCCGTTGGCGGTGACCCGCAGGGTGGTCGGGCGGACGTACTGGAGCAGGGTGCGCGAGGGGCCCCAGAGGTCGGACCGCAGGCCGCCGGCCAGCAGGTGGGTGAGCACCTCGCCGCTGAGCAGGCGGCGCAGCAGGGCGCCGGAGAGCAGGACGTCCGTGATGTCACCGGTCAGTCCCACCTTGGCGACCAGGTACTGGAGTCGGCCGAACAGCGGGGCCGAGGCCCAGGCGCCGGTGACGATCTCACCGGCGAGCCTGGCGACCGGCTCCGGGAGGTTGTCCGAGAAGGGGTAGTTGTAGGGGTGGTCGACGGACAGGGAGGCGAGCGGCTTGTTCGGGGTGACGCTCCAGGTCTTGAGCCAGGGGTACTCGGTGTAGGCGAACCAGATCGCCTCGACCCGGCCGTCGCGTTCCACGAAGTCGGCGAAGGTGCGCGGGCCTCCCTCGCCACCGAGGACGCCCCCCAGCACCCCGCCAAGCCCGCCGCCCCCGCCCGCGCCCGCGCCCGTTCCGGAGCCCGGACGGGCGAAGAGCTCGCTCGCCGGGATGTCGAGCCGGCTGACGCAGCGCAGCTGGCGGTCGGCGCCGGCCCGTAGCACCACCTCGGTGAGGAAGGCGCGGCCCAGGTGCACCAGGAAGGCGGCGCTGTCCGCCTCGGAGCGATCGAAGGTGCGCAGCGTGTAGCGGCCGGTGCCCGGATCGACGACGACGGCGGTGAGCCGGACCACCTGGTTGCTGACCGAGCCGTAGCCGTGGCCCTCCGGCCGCACCTCGCCGGCGGCCGGCAGGGCCGTGCCGTGGCCGCCGATGGCGAGCACGCCGCCGACGGTGATCTCGCCGGGGGCCGGGCAGGCGGTCAGGCCGAGGCCGCGGTCGGCCAGGTGGGCGAGCAGGGCCTCCATGGTGGCGCCGGTCTGCACCCGGACGGTGTCGGGCGAGTCCGCGCTGATCGCGGTGAGGTGCCGGCTGGTGTCCACGAGCAGGACCCGGGCGCTCTCCGGGGTCCCGGCGGCGACGGTGAGCGGCGCCCAGGTGTGCCGGTAGCCGGAAGCGCGCAGCCGCCAGCCGTTGGCGTGCGCCCAGTCGGCGAGGGCCGGGACCTCCTCGGGGGTGCGGGGCGCGCAGGTCCACAGCTGGTCGGTGCGGATCTCCCCGGACCAGTTCTGGAAGACCCGCTGGTAGACCTCGGTGCCGGCGGGCAGCCCGGGCGGTACGGGCGTGGCGGCCTCGGCGCTGTCCGGGCCGATGGTGCCGCGCAGCAGCCAGGCCGCGCCGCCGAGTGCCGCCGACGCCCCGAGCAGCCGGCGGCGGGTGAGGCCGCCGGAGGCACCCCGCGCCGCGCCCTGCCCCGCGCCCGCCGGAGCCGTCAGGGGCACGTTCGCCGGGGCGTCCACCTGGGCATTCGTCGGGGCCGTCCCCTCCGCTGCGGCCCCGTCACCCGTTCCGCCCCTCGGGCCGTGTCCTGTGGTCATCCGTCCGTCCGCCCCTCGCGCTGGTTCCCCCGGGCCGAGCTGCGGCGATCCGGGGCCGGCCGGAGTCCCCCCGGCCCGGTCCGGAGCGTACGAAGGGGCGCGCGGCAGTTTGAAGCGACCGCCGAGGATCTCACTCCTTCGAGTGAGATCGACCCGATCGGCACCAGGAGCCCCGCCCGTCCTGCCCCGCATCCGCCCGAAGGCCGTTGCCCACTTCCTCGGCGGCCGCATAGGTTGATCATCATCACCCAGCCCACCGCACCCCACCCGCCGGAGGCTCCGCCGTGTCCCCGACCGCGACCGCGTCGCTGACCATCACCGCCGCCCAGCCCCGCTGCGCGGCCGCCCGCCGTCCCGACACCGTGGCCGAGAACATCGCCCTGCACGCCACAGCGGTACGCGAGGCGGACACCCGGCTGGTGGTGTTCCCCGAGCTGTCGCTGACCGGCTACGACCTGGCCGCACCGGCCGTCGACCCGGCGGACGCCCGCCTCGCACCGCTGGTCGCCGCCTGCGCGCAGACCGGTGCCGTCGCCCTGGTAGGAGCGCCGGTCGCCGAGGCCGACGGTCGCGAGTTCATCGCCACGCTGGCGGTCACCGGAGAGGGCGCCGAGGTCGTCTACCGGAAGATGCGCCTGCACGGCGCCGAGGACGAACGCTTCGCCCCCGGCGAGAAGCCCGTGGTCCTGGAGCTGGACGGCATGCGGCTCGGCCTGGCCATCTGCGCGGACGCCGCCGACCCGGCGCACGCCGCGGAGACCGCCGCGCTCGGCATCGACGCCTACGTCGCGTCCACCCTCTACGGGCCCGGCGCCGCCCAGGCCGAGCGCCGGGACGGCCACTTCCGCGACCGGGCCGCCGCCCACGGGGTGTGGTGCGTGCTCGCGACCTGCGCCGGGGCCACCGGCGAGTACCCGGACAGCTCGGGCGGCTCCGGCGTCTGGGCTCCGGGCGGCGACCTCGTGGTCCAGGCCGGCACCGCTCCGGGCGAACTGGTCCGCGTCGAGCTGCCCGGGCGGTAGGCGCTCGGGCGGTCGGGACCCGGCCGGAAACCGGATCACCCCGAGCGGAAATACCCGGGACCCCTCGGCGGCTGTGGTGATCGGAGATCCGTTCCGGGCCGTTGCGGCCCGTACAGGAGGTGCAGCGCACGATGGGTGGCCAGCAGGAACAGCCGCAGGAGTACCGGATCGAGCACGACTCGATGGGCGAGGTCCGGGTGCCGGCCGACGCGAAGTGGCAGGCGCAGACGCAGCGGGCGGTGGAGAACTTCCCGGTGTCCGGCCAGCGGCTGGAGCGGGCGCACATCGCCGCGCTGGCCCGGATCAAGGCCGCCGCGGCCCGGGTCAACGCCCGGCTCGGGGTGCTGGAGGAGGAGACGGCCGAGGCGATCGCGGCGGCGGCCGAGGAGGTCGCGGAGGGGCGCTGGGACGACCAGTTCCCGGTGGACGTGTTCCAGACCGGTTCGGGCACCTCGTCCAACATGAACACCAACGAGGTGATCGCCACCCTGGCCGGGGAGCGGCTGGGCCGGCCGGTCCACCCGAACGACCACGTCAACGCCAGTCAGTCGTCCAACGACGTCTTCCCGTCCTCGATCCACATCGCCGCCACCGCCGCCGTCACCCACGACCTGGTCCCGGCGCTGGAGCACCTCGCGGAGGCGCTGGAGCGCAAGGCCGCCGAGTTCGCCCGGGTGGTCAAGTCGGGCCGCACGCACCTGATGGACGCCACTCCCGTCACGCTCGGCCAGGAGTTCGGCGGCTACGCGGCGCAGGTGCGGCACGGGCGGGAGCGGCTGCTGGCCACTCTCCCGCGAGTGGCCGAACTCCCGCTCGGCGGCACGGCGGTGGGCACCGGCATCAACACCCCGCCCGGGTTCCCGGCCGCCGTCATCGCGGAGGTCGCCCGCGCCACCGACCTGCCGCTGACCGAGGCCAGGGACCACTTCGAGGCGCAGGGCGCGCGGGACGCCCTGGTCGAGCTGAGCGGTCAGCTGCGCACCGTGGCGGTCGGGTTCACGAAGATCGCGAACGACCTGCGGTGGATGGGGTCCGGTCCGCGCACCGGCCTCGGCGAGATCAACCTGCCGGACCTCCAGCCCGGTTCGTCGATCATGCCGGGCAAGGTGAACCCGGTGCTGCCCGAGGTGGTGCTGATGGTGGCCGCCCAGGTGGTGGGCAACGACGCGACGGTCACGCTGGCGGGCGCGAGCGGCAACTTCGAGCTGAACGTGATGCTCCCGGTGATCGCCCGCAACGTGCTGGAGTCGGTGCGGCTGCTCGCCAACAGCGCCCGGCTGCTGGCCGACCGGACGGTGGACGGCATCACCGCCAACGTCGAACGGGCTCGGGAGTACGCGGAGTCCTCGCCCTCGGTGGTGACCCCGCTGAACCGCTACATCGGGTACGAGGAGGCCGCGAAGGTCGCCAAGCAGGCACTGGCCGAGCGCAAGACGATCCGTCAGGTGGTGCTGGAGCGCGGCTACCTCGAGCAGGGCCTGCTGACCGGGGAGCAGCTGGACGAGGCCCTGGACGTGCTGCGGATGACCCACCCCTGAGCCGCTGACGCGCCCCTGAACGGCTGACGCACCCCTGAACAGCCGGTACGGCCCCGGGCGGCCGACGCCGCCCGCCGGGACGTGCGCCGGGGCGCGGCGGGCGACAGGCCCTCCGCGCCCCGGCACGGGCTGCGGGGAAGATCAGCCCTTTGCGCGGCCGGCCCGGCCGCGCCGCATCGACGCTCCGTTCGACGTCATGGTCGCCATCGAGATCGCCGCGAGGCCGAGCAGGAACATCACAGCGCCCACGATCATGCAGGTCACGATGTTCTTGCCGTGCGCGACGGACCCGGAGACGACCCATGGGGAGATGATCGTCCAGACACCGAGCGCGGCGGCCGCCCAGGCCCGCGCGTGGGTGCGTTCGTAGGCCGATCCGTAGCCGGCCATCAGGACCGTGTAGGCCAGACCCACGATCAGGCAGGTCACGGTCAGGGTGCTGTACGCGGTGAAGCCGACGATCCATGGCGATGCCGCCAGGAAGAGGCCGGCCAGGACGGCCAGGGCTTCGATCCCCTGGGCCCGGGGGGTCGAGGTGACCCGCTCGTAGCGTTCGCGAAGTTCGACGATGTCCGGATGGTGCTCCATGCCCGTCGTCGGGATATGGGTTGCCACCGATACCACCTCCTGTGGTCGGAACCGGTAAGGCGCTTGCCCCGTACCCATTCTGGCGCTTATCTAACGTTTTGCACCCGATAGCCCGGAATGGCAGATAACCATCCGATCACGCCGGTGACCTGTGTCTCAACCGTCCGGGTCGCCATTGCCTATGCAACTCGTTGCATAGCAGGATGCGGGCCATGGCACTGGAGCACGCGATCCTCGTCTCGCTGCTGGAGCAGCCCGGCTCCGGCTACGAGCTGGCCCGGCGGTTCGACCGCTCGATCGGACGCTTCTGGACCGCCACCCACCAGCAGATCTACCGGGTGCTGCGGCGGATGGAGGCGGACGGCTGGGTGGCCGCGCAGGAGGTCTCCCAGGACGGGCGCCCGGACAAGAAGGTGTACTCGGCGGCCGAGGCCGGACGGGCCGCGCTGGCCGGCTGGCTGCGCGAGCCGGTCGAGCCGGAGACCGTCCGGCACGAGCTCGCGGTCAAGATCCGGGCCGCCGCCTTCGACGACCCGGCCGCACTGGTCTCCGAGGTCGAACGGCACCGCGAGAGCCATGCCGCGCTGCTCGCCCGCTACCTGCACGGCGAGCAGCGGGACTTCCCCGACGCCACCGCGCTCGACGCCCGCCGGCAGCTGCAGCACGTGGTGCTGCGCGGCGGCATCGAGTACGAGCGGATGACGCTCGCCTGGCTCGACGACGTGCTCGCCACCCTGCGCCGGCTCGCCGCCGACCGGCCCTCCTGACGGCCGCGTCCTGACCGGCCTCGGCCGTTCAGGACGCTTAGGCCGCTCCGGCCGCTCCGGCCGCCGCCCCGCCCTCTTCACACCCTCGACCCCCGGGAGCCCCTCGATGCTCTTCAACCCGCGCAACTACGACCCCGCACAGTTCGACGAGCCGACCCGCCGGCTGCTGCGCGCGACGGTGGACTGGTTCGAGTCCCGCGGCAAGAAGGCGCTGATCGACACCTACATCGACCGCAGCTGGTACGCCGACTTCCTGGACTTCGCCGCGAAGGAGGGCCTGTTCGCGGAGTTCCTGACCCCCTCCGCGGCCGACCCCGACAAGCGCTGGGACACCGCGCGGATCGCCGAACTGAACGAGATCCTCGGCTTCTACGGCCTCGGCTACTGGTACACCTGGCAGGTCACCATCCTGGGCCTCGGCCCGGTCTGGCAGAGCGCCAACGAGGCCGTCCGCGCCCGCGCCGCCAAGCTCCTCGCGGAGGGCCACGTGATGGCCTTCGGCCTCTCCGAGCGCAGCCACGGCGCCGACATCTACTCCACCGACATGATCCTCACCCCGGACGGCGAGGGCGGCTTCACCGCGACCGGCTCCAAGTACTACATCGGCAACGGCAACGTGGCCGGCCTGGTCTCGGTGTTCGGCCGCCGCGCGGACGTCGAGGGCCCGGAGGGCTACGTCTTCTTCGCCGCCGACAGCCGCCACGACGCGTACCACCTGGTCAAGAACGTGGTGAACGCGCAGATGTACGTCAGCGAGTTCCGCCTGGAGGACTACCCGGTGCGCGCCGAGGACGTGCTGCACACCGGACAGGCCGCCTTCGACGCCGCGCTCAACACCGTCAACGTCGGCAAGTTCAACCTCTGCACCGCCTCGATCGGCATCTGCGAGCACGCGATGTACGAGGCCGTCACGCACGCCCACAACCGGATGCTGTACGGCAAGCGGGTCACCGACTTCCCGCACGTCAAGCGGGAGTTGACCGATGCGTACGTCCGCCTGGCGGCGATGAAGCTGTTCAGCGCGCGGGCCGTGGACTACTTCCGCACCGCCTCCCCCGACGACCGCCGCTACCTGCTGTTCAACCCGATGACCAAGATGAAGGTCACCACCGAGGGCGAGAAGGTCATCGACCTGATGTGGGACGTCATCGCGGCCAAGGGCTTCGAGGCGGACACCTACTTCGACAAGGCCGCGAAGGACATCCGCGGCCTGCCGAAGCTGGAGGGCACCGTCCACGTCAACCTGGCGCTGATCCTCAAGTTCATGGGCAACTACCTGTTCGCCCCGGCCGACTACGCTCCGGTGCCGACCCGCCTGGACGCCACCGACGACGCCTTCCTGTTCCGGCAGGGCCCGGCCCGCGGCCTCGGCGCGATCCGCTTCCACGACTGGCGCACCGCCTACGACCGCCACGCCGAGCTGCCCAACGTCGCCCGCTTCCGCGAACAGGCCGACGGCTTCTGCGCGTTGCTGCTCGAGAACGCGCCGAGCAAGGAGCAGCAGGCGGACCTGGACTTCCTGCTGGAGATCGGCCAGCTGTTCGCGCTGATCGTCTACGGCCAGCTGGTCCTTGAGCAGGCCGAGTTGACCGGCCTGACCGCGTCCGAGCACGGCGGCGACGTGCTCGACCGGATCTTCGACGCGCTGGTCCGCGACTTCTCCGCGCACGCGACCGAGCTGCACGGGAAGGCCTCGGCCACCAAGGAGCAGGCCGCCTGGGCGCTGGCGAACGTCCGCCGCCCGGTCGCCGACCCGGCGCGGGACGCCCGGGTCTGGGCGCAGGTCGAGGCGCTCTCCGGCGCGTACGAGATGCGGCCGTAAGGCCCGGACGGCAAGGCCCCGGGGGTGCCGGTCGGCGGGCCGGCACCCCCGGTTCAACGCTCCGGGTTGGCCCGGCGTTCAGCGGGCCGGCCCGGCCGTTCAGCGCTCCGGGTTGGCCCGATCGTCGCCGAGGCCCATGTCGCGGGCCCGGGCGACCGCCTCGGCGCGGGTGGCGACGTGCAGCTTCTCGAAGATGTGGGTGATGTGGTTGCGGACGGTCTTCTCCGCGACCACCAGCTCCCGGGCGATCCGCCGGTTGTCCAGCCCGCGCGCGACCAGGTCCAGCACCTCGGCCTCGCGGGCGGTGAGTTCGGGGAAGAGCTGTCCCGCCTCGCGCATCTTCGCCCCGGCCAGCAGGGCGGTGATCCGTCCGGCCACCTCGCCGCCGAACACGGCGCCGCCCGCGGCGACCGTCCGCACCGCGTGCAGCACCTCCTCCCGCCCGGCGCCCTTGACCAGGTAGCCGCGCGCGCCCGCCTGGAGGGCGGCGAGCAGGTTGCCGTCGTCGTCCGACATGGTCAGCATCAGCACCGGCGGCGGCGCCTCCTGGGTGGCGAGCTGCCGGACGGCCTCCAGCCCGGAGCCGTCGGGCAGCGAGAGGTCCATGATCACCACGGTCGGGCGGTGCCGGGCGACCGCCTCCGGAACGTCGGCGACCCGCTCGGCCTCGGCGACCACGAGGATGCCCTCGGCGCTCTCCAGCGCCGCCTTGAGCCCCTCCCGGAAGAGCGGGTGGTCGTCGACGATCAGCACACGGACGGACGGGTCGCCGCCCGGGTACGCGGGTGCCACCGGCTGTTCTTCATCCACCCGGCCGACACTATCAGCGGCGATCACGCGACTTTCCGTGACGTGCTCGCGGAGTCCTCAGCGTGTCGGGGCCGGGACGGGCCGGGGCGGTGCTCGGTACGGTTCCGGCCGGTTCGGGACGGGAGTCGTGACCGGTGCCCCAGGCGCCCGCGACACCGGGCCGTCCAGACGGGATCCTCACCCGGTTCACGCTCCGGGCGCGCGGAGGGCGGACCGCCGGGCTCCCCCGAACTTCCCTGGCTCCGTCGCCGGAACCCCGTCCCGCCGACCCGGCCCGTCTGGGGGCGGCGCAAACCGGCCACCGCGGGGTGGCCGGGCAGGGCGCCCCGCTGGTGCTGTTCATCGACATCAGGTGGTTCTCCGGTCTTCTTCTCGAGTGACCGATCGAGGTCGATCGCTCCGGTCTCGACTCTGCGGACCGGCCTGCCCCGAGCGCATGGGCCTGCCGTCCGATTCCGGCCCCGGAACCGCGCCGGGTGCGCCGACGCGGCCCAGCACCGCGGTGACCGGTCCGCGCCGGCCGGCCCGCAGGCCGTACCGCTCCCCCGCCCGGACGTAGACCAAGTCACCGGCGAGCAACGGAACTTCACCGAGGTCGCCGAGGAAGACGGCGGCCCCGGAGAGGAGCACCAGGAAGGCGTCGGCGGCCCGGTCGGCGTACGGCCCGCAGGTGCCATCCTGGTCGAGCCGCACGGCGCCCACCTCCACCTGCCGCCAGCTCGCGGCGGGCGCGGAGTTCGACCGCTGGATCGGGACGGCGGCCCGGAGCGGGGCGGGCCGGACGGTGAGCACGGTGGTCGGCGCACCGCGGACGGCGGAGATCCGGCAGGAGGTGCCGGGCCGGTGGTGCAGCGCCTCGCCCGGGGAGAGGATCCGACCGGCCGCGAACAGCCGGCCGGAGAGCACCACGGTCACCGACTCGACGGACTCGTAGGGGAGTTGCTCGACCTGGACGCCCGGCGGCAGCGCCTCGACGGTCAGTCCGGCGCGGATGGCCGGCCGCTGCTCCGGGTCGATCAGCCGCTGGAACGCGGGCGCGGTGCGCGGGAGCGCGGCGGGGACGAGTATCACGAGGGCCTCCTCTGACGAGGACTGGCGGGACCGGTCAGGGCCGGTCGCGGCGGGCGGCGCGGCGTCGGGCCAGGGCGGCCCGGGTGCCGGCGCGGTGCCGGGGGACGGCGAGGGTCAGGCAGAGCAGTTCCGCGCCGAGCGGTCCGGCCTCAAGGTGCAGGGTGCGGCCGCGGCGGGCCAGCAGCAGGTCGCCTTCGGAGGCCAAGTGGTCCGGCTCGTCGGACAGTCGGCCGACGACGGCGGCTCCGCGCAGCACGTGCAGCACGGTCTCGGCGTCGGGCCGGCCCCGGAGCACGTGGTGGGCGCCCGGGCTCAGCCGCAGGTGGTCGAAGGCCTCGCAGGCGCTGGCGAGCATCGGGCTCCGGGCGAGGGAGCGGATCCGTACGCGTTCGCCGTTCGGACCGATGACGACCATGGCCGCGCCGGTGTCGGTGGTGACGATCACCTGGGGTCACCTTCTTCGGGAGAGGCTTCGGACGGGTGTGCGGAGGAGGCGGGGACGGCGAGCAGGGCGTGGAAGTACTCCAGCCCGGCCGTCCCGGCGGTCAGGACGGTTCGCGAGCCGAGCGGCAGCACGACCGCGGTGCCCTCGACCAGCGGCAGGCCGGCGTCGGCGCGCTCGGGGTGGTCCGGGTGCACGGCGTCCTCGGGCAGTTCGGCGAGCCCGGAGCCGGCGGTGACGTAGAGCGCGTGCTCGACGCCGTCGGCGGCCACCTCGGTGCTCCGGCCCGGGTCGAGTCGTTGCAGGCCGACACCGCGCAGCGGTCCGGCGAGCAGGCGGCCGGGGTCGACAGCGCCTCGGCGGCGCAGGTCGGTGATGACGGTGCCCGACATGACGGGCGCTCCTTCCGGTCGCGGGCGGGCTCTGCGGTCCGCCTCTGCGATCCACCGTGCGCCGCCCGTTGTCCCGGCCACACGGGGGTCTCGTCCCGTCCGGATCCCGACCCGATCCCACCCCGGATCCCGGCCCGATCCCGACCGACCCCAGCCGACTCCCGCCCGCCGTCCCGCCCGCGGTCCCGGCCGCCACTCAACCGGCCCCGCCCCCGGCCCCTCCGTGACCGCCCCGAGCCGACCGGAACGACGTACGGTGGAACCGGAGGCCGTGTCATGCACGTCACCGGAACCCACTTCACCCGCTTCGCCGACCGCACCGAGGCAGGCCGTCGGCTGGCCGCCCGGCTCGGCCACCTGGCCGGCCCCGGCACCGTGATCGTGGCGCTGCCGAGGGGCGGCGTACCGGTGGCCGCCGAGGTCGCCGCGGCGCTCGGCGCACCACTGGACATCTGCGTGATCCGCAAGCTCGGCGTGCCCTACCAGCCGGAGCTCGGCATGGGGGCGATCGGCGAGGACGGCGTCCGGGTGCTGAACGACCAGGTCATCCGGTTCGCCGCGGTCACCGACGGGCAACTGGCCGAGGTGGAGCGGCTGGAGCGCGCCGAGCTGGCGCGCCGGGCCCGCCGCTACCGGGGCGACCGGCCGCCCGCCGACCTGCGGGGACGCACCGTGGTCGTGGTGGACGACGGCATCGCCACCGGGTCCACCGCCCGGGCGGCCTGCCGGATCGTCCGGGAGCGCGGCGCGGCCCGGGTGGTGCTCGCGGTGCCGGTCGCGCCCGCGGACTGGGCCGAGCGCCTCGACGAGGTCGCCGACGAGCTGGTCTGCGTCGACACCCCGTCCCCGTTCTACGCGATCGGCGAGTTCTACGCCGACTTCTCGCAGACCGAGGACGAGGAGGTGCTGCGGCTGCTGGCCGAGTCCCGCGCCGACCCGCCCGCCGGCTCGGCCGGGGTGGACCGCGAGCTGCCGCTGCCCGTCGCCGGGGTCCGCCTGGCGGGCCGGCTGACCGTCCCGGCCGACGCGCGCGGGGTCGTCGTCTTCGCGCACGGCAGCGGCAGCGGGCGGCACAGCCCGCGCAACCGGCAGGTCGCCGGGTACCTGAACCGCACCGGGCTGGCCACGCTGCTGTTCGACCTGCTCACCGAGGCCGAGGAGGCCGACCCGCGGAACGTGTTCGACGTGGCGATGCTGGGCGGCCGACTGACCGCCGTCGCCCGGCGGCTGGGCGCGACGGACGACGACCCGGACGCCGCGGTGCCCGAGACCCGGGGCCTGCCGCTCGGCCTGTTCGGCGCCAGCACCGGCGCCGCGGCCGCGCTGCACACCGCCGCCGAGCTGGGCCCGGCGGTCCGCGCCGTGGTCTCCCGGGGCGGCCGCCCGGACCTCGCCGCACCCGACACGCTGGCCCGGGTCCGCGCCCCGACGCTGCTCGTCGTCGGCTCCCTGGACGCCACCGTGCTCGACCTCAACCGGCAGACCCGGAGCCGGCTGCGCTGCGAGACCGCGCTGGCGGTGGTGCCGCACGCGAGCCACCTGTTCGAGGAGCCGGGGACGCTGGACCGGGTCGCCGAGCTCGCCTCGGACTGGTTCCTCCGCCACCTCCCGCGCCCCGCCGGCCCCGGAAGTGCGTGACCGCCCCATTGCACAGTCTTCGGGCATCACCCCCGGTCGGCAGCGCATTTTGCTCAGCCAACAGCGGGATTTTCTGATCAGCTTGTACACATTGAGCAGTCAAAATCCCACCTGTTGCCCAACCACCCCGACAGGAGCAAGCTCTCCGCAACCACACCGCCCACCCGTTCGGTGCGGTCGCGATCCAGCGGAAGCCTCGACGGCGAGGCCCGAAGTGGAGGAACGAGCGATGACCCCGCAGACCCACGCCCTTGAGCTGACCCCCGAGGAGCGCGAGGCCGGTCTTGACGCCGACCAGCTGCGCCGCCTCGTCGGCCTCGTCGAGCACGACGCGGCCGCCGACCCGTTCCCGGTGACGGCGCAGGACGCGGTCGTCTTCGTGGTCGGCAACGCCACCCAGACGGCGCACTTCTACCAGGCAGTCTTCGGCATGGAGCTGGTCGCGTACTCCGGCCCGGAGACCGGCCGCCGGGACCGCAAGGCGTACGTGCTCCGCTCGGGCTCCTGCCGCTTCGTGATCAAGGGCGGCGTCCGGCCGGACAGCCCGCTGCTGGACCACCACCGCCGCCACGGCGACGGCGTCGTCGACCTCGCCCTGGAGGTCCCGGACGTCGACAAGTGCATCGAGCACGCCCGCGCCTCCGGCGCCACCGTGCTGGAGGAGCCGAACGACGTCTCGGACGAGAACGGCACCGTGCGCCGCGCGGCCATCGCCACCTACGGCGAGACCCGCCACACCCTGATCGACCGCTCCCGCTACCACGGCCCGTACCTGCCGGGCTACGTCGTCGCGGAGAGCCGGGTCACCCACCCGGAGGGCTCGCCCAAGCGCCTCTTCCAGGCCCTCGACCACGCCGTCGGCAACGTCGAGCTGGGCCGGATGGACGAGTGGGTGGCGTTCTACAACCGCGTCATGGGCTTCGTGAACATGGCCGAGTTCGTCGGCGACGACATCGCCACCGACTACTCCGCGCTGATGTCCAAGGTCGTCGCCAGCGGCAACCACCGGGTGAAGTTCCCGCTCAACGAGCCGGCCGTGGCCAAGAAGAAGTCCCAGATCGACGAGTACCTGGAGTTCTACACCGGCCCCGGCTGCCAGCACATGGCGCTCGCCACCAATGACATCCTCACCACCGTGGACGTGCTGCGGGCGCGCGGCGTGGAGTTCCTCTCCACCCCGGACGCCTACTACGACGACCCGGAGCTGCGCGAGCGGATCGGCAAGGTCCGGGTGCCGATCGAGGAGCTGAAGAAGCGCGGCATCCTGGTCGACCGCGACGAGGACGGCTACCTGCTGCAGATCTTCACCAAGCCGATCGGCGACCGTCCCACCGTCTTCTACGAGTTCATCGAGCGGCACGGTTCGCTCGGCTTCGGCAAGGGCAACTTCAAGGCGCTCTTCGAGTCCATCGAGCGCGAGCAGGACCGGCGCGGCAACCTGTGAGCGTCGACGGGATCCGGCGAGCGGGTGACCGACGAGCGGGTCCCTGACGAACGGATCTCTGCCAAACGGTCGAGGAGGACCACGGAGATGGCGTACTACCGGCAGCTGGGCAGCATCCCGCCCAAGCGGCACACCCAGCACCGCACTCCCGAAGGCGGGCTGTACTACGAGGAGTTGATGGGCGAGGAGGGGTTCTCCTCGGACTCCTCGCTGCTCTACCACCGGGGCATCCCCTCGGCGGTGGTCAACGCGGTGCCCTGGGAGCTGCCGGACCAGTCCACGGTGCCCAACCACCCGCTCCTGCCCCGCCACCTCAAGCTGCACGAGCTGTTCGCGGACCAGGACTGGAAGTCCGCGGACGTCGTCGGCAGCCGCCGGCTGGTCCTCGGCAACGGCGACGTCCGGATCTCGTACGTCGCCGCCGGGGCCCCGAGCGAGCTCTACCGCAACGGGCTCGGCGACGAGTGCGTGTACGTGGAGTCCGGCTCCGGCACGGTCGAGACGGTGTTCGGCTCGATCGAGGTCGGGCAGGGCGACTACGTGATCGTCCCGCGCGCCACCACCCACCGCTGGGTGCCCGCCGGCGACGATCCGCTGCGCGCGTACTGCATCGAGGCGAACAGCCACATCACCCCGGTCAAGCGCTACCTGTCCAAGTACGGTCAGCTGCTGGAGCACGCGCCGTACTGCGAACGGGACTTCCGCGGACCGGTCGGCCCGCTCGTCGTCGACGCCCCCGGCGACGTCGACGTGCTGGTCAAGCACCGCGGCCCGAACGGGATCGCGGGCACCCGCTACACCGTGCCGCACCACCCCTTCGACGTGGTCGGCTGGGACGGCTGCCTGTACCCGTACGCCTTCAACATCAGGGACTTCGAGCCGATCACCGGCCGGATCCACCAGCCGCCGCCGGCCCACCAGGTGTTCGAGGGCAACGGCTTCGTGATCTGCAACTTCGTTCCGCGCAAGGTGGACTACCACCCGCTGGCGATCCCGGTGCCGTACTACCACGCCAACGTGGACAGCGACGAGGTCATGTTCTACTGCGGCGGCGACTACGCGGCCCGCAAGGGCTCCGGCATCGGCCAGGGCTCGATCTCGCTGCACCCCGGCGGGCACACCCACGGACCGCAGCCGGGGGCGTACGAGCGCAGCATCGGCGCGGAGTTCTTCGACGAGCTGGCCGTCATGGTGGACACCTTCCGCCCGCTGGAACTCGGCGAGGGCGGCCGGGCCAGCGAGGACGACAACTACGCCTGGACCTGGGCCGGTCGGGGGCCCGGGCGATGAGCGCACTGCCTACGGGGGGCGCGGCCCCGGGCACGGCCCCGGGCTCGGCCCCGGGTGGCATTCCCGGTGCGGTCCCGGGCACGATCCCCGGTGCGATCCCCGAGTTGTTCCGCGGGCTGTTCGACGACGCGGCGGTGTTCCCCCCAGGGAACCTGCCGGTCGCCGAGGCGGTGCCCGCACACCGGGTGCACCGCGCGGCCTGGTACGCCGAGGCGGTCGGCCCCTTCCTCTGCGGGGCGGGCCGACTGAGCGAGTTGACCGAGGCGGTCTCGAACTCCCGGACGGCCGTGGGCTCGTCCGCGGCCTCGGCTTCCGCGGCGGCGACGGCCGCCGCGACCGAGGGGGGCGCAGCGGGGGCGGACGGCGCGGCGGCGGCGGGCCACGGGCCGCTCAGGGTCGGGCTGGTGCTGCCGGGGGGCAGCACCGAGCTCGCCCCAGCGCTCGCCGCCGCCGCGCCCTTCGAGCTGGCCGGCGTCGAGCTGGCCGCCCGGGACGCCGCCGAGGCGGTGGCCGCACTGGACCGGCTGCTGCCGCCCGACGTCCCGGCCGCCGTCGAACTGCCCCGCGAACTCCTGCGCGGGGACGCGCTGGACGCCGTCCTGGACGTGCTGGTGGACAGCCCGTACCGGGCGAAGTTCCGCACCGGCGGGCTGGTCGCCGGGGCCTTCCCGGACGAGGACGAGCTGGCCGCCTTCCTCACCGGCTGCGCGCGGCGCGGACTGCCGTACAAGTGCACGGCCGGTCTGCACAACGCCGTCCGGCACACCGATCCGGAGACCGGATTCGAGCACCACGGCTTCCTGAACGTGCTGCTGGCCGCGCAGGAGACCGACCGGACCGCCGCCGCGGCGGTGCTGGCGGAGCGTGACGGCGAGGTACTGGCCAAGGCGGTCCGATCGCTGACAGACCGTCAGGTTACGGTGATCCGGAACTCGTTCACCGCGTTCGGCACCTGTAGCATCGCCGAACCCCTGGGCGATCTGGCCGTGCTCGGCCTGCTGTCGTCGCCCAGTCCACTGCACCAGGAGGACCGTTGACCACCCCCCGCAGCTGGCTCGCCAGCGCCCAGGACTCGCCGTTCGGCGTGCACAACCTGCCGTACGGCGTCTTCACCACCGCGGACCAGCCCGGGCGGCGCCGGATCGGCGTGCGCGTCGGGGACTTCGTGCTGGACGCCGGGGCGGCCGCCCGCGCGGCCGGCTCGCCGTCGGCGCTGCTGGAGGCGGACTCGCTCAACCCGCTGATGGCGGCGGGGCGTCCGGTCTGGACCCGGGTGCGGGCGGACCTGACCACCTGGCTCACCGACGAGTCCTTCCGCGAGGCGCTGTCGCCGGCGCTGGTGCCGGCCGACGAGGTGGAGCTGCACCTGCCGTTCGAGGTCGCCGACTACGTCGACTTCTACGCCTCGGAGCACCACGCCACCAATCTGGGCCGGATCTTCCGCCCGGGCTCGGAGCCGCTCACCCCCAACTGGAAGCACCTGCCGATCGGCTACCACGGACGGGCGGGCACGGTCGTGGTCTCCGGCACGCCGGTGGTGCGGCCGCACGGGCAGCGCAAGGCGCCCGCCGACGCCGCGCCGAGCTTCGGGCCGTCGCGCCGGCTGGACATCGAGGCCGAGGTCGGCTTCGTCGTCGGCACACCGTCGGAGCTGGGCCGGCCGGTCGTGCTGGACGACTTCCGCGAGCACGTGTTCGGCGTCTGCCTGCTCAACGACTGGTCGGCGCGCGACATCCAGGCCTGGGAGTACGTGCCGCTCGGCCCGTTCCTCGGCAAGTCCTTCGCGACCTCGGTCTCGCCGTGGATCGTCCCGCTGGACGCCTTGGAGCACGCCCGGGTGACGCCGCCGGAGCGCGACGTCGAGCCGCTGGCGTACCTGGACGACCGGGGCGGCGAGCCGTGGGGCCTGGACCTGGCGATGGAGGTCCGGCTGAACGGGCACCCGGTCTCCCGGCCGCCGTTCGCCACCATGTACTGGACGGCGCAGCAGCAGCTGACCCACATGACCGTCAACGGCGCCTCGCTGCGCACCGGCGACCTGTTCGCCTCGGGGACGGTCAGCGGGCCGGAGCGGGACACCCGGGGTGCGCTGATCGAGCTGACGTGGAACGGGGAGGAGCCGCTGAAGCTCCCGGACGGGTCGACCCGGACGTTCCTGGAGGACGGCGACGAGGTGACCATCACCGCCACCGCGCCCGGGCCGGACGGCGCCGTGATCGGGTTCGGCGAGGTCACCGGGCGCGTGCGGGGCTGAGGGCCGAACGCTGAGGCCCGAGGGCCGAGTGCCGAGGAATCACGAGTAGCGAACGACGAACAACGGATCACCGATGACGGACGACGGATAACAGCTGACAGAATTCATCATCTGTCAGCTGTTATCCGTCAGCTGTCAGTTGTCATCCGTCTGCCCGCCCCTGCCCACCACCCGTCTGCGGTTGGCACCCGGGTCCGTCTACAGCCCCGCCCCGCCCGTGGCGTCGACGACCCGGCCGGTCACCCAGCGGGCGTCGTCGGAGGCGAGGAAGGCGACGATGTCCGCGATGTCCTCCGGCTGCCCGACCCGGCCGAGCGCGGCGACCGAGGCCGCGTACGCCTCCGCCTCCGCGTTGCCGCGCAGCCAGCCCGCGTTGACGTCGGTGTCGACGATGCCGGGCGCGACCGAGTTCACCGTGATCCCGCGCGGGCCGAGCTGCTTGGCGAGATTGAGGGTGAAGGTGTCCAGCGCCCCCTTGGTGGCGCCGTAGGCGATGATCTCGGGCATCGCCAGCCGGGCGGCGCCGCTGGAGACGTTGATGATCCGCCCGCCGTCCCGCAGCCGCTTCAGGCCGTGCTGCACCACGAAGAACGGCGCCCGGACGTTGACCGCGAACACCTCGTCGAAGTCCTCCTCGGTCAGCGTCTCGAGGTCCGAACTGCGCCCGATCCCGGCGTTGTTCACGATGATGTCCACCCCGCCGTCCGGAGCGTGCGCCCCGATCCCGGCGTCGAAGGCCGCCCAGAGCGCGGCCGCGTCACCGTGCCGGCCGAGTTCGGCCCGCAGAGCGAACGCCCGCCCGCCGTCGGCGCGGATGCCGGCCACCACCTCCTCCGCCGCCGCCCCGTCCCGGGCGTAGCCGACGGCGACGGTGGCGCCGTCCCGCCCGAGCCGGCGGGCGATGGCCCGGCCGATCCCCCTGCTGCCGCCGGTGACCAGCGCCGTCTTGCCCCGAAGTCCGTACGCGCCCATGGCCGGGCCCCCTCCTGGTTGCACTCCGCGTCATTGTTGAGCGATCGATCAAGAAAGACGCTAGCACACGCCGCACCCACTTCTTGAGTGGTTGCTCTAAAATTCGACGCATGACAGAGGCACAGAGGCCGACAGCGGCGTCAGGAGGCGGCACGGCCGCGCCCGGAGCGGCCCCCCGACGCGGCCGCCCGCCGGCCTTCGACCGCGACGAGGCGCTCGCCGCGGCCACCCGGCTCTTCTGGCAGCACGGCTACGAGGCCACCTCGGTCACCGACCTCACCACCGCCATGGGCATCCGCCCCGGCAGCCTGTACGCGGCCTTCGGCGACAAGCGGTCGCTGTTCGAGGAGGTGGTCCGCCGGTACGGCCGCTCCCCCGTCGGCGCGTTCGCGGCCGTCGCACTGGCGGAGGAGCCCACCGCGTACGGCGCCTTCGCCCGCATCCTGCGCGAGGCCGCCGCCGTCTACCCCGACCCGTCCCACCCGGCCGGCTGCCTGGTCATCTCCGCCGCCACCAACGTCACCCCGCAGGACGCCGGCGTCCAGGCCCAGTTGCGCGAGCTGCGCAACGGGAACCTGCGGACCTTCGAGGCCCGGCTGTCCCAGGCCCGGCAGGACGGCGAACTGCCGCCCGAGGCCGACCCGAAGGCGCTGGCCGGCTACCTCGGCACCGTCCTCCAGGGGATGTCCCAGCAGGCCCGGGACGGCGCCACCGCCGCCGACCTGGCCCGGACCGCCGAACTCGCCCTGCGCGCCTGGCCCTGAGCCCGGCCGCGCACCCCCGCCCCGGCCCGGTGATCACAACCGCCCACCCGCCCCGGTACGGTGGACCGCGGAAGCCTGCCGGGTCCGGGAAGCACGGCCGGGCCCGCAGGAGCGGCCGGGCCGACAGGACCGGACAGCGGGCTACGGCGGACGTCGACATCACCGAGGAACGGGAGCGGGCCCGATGAGCGCACAGGTGGCGGAGGTCCAGGCGTTCCTGGACGGCGGCGTCGGACGGCTCGTGCTGAACCGTCCGCGGGCGCTCAACTCGCTGACCCACGGCATGGTCACCGCCCTGCGCGCCACCCTGGACGACTGGGCCGCGGACGAGCGGATACGCGCCGTCGTGCTGACCGGCGCGGGCGAGCGCGGCCTGTGCGCGGGCGGCGACATCCGCGCGATGCACGACGACGCCAAGGCGGGCGGGGCCGGCACCCGGGCCTTCTTCCGCGACGAGTACCGGCTGAACGCGCTGATCGCCCGCTACCCGAAGCCGTACGTCGCGGTGATGGACGGCATCACCATGGGCGGCGGCGTGGGGGTGTCCGCCCACGGCGCGGTGCGGATCGTCACCGAGCGCTCCACCGTCGCGATGCCCGAGACCCGGATCGGCATCGTGCCGGACGTCGGCGGCAGCCGGCTGCTCGCCCGTGCCCCGGGCGAGTTGGGCACCCACCTCGGGCTCACCGCGGCTTCGATGGGGCCGGGCGACGCCCTGCTCTGCGGATTCGCGGACCACTTCGTGCCCTCGTCGCGCATCCCCGACCTGCTCGACGCCCTGGCCCGGGGCACCGCCGCGGCGACCGGGAGCACCACCGCCGAGGTCGCCGCCCTCGTCGCCGCGCACGCCGAGCCCGCGCCACCCGCCGCACTGGCCGCCCAGCGCCCCTGGATCGACACCTGCTACGCGGCCGACACGGTCGAGGAGATCGTCGACCGCCTGCTGGACTCCGGCGTCCCGGAGGCCAAGGAGGCCGCCGAAGCCGTCCTGGCGAACTCCCCCACCGCCGTCAAGACCACCCTGGCCGCGCTGCGCCGCGCCCGCACGCTCCCCTCGCTGGAGGCCGTGCTCGACCAGGAGTACCGGATCTCCTGCACCGCACTGGAGGGCCACGACATGGTCGAGGGCATCCGCGCGCAGGTGATCGACAAGGACCGCAACCCCCGCTGGAAGCCCGCCACGCTCGCCGAGGTGACGGAGGCGGACGTCGCCCGCTTCCTCGCCCCGCGCGAGGGCGACGAACTGGGCCTCGCCTGACCCCCGCCCCTCCTCCCGCCGGCGCACCTCGAGCCGGCCATGAACCACCCGGCCCCCCGCCGGACCCCGGTCGGGGACACCGACCCGCTGTCCCGCATACCACTGGGCGACCGACCGGCCGGCTCCCCGCCCCCTCCGGTCCCTCCGGCGTCTGGTGACCGGCGTCTCGCATACCAAGACTGGCGCGAGGCGGGGCGCTTCGTAGATCGTTGGGTGGTCAGGGCGCGCCCACGGGCGCCGAGCAGCGGAAATGGGAGTCGACGGCGATGACCGAGACCGAGACCTACGAGACGATCCTGGTCGAGCGCAAGGGCCGGGTGGGGCTGATCACGCTCAACCGGCCCAAGGCGCTCAACGCGCTGAACACCCAGCTGATGAACGAGGTGGTCGCCGCCGCGACCGCCTTCGACCGGGACCCGGAGATCGGCTGTCTGGTGATCACCGGCTCGGAGAAGGCCTTCGCGGCCGGCGCCGACATCAAGGAGATGCAGGGCAACCGGTTCCCGGACGTCTACCTCGACGACTGGCTGGGCCCGTGGGACCGGCTCGGCGCCCTGCGCAAGCCGGTGATCGCGGCGGTGGCCGGGTTCGCGCTGGGCGGCGGCTGCGAGCTGGCGATGCTGTGCGACATCCTGCTGGCGGCGGACACCGCGAAGTTCGGGCAGCCGGAGATCAAGCTCGGGGTCATCCCCGGCATCGGCGGCTCGCAGCGGCTGACCCGGGCGGTCGGCAAGGCCAAGGCCATGGAGCTGTGCCTGACCGGTCGGATGATGGGCGCCGAGGAGGCCGAACGGGCCGGGCTGGTCTCCCGGATCGTCCCGGCGGACCAGCTGCTGTCCGAGGCGCTGGCCACCGCCGAGACGGTCGCGGCGATGTCCGCCCCGGCGGCGGTGATGATGAAGGAGAGCGTCAACCGCGCCTTCGAGACCACCCTGGCCGAGGGCGTCCGCTTCGAGCGCCGGCTCTTCCACGCGGCCTTCGCCACGGCGGACCAGAAGGAGGGCATGGCGGCCTTCGCCGAGAAGCGCCCGCCGGAGTTCCAGAACCGCTGACGGCGGGGACGGCTGACGGATAACAGCTGACAGATTTCAGATGATGAAATCTGTCAGCTGAACTCTGTCGGCTGTCGGCTGCCGGCGGTTCACTGTCGGCCGTCGGCTGCCCAGTCGTTCACTGCCGGCCGCCGCCCGCACCCCGACAGCCGGCGCTCCCCCGCCGCGCTCAGCCCTCCTCCTCCACGGCCACCGTGTTCAGCCGGGCGAGCCCGCTACGGGTGGCGGCGACCACGATCTGGTCGCCCGGGGCGAGCCGCCGGGTGCGGTCCGGGAAGTTCCACCGCAACGGCCCGCCGTGGGCGAAGCGCACGGCGATCACCCGGACACCGCCCGGATCCTCCAGGTCGTGCCGGTTCAGCCCGATCAGTCCGCTGCCGTCCTCCACCTTCAGTTCGGCGATCAGCAGCACATGCCGGAGCACCGACAGCGTCCCGCGCACGTCGCGCCCCATCAGCGCCGCCGCGAAGGCGGGCGCGGCCAGGTAGGACACCGACCGGGAGGCCGCATTGTCCAGCGTCCTGTAGAAGTGGCCGGCGAAGTCGTCCTCGAACAGCCGCACCACCACCCGGACCCCGGGATTGCCGTGGCGCGCCTCCAGGGCCGCCTCGAGGTTGGTGGCGTCGTCCCCGCTGACCGCGACCAGCGCCCGGCTGTGCTTCAGCCGGGCCCGGCGCAGCTGCTGCTCGAACGGTCCGTCGCCCAGCACCACCGGGATCCCCAGCGCCCGTACGGCGGCGATGCCGCGCGCCTGCGGGTCCCGCTCCATGCAGACCACCGGCACGCCCATGTCGTGCAGCTGGGTCGCGACCCGGGTGCCGACGTTGCCGAGGCCGACGACGATCACGTGGTCCCGGGTGCCCGCCCCGGGGTTGCGCGGCTGCCCGCGCCGCCCGGAGGCCAGCACCTCGACCGCGATGGCGGTGGCGACCGGCGCGAAGGTGATCCCGCAGATGGTGACCACCACCTGCGCGACCCGCTGCCAGAACCCGCCGGTGCCCGTCCCGTCGGCGATGTCGGAGAGCTGGTCCGGCTGGGCGGCGCCGGCCAGGTCGAGCAGCGTGATGTAGACGGTCCAGCCGAAGTTCCGGTTGAGGTACCAGAGCACCCCGAAGGCCAGCAGCACGGCCGCGAGGGCGGTGAGCAGCACCAGCCGCATCCGGGCGCTGGTGAAGAAGCGCATGGTGTCGAGCAGCCGCCAGCGCACCCGCCGCGTCCAGTCGATCGGCTCCCGGGGCTCGATCCGAAGGACCTGGAGCGCCGCCCGGCCGCCCGGTTCCTCCTCCGGGTCGGGGTCGGCCGACGGCGCCGGTTCGCGCCGCAGGTCGCCGGGGCGGATCGGCCCGTTGTCGCCGAACTGGCGGGCGAACCGGACGAATTCGGCCGAGTCGCCCTGCTGCTCGGGCAGCAGTCGGATCCTGCCGAGGTCCTGCCGGTCGATGTGGTCGGCGACCACGCAGATCCGGTCGGAGGTGATGTCGTCGTCGAACGCGATGTGCAGGTAACGCCCGTCGATCTCCACCGAGTTGGGCCGCCCGAGTGCCGCGGAGGCGAAGGCCGGGGCGGCGGTGGCGGAGCCGGAGAGCGCGGCACCGTTCCTGAGCAGCCGTTCGATGTTCTCGCCGAGCCGCTGGTTGAACATCCGGAACACGATGCGGATGTCCGGGTTGTGGTTCTGGGCCCTGAGCGCGGCGTGGATGTTCTCCTGGTCGCTCCCCTCGACCAGGGCGAGACCGCGCGCGGTGCCGATGGACACCGCCCGCAGCGCCTCCTCGGTGACGCCGGCGTACTCCACGACCGCCGCGACGCCGGAGAGCTGCTCGATCTGCGGCGCGTGGTCGCGGGTTCGGTCGGCGACCAGGACGACGACCGGGACCTCGTAGTGCTCGACGAGTTCCAGGACCAGTCGGTGTGCCAGCGCGTTGCCCCCGCAGACGATGTAGTGCTGGCCGATCGGCTCGACCGGAGGGGTCCCCCACCCTTCAGAAGTCATATCGACGGATGGTATCGACGGAAAGTGGCCGGAGGATGACGTTCCGGCGACCGCGGCGGATCCCCCGAACGGAGGTATCGGGCGTGCGGCCCCGAGGTGGCGCGGAGAGGCTGGGGTGCGTTCCCTGCCCGTCAGCCGGCCGACCCGACCCCGCCCGTCCTGCGTCGCACCCGCCGCGTACCCGCGTAGTACCCGGCGTCGTACCCGCGTCGCAGTCCGACCAGGACGTCACCCGTCGCCCGTCGCCCGGCGTAAGACCCGAGGAGTACGCCACCGTGGCCCCTCCGATCATCACCCCCGACGGCACCCCGGTCCAGGGCCCGCTCGGACTGCTCGCCAAGGCCGCCTGGCAGGTCCTGCTGGTCGCCGGACTCGCCTCCCTCGCCCTCGGGATCGTGGTCTTCGCCTGGCCCCGGGAGACGCTCCTGGTGGTGGGCGTCCTGTTCGGGCTCTACCTGCTGGTGATCGGCATCGTGCAGCTGGTCGCCGCGTTCGGCACCCACTCCACCACCGCGCTGCGGGTGCTGGCCTTCATCAGCGGCGCGATCTGCGTGCTGCTGGGGTTGCTCTGCTTCCGCAGCGCGGTGCAGTCGCTGCTGCTGCTCGCGCTCTGGATCGGGATCGGCTGGCTGTTCCGCGGGATCACCCAGCTCGCCGCCGCGCTCTCCGACCCGCTGATGCCCGCCCGCGCCTGGCAGGCCTTCGCGGGTGTGGCCAACACCCTGGCCGGCGTGCTGCTGATGGTGTGGCCGGTCGGGTCGATCACCGCGCTGGCCGTGCTGGCCGGGTGCTGGCTGGTGATCCTGGGCCTGGTCGAGATCGTGACGGCGGTCCAGGTGCGCGGCCAGGCCAGGCGGATCCCGTCGGGGGTCTGACCGCCGCCAGCCCACGGGACGTCACCTCGCGGAGTCGGTGCCTCGCCGGAGCGTCCGTCGCGGAGGCCGTCACCTGCCGGTCGGAGCCGCCCGCCGCTCCCTACGGGCGCGGCGCGAAGCCGATCCGGAAGGTGGCGGCCTCCAGGCGGTCCGGGCCGAGCCGGACGTCCGTCAGCCGCTCGGCGAGCGCGAACGCGGCCTCGCCGCACAGGTCGTACGCCTCCGTCTCCAGCTCGAAGCCGCAGGCGGTCAGCAGCTCGGGGACTCCGGAGGCCTCGGCGTCCGTGCCGTCCCGCTGGGTGGGGAAGAGCGGTTCGAAGTGCAGCCGCCGGACGCCGTGCTCCCACCAGTGGAAGTGGTCCACGGCGTTGACGTTGCGGAAGTGCGAGACCAGCCGGGTGCCCTCACCGAGCCGGGGGATCACCGTGTCCAGGGTGCCGAGGTAGCCGTTCGGCTCGATCGCGAGGGCCCAGCCGTCGAGTTCGGTGACCGCAACGAGCAGCCGGTCCTCGGCGGGGTCGAACAGCGCCTCGGCCTCCTCGTCCGCCTCGTCCAGGTAGGCGTCCCAGCGGGCCATCACCGCCTTCAGGCCGACGGCGTCGCTGCCCGGCAGGGCGTCGAAGCGGCGCAGCAGCTCGTCGGCCGTGAGCCCCTGGACCCGGGTGAGGCAGTAGGCCTCGCCCAGGTCCGGGTAGCGCTCGTCGAACCAGGTGAAGTCGGTGGCGTGTGCGGTCATGACGGCGATGCTGCCAGACGCCTCGGACAGCCACCCCGGCGGAGGCCTCAGAGCCAGACCGGTTCGTCCGTCCCCCAGCGCCCGGGAGGGCGCGACCAGTCGGTGGGCGCGCCCTCGTACCCGATCGGCGGCAGGGCGTGGCGCAGCCGCCCGTACCCGGAGTCGGTCTCGGCGAGCCACCGGGAGGGGTCGTACGGCTCGGACGGGACGCCCTGCGGGACTTCCTCCGGTTCGATGCCGTGCAGTAGCCAGGAGGCCGTGCCGGCGAGGGAGAAGCGCAGGTGGCGGCCGCCGGGGCGGCGGGTGCGCTGGTCGGTGAGGGAGCGCAGGACGGCGGCGGCGAGGAGGTAGCCGGTGCCGTGGTCGAGGGCCTGGGCGGGCAGCACGCCGGGACGGTCGTCGGGGGCGGGCCCGTGGGCAGTCCCGGGGGCTGCGGCGCGGGCGGACTCGTGGGCGGCGATGCCGACGCCCGCCTGGACCAGGCTGTCGAAGCCGCGCCGTCCGGCCCAGCGGCCGGTCCAGCCCCAGGCGCAGATCTGGGCGAGGATCAGGTCCGGGCGGCGGGCGAACAGTGCCGCCGGGCTCAGGCCGTGGGTGTCGAGGGCGCCGGGGCGGTAGCCGGTGACGAGGACGTCGGCGGTGGCGAGCAGGTCCTCGAAGACGGCGCGGTCGGCCGGCTCGGCGAGGTCGAGCCGGGTGGAGCGCTTGCCGAAGCCGGTGTCGGCGTGGGCGTCGTCGGCCTCCGGCAGCCGGGGCGCGTCGACGCGGAGGACGTCGGCACCGAGCAGGGCGAGGGTGCGGGTGGCGACCGGTCCGGCGATCACCCGGGTGAGGTCGAGGACCCGGACCCCGGCGGCGGGCTGGTCCACCGAGGCTCCGCCGAGCGGGCGGACCAGGGCGGTTCCGGCGGCGCCACCGGTCTCCCGGTGCTCCACGAGGGGGTGCACGGCCTGGCTCACCGGCGCGACGGCCACCGCGAGCGCTCCCGCCTCGTACGCGCGCTCCTGGATCCGCTCGGCCGGCAGCCTGCCGAGCACCCCGGCGAGCTGCTCGGGCCCGGCGTCTGCGGCGAGGCCGAGGGCGGCGAGCAGCCGGGTGCGGTGGTGCGGGTAGTTGGCGTGGGTCCGCACCCAGCCGTCGGCGGTGCGCCAGAAGCCGGAGTGCGGGGCGAAGGTGACGGGTGTCCGGCCGTCGACCGTCAGGTGGCGCTCGCTGACGAAGGCGGTGGCGACCGCCCCCTGGTCCACCCGGACGGCGGGGACGGGCACGCCGGTGCGGTGGGCCGCGAGTTCGGCCGCGGCCAGCGAACAGACGGCCACGGTGGCCCGGGCGAGCCGGCGCACCGGGAGACCGGAGGGCAGGACGTCGTCCGGGCCCTGGAAGCCCACCCGGTCCAGCAGCTCGGGCGGGCCACCGAGCGCCGCCCAGGCGTGGGCGGTCGGGCCGTCGACACACCCGGCGGTTCCGGCGGTTCCTTCTGGCAACGGACGATCAGTCATGTCCGGCATTGTGCTCCGGTTCTCAGGCGCTCGCCGTGACGCCCGCCACCAGCATCAGCAGCACCGCCGAGACCATCGTCATCCGGCGGGCCGCCTGCGGGGTGCCGCCGAACCGGCCGCCGAGCCGCCCGCTGGCGTGCGCGACCAGCCCGTACACGACCGCGCAGGCCAGCACGTTGAGCGAGCCGAGCGCGAGCACCTGCCCGCCGACCGGCAGCGCGGCGCCCGGGTCGACGAACTGCGGCACCAGGGAGAGGTAGAGCAGCAGCCCCTTGGGGTTGAGCAGCGCGGTCAGCATGCTCTGGCGCAGCACCGTCGCGGTGGGCTGCGGCTTGGGCGCGGCCAGGGCTGCGGCGTCCCCGCCCTTGCGCAGTGCCAGCAGCATCATCACGGCGAGCACCAGCAGGTACGCGGCGCCGGTGAGGCGCAGCACGGGCAGGGCGGCCGGGACGGCGCGCAGCGCGGCGGCCAGTCCGGCGCTGGAGAGCAGGGTGTGGACGGCGTAGCCGGCGCAGACCCCGCCGACCGCGGTCAGCGCGGCACGGCGGCCCTGGCCGAGGCCTCGGGCGGCGATGTAGAGCCAGTCGGGGCCCGGGGTGCAGACCAGCAGCAGGTCGACTCCGAGGAAGAGGAGGAGGGCGTGGGTGTCCATGGGCGTGGGCGTGGCCTGTCGTGCTCGTCGCGGTGTGGGCCCGGCGCGGCGGCCGGGGTGCCCCGGGTGGTGGCCGGGGTGGTTCCGGCGGTCGGCCGGGGTGCGCCGGGGCGTGGGCCGGGATCTCCCGTTGGCCGGTACGGTCACTGAAGGTAGCCGGACCGGGCTGGCACGCGATGGCGACTTCCTGCTGGTCGGCGCGGCCTTTTGGCAGAATATTGCGCCATGGACCGAATCGACCGCAGAATCCTCCGCGAGCTCCAGCAGGACGGCCGCCTGACCAACACCGAGCTGGCCGCCCGGGTGGACCTCACCCCCTCCCCCTGCCTGCGCCGAGTGCGCCAACTGGAGCAGGACGGAGTGATCCGCGGCTACCGGGCGGTCCTGGACGGCGCGGCGGTCGGACGCGGGTTCCAGCCCTTCGTGACGATCACCATGCGTCACGAGGACCAGGTGACGGTCGCCGAGTTCGAGCGCCGGGTGGCCGAGCTGCCCGAGGTGGTGGAGGCGCACCGGCTGTTCGGCGAACCCGACTACCTGCTGCGGATCGCGGTGGCCGACATCGCCGCGTACGAGCGCTTCATCACCGACGTGCTCTCCGGCCTGCCGGGCATCGCGCAGGTCAACTCGCACCTGACGATGAAGCAGGTGAAGCCCGACCGTGGGCTGCCGGTCGGCGGGTAGGGTGCGAACCGGGGGCCCGCGCGGCCACCCGTACGGGGGCAGAGCGACGCACTGCGACATGGGGGCTGAATTGCACGTGATCCGCCGTCTCGACCTGGGGTACTTCGTCCGGCCGGCCAGCGAGGTGGGCGGCCCGGAGCCGCGCGTGGAGCCGGTGCTCGCGTACCTGGTCCGGCGCCCGGAAGGGCTGCTGCTGTTCGATACCGGGATCGGCGGCGGCGAGCCGGAGACCGAGGCCCACTACCGCCCGGTCCGCCGGCCGCTGCCGGAGGCGCTCGCCGCCGCCGGGGTCGCCGTCGCCGACATCGACCTGGTGGTCAACTGCCACCTGCACTTCGACCACTGCGGCGGCAACCCGCTGTTCGCCGGCACGACCGTCGTGGTCCAGGCGGACGAGCTGGCCACCGCCCGGCGCGGCGGGTACACCATCGACGCGCTGGTCGACTTCCCCGGCGCCGAGTACCGCGAACTCGACGGCGAGGCCGAGGTGTGGCCGGGCGTGCGGGTACTACCCACCCCCGGCCACACCGGGGGCCACCAGTCACTGCTGGTCGACCGGCCGGGCGGCCCGCCGGTCCTGCTGGCCGGGCAGGCGTACGACTTCGCGTCCGAGTACGGGCAGGCGCTGCTCGCCCGACGGGCGGCCCGCGAGGGCGTGGACCCGCCGCTGCCCGGGTACCGGGCCTGGCTCGACCGGGTGGCGGAGCTCGGCCCGCACCGGGTGCTGTTCGCGCACGACCACGCGGTGTGGGAGACGGGCGACTGGTAGCGGCGGGAGCCCTGGCCGCTCAGGGGGTTCCGGCCCCGCGGGAGGTCCGGGCCCCGCGGGGGGGTTCGGGCCTTCCGGGAGGTCGAGGCTTGTCGGGAGGCCCGGACCGGAGACCTCTGAAGGTGTCCAGGCCTCTCGGGAGGTTCAGAACGTGAAGCGCAGCGAGCGGACCCGGTGGTCGAAGCTGGACGGGACGAGCTGCGGCTCGCCGACCGACCGCGCCTCGGGCAGGCGGGTGAACAGCTCGTGGAACAGCGCCGTCATCTCCTGCCGGGCCAGGTGCGCCCCGAGGCAGTAGTGCGGGCCACCGCCGCCGAAACCGAGGTGGGGGTTGGGCGTGCGGGTGATGTCGAAGGCGTCCGGGTCGGGGAAGACCTCCTCGTCGCGGTTGGCCGAGCCGTAGAACAGCGCGACCTTCTCGCCCGCCCGCAGCAGGGGCCCGCCGGAGCCGCCCAGCTCGTGGTCGACGGCGAGGGTCCGGTTGAACTGGATGATCGGCGTGGCGTGCCGGACCATCTCGTCCACCGCGCCGCCGAGCCGCCCGTCGAGGTCGTCGAGCAGCAGCGCGCGCTGCTCGGGGTGGACGGTCAGCAGGTGCAGGCCGTGGGCCAGCGCGTTGCGGGTGGTCTCGACCCCGGCGACCAGCAGCAGGCTGAAGAAGGCGCCCAGCTCGCGCCCGGTGAGCCGGCGGCCGTCCACGTCGGCGGTCACCAGCGCGGAGATCAGGTCCTCCTCCGGCCGACGACGGCGCTGGCGGCCGATCCCGGCGACGACGCCCTGCATCCGGGCGAGCGCCCGCAGCCCGCGCCCGGGCACCCGGAGCCGACGGCGCAGCGGGCGGGCCACGCCGATGTCCTCGGAGCTGCGGTTGACCAGGTCGAGGATGGTGCGGCGCGGCCCCTCCGGGATGCCCATCATGGTGCAGATCACCCGGAACGGGAGCTCGGCGGCGACCGCGGTCACGAAGTCCTCCGGCCGTTCCCGCTCGATCCGGTCGACCAGCTCGGTGCTGATCCGCCGGACGTCCTCCTCGACCCGGTCGAGCAGCCGCGGGGTGAACGCCCGCGAGACGATCCGGCGCAGCTGGGCGTGACGGGGGTCGTCCAGGTTGACCATCGAGTCGCCGAACGCCAGCCGGACCCAGCGGGCCGGGGCGGGGGTGGTCACGCCGGGGCCGCTGAGGAACACGGCCGGGTTGCGGCTGGCCTCCACCACGTCGGCGTGGCGGACCAGGGCGTGGAAGCCCCGGCCGGTGGCGCGGTCGCCGAAGTACACCGGGCCCGGGCGGCGGCGCAGCTCGGCGAAGGCGGCGACGCGGGCGGGGGCGGGCAGCTGCCAGAAGCCGGGATCGGCGAGGTCGGCGCTCTGGGGCGTGGCGTCGGCGGGCTCGGCCGGGCCTGCCGAGGCGGGCGCGGCGGGATCTCCCGCTTCGGCGGGCTCTGCTGCTTCGGCGGGCTCTGCTGCTTCGGTGGGCTCAGCCGCGTCGGCGGGGTCGGTGGGCTCGGGTGAGTCGGCCTGGTCGGCGGCGTCGGCCGGCTTGGCAGCCGCTGCTGGCTCGGCGGCTTCGGCTGACTCGGCCTGCCCGGTAGCGTCGGCCGGTTCGGTGGACTCGGGCGGCTCGGCGGTCTCGGCCGTTTCGTCGGCCTCGGCCGACTCGGCGGCTTTGGCCGCTTCGGCGGGTTCGGCGGCTTCGGGCTGCTCGGCGACGGCCTCGGCGGCGCCGGTCTTCGTTCTGGCCTTGGCCTTGACCACCGCCTGTTCCGGGGCCGTGGCCTGCTGCGGGACGGTCGGCTCCGTGGGGGCAGCGGACTCGGTACTGTCGGCAATGGGCGCCGAGGTATCCGTCGGGGTCTCCAAGGCCGGACCTCCCTGCTTCTGAACGGCATCATCCCGATACGCACCGTATGGGGTGTTGCACATTAAGTGAGCATCGGATGCGCGCTGTCAAACCGCCCCGATGGTCGTACGAGCGGGTGTTCCGTTCGGTGCGCCAGGTCGATCGAACGGGTCGCCGGGCGGAGCCCGGGCAGTGATCCGGCGGCTGCGGGGCGGGCGGCCGGGCATGGTCTCACGGCACAGAACCAGCCATGACCGGAGGGTGCGGTACGGGTCGGGCGGGGTGGGTGCGACGATGAGTGCCATCGTGATGACCGACCGGCTCCGCCTGCTGCGCGCCGCGGTCTTCGCCGCGCTGTGCGTGGCGACGGCCGCCACCGCGCACGTCGCCATGGCCGGGTCCGGGGTGTCACCGACGGTCCTGGTCGGCGCGTTCGGGGCCGTTCTCGGACTGACCTGGCTGCTCGCCGGGAAGCAGCGCGGACTCGGGGTGATCAGCCTCTGGATGGTCGTGGCGCAGACCGCGTCGCACCAGCTGTTCGAGCAGGCCGGGGCGCTCTCCCGAGGGGGCGACGGCCTCGGCCGGATCGCCTCCACCGACTGGGCGGCTCTGCTGCTCTGCAACCCCGGCCGGGCGCCCGGCGGACTCTCCCCGGTCGAACTGGCGCGGATGGCGGGCATCGACCCGGACGTCCCGCCGACCGGTGGCAGCCTGCGGCCGACGGCGGGAACGCACCACGGGGCCTCGGGGACAGCGGCCATGGATCCCGGCCTGCCCTGGACGACCGGTACCACCGAAACAACCGGGATGACGGGGATGACCACCGGGCCGCACGTGATGCCCGACGGGACGTTCCACGGCGACGGGTCGTACGGCGGGGCGCAGGACCTGGCGAGCGGACCGGCGCACGACATGGCGCACGGGATGTCCCACGGCATGTCGCCCGGGATGACCGCCGCCCACGTGCTCGCCGCGCTGGCGTGCGCGCTCCTGCTCTGGCGCGGTGACGCGGCGCTCGTCCGGCTCTTCGAGCTGCTCGGCGCGCTCGGCTCGGTGGTGGCGGGGGCTCTGCTGGTCCCGCTGCTGACGCTGCTCGCACGCCCCTTCGGCTACCGGGCCCCTGCCCCGCCCCGCCCCGCCGGCGACCGGGCTCGGCCGCCGCGCTCGGTGCTGCTGACGCATGCCGTGGTCCGGCGCGGGCCGCCGGCGCTCGCCCTCGCCTGCTGACGCGCCCGCCGCCCCCTTTCCTCACCCCGGCCGCCCTCCGGTCGCCGGGTCAATCGCGACGGGCAGGTCGCCCTGTCGTACGGCCGCGCCCCGCGCCGTCGGGTCGTCAGGGTGCGGGCCCGCGTCCGCCGCCGCGCTTCCCCAGGGAGTCCGGCGTGCCGCGCGCGGTTGCCCATGGACGCCGACGGTGCCGCAGTGCGGCGCCGCTCCCCGCCTTCCCCTCGGGAACTTCCCATGTCTGACTTCGACGGCGCACCGACTCCGGCCAGCGCCCCCGTCCCACCGCACCCGCTCCTCGGCGCGCCCCTGCCGTGCCTACTGCTCGACGGTCCGCCGGCCGTCCGGAACGCCATCTCCCGGCCCGCCCTGGCCCAACCCGGCAAGCAGTCGGGCCGACCACTCCGGCGACGGCCCGTCCGCGGTGCCCGCCCGCACCCGGCCGCGCAGCTGTTCCGCCCGGGCCAGCCAGTCCCGGCAGCCGGCGCAGCGGGCGACGTGTTTGTCCAGCCGGACCTCCGGCAGGCCGCTCGGTTCGCCGTCGAGCCTGGCGGACAGGGCGATACGGAACTGCGCACATCTCATACGACCATCGTCCCGCACGCCCGTTGTGCCGGGACCGGCCGGGTGGGAGGCCGTCGTGGATGACGAACAGCTCACCGCCCTCGCGCTGACCGCCCGCTCCGGACGGGCGGCCGACGTCGAGGCCTTCGTCCGGGCGACCCAGCGGGACGTCTGGCGGTTCGTAGCCCACCTGACCGACGTGCAGTCCGCCGACGACCTGGCGCAGGAGACCTTCCTACGCGCCCTGCGCGGCCTGCCCGCGTTCGCCGGACGCTCTTCGGCCCGCACCTGGCTGCTGTCGATCGCCCGGCGCACGGTGATCGACCGGTACCGGATGGCCGCCGCCCGGCCGCGCTGCGCGGCGCTGCCGGACTGGCAGGAGGCGGCGGAGCGCCAGGGCGGAGCACCGGCGGCCGGGTTCGAGGACGGCATCGCGCTCGGCGACCTGCTCGACCGGGTACCCGCCCAGCGACGGGAGGCCTTCGTGCTGACCCAGGTGGTGGGGCTGAGCTACGCCGAGGCGGCCGAGGTCGCCGGCTGCCCGGTCGGGACCGTCCGATCCCGGGTCGCCCGGGCACGGGAGGAACTGGTGGCACGCCTGCGCGCCGCCGAGGCCGAGGTGCTCGCGCCCGCCTGCTGAGGAGGCGGGCGGGCGCGGACAGCGGACGGCCGGCAATCGACAGCAAACAGATAACAGATTTCGAAATCTGTTATCTGTTCGCTGAAAGTTGTCAGCTGTCCGCTGTCCGCTGTCGGCTGTCGGCCGTTCGCCGCAGCACCCCACCTCCCACCCCCCGGGAAGAAATCCCCCAGGTGTTCGGAACCGGAGCCCCCGGACGCCCGACTGCTGTACCGGACCCCGCCGCCGAGGCGGCGTCCGGTCCGGCAGCACGGGAGACGGAGGGACTTCATGACAGTGCAACCAACCCCGGCCTCCCGATCCCTGACGCATAGTCAGCGCCAACCAGCCGACCGCTGGAGCCTTGTGGTGGCCGCCGGCCTGCTGTCGTTCGTCGCGATGCTCGACATGAACGTGGTCAACCTCGCGCTCACCGACATCTCGGCCGGGCTGCACGTCTCTCCCGGGGTCGCCCAGTGGGCCGCTCTCGGCTACCAACTCCCGCTCGTCGCCCTGCTGTTGCCCGCCGGGAGATGGCTGGACCAGGTCGGCACCCGTTCGGCTCTGCTGTTCGCGGTCGGCTGCTTCGCCCTCTGCGGCGCGCTGGCCGCCTGCGCCCCGTGGGCCGGCTGGCTGATCGCGGCCCGGCTGTTCCAGGGCGCCTTCGGGGCCGTGCTCTTCGTCCTGATGCCGGTGCTGGCCGCGACCTCCGTCCGGCCCGAGCTGCGTGGCCGGGCGATGAGCGTGCCCGCGACGCTCGGCCCGCTCGGCGCCGTCACCGGGCCGGTGGTCGGTGGTCTGCTACTGGACCACCTGGGCTGGCGGGCGATCTTCCTCGTCAAGCTGCCGGTCTGCCTGGCCGCCGTCCTGATCGTGCGGCGTCACGCCCCGCGCCGGGGCGGGCTGCGGCCGCCCGACCGGTCCTCGCTCGGCGACGCCGCGCTGATCGGCGCCGCCGTGGCCGCCACGCTGCTCGGGCTCACCCTGGCCCCGCAGGCGCGGCTGTGGTTGCTGCTCGCACTGCCCGCCGTACCGTTGGTCCTGCTCTGGCTGCGTCGCCCGGGCGGCCGGCCGGTGGCCGAGGTGCTGCGGGCCGCCGGGACGGCCGGGGTCAACGCCTCGGTGCTGGCGCTCGCCGCCGGCTTCGCGGCCTGCCACTACCTGCTCGCCCAGCACCTGCGCGGCCCCCGGGGTGAGAGCGCCACCGCGACCGCGCTCACCATGCTGGCGTTCCCGCTCGGCATGGTGCTGGCCGGCCGGGTCGGCGGCCGGCTGGCCGACCGCTGGGGCGCCCGGCCGACCGCGCTCACCGGCGCCGCCGTCACCACCCTCGGCCTGGCATTGCTCGTCCCGCTGGACACCGGCTGGTCCGCCCTCGACATCGCCGCGCGACTCGCCCTCGCCGGCGCCGGGATGGGCCTCAACGGCGGCCCCACCCAGGCCCTGGTGATGTCCGCCTCACCGCCCGGGAAGCTCGCCACAGCCGGGTCCGCCGTCCAGCTCGCCCGCAGCCTCGGCTTCGCGCTCGGCCCGGCCCTCGCCACCGCCGCCTCCCTCGCCGGGGCCCGCGAGACCACCGGGACCCGCGCCGGGATCACCCTTGCCGCCCTGGTCGCGGCCACCGCCGTCGCCCTGCTCGCCGCGCACCGCCGCCCCACGCCCTGACCGCCCCACGCTCTGCCACGACCTGACCGCCCCGCCTCCCTACCGCCCCACGTCCTGAGCCCGCAACTCCCGTACCGAAGGACCTCCTCAGATGACCGACACGATCCCCGGCCAGGGCGCCACCGGCGACGCCCCGCACTGCCCGTACGGGTACGACCGGCTCCCCTCCCCTGTCCCGCTGTACGGCCCGGCGTACAAGAGCGACCCGTACCCGCTCTACCGGCGGATGCGCGAGGCCGGGCCGGTGCACCGGGTGGAGTTCCCGAGCGGCATCCACGCCTGGCTGGTCACCGGCTACCGGGCCGCCCACGCCGTGCTCAACGACCCCCGACTCGGCAAGAACCACGCGCTGGGCAACGACAATTGGCGCCGCCGCGCGTCGATCATGCCCGAGCCGCAGCACTCCCAGCTCCAGGTCCACCTGCTCCACCAGGACCCGCCCAAGCACACCTCGATGCGCCGGCTCGTCCTGGACGCGTTCGCCCCGCGCCGGGTGGAGTCGCTGCGCCCCCGGTTCCGGGAGCTGGCCGACGCGCTGGTGGACAAGCTGCCGGAGTCCGGCGGCGCGGACCTGGTGGCCGGCTTCGCGGCCCACTACCCCTTCCAGGTGCTCGCCGAAGTCATCGGCCTGCCACCCGAGTTGGCTGAGAGATTCGACCGGGACTGGGGCAAGGTGGTGCAGCCGGTCGGCCCGCAGGACCCCGGGCGTCCGGCGTACGAGGCGCGGCTGCGCGGCCTCCAGACGTACATCGCCGATGTCGTCGCCCGTAAGCGCGCCGATTGCCGGGAACCCGGCTGGGCGGCCCGGGAGGACCTGCTGGGCCGGCTCGTCGCGGCCCATGACGCGGGAGGGTTGAGCCGCGCGGAACTCGACTCGATGGTGTTCCAGCTGCTGGTCGCCGGGCAGGAGCCGGTCACCAACCAGATCACCACCATGCTGGTCGCCCTGCTACGCCACCCCGAGCAGCTCGCCGGGCTGCGCGAGGGTCTCGACGAGCCCGACCGGCTCGCCCGGGCGGTGGAGGAACTGCTGCGCCACGACGCCGCGTTCGAGCTCACCACCTGGCGGTTCTTCGCCGGGGACAGCGACCTGTTCGGCACCACCGTTCCGGCCGGCGACTCCGTGATCGTCTCGCTCTGCGCCGCCAACCGCGACGACGCGCAGTTCCCCGATCCCGACCGCCTCGACCTCGACCGCACCCCCAACGCCCACCTGGCCTTCGGCCACGGCATCCACTACTGCCCCGGTGCCGCGCTGGCCCGGGCCGAACTGCAGGTCGCCCTCGCCACCCTGCTCGGCCGGCTGACCGGTCTGCGCCCGGCCGAGGCGCCCGGCGACGGCCTGGCGGACCTGGCCTGGATCCCCGCCGTCCTGGCGCGCGGCGTGAACCGGCTGCCGGTCGCCTACGACCGCCGCCGCTGACCCCCGGGGCCGAGGCGCCGCCCGGCTCCGCCCGCCCTCCTGCCTTCCTTCCTGCCTGCCCGCCGTACCGCACGACCTTCCGTGGAGGACCCGCCATGCCGCCCGTCGGCACCGCCCCCGCCATCACCGCCGTCGCCCCCGCCCTTGAGGACCGCCCCTCGGCCGAGCGACTCGCCACCCGCGTGCTGGGCCTGCTGCTGCCGCACCGCCGCGCCGCGGACCCGGACCTCGACGCCCGCCCGGAGCACTTCCCGGTCCAGCTGGCCCAGTTGGCGGACTTCATCGCCGCCGACGAACCGATCGTCCTGACGCTGCCCGGATTCCCCTGCAAGTCGCCGAACCCGGCGAAGGTGCTCGGCCACCTGCCGGACGAGGGCGAACGGCTGTCGCTGACGTTCCTCGACGGACTCTGTGCCGAGATCGGCCGACTGCACGCACCCGGCGCCCGCATCCTGATCTGCTCGGACGGGCACATCTTCGGGGACCTGATCAACGTCCCGGACGACCACATAGACGCCTACGCGGACGCCCTGACCGCGATGATCGCCCGCGAGGGCCTGACCCACCTCGACACCTTCGACCTGCGGGCCGTCCTCGGCGACCTCCCGTACGACGGGAAGCGCGCCCGGGTGCACGCCCAGTACGCGCCGAGCGTCGAGGAGTTGCGCGAACAGGTACTGACCGATGAGGGGACCCTGCGGCTCTACCGGGGCATCACCCGCTTCCTCACCGAGGACACCGTCGGTTTCACCGGAACCCGCTCCGCCCTCCAGCGGGAGTGCCGCCGCCGCGCCTACGGCGTGATCCAGCGCAGCCGCGCCTGGGGCGAGTTGATCGCCGAGCACCACCCGAGCGCCGTCCGGCTCTCCATCCACCCGCAGCCGGCCGGGGCGTCCAAGTTCGGCATCCGGCTGCTGGCGGCAGCCGACGCCTGGACCACGCCCTGGCACTCGGCGGTGCTCCACCGAGCCGACGGCGCCACGGAGTTGCTGCGCCGCGAGGAGGCCGCGCGGCTCGGCCGACTGGTCCTGCGGGACGGCCGGCCGAGCCATTACGAGAGCCGCCAGGGGTTCTGACCACGGAAGTTGGTGGCACCCGGCTCACGGCTGGGTGATCTCGAGACGGAGCGAGGGCCTTCTGCCTCGGCATGGATTGCGACATCTGCACCGGCCCCCGGAAAGCCCCTCATCCCACACCGCAACGCACCGCTGACCGAGACCGGACGCCTGCGCCTGGCCTCCGGCGTCGGCCAGCGCATGCTGACCGGCGACAGGGCCCACTACGACTCAACAGACCTCGGCGCGGCGGCCTCCGGCGCTGCCGGGGTGCGGTGGTCGAAGGCGATCAGCGGGTCGCCGGTGAGGGGGTGTTCGACCACCGCCGCCCGCACGCCGAAGACCTCGGCCAGCAGGTCGGCGGTCAGCACCTCGCGCGGTGTCCCGGAGGCCACCAGGGCGCCGTCGTGCAGGACGTGGAGCCGGTCGCAGACCGAGGCGGCGGCGTTGAGGTCGTGCAGGGCCACCAGGGTGGTGCGGCGCTGCTGCCGGAGCAGGGCGAGCAGTTCGACCTGGTGCCGGACGTCCAGGTGGTTGGTCGGCTCGTCCAGCACCAGGACGTCCGGCTGCTGGGCGAGCGCCCGGGCCAGCAGCACCCGTTGCCGTTCGCCGCCGGACAGTTGGGCGAAGCGGCGGGAGGCGGCCCCGGCCATGCCGACCCGGTCCAGCGCCTCGGCGGTGATCCGGCGGTCCTCGGCGTCGTCGGCCGCGAAGGCCCGCTTGTAGGGCGTGCGGCCCATCGCGACCACCTCGCGGACGCTCAACTCGAAGTCCCCGCCGCGCTCCTGGGGCAGCGCCCCGATGTGCCGGGCGGACTGCGCCGGCCGCAGCTCCGCCAGGTCCCGCCCGGCCAGCAGCACCCGGCCGGCGCTCGGCCGCAGGTGCCGGTAGACGGTGCGCAGCAGGCTGGACTTGCCACTGCCGTTCGGCCCGACCAGTCCGGCGATCTCCCCCTCCTCGGCGATCAGGTTGGCCCCGGCCAGCACCGTCCGGCCGGCCAGGGCGACGCTCAGGTCCTCGACGGCGATCCTCAACTGCGCTCCAGTCGTCGGTCCAGCAGGTAGAGCAGGGTGGGGGCGCCGAGCACGGCGGTGACGACGCCGATCGGCAGTTCCTGGCCGTCCAGGGCGGTGCGGGCCACGGTGTCGACGACGACCAGCAGCAGCGCCCCGGTGAGCGCGGACAGCGGCAGCAGCCGCCGGTGGTCGGCGCCGACCAGCAGTCGGCACACGTGCGGCACCATCAGCCCGACGAAGCCGATCGCCCCGGAGACGGCGACCAGCACCCCGGTGAGCACACTGGTGACGACGAAGACCTCGCGGCGCAGCCGGGCGACGTCCACGCCGAGCCCGGCGGCCGTCTCGTCGCCCATCAGCATCGCGTTGAGCCCCCGGGCGCGGGCCTGGAGCAGGGCCAGTCCGAGCGCCACGGCGACGGCGGGGACGGCGAGTTGGGCCCAGACGGCGCCGCCGAGGCTGCCCATCAGCCAGAACAGCACGCCCCTGGTCTGCTGTTCGTCGCGGGTCTGCAGGACCAGGTAGCTGGTGATGCCGCCGAGGAACTGGGCGATGCCGATGCCCGCGAGGACCAGGCGCAGCGGGGAGAAGCCGCCGCCGCGCCGGGCCATCAGCCAGACCAGCGAGAACGCGGCGAGCGCGCCGGCGAACGCCGCCAGGGAGACGGTGAGGCCGAGCGCGCTGCCGAAGGAGAGCTCGAGTCCGAGGGTGGTGCCCAGGACGATGGTGGCGACCGCGCCGAGTGAGGCGCCGGAGGAGATGCCGAGCAGGTAGGGGTCGGCGAGCGGGTTGCGGACCAGGGCCTGCACGGCGGTGCCGACCAGGCCGAGTCCGGCGCCCACCACCGCCGCCAACAAGGCGCGTGGGACGCGTAGTTGCCAGACGATGAGGTCGCGGGTGCCGGGTTCGGCGGGCCGGCCGGTGAGCCGGCGGGCGACCACCGACCAGGCCTCGCCGGGCGGGACGTCCACCGAGCCGAGCGAGACGGCGGCGGTCAGCGCGAGCACCAGGGCGGCGACGAGGACGGCGGCCAGCGGCCCGGCCCGCAGGGTGCGGGCCGGGCGGGCTTCGCCGTGCTCCTTGCGAGCGATGGCCGAAGTCACCGGCTACTGACCGTTCTTGGCGGGGGCGGTGCTCTTGACCAGGTCCGGGTGGACGGTGGCGGCGATCTGCCGGACGGCGTCGGCGTTGCGCACCCCCGCGATGGTGGTCACCTCGGAGCCGAGCCGGACGAAGTGCCCTTCCTGGACGGCCTTCAGGCCCTGGGTCGCGGGAAAGCCCTTCAGGAAGGCCTCGGCCTCGTCGAAGGCCTTGCGGGTGGCCTCCTCGCTGCCCCGGTTGCGTACGGCCAGCTGGATCCAGTCCGGGTTCTTGGCGACCACGTCCTCCCAGGAGCCGGGCTTGAAGTCGGCGTCGCACTCGGCGAACACGTTGCGCGCCCCGGCCTGGCTGATCACGGCGTTGGCGACCTGCCGTCCGCAGACCGCCACCGGCTGCTTGGTCCCGGCGTCGAAGTCGAAGACGAAGTAGCTCGGCCGCTGCCCCTCCGGCACGGTGGCGAGCGCGGTGCGGACCTCGCCGAGCTGCTTCTCCATCCCGGTGACGAGTTCCTCGGCCCGCGCGGCGGTGCCGGTGACGGCGCCGAGCCGGCGGACGTCCTCCTCGATCCCGGCGAGGTCGGTGCGCGGCGCCTTGGCGGCCTTCGGCGTCCCGGCGCAGGCGGTGGAGAGCAGGTAGACGTGCTGGATGCCGGCCGCCGCGAACTCCTCCTCGCTCGGCCCGGTGGCGCCGCCGCCCATCATCGGCATCGCGCCGAAGGTGTCCACGTAGAGGTCGGCGCCGGAGCCGAGCAGCTTCTCCTTGGGTATGCCCTTGTCCCCGAGCACCGGCACCTTGGCGCCCTGGTCGGCGAGGGCGGCGGGCAGGGTGCCCTTGCCAGGCGGGAAGCCGGTGCCGATCACCCGGTCCCCCGCGCCGAGTTGGAGCAGCAGCTCCAAGCTGGAGGCGTTGCTGGTGACGATCCTGGCGGGCGCCTCGGCGATGGCGGTCTCCTTGCCCGCGCAGTCGGCGACCTTGACGGGGAACCCACTGCCCGGGCCGGCCTGGACGGTGACGGAGGCGTTCGGCCCGCCCTCGGTCCCGCTTCCGCAGGCCGTGGCGAACAGGGCGACGGCGGCCGCGATTCCGCAGACGACGCGAGGGCGCATGACAACTCTCTCCTGGTCAGGTGGTGCTCGGTGGTGGTCGTACCGAGGGCCCGTACTGCGGACCCGGACCAGGTAGTCGGACGGCCCGGGCGATGGGTTCCCCGCGATTCGCGAGCGGTCGCCGCCGGTCGCCGCTGGTCGCGGCCGGTGCGTCTGCGGGCTCCTTCGCAGGCGGGTTCGTACCCGGGCAGGTTCGTACGCCGCCGAGGCCCCGGACGTAGGCTGGCCGGATGGCCGACCCCACCGCCCCGCGCGACGACCTCGACCTCCCCGTCCGGCTCGGGCCGCGCCCGCCCCGCCGGGTGGTCTCGCTGGTGCCCTCGCTGACCGAGGCGGTCGCCGCCACCGCGCCCGGACTGCTGGTCGGCGCCACGGACTGGTGCAGCCACCCCGCCGACCTGTCCGTCACCCGGATCGGCGGCACCAAGAACCCGGATGTCCCGGGCATCCTCGCGCTCGCGCCGGATCTCGTCCTCGCCAACGACGAGGAGAACCGGCGTCCCGACCTGGACGCGCTGCGGGCGGCCGGAGTCCCGGTCTGGGCCACCGACATCCGCACCCTGGACGACGCCTTCCGCTCCCTCGACCGGCTGCTGACCACGGCCTGCGGCCTGCCCCGGCCGGGCTGGCTGGACGAGGCGGAGGCGGCCTGGAGCGGCATCGGGAGCAGCGCCGGGAGCGGCACCGGGAGCGGCGGCACTCCGGCGGAACCCGACGGCCCGCGGACCGTCGTGCCGATCTGGCGCCGCCCGTGGATGGTCCTCGGCCGCGACACCTTCGCCGGGGACCTGCTGCGCCGCCTGGGCCTGCGGCTCGTCCACGCCGACCACCCCGAGCGCTACCCGGCCGTCCCGTTGCCCGAACTGCTCGCCTGCCGACCGGAGTTGGTGGTCCTGCCGGACGAGCCCTACCGCTTCACCGCCGAGGACGGCCCGGAGGCGTTCCCCGGCACCCCGGCGGCGCTGGTCAGCGGGCGACACCTGACCTGGTACGGCCCGTCACTGGTGACCGCCCCCGCCGTGCTGCGGCAGGCGCTCGACCACCCGGTCGGTCCGGGCGGTACGGGCACCTCGTAGCCGGCCGCCGGTCTCCGAGCCCGTCGTCGCGGTCCCGGCATCCGGTGCCGAACAGGAGAGGGCCCGAAACGCGCACTCGCGTCCCGGGCCCTCGACCCTGCGGCCTTACGTCGTCAGCCGCGCGCGGCGGCCACGGCGGCGCCCAGCGCCTCCTTGATCCGGGGGCCGAGGCGGGCGAAGCCCAGCTCCTTCATGGCCGCCCGCAGCAGTTCCTCGTCGGTCCGCTCGACACCGTCGCCGTCCAACCACCGCACGACGGCGAGCAGTTCGTCGGCGGAGTAGGCGGTCACCGGGCGACCGGGCGTGAAGTCCGGCTTCGCGGGACGGGCGTCGGCCTCCGGCTCGGCGGCGGGAGCCTCGGCAGCGGGCTCGGGCTCGGCTTCGGCCTCGGGCTCGATGGAGGGCTCCTCTGCCTCGACCACCGGCTCCGTCACCTCGACGGCGACGGCATCGGTCTCGGTCTCGGCAGCGGGCTCCTCGACGACGGCCTCGGTCTCGGGCTCATTCTCGACCACCGGCTCGGCCTCGACAGCAGGCTCGGCAGCCTCGGCGGCCGGCTCCTCGGCGGCGGGCTCCACCGTGACGGCGTCAGGCTCGGCCACGGGCTCGTCGACCTCGACAGCCGGCTCCTCGACCACAACCTCCGCGACGGCCTCCTCGACCTCGGCCTCAGCTGCCGCTGCCACCAGGGCCTCAGGCTCGACCTCGGCGGCAGGCTCAGCAGCCTCGGCGACGGGCTCCGCCGTGACGGCCTCAGGTCCGGTCTCGGTCTCGGTCTCGACAGCCGGCTCCTCGACCGCAACGTCGGCAACGGCCTCAACGGCCTCGGCGACCGGGACGGCCTCCGCCTCCGACTCTGCTTCCGCCGTCGCCTCGTCCGCAGCCACAGCCTCGGCCAGGGCGGCGGTCGCGGCGGCCACCAGGTCGTCGGCCGCCGGGGCGGGCGCCGGGAGGGAGACCACAGCGGACGGGGTCTCCTCCTCGGCCTGCGCTGCCGACGGCTCGTCGTCAGCGGCACCCGCCTCCGGCACCGTCTCCGCTTCGACCTCAGCCTTGATCTCTGCCTCGGCCTCGACGGCCACAGTCTCCGCAGCGGCCTCGTCGGCCTCCTCGACCGGAGCCGTCACCGGAGCCGGGGCCTCCTCCACGAGCCCGGCCCGCTGTCCACCGGCCAGCGCCTGCAGGGCAGCCGCCTCGGCGTCGGCCAGGTCGGCCGGCTCGTCGGCCTCGGTCTCCTCGGCGCCGGCCTCGACATCGGCCTCGACATCGGCCTCGGCGACGGTCTCTACCTCAGCCTTGATCTCAGCCTCGGCAGCGTCCTCGGCACCCGGCTCCTCGACCGCCGTCTCCTCGGCGGCAGCGGAGGCCTCCGCGAGCCCGTCCCGCTGGCCGGCGGCCAGCGCCTGGCGGGCGGTGTACGCGGCCTCGGCGGCGCGGCGGTCGGCCTTGACGGCGGCGAGTTCGGCGAGCAGGTCGGCGAGGCCGGCCTGCTCCAGGCCGGCGCGCAGGCTACGGATGGTGGGCAGGCGGTAGAGGGTGCCCTCGTCGGCGGCGAGCCGCTCGACCAGGTCGATCAGCTCCGCGAAGGACAGCCCGTCCAGGTCGTGGTCGGGCAGCAGCCGGGCGAGGCCGCGCAGGCCGGTGTTGATCGTCTCGAAGGCCTGGGCGGTGCGGTCGACCAGCGCGCCGTCGGCGGGCACCCGCGGGAGGGTGCCGACCGGGGCGAGCGCGGCCCAGGCGCGACGCTCGACCTCGGCGGAGGTGAGGGCCTCGTGCAGGTCCTCACGGCGGATGCGGCGGTCGGTGGCGAGCGCGACGGCCTGCTTGCGCAGCGAGCGGCCGCGCAGCCAGGAGAGCTTGACCCCGTTCTCGCGGCGCCAGCCGCTGTCGGCGGTGGCGGCGGCGAGGGCGCCGAGGTCGGCGTCGTACGCGGCGGGGAAGAGGACCGCGGAGGTGCGGTGCACCCGCTGGAGCATCTCGACCAGCAGCGCGGTCTTGGCGACGGTGTCGGGCTCGTCCAGCTTGACGTCGGCGGCGAGGGCGGTGACGGCCTCCCAGGTCTGCTGGAGGTCGCTGCCGCGCAGTTCGGCGAGGGCCGTGGACGCGGCGCGGGCGTCCTCGGGGGTGGCGACGGTGTCGACGGCCGCGTACCAGGCGTGGGTCTCGGCGGTGAGCGTGAAGGCCCCGAGCTCGGCGTAGCGGCCGAGGTCCTCGCGGAGGTCGGGCTCCGCTGCGGCGTCCTGGGGGTCCTTGACGTCTGCGGCGTCGGCGACGTCCGCCGGGTCGGCTGCGTCGGCGTTGCGCGAGTGAAGCACTGTCATGTGAGGTCCGGTTCTGGGCGACGACGGCGGGGCTGGCGGCGAGGGGGCGGCGGACCGGTTGCGCGGAATCGCCCCTACGACGGGGCTGGGGGCGCGCGGTCGGGCTGCCGGTTGTGGACGCCCAGAATACGGGTGCCCGTTCGAGCCTTGCACGCACCCACCGCCCCGAACGGCGGGTGTCGTGTGCCATACCGCCCGCCTGGCCGCCACCCGGGCGGTCCGCTCGGGTGGTCCCGCGCTGCTCCGGACAGGTGTCTTCGCTGCTCACGGCTGCTCACCGCGGGTCCTGGCGGGACTCCCTCACCGCGGCTCCCCGTGCCGCCCTCCATCGGACGGACCGCGCCGACGGGCAGGGCGGCGCCCAGGCCGGTCGGGACGTTCGGGACGGTCAGGCCGGTCAGGCCGGTCAGGCCGATCGCCCGACCGGTCCTCCCGCCGCCGGAACCGTTCCAGCGGCACCTCCCGGACGCCGCGTCCACGCCGCTGGCCCCGCCCGCCGAGCGGCGGCCGGAACCCGGCCCGGCCGAGGGCGTGCAGATCGACCGGCGCGAGGTACTCGCCGAGCGCGGTGCGGTGCCACCACGCGCCGGTTTCCCGCAGTTCGCGCCAATCGGTGAACCGGTAGAGGTAGAGGGTCGCCCGGACGTGGGTCGGCGGGGCGTCCGGGAAGGGGTTGTGGCGCAGCAGGCGCAGGGTGGCCCGGTCGCCGGACAGCAGGCGGGCGACGAAGGGCAGGAACCAGGGGCGGGCGTAGGCGGGCGAGATCCCGGCGAACCACATCAGCCAGTCGAGCCGCAGGTGGTAGGGCGCGAACTGTCGCGGGAGCCGGCGCACGTCGCCGGGTTTGCCCTTGAAGTCATACTCGCGCCAGACGGTGTGCGGGGTGAGCACGGCCTCGTCGGTGCCCTCGACCACCACCTCCTGGCGGAGCCGGTTGACGCTGCCGAAGGCGCCGTAGGTGTTGACGAGGTGCAGCCGGTTGAAGGAGCGGTTCATGGCCTGGCCGCGGGAGACCATGTTGCGCACCGGCCAGTAGCTGAGCACCACGACGGCGGCGGTCAGCGCGATCACCAGCGCCTCGTACCAGACCGGGGCGCCGGGGTACGCGCGGGCGTGGACGGGCAGGCCGAGGCGGGCCGGCTGTACGGCGGCGAGGGCGAGGACGATGGTCAGCCAGTTGAGCCAGGCGAAGTTGCCGGAGGCGACCAGCCAGAGCTGGGTGGCGATGACGGCGCAGGCCGCGTAGCCCGCGACCGGCTGCGGCAGGAGCAGGCCCACCGGTACGACGAGTTGGACGACATGGTTGGCGGCCGCCTCCACCCGGTGCAGCGGGGCGGGCAGGTGGTGGAAGAACCAGCTGAGCGGTCCGGGCATCGGCTGGGTCTCGTGGTGGTACTGGAGGCAGGTCAGGTCGCGCCAGCAGCTGTCGCCGCGCAGCTTGATCAGCCCGGCGCCGAACTCGACCCGGAAGGCCAGCCAGCGCATCAGCCACAGCACCGGGGCGGGCGGGGCGGTGTCGGCGTTGCCCAGGAAGGCGGCCAGGAAGCCGGCTTCGAGCAGCAGTGACTCCCAGCCGAAGGAGTACCAGGTCTGCCCGACGTTGACGATGGAGAGGTAGAGGACCCAGAGCACCGCCCACAGCAGGACCGACGCCCAGAGCGGCACGGCGTCGCCGAGCCCGGCCGCGACGGCGGCGGCGAGGGTGGCGCCGGTCCAGGCGACGGCGGCGAAGAACCGGTCGCTGTAGTGGAGGTGGAACAGGCCGGGCGACCGGCGGAACGGGACCCGGGCGGTGAACCGGGGCACCGGCAGCATGCCGTCGGTGCCGATCAGCGCGCGGAACTGCGCGGCGGCGGCCAGGAATCCGATCAGGAAGAGGGTGGCGAGCAGGCGTTGGACGAGCAGCCGGCTCAGCCAGTAGTCGGGGGCGGCGAACCAGTCCATGCGGCCCATGCCTACCATCCGGCACCCCGGGCGCGGGCCCGGTCGGGGCGGCGGCGGGCGGACGGTTCACCCGCTCGGCCCGGGCGGCGGGCCCCGGCGGACGGCGGAACGGACGCCGGTCGCGGACGCCGGTCGCGGACGCCGGTCGCGGGCGCCGGAACGGACGTCGGTATGTAAGCCGGTACGGAAGCCCGTGTCGGACGCCGGTACGGAAGCCCGTGGCGGCCCCGGAATAGTCACCCGGCGGACTGTCGGCCCCGGACGACACCGTGGCGGGGGTCCTCTCCACGGGGGTGAGAGGCGCCCCGCCACGGCGGTGGACGGGTCCGCACCGGTCGGCCGGGTTCAGCCGGGCAGGCCGGGGCCTGCCTCGCCGGTGATGGCCGAGCGGCCGGGCACGGAGGCGCCGCTCTGCTGGAGCCGGTCGACGAGCAGGGCGGCCAGCGTGCCGAGCTCCTCCTCGGTGCGGGACCGGGCGGTGATGTCCATGCCGACGGTGAGGACGCCGTTGATCCGGCCGGTGAGCGCGGCCCGCAGCGGCGTGCAGGTGAAGCTGAAGACCTGCCGGCCGCGCTGGGCGTCCGGGCGGGCGCACTGGATCCGGACGTCGTCGAGGACGGCGGTGCGACCGGTGTGGTACGCCTCCACGACGGCCTGTTCGAGGCCCGCCGCACCGAGTTGCGGGTAGGCGGCGCCGATCGTCCCGTACGCCGTCGGAGCGCCGAAGGTGTCGGCGTGCTGGGCGTTGGCGTACCGGATCTCCTGGCCCGGGCCCTCGGTGAGCATGATGGGGAACGGCGAGCCGTCGAAGGCGGCGAACATCTCCTGGCGCTGGGCGAGCAGGCTGTCGCGCAGCCGGATCTCGGAGAGCAGCGCCTCGGCGAGGTGCTGGATGTCGCGCAGCCGTTCGCGCCCCCACTGCCGGGGTTCCCGGTCGAGGACGCAGACGGTGCCGATGACGGTGTTGGTGTCGTCGACGAGCGGGGCGCCGAGGTAGGCGCGGACGCCGAGTTCGTCCACCACCGGATTTCCGGCGAACCGGGGGTAGGCGAGGATGTCGTCCAGGGCGAGCGGCGAGCGCTGGGCGACCACGTGCGGGCAGAAGCCGTGGTTCAGCGGCATCTCGCGGGCGGGAAGGTCGAAGGCGATGCCGCGGTCCGCCCAGGACGATCCGTCCTCGCCCTTGGTGTCGGCCGGACTTGGCGGAATGTAGAGCCCCCGGAACATCTGGCGCTCGTCATTGATGAAGTTGACCATCGCGATGGGGGCGCGCGTGATACTGGCTGCCAGGTGGGCGAAGCGGTCGAAGGCCTCGTCCGCGGACGGGTCGTTGAGGCCAAGGCCGCGCAGCCTGCGGGTTCGCGCGGACTCCCCGGAGGCACCCGGGAACTGGCCTTGAGTGCTCATCACATCAGTCATGGCGCACATGTAACCAGACATCAGAACGGCCGGGCGGTGCCGATCGACCGTTCCTCAGCCTTGCCGATGGCCAGTCAAAACCGCACGTGAACGACCGGTCGACGGTCCGTCACGAAGCGGTGATCGATTCCCGTCCGGGGCCCCGGCGAAACCCCTCGGCGCGGGGAGGGGCCGAATCACGCCAATCCAAGATCGACTCTGGGATGCCCCGGTGCCCCATACAACAATGAGCCCTGCCGAAGACACGGACGGTGCCCGTCGCCGGGACACCGCCCGGTGACGCACGCGCCGATCGCACCGGGGCGACCGGCCGACCTCCCCGCACCCCCACCGCCCCCCGTGGGGGTCGCCGGAGCGGCATCGACGGCACGGACGGAGGCACGGCACCACCCGCATCGAGAGGACCGGAGCATGGCGATGGACTACTTCACCGACGACCGTCACGAGGAGCTTCGCGCCGAGGTCCGTGACTTCGCGGAGAAGGAGGTGCGTCCGCGGGTGTCCAGGATGGAGGCCGAGCGGAAGATCGAGTTCGAGCTGGCCCGGGAGATCGCCCGCCAGGGCTGGATCGGCGTGACGATCCCGCGGGAGTTCGGCGGCCTCGGCCTGGGGCACGTCGCCAAGACCGTGATCATCGAGGAGCTGGCCCGGGTCAGCGGAGCCGCGGGCTCGATCGCGCAGGCCTCCCAGCTGGGCGTGGCCAAGGTCCTCCACTACGGCTCCCAGGCCCAACGCCGCACGTGGCTGCCCAAGTTCGCCTCCGGGGAGTGCCTGCCGACCATCGCCGTCACCGAGCCGGAGTCCGGCGGGCACGTGCTCGGGATGACCGGCACCGCGGTGCGCGACGGCGACGAGTACGTGCTCAACGGCCGCAAGTGGTTCGTGGGCAACTCCCACATCGGGGACGTGCACGGTGTGGTCCTGCGCACCGGCCAGGGCAGTCGGGGCCTGTCCGCCTTCCTGGTGGAGAGCGACCGCCCCGGGTTCCGCACCGGCTCCCCCGGGTCGCAGAGCGGGCTGCACGGTTTCAGCTTCGGCGAGATCCTCCTGGAGGACTGCCGCGTCCCGGTCGGCAACCGGCTCGGCCGGGAGGGGCAGGGGCTGGACGTCGCCTACTCCTCCTCCACCCTCTACGGCCGGATCAACCTCGCCGCCGTCGCGCTCGGCATCCACACCGCGATCGTCGAGGACACCGTCCGGTTCGCCGAGGGGCGCGTCCTGTACGGCCAGCCGATCAACCAACTCCCGAACATCATGCTGAAGTTGGGTGAGATGCAGTCACGGCTGATGACCGCCAGGCTGGCCGCCTACCACGCGTCCCACCTGCTCGACCACGGCCGCGCCTGCGACGCCGAGCTGATGAACGCCAAGCTCATCAACACCGAGTACGCGCTGGACTCCGCGCGCAACGCCATGGAGATCCACGCCGCCCGCGGCCTCCAGCCCGAGTTCGGCATCGAGCGCTACCTGCGGGACGCCACCCACGTCTACCCGCCGGCCGGCACCTCGGACGTCCAGCGGCTGCGGCTCGGGCAGGTCGCCTCGGGCACGTACGGCAAGCAGTGGTCGGCGGAGCTGGCCGACCTGACCAGCTGGGCCTGGAGCGAACTCGCCGCCCAGCGGGAGGCGTCGGCGGAGAAACCGCCGGGGCGGGGCGGACGGGTGCTGCCGATGCCACTGGCGGGCTGAGGCCCCGCCCGCCACAGCGGCTACTTGACCCGTTCCTGACGGATCCCCCAGCGGCCGCCCCCAGCCGCCGGGGACCGTCGGACCGGGCCGGCCGAGGGCCGTGAGCTGCGGCGTTGCGTCCTCGAACGATTCGCTCCGGGCGCCGTCCCGACACCATCAGCCCTTCGTCCAGGGCCAGTTGAGGTTGCGGCGCCGACACCACGGGCTGATAGCGTTCCGTGACGTCGGCGGTCGCGCTGCACCCCCGCCGGGCCCGGTGGCCGTACGTCACCGGCTCCGGCAGTCCCGGCCTCGACTCCCTGAAGCCCGGCCGCGCCGTACGGGGTCGACCCGCCGCCCGGACCCACCGGTCCGAATCCGGCGTCCCGGTCCCGCGGCTCGGCCCTGCAGCAAGGAATCAGATGCCAGGCATATCGGGCCCTCGCACGGGCCACCGCGCCGGCCGGTCCGGCTCCCTCCGCCGCCCGCTCCTCGCCCTCGTCCTGGTCCCCAGCCTGGGCCTCGCCGCCGCCTGGGGGTACGCCCTCTACCTGCTGCGCGGGTCCGGACAGCGCACCGCGCTGCTGGCCGGCAGTGCGGCCGTCGCCCTGGTGCTGCTGATCAGCCTGTTCCGCGGCCTCCGGACCGCCTGGACGCTGTCCGCGCGGCTGTCCGAACTTCGGGCCGACACCTTCGCGCTCGCCCAGCAGGAGATCCCCGAGGTGGTCGGACGGCTGCGCGCCGGGGAGCAGGTGCCCGCCCCGCCCGTCTGGGCGCCGACCCGGCGGACCGGCGACGACGTCCAGCAGACCTCGGAGGGCCTCGCCGCCGTCCGCCAGGCCGCGGTCGCCGCCATCGTCCACCAGGCCCAGGGCCGCGAGGGGACGAAGAAGGTCTTCCTCAACATCGCCCGGCGCACCCAGATCCTGATCCACCGGCAGATCAGCATGCTGGACGCGCTGGAACGCGAGCACGAGGACCCGGAGCTGCTGCGCGAACTGTTCGCGGTCGACCACCTGGCCACCCGGATGCGGCGCAACGCCGAGAACCTGGTCATCCTCGGCGGCGCCCTGCCCGCCCGGCGCTGGCGCACCGCCGTACCCGTGGTCAACGTGCTGCGCAGCGCCGTCTCGGAGACCGAGAGCTACTCCCGGGTCGTCGTCCGGGGCGTGCCGCGGGTCTCGCTCGGCGGGCAGGCCGTCGCCGACGTCATCCACCTGGTCGCCGAACTGATCGAGAACGGCACCACCTTCTCCCCGCCGTACGCCCAGGTGCAGGTCTCCGCGCAGGAGGTCTCCGAGGGCCTGTCGGTCGAGGTCGAGGACCGCGGACTCGGCATGACCGAGGAGGAGTACCGGCGGCTCAACGAGTACCTGGCCAACCCGCCCGAGCTGGACGTCTCCGCGCTCGGCGACGACCTGCGGCTCGGCCTGTTCGTCGTCGCGCGGCTGGCCGCCCGGCACGACGTCCGGGTCACCCTGGGGCCGTCCCCGTACGGCGGCACCCGGGCCGTGGTGCTGGTGCCCTCGGCGCTGCTGGAGCAGGCCCGGCAGCCGGCCGCGGTGCCCGGACAGTCGGCCGCGGTGCCCGGGCTGCCGTCGGGGGCCCGGATCACCCGGGCTCCGGCGGCCGACGTGCGGCAGGGGGCTGACGGCGGGGGCGGCCTCGGGGCGGGGGCCGGGGGCGGCTCCGGGGCCGGGGCCGGGTCCGAGCCCAGGCCTGGGCCCGATGGCCTCGGGCCGGTACCGGCGGGCGGGACGGCCGGGGGGTCCGGCGGACTGCCGGGCGGGGGCCAGGGGGCTCCTGGGCCCTTCGGTGCCCCGGGGGCTCCGGCCGTCCCGTACACGGCGGATGGTGGCGGGACGGGAGTCGCGGGGGAAGAGGGTGTCCGGGCGGACGCGCCCGTCAACGGGGGCCTGGCGGTGGGCGCCGAGATCCCCGGACTGCCCGGCGCCGTGGTCGTGCCCCGGCCCGTGCCGCCGCGCATGTACGACCTGTCGGGCAGCCCCGCCGTGGGCGGTCGCGTCGCAGGGGTGTCCGGCGGCCCGGACGGCCAACCGCGCGCGCTTCCGGTCCTGCCGCAGCGGGCCCGCGACGCCGGGCCGGCCGCGCCTTCCACCCCGCAGCACCTCGCGGAGGCCCCCGCCGTCCGGGAGGCCGAGGAACGGCAGTGACGACGCGGCCCGCGTCGGCTCCAGACCTCGCCGTGGGGCTCCAGACCTTGGTGGGGCCCCAGGCCTTGGTGGGGGCCTCAGGCCTTGGCGTGGACCGGGTGGAGCTCGCCGAGCGAGTCCACCAGCGGGGCCAGCTCGGGGACGTCGGTGGCCTCGGCCAGCGTCGCCTCCAGGGCCGCGTCGTGCACCGGACGGGCGGCCGTCAGCAGGTCGCGGCCCTCGGGCGTCAGCTCGGTGTAGATGCCGCGCCGGTCGTCCACGCAGAGGAAGCGGCTGAGCAGGCCCCGGTCCTCCAGGCGGCTCACCAGCCGGGTGGTCGCGCTGCTGCTCAGCGCCGCCGCGCGGGCCAGCTGCTGCATCCGCATGTGCCAGCCGTCCTGACGGGAGAGCGCTTCCAGCACCGTGTACTCGACCACCGAGAGCTTGAACTCGCTCTGGAGCGCCTTCTCCAGCGCGGTGTCGATCATCCCGTGCAGCGCGGCGAGCGTCCGCCAGCCGCGAGCCCGGATCTCGGCCGCATCGTCGCGGATTCCCATGACTCGCCCACCCTTCCGTCGCGCTGCTCGTGCCGTGTACCGGACGAGGCCGTGTGCCAGGTCTCGTCCGGTGTCCTCGATCTACGGCAAGTATGCCAGTACGCGCGGAATATCGGTCTGTGCAAATAGTTCGCCTTATACCCCGGCCGCTCACCCCTCTCCGGACCAGGCCGCCGCGCACAGCGCCGTGGCCAGTTCCTCGGTGTAGGAGGCCGCGGCCAGCCAGGCGGCGGCGAGGGCCTCGTGGTCGTCCGTGACGACCCGGCCGAAGACGTCGCGCCGCCGGTCGGCCGCGGCGGCCCGCAGACCGTCGAGGAGTTCCGCGGCGGTGGCCAGCCCGGCGGCGCGCAGCAGGGCGCGGTCGGCCGCCGCCGAGGCCTCGCTCGGGACGAGGGCGTGCCGACCGGTGGTGACCGTCTGCCCGACCCGGCGGCCGAGCACATGGACGGGCGGGCCGTACGGCGCCGGGGCCGTCGGCTGGTCCGCAGGCTCGTCCGCGGGCTGGTCCGCCGGGCCGGGCCCGGTGGCCGACGTGGCCGAGGCGGCCGAGGCGGTCACGGGCCCTGCGAGGTCGGCGGTCTGGAGGCGTTCGAGGCCGAGGTTGACCCGGCCGGCCCGGTCCGCGGGCAGGGCGAGCGGGCCGGGGTCGCCCGGGGGTGTGCCGATCGCGAGCAGGTGCAGCTCCGGGCGGTCCGCGCGCTCCAGTCGGCCGATCACCCGCAGCCGTAGGCCGGGCGCGGTGGCGAGCAGCGCGAGGTTCGCCCGGAACGGCAGGTCGGGGTGCTCGTGGGCCGGGCGCAGGACGATCACCGGACCGCCCGCGGCGTCTTCCGCCGATCCGCCTGCCGAACCGCCCGCCGTACAGCGCGCCAGCAGCTGCGGCGTCCCGCCCGGACCGGTGGGGGCGGTACCCAGCAGGGTGACGTCCAGGAACAGCAGGTCGCTCCCGGCCGGGCGGCTCTCGTACGGCAGGTGCTGCGCCGCAAGTGCCCGGGCCACCTGGGCGGCTGCCGGTGGGGACCAGAGCCGGGCGACCGGATCCGCCGTCCACGCCGCGCCCGCCGCGCGGACCGCCCGTACCGAGGCGCCGGCGCCCAGCCGGCCGCCGGTGGACCTGGTCGCGCCCTGGACGGCCAGCCCGGCGCGGCTGAACTCTCGGTGGCTGAGCGCGGCGTCGCCCAGCCGGAGCGTCCGGTTGCCCGCCCCGGCCGCCTGCCGGGCGGCGGCCGCCGCGTCGTCGTGCGGCATCACCTCGGCGATCGTGCTGAGGCGTCCGGTGGCGTCCACCGCCCAGCTGACCGCGCCCGCGTGGGTGGCCGTCAGCACCGGCTCGGCGAACAGGCCGTAGAGCCGCAGGCCGCCCTCCTCCCGGTAGGTCTGGCGCGCGGTGCCGCGCAGCTCGGCGGCCGGGGCGGCCCCGGTGGCCAGGGCGGTGGTGAGGCCGAGCAGTTCGCGCAGGCCGGCCACCAGGTCCACCAGGCGGTGGTCGGGCGCGCCGGAACGCGCCGCCCGGATCCGGGTCGCGACGGTGACCGCCGCCGCGGCCGGGCGGTACAGGCCCGCGAGGCGCGCCCGGTGGGCGGCGCGCAGCAGTTCGGCCTGGGAGACGGCGCCGGCCCCGCTCACCCCGGCGGCCAGCACGGCGGCCGCGGCCCCGTGCAGGTGGCGGACGGCGGCGAGTTCGGCGGTGGTGAGGGGGACGGCGGCCGACTGGTCGGCCGGCTCCCCGGGGGCTCCCGGGGCTCCTTCCCGGCCTTCCACGGCTGCCGTCCCGGGGCCGCCGCCGGCGTCGCTCCCGGGGCCGGGCTCCGGAGCGGGCGCAGACTCGGGCCCGGACTCAAGCCCGGACCCGGGCTCGGCGAGCGGGCAGAGGGTGACGGCGGCGGCCCGGTGCACACAGGCCGGGGCGAGCAGACAGCCGCAGCGGACGTCGGCCTCCCCGGTGACCACCCCGCCCGGGGCGTGCAGCACGAGCACCGTCTCCTCGTCCACCTCCACCCGCCACTCGTCGCCCTCCCGGGCCACCGGCCGCTCCGCCAGCTTCGCCGCCGCGGCGTCCAGCCGCTTCTGCAACCGGGCGCTCAGCCCGGCCACCACCTCGGCGACCACCTCGGGCCGCACGCCCGGCCAGTCGCTCGTCCGCGCCGTCACGCTCATCGCACCTTCTCCCCCACCCAGCGGGCCAGTTCCAGCGGGCTCAACGCCGCCACGGGCATTCCGGCCGCGACCAGTCGGCCCGCGACCGCCTTCGAGTAGCGGGCCGTCCCGGTGTCGTCCAGCGCCGCGCAGCCGAGCAGGTGCACCCCGGAGTCCACCAGGGCCCGGGTCTGGGCCAGCAGCCCGCCGACCGGCCCGCCCTCCTCGAAGTCGCTGACCACCGCGATCAGCGTGCGGGACGGCACCGTCACCAGGCCCCGCGCGTAGCGCAGCCCGCGCGCGATGCTGGTGCCGCCGCCGACGCTCACCTCCAGCAGGAGGCTCAGCGGATCGTCCACCCGTTCCGTGAGGTCCAGGACCTCGGTGGAGAAGGCGACGAAGTGGGTGCTCAGCGAGGGCACCCCGGCCAGGATCGAGGCCGTCAGCGCGGCCCACACCGTGGAGGCCTCCATCGACCCGGAGACGTCCACGACCAGGATCAGCCGCCAGTCGTTGGCCTGCCGCGCCCTGGTCCGGAAGACCGGGCGCTCGGGCACGATCAGGGTGCCGCCGTCCGGCCCGGGCCGGGCGGTGGCGAGGTTGGCCCGGATGGTGCGGTCCAGGTCCAGCCCGCCGCCCGGGCGGCGGGAGGGGCGCGGCACGGCGATCCCGGTCAGCGCCGGGCGCAGCCTGGTGGCCAGCTCCCGGCTCAGCTCGTCCACCAGGCGCCGCACCAGCGGGCGCAGCCGGGCCACCCGGGCCTCGGGCAGGCCGCCCGCGTGGTCCAGCACGGTGCGCAGCAGGTCGACGGACGGGCGGACGGCGGCCGGGTCGATCGCCTCCAGGACGTCGGTGCGGCCCTGCGCGACGGCGGCGGCCAGTACCTCCTCGCGCACACCGGGGCCGAACAGCGACTCCAGTTCCTCGGCCCACTCCCGCACGCCGGGGTACGGGGCCTCGCGGCCGCCCTTGCCGCCCCGGCTGTCCAGGCCCGGGCCGGAGCCCTCGCCGTGGCCGCTGCCGTACAACTCGTCCAGTGCGGTGGCGAGTCGGGCGCAGCGACCGGTCAGGCCGCCGTTGCCGGGGCGGCCGAGGAGCAGCCGCCAGCGCTCGGCGGGGGCGAGGGCGGGAGGCGGCGCCGTCGTGACGGGGGGCGGGGTGGCGTGGGGCGTCGTGGGAAGTGGAGCGACGGCCGTGGGCGCCGGGAGCTCCGCGGGCGCCGAGGGCAGGAGGCCGCGACGGGCGAGTGCCGCGCGCGCCGCGAGGTCCGCGCGGACCCAGCCGGCGAGCACGGCGGGGCCGGCCTCCTCGGGCAGGGCGGCGAGCCGGGTGCCCAGGCGCTCCTCGACCAGGGCAAGCAGCCGGTCGCGGGCGGCCGGGCTGAGCGTGTCGAAGCCGCCGCGCAGCGCGGGCAGCCGGTCCAGGAAGGCGTCGTCGGGCAGCGAGGTGACCCGCTCCAGCACCGGTTCCAGTGCCTGCGGCGCGGAGTCGAACAGCCCCTCGGCAGCCGTCAGCAGACCGACCAGCGCCCGCCCGAGCGCGTGTCGTGCCTCCGGGCCGGTCGCACCGTCCACCCATGAGGCGGCCCGACCGCCCAGCACCTCGGCCGGCTGCTGACCGAGCAGCACCCGCACCGCGTCGGCCGCGCCCCGCACCAACGGGCTCCCCTGCTCGGCGAGTTCGGTCAGCACGTGGGCCAGCCGCACCCCACCGAGCCGGTCCGCCCGGCGGACCAGCTCCACCAGCGCCCGGGCGTCCTGCGGGTCGTCGGACCCGCCCAGGCCCTCCAGCTGCCGCACGGCGGCGACGGTGAGCAGCTCGCCGGCGGCGGCGAGACGGGCCCGGCCCGTGGGCCCGGAGCGCGGGCCGGGACCGCTCTCCACCGGAGCGTCGCCGCCGGAGGCGTGGAGACCGTCGGCGACCGCCCCGCCGGGCACCGCTTCCCCGGCTGGCACGGCATCACCGGCCGGTCCCGGGTCGGCATCGCGCGCGTCGGCATCGCGCGGGCCGGCGGTGTCCTTCGCCCTTCCCTCCGGGGCGTGGCCGGGGAAGTGGCCCGCGGTCAGCCGGTCGACGAGCGCCAGGGCGTCGAGGAGTTCGGGGAGGGAGGCGGAGGCGGGGAGGTCGGTGGTGAGCTGGGTGAGGCGGGTCTCCGCGAGGGCCGGGAGGGCGCAGGAGGCGGCGGCGGTGAGGCCGTCGATGATCTCGCGCGGGGTCGGCTGGTCGGTGAGCCGGGTACGCAGGGCGCCTTCGGCGGCCTGCGCGGGGGTGACGCCGCGGGTGCCGGCGACGGTGAGCATGGCGGCGGTGGCGGGCGTCCAGTGCAGGCGCCAGCGGGTGCCGAGGGTCTCGGTGCCGCCGGCGCCGGTGGTGGCGACGGGTTCGGCGTAGGGGACCTCGCAGACGGTGAGGCGGTGCAGCAGGATCTCGCGGCGGCGGTCGAGGTCGCTGCGCTGCGGGTCGAGGCGCAGGTCGCGCGGGCCGGGGTCGGCGGGGCCGGGGAGGCCGAGGCGGGCGAGGAGGGACTCGACGGCGGGGGCGAGCCCGCTGCGCGGGGCGGCGGGGGTGGGGCGGCCGGTGCGGGTGCCGACCAGGACCTGTTCGAGGGCACGGGCGACGGCCCGGCCTCGGCCGAGGGGTTCGCCCTGGGCGAGGACGGTCTGCACCGCTTCGACGAGTTCGCCGCGGCCGGGGGCGGCGTGGCCGCGCAGCCGGGCGAGGTCGCCGGCCAGGCGGACGATCTCACGGGCGTCGGCCGGGCCGCTGGGGTGGTCCTGGGCGCGCAGGGCGGCGCAGATCCGCACGGCGGTGGTGGTGAGCGCCTCGGCGAGGCGCTCGGGGTCGCCGCCGGCGTCCAGGACGGTGTGCTGCCACTCCGGGTCGCGGATGCCCGCCGGGTAGCCGGAGCGGGCGTCGAGCAGCGGGTAGGTGTACGGGATGAGGGACAGGACGTGCCCGGGGTCGTCCGGGTGCGGCGGCTCCTCGTCCGGGTGCGGCGGCTCCGAGGTGGCGAGGGGGCCGTCCAGGAGGGCGGGGGCGTGGAAGGCGCCGATCACGGCGGTGACCCGGCGCCCGCCGGCCGAGGCGGCCCGGATGCGGGACCGCATCCAGGCCTCGCGCCGCAGGTCGTACGGGTCGACGCCGGGGCCGGTCTCGGCGTCCCGGCGCAGCGCCCAGCCGACCAGCAGCGCGGCGCGCCGGACGGCCTCCGGGGTGGAGCCGGGGGCGGCCGTCTCGACCAGGCGGTCCCACAGGTCCTCGTCGGAGCCACGGCCGGTGAGGCGGTGGCGCAGGGCGTCGGCGACGCCGGGTGCGTCCGGGGGCCCGTCGGTGGCCGGGCGGCCCCCCGCGCGGGCGGCGCGGTGGGCGAGCGGGAGGTCGCAGGCGATGGCCTCCACCCCGTTGCGCCGGGCCCAGCGCAGGGCGGCGAGTTCCGGGGAGAAGTCGGCGAACGGGTAGAAGGCGGGCCCGGCCGCCTCCTCGGGCCCGGCCGGGGCCGCCGCGAGGGCGACCGGGGCCTGGGTCGCCTCGTCGGCGAGCCAGCCGAGCCAGGGCTGGAACTCGGCGGGCAGCTCGACCAGGACGGCGTCCGGCCGGGCCGCGTCGAGCAGCGCGGGGACCACCGCGCTGAGGGACGGCGCGTGGTGGCGCACACCGATCAGGTGCGGCCCGGGGCGGCCGGTGCCGGAGGCGGCCAGCCGGTCCGCCTCGGCCCGGACCGCCCGGTCCGCGTCGTCCGGGCGGGTGATCTCCGCGCTGCTCATCGGATCAGGCCTCCAGTGCCGAGCGGAGGTCCCACAGGGTGCGCCAGGTGGCGGCGCCCTGTTCGGCGCGGCGGCGGACCGGGCCGTCCCAGTAGCCGAGCAGCCGGGCAGCGTCGGAGGGCTCGTCCTTGCGGACCACGCCGAGCAGCTGGCCGGGCAGCCGGCCGAGCAGGTCCCCGCCGTCGGGCAGGTAGGCGGCGCTGACGCCGAGCGAGGTGGCGACGGAGACCGCCTCGGCGGTGCTCATCACGGTGGACGGGCGTTCGACGTCCCAGCCTTCGGTGGAGCGGCCGGTGCGCAGGTCGCGGAAGGCGGTGACCAGGGCCTCCAGGACGGCGTCGTCCACCGCGTAGGCGGCGCCGGCCCTGGCCACGGCGGCGGTGGACTGGCGGCGGACCAGGTCGACCTCGGCGGCGAGGCTGCCGATCGGGCCGACCGTCTCGAAGTTGAACCGCCGCTTGAGCGCCGCGGACATCTCGCTGACGCCCTTGTCCCGCAGGTTGGCGGTGGCGATCAGGGTGAAGCCGGCCGCCGCGTGCAGCTGCCCGTCCGGGGTGCCGGCCAGCTCGGGGACGGCGATGCGGCGTTCCGAGAGCAGCGAGACCAGGGCGTCCTGCACCTCGGGCAGGCAGCGGGTGACCTCCTCGACCCGGGCGACCGCGCCGGTGGTCATCGCGGTGAGCACCGGCGAGGGGACGAGGGCCTCGCGGCTGGGCCCCTTGGCGAGCAGCAGGGCGTAGTTCCAGCCGTACTTGAGCTGGTCCTCGGTGGTGCCGGCGGTGCCCTGGACGGTGAGCGCGCTGCTGCCGCAGACGGCGGCGGCGAGCAGCTCGGAGAGCATGGACTTGGCGGTGCCGGGCTCGCCGACGAGCAGCAGGCCGCGCTCCCCGGCGAGGGTGACGACGCAGCGCTCGACCAGGGCGCGCTCGCCGACGAACTTCGGCTCGATGATCAGGCCCTTGCGCCCGGCCTTGAGCTTCTCGCCGCCGCTGCCCATCACGAAGGTGACCACGGCACGCGGGGTCAGGCGCCAGCCGGGCGGGCGCGGGCCGCTGTCGTGGGCGGCCAGGAACTCCAGTTCGGCGGCGTACTTCTCCTCCGGCGGGACGGTCTGCCGGTCCGCGGCGGCGACCGTGGTGGTCGCGCCGGTGGTGGTCTGGTCGGCGGTCATCGGCGGGCCTTCCTGCGCTTGCTGGTCTGGAGCTCTTCGTAACCGGGGGCGTCGCCGTCGACGGTCCGCTGCCAGGCCCGGGCGAACAGCTCGGGGACGGGCAGGGTGACCAGCGCGGGCCGGTGGGTGGGCAGTTCGTACAGGGCGGCCTTCCAGGTCTCGGCCGGCAGCCCGGGCGCCTTGGCCTCCTGCCAGCCACCGGGCAGGAAGAGGCTGCGGCCGGCCCGGGCGCGCTTGGCCTCCAGCACCAGGTCGGTGGCGGCGAGTTCGGCGCGGGCCTTCTTCAGCCGGGCGGGCTTCCAGCCCGTCCAGCGGGCGGCGTTGCGGTCGGTCGGGTCGGGCAGGGCGAGCAGTTGGAGGTAGAGCGCGGCGGCGTCCTCGCCCAGGCCGTGGGCGCGGGACACCTCGGCGACCAGTTCGGGGACGGACAGCTGCGGGTTCTGCAGCCAGGCCGGGCCCTCACCGGGGGCCGGCACCGCGGCGGCGGAGGCGGCCAACCGCTGCGGCTCACCGCGCAGCACGGACTCGATGGCCCGCCGTTCGGCCGGGAACCAGTAGCTGCTGGACAGCCCCTCCAGCAGTTCGAGCAGCGGGTCGTCCGGTCCGGTGAGGGCGGCCGGACGCAGCCAGACCCGCTCGGCCTCCTCGTGGTACGGCGTCAGGACGAGCGCCGGTCCGCAGCGCACCAGACCGTCCCGGTCGGCGCCGCCCTCGGCGGGCAGACCGAAGTGGGTGCGCAGGACGGCGGACAGCGAGGCGCTCGTGGCGGTGCGCATCAGGTCGAGGTCGAGCAGCAGCTCCGGATCGGACAGGCGGTCGCGCAGCGCGTCGGCGGCCGCGGGCAGCAGCGGGCGCAGCGGGCTGTCGGCGGGCAGGTGGTAGGCGAGCCAGCGCAGTGCGGCGATGGTGGAGCCCAGCGCGCCCGTTTCGGGGACGGCGGAGTCGTCCTCGGGGACCAGCCGCGGGCCGGCCCCGCCCGACTCGGTGAGCCGGAAGCCGGTACGGCCGGTCAGCCACGGGGTGCGGGCGGGGTTGAGCACCGCCTCGACGGTGTCGATGGACACGCCCTGGACGGTGGCCAGGGCCTCCTCGGGGAGGGTGACGAGCCGTCCGAAGCGGCGGATCCACTCCTCGGCGCCGGCGGCGACGTCCGGCCCGTCGGTCCACAGGGTCTCCGGGTCGGCGGGCAGCAGGGCGCCCCAGACGGCGGCGAGGCCGTCGTGGTCGTGCCGCCGCAGCCACTGCCTGGCCGCCTTGAACGCCGCCGACTTGAGCTCCAGCTCGGCGGGAACGGCGATGTCCGTCCAGTACAGCAGGCCGGACGGCGATCCGAGCAGCAGGGCGGAGCGGGCGGTGCCGATGCCGGTGAGCCCGCCGAAGGCCTCGGCCCTGGCGCCGTCCCACGGCACGGCGCCGCGCAGCGCGGCGACCCGCCGGAACGCGGCGACCCAGGCGGCGTCGACCAGTTCCTCGGTGCCGCGCTCCTCGACCGTGGTGAAGTGGGCGACGGGCCCGAACTCCCCGCTCGGGTCGTGGTCGACGGCGAGCCAGTGCACGGTGCCGTCGGTGAACTGCCGCTGCTGGCCGAGGATGACGACGGTGCGCCCGCCGTGCCGCAGCACCTCGCCCTGGCGGTGGGCGACCGGCCGGCCGCCGGTGGCGTTGACGGGCTCCGGGGCCTGCTCGGCGAGGACGGTCTCGCGCAGGGTGGCGCCGCGGTCGGCCAGCGGCCCCCTGGTCAGCTCGCCCAGCAGCAGGGCCAGCGAGGAGCGGTGGGCGGGATCGGTGAACGGCGAGGCCACCGCGTGGGCCAGCGCGTGGATCCGGCCGAGCAGGTGCAGCCAGCCGTGGCTGGCGTCGCCGTTGCGCAGGGTGACGGTGGCGGGGCTGCTCCAGCCCTCGCCGTCGGCGGCGGGCGGGGCGGCCAGCACACCGGTGACGGCACGCAGGTTGTTGAGCACCCACCAGCGCTCGGCGGAGCCCCAGCTGCTGCCGAAGCCGCCGGTCTCGGGCAGCACGGCGCGCACGGCGTCGCGCAGTTCGTGGTCGCGCCCGTGCTCGGGCTGCCACTCGGTGTCCTGCTTCTTGCTCGGGCGCTCGGCCTCCGGCTGCGGGGCGAACCGGGCGATCCGGTCCAGCAGGCCGGCGGCGAGGCGGGCGAGCCCGGCGACGCCGGCCAGCAGCAGCGGGTGCGCGATGCCGGGCAGGATCGCGCCGACCTCCTGGACGGGCAGGGTGCGCGGGCTGCGCCGGGCGAGCGGACGGCGCACCCCCTGGACGGTGAGCCAGCACTGCTCGTCCTCGGGGACCGGCTCGGTGTCGGTCGGCCAGGCGGCGTCGATCAGCCGGGCGGCCTGCTCGGCGGTGACGGTGCGCAGCACCTTCGAGCCCGCCTCGTCGCGCGGGCGCAGGGCGTGCCAGTGCGGGTACGGCGGGACGAGCGGGGTGCCGGCGGCGGAGAGTTCGCCGGAGTGGCAGGGGCGCAGGTCGACCGTGCGGTCGGCGCCGCCGGTGAGGTCGGGCAGGTTGAGCGAGAAGTGGTCGCCGGCGGTGTGGCTGACCACCGGGGAGGCCGCGCCGGGCAGGGCGAGCCGGCCGACCGGGAAGGAGCCCGCCTGCTGCGCGGCCGGCGGCAGCACGATCCGCTGTCCGTCGGCGGTGAAGGCGGTGACGGCCTTGCCGGGCTCGACCCGGACCCAGTTGCCGAGCACGGTGCCGTCGGTGCCCAGCGGCGTCCCCTCCAGGCCGGGCTGGAGCGGCAGCAGCCAGGTGCTGCGCTGGACCAGCCGGCCTGCCGCGGCGGTGGCGGCGATCACCGGCGGTTCGGCGGTGCGGCCCAGGGTGCCGGTGGCCGGGTCGAGTTCGCGCAGCACGGCCTCGCCGCCGGAGGAGCGGCGCGCCGTCCAGTAGCCGGTGCCGTCGCCGAGGACACGGTGCTCCTCGGGCATTCGCGTGTCGCCGGCGTGCAGCGGGCGCTCGCCGGTGGTGCGGCCGCCGCCGGGCAGCTGGAGGGACGGCGCCTCGGGCTCCCGGTCGCGGTAGTAGTAGCCGGCGATGGTCTCGCCCGCCAGCTCGAACTGCTCGTCCGGGCGGCTGGACCAGTACGCGAGCTGCTTGCCGTCCTGGTACCAGACGACCAGCAGCTCGCCGTCGACCAGGCGCAGCCTGGGCCGGTTGTGCTGGTGCCGCGACTCGGGCACGCGCAGGGTGTGCTCCAGCACGATGCCCTCCGGGCCGACCACGACGGCCCGGTCGAGGCGGGCGAGGATCAGGTGCGGCCAGGCGTCCTCGATGATCAGGCCGCTCAGGCCGGCGCCGCCCAGGCTGGGGGCGGGGTGCTGCGGGGCGTCGTCGGCGGGCGGGTCGGCGAGCGCGCCGAGCGCCTCCTCCAGTGCGGGCCAGCCGAGTTCGTCCAGGATGCCGGCTCGGAGGGCGTCGGTGAGCAGCGCGGCGACGTCGAGGGCGGCGACCCGGTCGGCGACGGCCGGCGCCACCGTCCGGACGGCGGTGCGGTGCTGTCCGAAGGAGCGGACCAGGTCGGTGACGGCGGCCAGGCCGCGGGCGGCGAACAGCTCCTCGGCGCGTTCCTCGGCCCACTCGGCGAACAGTTCGTTCAGCAGCGGCAGGGCGGGCACCTCGCGCTTGGCGGCCGTAGCCCAGGCGGCCGGGGTGGCGCGGCGCAGCACCGGCCGGTAGCGCTCGTCGGCGCCGACGGCGGCGAGCGCGGGGCTGTCCGGGCCGCACTCCGCGACCCAGTCCTGCAGTTCGAAGCCGAGGCCCTCCGGCGGGTCGGCCACCGGCACGCCCGCGGTCAGCAGGAGGTCCAGCAGGTCGATCCTGGTCCGGCTGGCGCGGATGCCGGTGTGGAGGTCCACCGGGACGGCGTCGGCCTTCAGCCGCTCGACCATCCGGCCGGCCAGTGCGAGGGTGTCCGGGCAGCTGGGCCGCCGGCTGCGCCAGCCGCGGCCGTGGTGGTGGCACCAGCGCTGGAGCCAGGCGGCGGCGGGTTCGGCGCCCTCGGGGCGGGGGCCGGTGAGCAGGGCCTCGGCGCCGGTCTCGGCGAGGACCGCCAGCCAGGCGGTGTCGTGCGGGCCCGGGTCGGCGGAGGCCGGGTCGGGCATGAGTTCCAGCAGCCGGGTGCGTACGGCCGCGTCGCTGCGGCCGAGCTCGACCAGCGCGCCGTGCCAGGACTTCCAGAACGCGGCGGGTGCCCGGTTGACCGCCGGGGAGTCCAGCAGCTCGGCGAGCAGCGCCCGTTCGTGCTCGGTGCGGTCCAGCCCGGCGGCCTTGATCAGGGCGCGGGCGTCCTCGGCGACCCCGGCGTACGGGGCCATGCCGGCCGCGGAGCGCTCGGTGCACAGCTGGCGGAAGCGCTGCCAGGCGGTCAGCGGGTCGAGCCGCTGGGCGAGCTCCTTGACGTACTGGCGCAGGGACTTGACGGTGAGCGCGCCGGCCAGGGCGAACTCCAGGAAGACGGCGCGCAGCCGCTCCTCGTCCACCGTCAGGCCGTGGGTGCGCTCGGCCTCGCGGGCCTTGCCGAACCAGGCGGCGGCGTAGGTCTGGTTCTCGTGGCGGAGGAAGATCCGGCCGACCTCCTCGCAGAAGGTGGGCAGGAAGTGCGGGACGGCCCGGCCGAGGCGGGTGGCGAGCTCGTCGAAGCCGTCCTTGGCAGCGCCGGGCTTGGAGGTGGCCTGGCGGGCGAGCCGCTCCATCTCCTTGACCAGGGCGAGGGCGTGGTGGCCGTTGGCCGGGTCGTGGACCAGCGCCCAGGCGGGGAAGCCGAGCGCCTCCTGGCGGACCTGGCCGACCTCGGCGGGCGCGGCCTGCGGTGCCAGGCCGAGGAAGTCGAGGGCGAGGTCCTCGGCGGGGCCGAGCGCGCCGGGGACGAGCCGGACGATCCGGCGGCCGTCGAGCGCGGGGTGGGTGTAGGTGCGGGCGGTGAGCACGTCGGCGCCGCTGTCGGGGCGGCCGACGTCGGGCAGGGTGCCGGACGGGAGCACGGCTCCGGCGTCGAGCAGCTCCTCGGGCCTGACGGCGGCCGGGTTCGTGGTGGCGGTCGGGTTCGTGGTGGCGGTCGGGTTCGTGGTGGCGGTCATTCGGCTTCCTCCCCCTGGATCGTGCGGCCCGCGTACAGGGCGGCGGCCATCCGCATGCCCTCGGACCAGGCGACCGGCCCGACCTCGGTGAGCGGCAGGGCGCGGCCGTCGGGGCCGGCCCAGCTGAGCGCGCCGGTCTCGCACTCGTCGTACTCGTAGTAGTCGCCCGCCCAGACCCGGGCCTCGACGGTGCGGCCGCCCTCGGTGACGGGCTGGACGGCGAAGCCGCCGCGGACCCGGCAGCCGAGCCTGGCGCTGCGTCCGAGCAGCTCGCGCAGCTCCCGGTAGCGGCCGCCGGCGTAGGTGGTGACCTCGGTGCCGGCCGGCAGCTCCGCGGGCCGGTGCCAGACCTCGCGGTAGAGCTGCTGGACGCGCTGGGAGACGCCGAGCTCGACGGCGAACTCGCGCAGCTCGTCGAGGTCCTGGAGCAGGACCGGGTGCGGTATCAGGACCTCGCCGTCGGTGAGGCGCACGGTGTCGCCGTCCAGGTCGACCAGGCCGAGGCCGCGCTCGGCGTCGGCGCCGCGCAGGAAGCCGGCCACGGAGCCGTCGGTGGCGGTGACCACGAGGTCCTTCAGGACGCCCTGCCAGGCCTCGTCCGGCCACACCGCGGTGAGCACGGCGGCGGGCACCGGCAGCGAGCGGACCATCCAGCGCTCGACGTCCTGCCGGCAGCCCCGCTCGTGCGCGGCCAGCCACTCGGCGAGCTGCTTGAGCTGGGCGACCACCGGGTCGTCACCGAGCTTCGACGGTAGGGACTTGAGGTCGCGGCCCGCCGCGTTGCGGCACACCACCCTGCCCTCCCCGTCGAGCGCGACGCGGTACCCTCCCGCGCCCGTCTCCACCCATGCCACGGCCGTACTCCTCCCACCGGGGAAACACCTGTCGATCGCCTGCTGACCAGCGATGCGAGGAACGTAGCGAGGCCCACTGACAACGCGACGGGCGGGGTGAACCTGGGCCCTGACATGCAGAGTTCAAACCACTCGAACGAGTGATCGAAGATCGCGGCGGAGCAGCGCGGACAGCAGAGCGGACAGCGCCCCGGACAGCAGAACGGCAGGGCGGGGCGGCTGCCCCCACGCAGCCGCCCCGCCAGTCCCCGCACCCCGTCAGCCCAGCGGCGCCCGGGGCACGATCACCGGAGCCCCGTCGCCCGGCGCCGCCAGCACATGGCTGTCGATGTCGTACAGCGCCCGCACCAGCGGCGCGTCCACCACCTCGCGCGGCGGCCCGCAGGCCACCACCGCGCCGTCCCGCAGCGCGACCAGCAGGTCCGCGTAGCGGGCGGCCGCCGCGAGGTCGTGCAGCACCATGACCACCGTCCGCCCGCCCGCCGCGACCCGGCGGACCAGCTCCAGCACCTCCACCGCGTGCCCGAGGTCGAGCGCGCTGGTCGGCTCGTCGAGCAGGACCACCGGAGTGTCCTGGGCGAGCACCATCGCCAGCCAGCAGCGCTGGCGCTGGCCGCCGGAGAGCCGGTCGAGCCGGCGGTCGGCGAGGTCCGCCACGCCGGTGGCGCGCAGGGCCTCGGCGGTCAGCCGCTCGTCCTCCGCCGACCACTGGCGGAACAGCCCCTGGTGCGGGTGGCGGCCGTAGCGGACCAGTCCGCCGACGGTGACCGCCTCCGGGGCCTGCGGGCTCTGCGGCAGCAGCGCGATCCGGTGGGCGGCCTGGCGCGGGCGCAGCCGCCACACGTCCTCGCCGCCGACCAGGACCCGCCCGCCGTCCGGCCGGTGCAGCCGCGCGACGGCCCGCAGCAGGGTGGACTTCCCGCAGCCGTTCGGGCCGACCACGGCGACCACCCGCCCGGCCGGGACGGTCAGGTCGACGCCGCCGAGCACCGGGCGCCCCGGCCCGTAGCCGGCGCCGAGTCCCTCGATCGTCAACTCCATGACAGCTCCCCCTCGACCCTCCGCCGGCGTCCGCTCAGTTGCCCGCGAGCGCCTTGGAGAAGTCGCCGATGACGACGTCGGCGGCGAGCGGGCCGCCCCGGGTGGACCAGACCGAGCCGTCCACGGTGACGGTGTGGTTGTTCTTCACCGCGCCCAGGTCCTGGTAGGCGGGCTTGGACTGGACGTCCTTGAGCGCGGCCCTGCCGTCGTCGGTGAGGGTGGACAGGAACAGCCAGTCGCCGTCGATCTCGCCCAGCTTCTCCAGGCTGAGCGCCGGGCTGTGGGCGTTGCCGTCCTTGTCCTGCGCGGCCGGGCGGGTCAGGCCCATGTCCAGGGCGACGCCGCCGGCGAACTGCTTCTTCTCCATCCAGCTCGGGCCGGTGGGGTTCCAGCGCACGATGGAGACGGCGGCGCCCTTGTTCTTGGTGAGTTCGCCACCCGCCTTGGCGGCCTTGGCCTCGTAGTCGCCGATCACCTTGTTGGCCTGGTCGAGCTTGTTGACGGCGTTGCCGATGCCCCGGAAGGCGAGCTTCCAGTCGTCGGTGGGTGCCATGGTGACCAGCGTGGCGGGGGTGATCTCGCGCAGCTGCTTGAGCACCTGCTCGTCCTGCATGTCGCCGGCCAGGATCAGGTCGGGCTTGGCGGCGATCACCTTGTCCATCACCGGCTGGAGCAGGTTGCCGACCACCGGGACGCCCTGCACCTTGTCCTTGAGGTAGGCGGGCGGCTCGGCGAGCCCCTGGCCGTTGGTGATGCCGACCGGCTTGACGCCGAGGGCGAGCACCGCGTCCAGGTCCTCCTGGGTGAGGGTGACGATCCGCTTGGGCTCGGCGGGGACCTCGACGGCCTTGCCGGTGGCGTCCTTGACGGTCCGCTTGCCGCCGTTTCCGCCGTTTCCGCTGCCGCCGCCCGCCGCGTCAGCCGCCGGGGAGGCGGCCGCGGACGAACCCGAGGACGAGGAGCCGGAGGATCCGCAGCCGGTGAGCAGGAGCGCGGCCGCCCCGGTGACGGCCAGCGCCTGGGCCGCACGGCGGCGGACGGGGCTGAGCGGGCGACGGGCGAACGGCATGAGTGCCTCCGGGCAACGGTGGTACGGGAGTTGAGCGGCGTCCGGGCAGCTCGGCGGGGCGGAAGTGCCCCACGGGTGCCTTACGGGTGCCCCACGGGACGGGCTCGACATTAGGTTAGCCTTACCTTATGACATTGTCGCAAGCCGGCGTCCACCCGGCGCCCCCCGCCACCGCGCCGGACTCGCCGCCACCGGGCGGGCGCAGCCGTCGGCCCGAGGGCACCCGCCCCACCTGGCCGGCCGTCACGGCGGCGGTGCTGCTCCTGTTCGCCCTGGCCGCGCTGTCACTGTCGGTCGGCGCCGGCGAAGTCGGCCCCGGCCGGGTGCTGGACTACCTGCTGAACCGCGACGGCGCCCGCGCCGACGGCCGACTCGCCCTGGTCGTCGGCGACCTGCGGCTGCCGCGCACCCTCACCGCCCTGCTGGTCGGCGCCGCGCTCGGCGTCGCCGGCGCGCAGTTGCAGTCCGTCACCCGCAACCCGCTGGCCGAGACCGGCCTGCTCGGCGTCAACGCCGGCGCCTCGCTGGGCGTCGTGCTCGGCATCGCCGTGCTCGGCGTGCAGACCTCCTTCGGCTACCTCGCCTTCGCGTTCGGCGGCGCGGTGCTCGCCAGCACCGTGGTGCTGCTGGTCGCCAGCACCCGGGGCGGCGGCTCGCCGATGCGGCTGGTGCTCGCCGGCTCCGCCGTCGCGGCGATCTTCCGCGGGCTCACCGACGTGCTGATCGTCAACTCGCCCGAGGCGTACGAGCGGTACCGGGTCTGGGTGCTCGGCTCGCTGGCCGGGGTGGAGGGCTGGACGACGCTGCGCCAGCTCGCCCCGGTGCTCGGCGCCGGGTTCCTGCTCGCCGCGCTCACCACCCGGCCGCTCACCGCGCTCGCCCTGGGCGACGACCTCGCCCGCGGCCTCGGCCACCGCCCCGGTGCCACCCGGGCCGCCGTCGCCGTCGCCGTCACCCTGCTGACCGCCTCCGCGGTCGCGCTGGCCGGGCCGGTCGCCTTCCTCGGACTGCTCTCCGGCTTCCTCGCCCGCACCGTCGCCGGCCCCCGGGTCGGCCGACTCACCCTGCTCGCCGCGCTGTTCGGCGCCGCCGTGCTGACCGGCTCGGACATTCTCGCCCGGGTGGTGGCCCGGCCCTTCGAGGCACCGGTGTCGGTGATCGTCGCGCTGATCGGCGCCCCGGCCCTGATCGCGATCGTCCGCTCCCGGCGCTCCGCCGCCCTCGCCATGGCCGACCCGGCCGCGCCCACTCCACCACCGCGCCGCGAAGAACCGACGTTACCCAGACCGGACTTGACGCTGCGGTACGGCGCCTGGTCGCTGCTGCTGCCGCACCGGGCACTGCTGGCCTCGCTCGGCCTGGCCGCCGCGCTGCTGGCCGCGGTGGTCGTCTCGGCGCACGCCGGGCAGAGCGAACTCGGCCTCGCCCGCACCTTCCAGGCCGTGTTCGGCTACGGCGACCGGCTGGACGTGCTGCTGGTGCAGAAGTTCCGGCTCGGCCGGATCGTCGCCGGGCTCGCCGCCGGCGCCGCCCTCGGCCTGGCCGGCTGTCTGACCCAGACCCTCGCCCGCAACCGCCTGGCCACCCCCGAACTCCTCGGCGTCAACGACGGCGCGACGGCCGCCGTGCTGATCTCCGCCAGCGCCGCGGGCACCTTCGGCGCCTGGTGGGCGGGACCGCTCGGCGCCCTGGTCGCCGTCCTGGTCGTCGCCCTGGCCTCCGGCGGGCTCGGCGCACGCGGCTACCGGGTGCTGGTGGTCGGGCTCGCCATGTCGGCGCTCGCCTCGGCCGTCATCCAGGTCGCGATGGCCCGGCGCTCGCTCAACTCGGCCGGCTCGCTGTACATCTGGACCAACGGCAGCCTCAACGGGCGGGACCTCGCCGTCGCCACGCCCGTGCTGATCGGGCTGGCGGTGCTGGTGCCGCTCGCCCTCGTGGTGGCCCGGCGGCTGGCCGTGCTGCGCTTCGACGACAGCGTCGCCTCCGCGCTCGGCGTCGACCCGGGCCGGGTCCGGCTGGCCTGCCTGCTGCTGGCCGTCGCACTGGCCGGGCTGGCGGTCGGCGTCTGCGGGCCGGTCGGCTTCGTGGCCCTGGCCGCACCGGTGATCGCCGGTCGGCTGGCCGGGCCCGCACGGGTGCCGGTACTCGGCTCGGCGCTGACCGGCGCCCTGCTCGTCGTGCTCGCGGACACCCTGGGGCGGGTGCTGTTCGCCGGGGTGGAGATCCCCGTCGGCATCGTCACCACCGTCCTCGGCGGACCCTTCCTGCTCTGGGTGCTGCTCGGCCGCAAGGGCAGCCCCGCCTAAGCCTCTTGGAGTCACTGCTGTGGAAACCCCGTTCATCGCCCCCGATCCCGACGACCCCGCCTACCGCCTGGTCACCTTCACCCACCGGGACGAGGACTGCGACGGCGTGCTCGCGCTGCTGCACACCGTCACCGACAAGGACCGCCACGCCGGGGACCTGACACCGCATCTGATGTCCCGCCAGGAGGACGGGATGTGGGCGATCACCTACCGGCTGCGTGCCGACCACCGTGCCTCGTACCAGCTGTACCCGTTCCACGGCGAGGCGCCCGGCACCGCCCGCCCCGACTGGCTGCGGGTCCTCGACCACGCCCGCCCCGACCCGTACGACACCGAGCCCCGGCTGCCGGCCCGCGACGGCCGCCACCCCGCCTCGGTGCTCAGCCTGCCCGACGCACCCGCGCAGCCGTACGTGCGGCGGCGCGAGGGCGTGCCGCGCGGGCGGACGCTCGCCCGCACGGTGGCCGGACGGCGGGTGGACGTCCACCTCCCGGCGGCGCACGAGGCGGACGGCGGACCGTACCCGGTCGCGGTGCTGCTGGACGGCGAGATGTGGGGCGAGGTGCTGTCCGTCGGCGACACCCTCGACAACCTGACGGCGGACGGCGCGATCCGCCCGACCGTCGCGCTGCTCGTGCACACCATGGGCCCCCAGCGGCCGGACGACCTGAGCTGCAACCCGGCCTTCGTCGACCTCCTCGCCGACCGTCTGCTGCCATGGGCTACGACGGAGTTCGGCGCGACGGCCGACCCGTCCGCCACCGTCATCGCCGGCCAGAGCGCGGGCGGCCTCACCGCCGCCTATGCCGCCTACCAGCGCCCGGACTGCTTCGGCAACGCGCTCTCCCAGTCCGGCTCCTTCTGGTGGCCGGACGAGACCGAGTTCGACGCGGGCAGCGAATGGCTCACCCGCCGCTTCGCCGCCGAGGAACGGCGGCCGGCCAGGTTCTGGATCGAGGTCGGCCTCCAGGAGTGGATGCTCCTCGCCCAGAACCGCCACCTGCGCGACGTCCTGACCGCCCGCGGCTACGACCTCGCCTACCGCGAGTTCAACGGCGGCCACGACTACGCCTGCTGGCGCGGCGGCCTGGCCGACGGGCTGGCCCACCTGCTGGGGTCGCCCGGGGGGATGGTTCCGGGCTGATTCGCATACCTCCAGGCCATCGGGCGTCTAGCGTCGAACTCCGCACCGATCGGCCTGGAGGTACCCCATGAACGCGTCCTCGTCCGCCACGCCGCCACCGATGTCGTGGCGGTACTGCGGCAACCAGATCAAGCTGTGGCGGACGCATGCCGGCGTCAGCCGCGAGGAACTGGCCGCCGAGGCCGGCTACAGCATCGAGAGCCTGCGGTCGATGGAGGCGGGACGGCGGAGGCCGACCGCGCACATGTTGCAGGTAGCGGACGACATGTGCGGCGCGAAGGGGATCCTTGCGGCGGGAGAGCAGTATCTGAAGCCCGAGAAATACCCCCACTTCGCTGAGGACTTCATGCGGTACGAGGTCGCCGCCATCGTCCACAGCTCGTACGAGAATCAGCTCATCCCGGGCCTGCTTCAGACCGAGGAGACCGTACGATCGCTCCTGCACGCACACTGGCCGCCCATGGACGACGAGACCGTCGAGGAACGCGTCGCTGCTCGTCTACAACGGCAGGAACTGCTGAAGACCCAGACCAAATCATTCAACTTCCTGATCGAAGAGCACGTGCTGCGACGCCCGATCGGGAGCATCGACGAGCAGTGTCGCCAACTCCTCCACCTGCTCGCCAGCGGAAAGCCTCGCCACATTGCGGTTCAGGTGGTGCCGGACACAGGAGCCCACCCTGGTCTCAACGGGCCCTTCGTCCTGCTTGAGACGCCCGAACATGACCGTCTCGCATATGAAGAAGGCCAATCGATGGGACTACTCTCTTCGGAGCCGGACAAGGTCAACCAGCTCTATCAGCGCCATGAAATGATCCTCAGGAAGGCTCTCACCCCCGAGGCCTCGGCGGAGTTCATCAGCAAGCTCGCGGAGGAACTATGAGCACCGAACTGGCCTGGTTCAAGTCCAGCCACAGCGGGACCGAAGGCGGAAACTGCGTCGAGGTCGCCTCCGCCAAGGGCGCGATCCATGTCCGCGATTCCAAGGACAAGACCGGGCCTCAACTCACCTTCACCGCCAAAGCCTGGGCCGACTTCGTCGGCTTCGCCCGGGTCAACGGCCCCGACGCGGGTCAGTTCCGGTAGGGGACCAGCCGGGCCAGGTCCAGCTCGAAGTCGAACGGCGCGGGGATCCGGATCTTCTCGCCGAACTCCCGCTCCGTCCGGGTGTGGTAGCGGTCGCGGTTGGGCTCGGAGAACAGCGTCACCGTCTTCTGCCGCGGGTCCACGATCAGGTAGAGCGGGAAGCCCAACCGCGGGTGGTCGCGGACCTTCCCGCTCCAGTCGTTGTCGGGGTTGGAGGGCGAGACGACCTCGACGGCGATCAGTGCCAGTTCGGCCGGGATCTCGTGACCCAGCTCGATGACGTCCTCGGGCAGGTAGGTGAGGTCGGGGTTCCGGACCGAACCGACCTCGGGCGAGGAGAGGTCGCTGTTCCCTGTCGGGAGTACCCGGCCGGGCAGTGCGCCTCGAACTGGCGCTGGACGATCGCAGATTGAGCTGGTGCATCGACGGCGGTGACGCCTGCAGAGGATGAGGTCGCCGGACATCTCGGCCTTGTAGCCGTCCGGGAGGCTGCGGCGGACCCCTTCGAGCAGACGGTAGTGCTCAGGGTTCATGCGCTCTCCTCCGGTGCTCCGACCACCGTACGACAGTCGGAGCACCGGAGGCGCGATGGACCGCTGCGCCGTCAGTCCTCCGGGGGCGGGCCGGGGGCCTCGGTGGGGAGGCGGCGGGCCAAGGCGGCGCCGGCGGCGACCAGCGCTGCCGTGAGGAGGAGTGCAAGGCGGTACGGGCCCGCGCCCGTGCCGTCGCCGAACGCGCCGATGAGGGCTGCCGTGGCGGCGATGCCGAGGGCTCCGCCGAGGGTGCGCAGGATGGTGAACAGGCCCATCGCGCGGCCCATGGCGGGGCCGGGGACGTCGGCGAAGCCGGCGATCTGGACGGTGAGGACGGCGGTGCCCAGGACCAGGCCGACCGCGAACATCAACGCCCTTACGGCCCAGGGGTTCTCCGCGAAGCCCAGGGCGGCGAGGACGAGCGCCGCCAGCAGCAGCCCGGGCAGGGCGAGCCGGCGGGGGCCGAGGCGGGGCAGCAGGCGGTCCACCACCTGCGAGGCGGCCATCAGGCCGATCGCCTCCGGGAAGACGCTCAGCCCGGCGTCCAGGGCGGTGGCGCCGCGCGCCGCCTGGTAGAGCAGGGGCAGCACGAACAGCGCGCCCATCAGCCCGGCCGAGGTCAGCAGGGCGAGCCGGCTCGCCGCGCCGAAGGTCCGGTCGGCGAGCAGCCGCAGGTCCACCAGCGGTTCGACGGTGCGCAGTTGGTGCCGTACGGCGGCGCCCAGCAGGGCCAGGCCGAGCAGCCCGCCGAGGGCCACGCCCGGGGAGGTCCAGCCGTGCGCCGGACCGAAGCCGAGGGCGTAGGTGAGCAGGCCGAGGCCGGGGGTGGCGAGCAGGAAGCCGGTGGTGTCGAAGCGACCTGCCGGGGGCTCCTCGGCGCCGCGCAGGCCGAACAGCCCGATGAGCACGGCCGCCGCCCCGATCGGCACGTTGACCAGGAACAGCCAGTGCCAGGAGAGGTGTTCGGTGAGGAAGCCGCCGAGCGGCGGCCCGAGCGCGGGCATCAGCGCGGTCGGGACGATCAGGACGCGGCCCAGGCCGGCCCGCTCGTGCGGGGCGAAGGCCCGGAACAGCAGGGTCATCCCGACCGGCGTGAGCAGCCCGCCGGCCACCCCCTGGACGGCCCGGGCGGCGGACAGCGCGCCCAGGCCGGGTGCCGCCGCGCAGAGCGCGGAGGCGAGGGTGAAAGCGGCGAGCGAGCCGAGGAAGACGCGCTTGACGCCGTACCGGTCACCGAGCCAGCCGGCCACCGGCAGGCCGAGGGCGAGGCCGACCAGGAAGGCCGTCTCCACCGCGTTGGCCGCCGAGACCGGCCGGCCGAAGTCCTCGGCGATGCTGAACAGGGCCGGGTTGACGATGGTCGAGTCCAGGCCGTTCATGCACATCGCGGCCGTGTAGACGACCACCACCGCGGCGCGCCCCGCGAGCAGGGGGCGCGCCGGGGTCTCGACCGCCGGAGGGGTCACAGGGTGGTCCAGTGCGTGCTGATCCACTCCAGGGCGGCCGCTCGCTCGCACGGGCCGTGGGCGACGCTCCAGCCGGCCGGGACGGCGGCGAAGGCGGGCCACAGGGAGTGCTGTCCCTCGGCGTTGACGAGCGCGAGGAACTCGCCGTCGGCGTCGAAGGGGTTGGCGGGGGCGTCACTCATCGGTGGTCTCCAGCATCGTCGGTCGCCTTCGGGAGGTCGGCGAGGTGGTCGGCGATCACGCTCGCGATGTGCGCGATCGGGGCGGGCAGGGTCATGTCCTTGTGGGAGCAGGCCACATTCGTGTTGGCGATCCGGCCGGACACGTACGGCTCCCACAGCTCGGGCACCAGGGTGTCGTCGATGGTGTCGACGGTGGCCCGGAAGAACAGCACGTCGCCGTCGAAGCGGCGGTGGTCGTAGCCGCGGACCAGGTGGTTGGTGTTCAGGTAGATCCCGTTCAGCGCGGCCACGGTGGCGTCGTCCAGTCCGGCGAGCGGGCTGCCCTCGCGGTGCAACAGCTCGGTGACGGAGCCGAGTTCGAGCGGCCGGCCGTTCAGGTCCTCGGGGCCGAAGCCGCCCATGGTGAGCAGCGCCTCCAGCGCCTCGGCCTGGTCGGGGACGGGCAGATCCCGGAAGCCCTCGGCCGGGTAGGCGTCCAGGATGGCGAGCAACTCGACCTCCTGGCCCAGCTCCTGGAGCCGGACGGCCACCGCGTGCGCGATGATCCCGCCGGTGGACCAGCCGAGCAGCCGGTACGGGCCCTCGGGCTGGACCTCGCGCAGCCGGTCGGCGTAGTGCGCGGCCAGTTCCTCCAGCGATCCCGGCAAGGGGAGCCCGGCGGTGGCGGCGCCGACGCCCTGGGCCTGGAGGCCGTAGATCGGCACCTCGCCGGGCAGGTTGCGGATCAGGCCGGTGTAGCACCAGCTGAGGCCGCCGGCCGGGTGGACCGCGAACAGCGGGCGCTGCCGGCCGGGGGCGACCGGCCGCAGCGGGAGCAGCACGTCCAGGGCGTCGGTGTCCGGCGCGCCCGCCGCGAGGGCGGCGTCCAGGGCGGCCACGGTGGACGCCTGGAACAGCGCGCCGATGCCCACCTCCAGGCCGAGCACCTCACGGATCCGACCGGCGAGGCGCACGACCAGCAGCGAGTGCCCGCCGAGCGCGAAGAAGTCGTCCTCGACGCCGACCGCGGCCACGCCCAGCACCTCGGCGAACAGTTCGCACAGCTGCTGCTCGCGCGGGGTGCGCGGTGGGCGGCCGGCGCCCGCGGCGGGGGCCTCGGGGGCGGGCAGGGCACGGCGGTCGAGCTTGCCGTTGGCGGTCAGCGGCAGGCGGTCGAGCAGTACCACGGCGGAGGGGACCATGTGGACGGGCAGTTCGGCGGCGGCGTGGGCGCGCAGCTCGTCCGGCTCGGCGGTGCCCACCGCGTAGCCGACCAGCCGCCTGTCCCCCGGCGCGTCCTCCCGGACCACCACCGCGGCGTCGGCGACGGCCGGGTGGGCGGCCAACACGGCCTCGATCTCGCCGAGTTCGATCCGGAAGCCGCGCAGCTTGACCTGCTGGTCGGCGCGGCCGAAGTACTCCAGCACGCCGTCGGGGCGGCGCCGGGCGAGGTCTCCGGAGCGGTACATCCGGGTGCCGCGCTCGCCGAACAGTCCGGCGTACGGGTCGGCGACGAAGCGGGTGGCGGTCAGCTCGGGGCGGCCGAGGTAGCCGCGGGCCAGGCCCGCCCCGGCCACGTACATCTCGCCGGTGACGCCGGGCGGGACGGGCTGGAGGTACTGGTCGAGGACGTAGACCCGCAGGTCGGGGATGTTGACGCCGATGGTGCTGCTGCTCCCGGCGGCGGCGCTCGCCCGGTCGAGGGCGATGTACGAGACGTGCACGGTGGTCTCGGTGATGCCGTACATGTTGACCAGGGTGGGCGCGTCCTCGGCGTGCCGGTCGTACCAGTCGTCCAGCCGGGCGAGTTCGAGCGCCTCGCCGCCGAACACCACGTAGCGCAGGGCGAGTTCGCTGCCGGGGCGGTCCCGGTCGGCGGCGCTGAGCTGGTAGAAGGCGGACGGCGTCTGGTTGAGCACGGTGACCCGCTCGCGGGCGAGCAGTTCCAGGAAGGCCGCCGGGTCGCGGCTGACCAGGTGCGGGACGACGACCAGCCGGCCGCCGTGCAGGAGGGCGCCCCACAGCTCCCAGACCGAGAAGTCGAAGGCGCAGGAGTGGAACAGCGTCCAGACGTCCTCGGCGCCGAAGCCGAACCAGTGGTCGGTGGCACCGAACAGCCGGACCACGTTGTGGTGGGTGACCGGCACGCCCTTGGGGCGACCGGTGGAGCCGGAGGTGTAGATGACGTACGCGGTGTCCTCGGCCCGCAGCGGGCGGGTGCGCTCGTGCTGGGCCAGCGGGGTGGCGGGGAAGGCGGCGGACTCGGGCCCGTCGACCAGGAGTCGCCGCACCTCGTGGGCGGGCAGCCGGGGTGCGGTGGCACGGTCGGTGAGCAGGGCGGCGGGGGCGGCGTCGGCCAGCATGTAGGCGAGGCGGTCGGCCGGGTAGTCGGGGTCGAGCGGCAGGTACGCGGCGCCGGACTTGGCCACCGCCAGCAGGGCGACGACGAGTTCGAGCGAGCGCGGCAGGGCGAGCGCGACGATGGTGCCGGGGCCGATGCCCTCGGCGGCCAGCAGTCGGGCCAACCGGTCGGCGCGGGCGGCGAGTTCGGTGTAGTCGAGCTGCTCGTCGCGGTAGCTGACCGCGACGGCGCGCGGGTGGGCGGCGGCGGCCGCCTCGAACAGCTCGGGCAGGGTGCGGCGCGGAGTGGCGCTCGGGACGACGCTCGCGGCGGCGCTCGGAGTGGAGCCGGCGGGGGCACTGTTCCACTCGACCAGGGCGCGCTGCCGCTCCTCCTCGCTGATCAGCGGCAGCCGGGCGATCGGGGTGTCGGGGGCGCTCGCGGCGGCGGTGAGCAGCCTGGCCAGGCGCTCCCCGAGAGCGGTCACGGTCGCGGCGTCGAAGAGGTCGGTGCGGTACTCCAGGAAACCGCCGATGCCACCGCCGGGCAGTTCGCCGGCGTTGAGGGTGAGGTCGAACTTGGCGGTACCGCTGGGGATCGCGGCGATCTCGGCGGTCAGACCGCCGCCCAGGGCGATCCGCTCGTCCGGTCGGCTCTGCCAGGCGAGCATCACCTGGAACAGCGGGTGGCGGGCGAGCGAGCGGGCCGGGTTGAGCTCCTCGACCAGGCGGTCGAAGGGCAGCTCGCCGTGCTCGTGCGCGGCGAGCACGGTGCCCCGGACGCGGGCCAGCAGTTCGCGGAAGGTGGGGTCGCCGGAGGTGTCGGTGCGCAGCACCACCGAGTTGACGAAGTAGCCGACCAGTGCGGCGGTCTCCTCGTCCTCGCGGCCGGCCAGCGGGGTGCCGACCGGGATGTCGGTGCCGGCGCCGTGCCGGGTGAGCAGTGCGGCGAGCCCGGCCTGGACGGCCATGAAGACGGTGCTGTCGGCGGCCCGGGCGAGCCTTGCCAGGGCGGCGTGCGCCTCGGCGGCGAGCGCGAAGGGCACGGTGGCGCCCTGGTGCCCGGCGACGGCCGGGCGGGGGCGGTCGAGGGGCAGCTCCAGCTGGTCGGGGAGTCCGGCGAGCGCGGTGCGCCAGTGCTCGGTCAGCCGGACGGCGAGCGGGCTGGGGGCTTCGGCGGTGCCGAGCCGCTCCCGCTGCCAGACCGCGTGATCGGCGAACTGAACGGCGGGATCGGCCAGTTCGGGTTCCTGTCCGGCGGTCCGGGCGGTGTAGGCGGCGGCCAGGTCGCGCAGCAGCGGGGTGGTGGAGGCGCCGTCGCTCGCGATGTGGTGGAGCAGCAGGAGCAGGGTGTGCCGCTCGGGGCCATCGGCGAACAGCGTGGCGCGCAGCTGCGGTTCGGCGGCCAGGTCGAAGGCATACCGGACGGCCTCCGCCAACTCGTCGGCCGCGTCATGCAGTTCGACGGGGGACGGGGGCAGGATGCGCTGGTACGGCGTGCCGTCCGGCTCCTCCCCGTAGACGGTGCGCAGGACTTCGTGCCGGGCGACGAGGTCGCCGAGGGCGAGGACGAGGGCGGACCGGTCGAGCGGACCGGTGAGGGTGAGCGCCAGCGGGATGTTGTAGGTGGGGCTGGGGCCTTCGAGGCGGTGCAGGAACCAGAGGCCGCGCTGGGCGGGCGAGAGCGGCATCCGTTCGGCACGCGGCACCGGGACGGGACGGCGCTCGGCCTCCGCGCCCGCGCCCGCGCCGGGAGCCTCACCGAGCAGCGCGGCGAGGCCGGCCGGGGTCGGCTGCCGGAAGACGTCGGCGAAGCCGACGGGCACGGCGAAGGTGTCGCGCAGCCGGGCGGCCAGGCGTCCGGCGAGCAGCGAGTGGCCGCCGAGGTCGAAGAAGGAGGCGTCCCGGCCGGGTGCCTGCGGCAGGCCGAGGACCTCGGCGAACAGGCCGCAGACCAGTTCCTCCCGGGGCGTGGCCGGGGCGGCGCCTTCGGTGGCGGCGGCCGGCTCGGGCAGGGCGCGGTGGTCGAGCTTGTCGTGGGCGGTGCGCGGCAGTTCGTCCAGCAGCAGGACGGCCGCCGGGACCATGTGCGCGGGCAGCCGGGCGGCCAGCGCGGCGCGCAGCCCGTCCGGGTCGGGCGCGCTGCCGCTCTCCGGGACGGCGTAGCCGAGCAGCCGCTTGCCCTGCGGGCCGGGGCGGGCGATCACCACGGCCTGGGCGACGCCGGGAAGTTCGGCGAGGACGGCGGCGATCTCGCCGGGCTCGATCCGGAAGCCGCGGATCTTCACCTGGTCGTCGGCCCGGCCGAGGAACTCCAGGGTTCCGTCGGGGCGGCGCCGGGCGAGGTCGCCGGTGCGGTACATCCGGCTGCCGGGCGGGCCGAACGGGTCGGCGAGGAAGCGCTCGGCGGTGAGGTCGGGTCGGCCGAGGTAGCCGCGGGCCAGGCAGGCGCCGGCCACGTACAGTTCGCCGGTGACGCCGTCGGGCGCGGGGCGCAGCGAACCGTCCAGGACGTAGGCGCGGGAGCCGCGCACCACCCGGCCGTGCGGGGCGCCGTCCGGGCCCGGCGTCCAGGCGTAGGCGTCGACGGTGGTCTCGGTCGGGCCGTAGAGGTCGACCGGGTGCAGGCCGGGGACGGCGGTCAGGCGCTGCCAGAGGGCGGGCGGGGTGGCCTCGCCGCCGACCACGAGGACGGACGGGCGGTGCCGGCCCTCGTCCAGGATGCCTTCGGCGAGCAGGACTTCGAGGTAGGAGGGGGTGAGGTCGAGGTAGTCGATGCGCTCGCGGTCGAGGTGGGCGGCGAGCGCGGCCGGGTCGCGGTAGGTGGCGTCGTCCAGCAGGTGGAGCTCGTGGCCGTGGACCATCCAGAGCACCGGGTCCCAGGAGGCGTCGAAGGCGAACGAGGCGCTGTGGGCGACTCGCAGCCGGTCGCGGCCGGTGCGGCGCAGTGCGGGGGCGATGTGGTCCTCGCCGAGGCCCGCGTGCAGGTTGGCCAGCGAGGCGTGGGTGACCACCACGCCCTTGGGGCGGCCGGTGGAGCCCGAGGTGTGCAAAACGTAGGCGGGGTGGTGGGGTTGGGGGCCGGGTGGGGCGATCTCGGCCTCGCTGCCGTGCTCGCTGTCGACCTCCTCCGGCCACCTGACGGGCTCTACGGCGGGCCGGACGGTCGGCAGGTCGGCGGGCAGGTCGAGGCCGGCGAGGGACTCGGCGGTGCCGATCGCGCAGACCGGGCGGGCGTCCGCCAGCACGGCGGCGAGGCGCTGCGCGGGGTGGGCGAGGTCGAGCGAGACGCAGGCGCCGCCCGCCTTGAGCACGGCGAGCATCGCGACCAGGGTGTCGGTACTGCGCGGCAGGGCGATGGCGACCGGTGCGCCGGCCCGGACGCCGAGGGCGGTCAGCCGGTGGGCGAGCCGGTTGGCGGCGTTGTCGAGCTGCCGGTAGGTCAGTGCGGCCGTTCCGGAGCGGACGGCCACGGCGTCCGGGGTGCGGGCGGCCTGGGAGGCGAACAGCTCGGGCACGGTCCGCTCGGCCGGGGGCTCGGCGCGGCCTTCGGTGGCGCGGCGCAGGCCCTCGGCGTCGAGCAAGTCGATCCGGGCGATCGGCGCCTGCGGGTCGGAGAGCAACTGGTCGGCGAGGGCGTCGAGGTAGCGCAGCAGTCCGTCGCGGTGGGCGGCCAGGGAGGCGGCGCCGTAGCGGGCCGGGTCGGCGTCGATGACCAGGCGCAGCGCGCCGTCCGGGCCGGGCGAGACGTTCAGGGCGAGGTCGTCGACCGGGCCGGCGGCGAGGTTGCGGACGGTGCCGGGCAGGCCGGCCAGGTCGAGGTCGCTCTCGAAGGCCTTGATGTTGACCATCGGGCCGAACAGGGCGCGGCGGTCGCCGGTGCGGGCGAGGTCGCGGCGCAGGTCCTCCAGCGGATAGCGCTGGTGGCGACGGACGGCGCGCAGCTCGCGGACCACAGCGCGCAGCAGGGCCTCCGCGCTGTCGGCGGGACGGACGGCGAGGCGCAGCGGGAGCACGTTGGCGGCGGCGACGGGGGTGCGCAGGGCGGCCGGGCCCCGGCGGTTGGCGAGCGGCAGGCCGAGGACGACGTCCCGGGTGCCGGTCAGGCGGTGCAGGTAGCCCGCCGCGGCGGCGAGGAGCAGCTCGGCCCAGGTGGCGCGGACCGCTCCGGCGGCGCGCTCCAGGCGGTCGCGGGTGCCGGCGGGCAGGTCGGCGGCGAGGCGGATCGATGCGCCGGACGCGGCGCCGGTGGCACCGGCCTCAAGGCTTCCGGCCTGGTCGGCCTGGTCGCCGCCGGTGGGCTCGGGGGTGCCCGGGAGGGTCGCCGGGGTGTCGGCGTCGGCCATCCGGGCGGACCAGTGGGCGCGGTCGGCCTCGTACTCCGCGCTCTCCCGGTAGGCGGCCTCCTCGGCGGCGGCCTCGGCGAGTCCGGTGAAGGGGCTCGGGGCGGGTTCGGCGCCGGTGGTGCGGGCGGCGTAGAGGGCGGCGACCCGGTCGCCGAGGAGGGTCAACGCGTAGGCGTCGACGGCGAGGTGGTGGATGCGGCGGTACCAGACCCGGCGGTCCTCGGTGAGCCGGATGAGCGCGTGGGTGAACAGCGGGCCCTCGGCGATGTCCGCCGGGCGGGCGAGGTCGGCACGCATCCAGGCCTCGGCCTCGGCGGCCGGGTCGGCGGCGGCGCGCAGGTCGAGGCGGTGCAGCGGCCAGTGGCGGCCGGGGCGCAGCCGCTGACGGGGCGTGCCGTCGGGGCCGGTGACGACGACGGCGTTCAGGGCCTGCGCCTCGTCCACCGCCTGCCGCAGCGCCTGTTCGAACCGGTCCTCGTCGAGCTGGCCGGTGATCTCGACGGCGTCGCCGGTGTTGTAGACCGGGCTCGCGGGATCGAGGGCCTGGGCGTACCAGATGGCGGCCTGGGCGGCGAGCAGGGGGATGTCGGCGGTCTGGCTGTCGGCGATCTGGGTTTCGACGGCAGGCATGGGGTGGAGAGCTCCTCGGGGATCCGGAACGCCTTACTTAGGTTAGCCTAATCTAACTTCATATGATCTGGTCAACGGCCCCGTACGGTCGGGCCCCTGACACCCCGGAGACGCCACCCATGCCCCAGACCGAGCCCCCGACCGCTCCGGCCGCGATCACCCCTCCCTCGGCCACCCCTCCCGCCGAGGTCAAGCAGGCCGTACGCGACCGCGTCCACGCGCACCGGGGCGAGCTGCTCGCGCTCAGCCGCCGCATCCACGCCCACCCCGAAACCGCTTTCGAGGAGCACCGCGCCGCCGCCTGGTGCGCCGAACTGCTGCGCGAACACGGCTACTCGGTCACCGCGCCCGCCCACGGCCTGGCCACCGCGTTCGACGCACGCCTCGGCAGCGGGCCGGTCACCGTCGCGCTGGTCTGCGAGTACGACGCGCTGCCCGGGCTCGGCCACGCCTGCGGGCACAACCTGATCGCCGCCGCCGGGATCGGCGCGGCGCTCGGCCTCGCCCCGTTCGCGGACCGGCTCGGGCTCACCGTACGGGTGATCGGCGCGCCGGCCGAGGAGCGCGGGGCGGGCAAGGCCCTGCTGCTGGAGGCCGGGGCCTTCGACGGGGTGGACGCCGCGATGATGGTCCACCCCTGCCCGGTCGAGGTCGCCGACTTCCGTTCCTTCGCGCTCGGCACGCTGTCCGTCCGCTACACCGGGCGCGCCGCCCACCCCAGCCTCGACCCGCACCGGGGGCGCAACGCCGCCGACGCGCTGACCGTCGCCCAGGTCGCGATCGGCCTGCTGCGCCAGCAACTCCCGCCGCAGTGGCGGGTGCACGGCATCACCACGGCGGCCGGGACGGCGCCGAACCTGATCCCGGACAGCGCGAGCGCCGAGTACGAGATCCGGGCCTCGGTGGCCGAGGACCTCGCCGAACTGCGCTCCCGGGTCGAGGACTGCTTCCGTGCCGGGGCGCTCGCCACCGGCTGCGAGGTGGAGCTGACCAGGCCCGAGCCGGACTACCTGGACATGCGCTCCGATCCCCGCCTACTGGCGCTGTGGCGGGCCAACGCGGCGGCCCTCGGCCGGCCGGAGCCGGTCGAGAGCGGGCCGTTCGCCTGCACGGACATGGGGAACGTGTCGCACGCGGTGCCGTCGATCCATCCGGTGCTGGACATCACGGGCGGCGCCTGCGCCCCGCACGACGCGGCGTTCGCCGAGGCGGCGCTGGGCGTGGAGGCGGAGCGGGCGGTGCTGGACGGCGCGGTGGCGATGGCGTGGACGGCGGCGGACCTGGCGGCGGGTGCCACCGGCCGCCGGGGCACGCTGAGCGGCGGGTGACAGCGGGCGGGGAACAGCGAACAAGATTCAGCGAACAGATTTCATCATCTGTTCGCTGAAATCTGTTCGCTGAATCTTGTCACCCGCCGAGCAGCACCCCTGGCGCCACCCGCACCGCCGTCACGCCCAACTCCCTGACCAGTGTTCCGACCTCGCCCTCCTGCCACGGGTCGGCGAGCACCACGGCGGCGCCCGTCCGCAACGGCCACAGGTACTCCCAGAGCGGCAGACCCAGGTGCAGCACCCGGTCGCCCGGCCCCAGCGGGTGGGCCGCCTGGAGTTCGCGCACCCGGCGGTCCGCCTCCCCGTGGGTGAGCCGGACGGCGGTCGGGCGCCCGCCCGGGCCGTACCCGACACAGAGCAGGTGCTGAGGCGTAAGCGCCCGGGGCGGGTCGGTGGGCAGCTCGCCGTCCGTCTCCAGCCCGGCCAGTGCCCCCGGCACCCCCTCCCCCAGCACGCAGACCGGAGTGTTCTCCGCGAGCAGCCACTCCCTCCGCCCGGGCGTGTCCGCCGGGTCCAACGGCAGGTACGCCGCGCCGGACTTCGCCACCGCCAGCAGCGCCGTCAGCAGCTCCACCGGACGCCAGAGTCCTGCCAGGCCGACGACCGTGCCCGGACGGGCCCCACGGGCGGCCAGGGCGCGCGCCAGCCGGTTGGCCGAGGCGTTCAACTCCCGGTAGCCGACGGTCTCCCCGTCCGCGAGCACCAGCGCCGGCGCGTCCGGCGTCCGCGCCGCCTGCGCCTCGACCGGTCCCACCACGGTGGTCGCCGGGTACCGCACCGTACGGCGGGGCAGCGAAGGCAACTCCGGGGCCGAAAGCACCGAGGGCACCGCGGACGGTTCCACGCCCCGGAGCGCGTCCCGGACCGCCTCGCCCACCCCCGCCGCCATCACGCCGCGCCCAGCAGCTCGGCCCAGGCCTCGATCGCCGGGCGCTCCGCGAGCTGGACGAACGCCACCTCGGCGCCCGCCTCCTGCCAGCGCGCGGCGAGGGTCATCAGCCGGATCGAGTCCAGGCCCCAGTCGACCAGGTTCTCGTCCAGCGGGATCTCCGCCGGGTCCTCGCCGAGCAGGTCGGCGACCTCGGCCCGGATCCGCTCCACCGTGAAGCCCACGCCCGTCACTTGCCGCTCACCCCTTCGAGTTCCACGTTCTCCGCAACTCCCGCGACGTCCGAGGCGTCTGAGGCGTCTGAGGCGTCTGAGATGTCCGAGGCACCCGACGCGTCCGGCTGCGCGGCCGAACCCAGCGCCCCGAGCACGGCCTCCGCCGTGCTGACCATGCCGCAGCGCCCGGCCACCCAGGCCAGCGCGCCGTGGTGCTCGGCCGGTCCGAAGTCGGCGACCGCGTCGGCCACCACGAAGGCCTGGACGTCCTGCATCCAGGCGTCGCAGGCGGTGGCCTGCACCCCGATGTGCGCGTACACACCGGTGATCACCAGCTGGTCCCGACCCTGCTCGCGCAGCAGCTGCTCCAACCCGGTGCGCACGAAGGCGCTGTACTTCCACTTGGTGAGCATGGTGTCGCCCGGCGCCGGGGCGACGGCCTCGGCGATCGCGGTGGCCCGCGGGTCGTCCGGGATTCCCGGGCCCCAGAAGTCCTGCTGCAGTCCGCGCTCGGCGGGGCTCTGCCCGCCGAGCTGCGCCGAGTACACGACGGGGACGCCGACGGCGCGGGCGGCCTCAGCCAACGCGGCGACGTTGCCGAGGAGTTCGGGCACCGGCGCGGCTTCGGTGTCGAAGGCGCCCAGGAAGTGGTTCTGCAGGTCGTGCACCAGCAGGACGGCGCGCGCCGGGTCCACCGTCCAGGAGACCCGGTTGGCGGGCAGCTCCTCGGCGGCGGGCATGGGATAGCGGGGAATGCGGGGCAGGCCCACGGTGGCGTTCCTTAACTCGATGGCGATTCGGCGGGATCAGCGGGCGGTCAGCGGTCAGCGGTCAGCGAGGCCGCGATCGCGGCGCGCAGGTCCTTCTTGCTGACCTTCCCGATCCCGGTAGCGGGGAAGGCGGCGACGAACTCGACCCGGTCCGGCACCTTGTACTCGGCGAGCCCGCGCTGCCGCACGAACCGCTTCAACTCGACGCCCTTCGGCGGCTGTTCGCGGCGCTCGGGGCGCAGCACCACATAGGCGCAGGTGCGCTCGCCCAGGTACGGGTCGGGCATCGACACCACCGCCGCGTCGTGCACCGCGGGGTGCGCGAGGAGGTGGTTCTCGATCTCCTCGGCGGCGACCTTCTCGCCGCCCCGGTTGATCTGGTCCTTGGCCCGCCCCTCGACCACCAGGTGACCGGTCGGGGTGCGCCGGACCAGGTCCCCGGTGCGGTAGAACCCGTCCGCCGTGAAGGAGGCGGCGTTGTGCTCGGGCGCGTTCCAGTAGCCGCGGATGGTGTACGGGCCGCGGGTGAGCAGGTGGCCGGTGGCGCCGTCGGGCAGGTCCCGGTCCTGGTCGTCCACCACCCGGACCTCGTCGTCCGGCGAGATCGGCCGGCCCTGAGTGGTGGTGATCAGCTCCTCCGGGTCGTCCAGCCGGGTGTAGTTGACCAGTCCCTCGGCCATCCCGAAGACCTGCTGGAGCGTGCAGCCCAGCACCGGACGCACCCTCCGGGCCGCCTCCTCGCTGAACTTGGCGCCGCCGACCAGCAGCACCTCCAGGCTCTGGTACCCGCGGACGCCGCGCTCGGCGGCGTCCAGCCAGAGCAGGGCGAGCGGGGGCACCAGCCCGGTGATGGTCACGCCCTCGCGCTCGATCAGCGGGAAGGCCGTCTCCGGGGCGGGCTGCGGACAGAGCACCACCCGGCCACCGGCGTACAGCGTGCCGAGCGAACCCGGGGAGCTGAGCGGGAAGTTATGGGCGGCGGGCAGCACGCACAGGTACACGCTGTCCGCGTCCTGCCCGCACAGCTCGACCGAGCCGCGCAGCGAGTAGATGTAGTCGTCGTGGGTGCGCGGGATCAGCTTGGGCACGCCGGTGCTGCCGCCGGAGAGCTGGAGGAAGGCGACGTCCCCGGGCGCGGGCTCCCCGCCGAACGCCTGCGGGCCGGGCCCGTCACAGGGCACGTCCGCGAGCCGGACGTGCTCGCCCGGGTCCTCGCCGGCCACCAGCACCAGTCGCAGCGCGGGGTTCTCCGCCCGTATCCGGGTGGCGAGTTCGCGGTAGTCGTAGCCGCCCTCGACAGCCGGCACCACGTAGGCGGCGGCCCCGGTGAAGGAGCAGAAGTACCCGATCTCGGCGTACCGGTGGGCGGGTAGTGCGAACACCGGCAGCGCGCCGATCCGGAACAGCGCGAAGACGACCTCGAAGAACTCGGCGGCGTTGGGCAGTTGGACGACCACCCGGTCTCCGGCCCGGATGCCCCGCGCGAGCAGTCCGGCGGCCATCCGGTCGGCCCGGCGGTCGAGTTCGGCGTACGTCCAGCGGCGCTCCGCGGCCGCCACCGAGTGACCACCCGGGTCGACGACGGCGGTCCGCCCGCCGTGCGCGGTGGCGCGCTCGCGCAGCATCCGCCCGAAGGTCTCGCCGCGCCAGTACCCGGCGGCCCGGTAGCGCTCGGCGAACTCGGCGGGGTACGGGGTGAACCCGGCGAGAACGGTCTCCAGCGGCGTCACCGGGTCACCCCCGCGGCGTCCAGGAACGTGCGGAACTTGGCGCTGGTCTCGGCGAGTTCGGCCTCCGGCCGGGACTGCTCGACCACGCCGGCGCCGGCGTACACCCGCAGCGTCCGTTCCTCCGCCTCGGCGCAGCGGATGGTGACCACCCACTCACCGTCGCCGGTCGCGTCCTGCCAGCCGACCATGCCGGTGTAGAGGCCGCGGTCGAAGGGCTCGACCTCGCCGATCACCCGGCGCGCGATGTCCGTCGGTGTGCCGCAGACCGCCGGGGTGGGGTGCAGCGCGCAGGCCAGTTCCAGGGCGGAGACCGCCGGGTCGGCCAGCTCGCCGCGGATCGTGGTGGCCAGGTGCCACATCGCGGCCGTCCGTACCAGGGTGGGCCGCTCGGGCACCTCCAGGGTGCGGCAGTACGGCGCCAGCGCCTCGCGGATGGCGTCCACCACGACGGCGTGCTCGTGCAGGTCCTTGGGCGACTCCAGCAGCGCGGCGGCGCGCCGGACGTCCTCGCCGAGGTCCTCGCTGCGCGGCACCGAGCCGGCCAGCGGGTTGGCCAGCACGGCCGTTCCCCGTCGGGTGAGCAGGAGTTCGGGGCTGGCGCCGATCAGCGTACGGCCTCCGCCGGACGGGACGGCGAAGGTGTAGCCGCCCGGGTCGCGCCGGGCCAGCCGCTGCAGGATGGCGGGCAGGTCGAGCGGCTCGGCGGCGCTCAGCTCCAGCGTCCGGGCCAGCACGACCTTGCTCAACTCCCCGCCGCGCAGCCGCTCGACGGCCGCCGCGACGCCCGCCCCGTACGCCTCCGGCGCGGGCACCGGCGCGATCCGCCAGTCGGTCCGCTCGGCCGGCGGCGCGGGCAGGGCGATCAGCGGGTCGTCGCGCAGCGCCCCGGCGGTGCGGACCCGGGCGGGGACGGCGAGTTCGACCCGGCTGTCCCGGTCGAACGCCACCGCGCCGACCACCAGCGGCAGTTCGACCCCGCCCCGGACCGCCTCGGCCAGCGTCTCGGCGACCCGCACCGGCAGCGGCCGCCCGTCCTGCGGCACCCGGGCGTGCACGCCGGAGCCGAGCAGGGTGCGGGTGGGCGAGGCGAAGAACGCCTCGTCGGAGCCGGCCCGGTACTGGCCGAGCAGTCCGCTGGCCGCGCCGATCACGGCGTGGTCCGGGCCCTCGGCGAGGGCGGTCGCCGGGGCGTCGGGCCCGGCGGGTATCGGCCCGGCAGGGGCGTGGTGCACCGTGGTCACGGCGGTTTCTCCAGTCTGGGACGGTTCTACGGGAGGACGAGGAGGAACGGGGGAACGAGCAGAAGGGGGAGGAGGACCAACGGGGAGGGATCGACCGGAGGGGCGGGGCGCCGTCCGGCACCGCTCAGGCGCGCAGGGTCGCGCCGCCGTCGACGTACAGGTCGTGCATGGTGATGTGCCGCGCCCGCTCGGAGGCCAGGAACACCACGGCCTCCGCGATGTCCGAGGGTGCGGCGATCCGCCCGAGCGGGATGCCGACCCGCCAGGCCCCCAAGTCGCCCTCGATCACCCGGCGTTCGGCCGCCTCGGCGTCCTCGCCCCACAGCGCGCGCTGCATCTCGGTGTCGGTCGACCCGGGTGACACCACGTTGCAGCGCACCCCGGACCGGGCGAGTTCCAGCCCCAGGCAGCGGGTGAACATGGTGGCCGCCGCCTTGGACGCCGCGTAGGCGGCCATACCGGCCCGCGGCACCCCGGCGGCGTTGGACCCGACGGTCACGATGGCCCCGCGGCCGCGGGCCGCCATCCGCCGGCCGACGGCCCGGCTGACGCGAAAGACTCCGGTGGTGTTGACGGCGAAGGTGTCCGCCCAGTCCTCGTCGGTGAGTTCGACGACCGGGGCGGTGCGCAGGATGCCCGCGACGTTCACCAGCGTGCGGACCGGGCCGAGTTGGCCTTCGATCAACTCCACCGTCGCGTCCACGGCCCGGGCGTCGGCGACGTCCAGCACGCACGGACGGACGGTCGGCAGTTCGGCCACCAGGGCGTCGAGCCCACCGGGGTTGCGGTCCACCGCCGCGACGACGGCACCTTCGGCCACCAGCGCCCGCACCACGGCCGCGCCGATGCCCTGCCCGGCCCCGGTGACCATCGCGACGGCACCGGAGAATTCGGACTGTTGCTGCACAGGACATCCCCTCCGACCAGCAAGATTAGGCAAGCCTAACCTAACACAGCTGTTCGTCCAGGCCGAGAGTCTGTGCGAACGTCAAATCGCTCCGGAGTCCCTTCGGATCCTTCCGCGGGCGCCCGGCGTTCGCCGGAAGTGCGCCCGGACACGACGAGGCCGCCCGACCCCGGGCGGGTCGGGCGGCCTCGGTGTCCTGCGGTGGCGTCCTGCGATGGTGTCCGCGCGGCTTCCTGACGGCGGGCGGCTCGCGAGGTTCGGGGCGAAGCCGGTCAGGGACGTGGGCGGCAGACCGGCAGGCCCGCCCCCATCGACTTGGCGCCGCAGAAGCGCGGCGTCGTCGGGGAGTTGTGCGCGCGGACGATCCGCCAGCCGCAGGCACGGCACTCCCGGAGGGTCACCAGCGGCCGTACGGCTCCGGAGAGTCCGGGAACTCCGGGCACTTAGCGCGGCGCGGCGGGGGCCGTCGAAGCCTTCGCGGGCGCGGCCGGCGACTTGGTTGGAGGCGTGGAAGCAGGACTGCCAGCGGCGGACGCGCCGGGGGCGGCGCCGGGCACCGGGGAGAGACCGGTGCAGCCGCGCAGGCCGTCGCGGCGCTTGAGGGCGGCCTCGGCGGTGGCGCCGGTGACCGGCTCCGGGATGCCCTTGTCGTCGATGGTGGCCGGGGTGAAGGCCTCGCCGGTCACCTTGCCGTCGGCGGTGAGGGTGAGGGTGGTGACGCCGGTCTCGTTGGAGTTGGCGTAGTTGGAGGTGCCGTACCAGAGGAAGTTGCCGAAGCCGTACCCGACGTAGGTGTTGCCGAGCATGCCCGAGCCGACCATGGTGTGGGCGTGGGTGCCGACCACGGCGGTGGCCCCGGCGGTGGCGAGCTTCTTGGCGATGGTGGTCTGCGGGCCGGTCGGGCAGGCCTTGCCCTCGTCGCCCCAGTGCAGGTAGACGAGTACCACCGGGGCCTGCTGCTTCGCCGTCTCCACCGCCTTGACCAGCGCGGGGACGTCCAGCGCCGAGGCGATGCCGGGCTTGTTCGCGCCGGCCCGCCACTTCTGGTTGGTGAGGTCCTCGACCTGGCTGGCGGCGACCACCGCGACCTTCACCCCGCGCACGGTGGTGACGTACGGCGCGTACGCCTCCTTGGCGTTGCGCCCGAAGCCGACCACCGGGATCGGCGAGGAGTCCTTGGCGGCGAGGGTGTCGGCGAGGCCGTCGGCCCCGAAGTCCACGGCGTGGTTGTTGGCCATCGAGACGACGTCGACGCCCGAGTCCTTGAGCGCCGACAGCGCCTTGGGCGAGGTGCGGAAGGTGTACGTCTTCGGCTCCGGGGCGCCGCGCCCGGTGATCGCGGTCTCCAGGTTGAGGACGGACAGGTCGGCGTCGGCGAGGGTGCGGGCGATCGGGCCGAGCGCGGGCTCGGGCGACTGGACGGCCAGCCGGGCCTCGGTGCGGCCCTCGAAGTGGACGTCCCCGGCGAAGGCGACGGTGATGGTGCCGTCGGGCCTGGGCGGGGCGCTCTTGCCGGCGGCCGCGCCGGAGGGAGAGCCGTCCGGCGCCGAGGAGGTGCTCGGCGGGACGGGCGCTGCGGAGGCCGGGGCCGGGGCCGGTGCCGGGTCGTCCGGCCCGCAGGCCGCGACGGCGGTCATTCCGACGAACAGCGCGACGGCGGCCGCGGCACGGCGCATGAGTGGATCCCCCCGAGGATGATGCAAGAGCGGTCAGCCTACGCCACCGAATCACCACCCCCCGGACCCGATCCCACAACATTCCGGCCACAAAGGGCCACTACCGGTCCCGGCCAGGACGTCGACCGGCCGTTCCCGGACGGCGCCCCTGGCCCGCCCGTCCCAATCGCCCCACCCGACCCGGCCACCGCGTCCCTGGCGCTAAGGCGGGCGGGGCGCGCAGCGTGGTGTACAGGGGACGAGCCCCGTGCCGAAGGCCGGGAGGTGTGACGTGATGGGCAGCAGTCAGCTCTCACCTGTGGGCGGCGAACCCCCGGTCGTGGGCGAGGGCCGGCCCTCCCCCGCCCTGGAGCGCCGGATCGTGGTCGGGATCGACGGCTCCGATCCGTCGAAGGCGGCCCTGCGCTGGGCGGTCGGCCAGGCCGTGCTGACCGGGGCGACGGTGCACGCGGTCGCCGCCTGGGAGTACCCCTCGCTGTACGGGTGGTTCGCGCCGGTGGACGACGGCTTCGAGCGGACCGCCCGCCGCACGCTGAGCGCCGAGATCAACGAGATCCTGGGCCCGGACCGCCCGGTGGAGGTCCGGGAGAGCCTGGTACTCGGCCACGCCGCCGACGTGCTGCTGGAGGCGGCCGAGGGGGCCGACCTGCTGGTGCTGGGCAGCCGCGGGCGGGGCACCTTCGCCCGGACGCTGCTCGGCTCGGTGTCCGCCCGCTGCGCGGTGCACGGGGCCTGCCCGGTGGTGATCGTCCGCGCGGACGGGACGGCCGCCGCCCCGTCGCGGGCCGTGGCGGGCGGCGTCGAACAGCGGGGCCCCGGCGCCGTGCGCACCAAGGACTGGCAGCTCAGCCTGCACGTGGTCGAGGACGAGGACACCACCCGGGTGCACGCCGTGCTGGACGCCGACGGCACCGTCCTGCACAGCGACGCCCGCTCCCGCCGCAACCCGCGCGACGCCCCGGCGCCGGAGGTCGGCGACGAGTTCGCGGTCGGCCGCGCCCTGGTGGACCTCGGCCACCAGCTGCTGCGCGCCGGCGTCCACGGCGCCACCGGGCCCACCGAGGAGTGAGCGCCCGCCCGCGGCTGGACGCTGGGCCGGAGCGTGGGCACCGGGCCGTGGCGTGGGCGCCGGCCGGTCGGGTGCGCCATGCTGAATCCCCGCTGAACCCCCGTACCGACCTGCCGACGCCGCACCGACGCCGCACCGACACCCGTCCCGCGACCCGACCGGAAGAGCCGCCCCCGCCGTGGACACCACCCCCGACGTCGCCGCCGACACCACCGCCGACTTCACCCCCCGAGAGCGCGCCCGGGGCCGCGCGCTGCGGCGCGCCCAGCTGCCGTGGGCGCTGGGCGGACGGCTGGCGGGCCTCGCCCTCACCCTGCTGCTCGGCCTCACCCCGGCCGGCGCCGCCCTGGTGACCGCCACCGGTGACTGGTTCGGCGGCTCCCGGACGGCCGGAGTGCTGGCCGGTGCGGCGGCCCTGCTGCTGCTCGGCCAGGCGCTGCAACTGCCGTTCGGCGCCGGGGCGCGGACCGTCCGGGCCCGGTTCGGACTGGTGACCCAGGGCTGGGCCGGCTGGGCGCTGGACGCCGTGCGCGGCCTCGCGCTCACCCTCGTCCTCGTCCTCCCGCTCGCGCTCGGCCTGTTCGCGCTGACCGCCTGGTCGCCGCAGCGCTGGTGGCTGCCGGCGGCGGGCGCGGCGGCGCTGCTGACGGTCGCGCTCTCCTTCCTCCACCCGCTGCTGATCGAGCCGGTGTTCAACCGCTTCTCCCCGATGCCCCCGGGCGAGCTGCGCACCGCGCTGCTGGCGCTGGCCGAGCGGGACGGCGTCCGGGTGCGGGACGTCCTGGTGGCGGACGCCTCCCGTCGGACCACCGCGCTCAACGCGTACGTCTCCGGGTTCGGGGCCACCCGCCGGATCGTCGCGTACGACACGCTGCTGACCACCGCCGAGCCGCGCGAGGTGGAGCTGGTGGTCGCGCACGAGCTGGGCCACGTCAAGCACCGGGACGTGCCGGTGGGCACCGCGCTGGGCGCGGTCGGTGCGGCCGTCGCGGTGGCGGTCCTGGGCCTGCTCGGCGCCTGGCGGCCACTGCTGGACGCCGCCGGGGCGACGGACGCGGCGGACCCCAGGGCGCTGCCGTTGCTGGCCGCGCTCGCGGCGCTGCTGGGCGCGGTGTCGGGGCCGCTGCAGTGCGCGGTGAGCCGCCGGATCGAGGCCAGGGCGGACCGGCACGCACTCGAACTGACCGGGGACGTCGAGCAGTTCGTGGCGATGCAGCGCAGACTGGCGGTGGCGAACGTCTCCGATGTCGACCCGCCGAGGGTGCTTGAGCTACTGTTCGCCACTCACCCGAGTGCGACCAGCCGGATCGCCGCAGCCCGTGCCTGGCAGGCCGCACCGGAGCAACTGGCGCCGGAGCGGCGCGCGACCCCGGGCGAATTCGTTGTATAGTGCAACAAATATCGAGGAGGTAGGAACGCCGTGCCCGGCCGCCAGTCGTCCATCGAGACCATCCAGCGCGAGCTGACCGCCTTCGCCCGCCGCGCCCGGCACAAGGCCTCCCAGCTGCACCCCGACCTCTCTCTGGTCACGTACAGCATCCTCGACCTGATCACCGAGCGCGGCGGCTGCCGGGCCGCCGACGTGGCCGCGTACTTCATGCTCGACAAGTCCACCGTCAGCCGCCAGGTCACCGCCCTGGAGAAGCTCGGCCTGCTGGCCCGTGAGACCGACCCGGACGACCAGCGCGGCCAGATCCTGCGCGCCACCGAGGCCGGTCTCACCCTGCTGCGGGACGCCAACGAGCAGCGTCGGCTCTCCTTCACCGCGCGCTTCACCGACTGGTCCGACGAGGACGTCGCCCGCTTCGCCGACTACCTGGCCCGCTACGGCCAGGAGGGCTGACCGCGCCCGTCGGCGAACGGGCCGGGCCCCTCCGGGTGCGCCCCGCACCCTCCACGGTGTACAGAGGAGGAGTGCCCCTCCGGCAGCGCCCCGATGCGCCGCACCCGCCGCCCGCGTCGCATCCCCCCGACCGCCGCCGTGCCTGGCGGCCCGACCGCCGGGTGCTGACGGCGTTCACGCTCGCGCTGATCGTGCTCATCACCGTGGTGGACATCCTCTCCCCGCCGGAGATCCACCTCGGCCCGCTGCTGATCGTCGCCCCCGCCCTCACCGCCTCCTTCGCCGGCCCCCGGGCCACCGCCGGGGTCGCCGCGCTCGCGTTCGCCGCGCTGACCTTCGTCGGCGCCGTACGCGACAGCCTGACCGGCGCCAACGTCCAGACCCAACTGGGCGCGCAGCTGGTCGTCTCGGTGCTGATCGTCGGCCTGCGAGTGCTGCGCGAGCGGCACGAGCGCGAACTGGCCCGGGTGCGCTCGGTGTCCGAGGCCGCCCAGCGGGTGCTGCTGCGCCCGCTGCCGGAGCGGATCGGACCGCTGCACCTGGCCTCCGTCTACCTGGCGGCCGAGGCCGAGGCGCAGGTCGGCGGCGACCTGTACGCCGCCGCCCGCACCGCCACCGGCACCCGGCTGCTGGTCGGCGACGTGCGCGGCAAGGGCCTGTCCTCGCTCGGTGACGCGGCCCTGCTGCTCGGCGCCTTCCGCGCCGCCGCCCACCTCCACGCCGAACTGCCCGACCTGGCCGCCTACCTGGACGGCAGCGTCAGCTGGGACCTCGCCCAACTCGCCGAACAGTCCCAGCGGGATCGCAGGGACGGCCGGGACCGTCGGGCCTGCCAGGACGGCCAGGACCGCAGGGACGGTCGGGACCGTCGGGACGGTCGGGACCGTCGGGACCGGGGCGAGCGACATGGTGGGGGCGAGCGGCAGCAGCGGGGCGGGCGGCAGGGACTGCGGGCGCTGTCCGCGCTGCCCCTCCCCCCGCCCGAGGAACCCCCCGAGGAGAGCGGCGAGGCCGGCGAGTCCTTCATCACCGCCGTCCTGCTCGACATCCCCGACGACGGCTCCCCGGTCCGCCTGATCGACTGCGGCCACCCGCCCCCGCTGCTACTGCGCCCCGACGGCATCAGCACCCTCACCGCCCGCCATCCCGCCCCGCCCCTGGGCCTCGGCGAGCTCGCGCCGGTGCGGTACGAGACGGAGACCTTCCCGTTCCGGCCCGGCGACCGGCTGCTGATCTACACCGACGGCGTGATCGAGGCCCGCGACGCCCAGCGGCGCTTCTACCCGCTCACCGAACGGGTCGCAGCCTGGCACGCCGAGCGCCCCGCCGCGATGCTCCACCACCTGCGCCGCGACCTGCTGGCCCACGTCGGTGGCCGACTGGACGACGACGCGGCCATGGTCGTGGTCGAGCGGTTGCCGTGAGGGGTGCTGCCGGGCGACAGCGGACGGATGACAGCCGACGGATGACAGCTAACAGATAACAGAGTTCAGCTGACAGATTTTGAAATCTGTCAGCTGAACTCGGTCAGCTGTCGACTGTCAGCGCGCCCGCCCTACGGCTTGTACGGCAGCTGCGGCACGTCGAAGCAGTTCGTCGTCATCGACGGCACCTGGGTGACCCAGCCGCCCCGCCCGCCCTGGGCCGCGTCCTGCCAGCGGGCGGCGTTCAGGCAGGCGCGGGTCGGGCCGGCGGGCGGCGGCTGCGGGACGAAGGAGGCGGGCAGGATCAGGCCGTGCGCGTCGTACGGTTCGGCGCGCTCCATGAACGCCTCGACGCAGGAACGGGTCGGCGCGGAACCGCAGGAGTACAGCGCGTCGGTCAGCCACTGCGCGCCCGCCCAGCCCTCCAACTCCCAGGCGGACAGCCGGGCGGCCCGGTCCGGGTGGTAACGGGCCATCGCGGTACGGAAGTCGTGCACCGCCGGGTACTGCTCGTCCTCGTAGTTCAGGCTCGACGAGGTCGCCCACAGGGCGTTGCGGCAGTTCGGCGAGGCGGCGTAGTCGGTGCGCACCGTCTCCGACCAGTTCTGCACGTTGGTGACCTTCGCCGCCACCGTCACCCCGGCCTCGTCCAGCGCCCGGCACAGCGCCGCGTTGCCCCGGGAGTCCATCGCGTCGAACAGCAACTGCGAGCCGTCGGCTCGCACCGCCGCGGCCACCGCCTGGAAGTTCGGCAGCGCGAAGTCCACCGTCTGGAGCAGCACCCGGTACCCCTCGGCCTCCAGTCCGGCCTTCAGCTGTCCGGCGTACCGGGTCGAGTCGGCCTGGTTGTAGGCGACCACGGCGGCGCTGGTCGCGCCCAGGCGCTGCTTGAAGAAACGGAACACCTCGGTGCTCTGGTAGAGCGTCCCGTTCCAGCCGACCGACCGCCCGTCGCGCGGGGCGGCACTGCCGTAGATCCCGTACAGGTGCGGCCAGCGGTCGTACTCCGTGCCGATCGGCTGGCCGCCGACGTCCGGCACCGCCTTGCTGCTCACGTACGGGGCGCCCGCGTAGTCGAGGACGCTGCCGCTGACGAAGGCGAAGACGTGCGCCTGGTCGATCAGCCGGTGCACGCAGTCCTGGTTGCCGACCCCGCTGCCGCCGTCGTCGCAGGTCACCAGCCGGACGCTGCGCCCGTGCAGGCCACCGCGGTCGTTGAGGGCCTGGAAGAACGCCTCGGCACCGTAGCGCGGGCCGCTGAACACCTCGCTGCCGACCGGGCTGGTGAGCGAGGTGACGAGGCCGATCCGGATCTCGGTGGCGGTGACCCCGGTGTCGGAGTCGGGGTTGGCACCCCCGGTCGTGCCGGTGGCGCCGGTGGTGACCGTGGGGCGGACGGTGAAGGCCTCGCCGGGCAGCCGGGTGCCGCAGCCGGCGAGCAGCGCGAGGGTCAGCAGGAGAGCGGCACAGGCCGGACGGGAGCGGTTCGGGCGGTCCGCCGCCGGGACACGGCCGGGCCGCCGGCGCGGGGACGCGTCGGCGGCCCGGCGTCGCGACGGGGCGGTCGGCCGCATCCGCTCAGCTGCAACCGGGGATCGGGGAGGCGGTGGCACCGCCGGCCTGGGTGAGCAGACCGCACAGCGTCGATCGGGACACCTTCCAGGTGCCGTTGTCGAGGACGGACTGACCGGTCGCGCTCGGCTCCACCACGTTGCCCTGGAGCGAGAGCGAGTAGGTGACGGTCGCGTCGCTCGCGTCGGTGAACCCGACGTCGTCGACCTTCGCCCGCACCTGGCCGACCCGCGGGTCCTGGGAGAAGCCCTGGAGCACCGGCAGCAGCGTGTCACCGCCATGGAGCAGCTTGGCCTTGTCGGTGATCGGGGTGTCGGGGTCGAAGAACTTCTCCCAGTTGGTGGTGATCTCCGCCTTGGCGGCGGCCGGATCGGCGGGGGCGGTGCCGGTGGCCGTGGCGGTGGCCGTCGCGGTGCCCGTGGCAGGGGTGCTCCCCGTGGCGGTGGCGCCGGTGGCCGCCGGGGAGGTCGCCGCGGAGCCGGACTTGCCGTCGCTGCTGCACGCGGCCGCCGTACCGGCGAGTAGCAGGGCGAGCAGCGCGCCCGCCGTCCGCAGAGCCCTGCCACCGCCGGCGGTACCGCTTCGCGTCACGTGCATGGTGGTCTTCCCTCTCGACTGCGCCGCCCGGGCCCCCGCACTCGGCGTCCCGGATGCTGTTCCAGGCCGATCCTGGAAACGTCTCAAGTGACACCATGAAGGCGGATCCATGGACGAATCGCATTCCGGCGGGGAAATCACCCGTAACGCCCCGGAGGGTTCCCCCGTCCGGGGCGGGTGGGTCCGGGGCCGGCCCCTCCTGGGCGGGTTCCGTCGGGCCCGGCTCCTCCGGACCGGCCGGGAGTGGGCGGGCTGGCTGCTCGCCGCGGCCGGCGCCGTGCTGTGCGTGCTCGGCTGGTACGGGACCTCCGGTGAGCGCTTCGCCGAGCAGCAGGTCCCGTACCTGGCGTCGTCCACCATCCCCGGCGCGGCGCTGATCGTGTCCGGGACCGTCCTGGTCGCCCTGCGGCCGCCACCGTCCCCGCCGGGGCGCGCGGATCTGACCGACCGACGGGTGGAGCGGCTGTACGACCTGCTGGTCGAACCGGACGCCGGGCCCGCCCCGCCGGCCCCGGTCGGCCGAACCGCTGATACCGACCGTTCCGACCCCTCCGGCACGTCCGACCGTTCCGGCCGGGCCGACGACGCCGGGTGGCTGGCCGTCCCCGAGGGCACCCGCTACCACCGGCCGGACTGCCCGCTGGTCGTCGGCAGGGAACGGGCCGCACCCGTGGACGCGGACGCCGTCCGGGCCCGGAGCCTGACGCCCTGCCCGCTCTGCTCGCCGCCGACAGCCGGTCCTGCGTCCACCCGTCCGGGCGAATCCGCCCCGCCGAACGCCGGCTGACCGCCCATGAGCACATCGGTCACATCGGTCACATCGATCCTCACCGCCCTCACCGCCGCCCCCGGCTCGTTCGGCTCGTTCGGCTCGTTCGGACTCACCGTCGACCTCGCCCTCGCCGGACTCACCGTCGGCGCCGCGGCCGCGCTCAGCGGCATCGGCCTGGTCGTCTGCCACCGCGCCACGGGCGTGCTCAACATCGCCCAGGGCGCCCAGGCCATGGCCGTCGCCTACCTGCTGCGCGACCTCGTCGTGGTCCGGCACTGGCCGGTCTGGCCCGCCGTCGCCTGCTGCCTGCTGGTCGTCGCCCCCGCGCTCGGGGTCCTGCTCGACCTCCTGGTCTACCGCCCACTGCAACGGCGCGGCGCCGGACCGGCCGAGACCATGGTCGCCGGGATCGGCGTGTTCGTGCTGCTCATCGGCCTGGCCGTACTGCTGTGGGGCGCGGCGCCACTGGCCGGCGCGCCCTCCCCGCTCGGCGGCGCCCCGATCCGGCTGCCCGGCGGGCACGGGCTGCGGCCGGACACCGTCGCCCAGCTCGCCGCCATCCTCGTGCTCGGCCTCACCGTCCTCGCCACCACCCGGTGGACCGGGTTCGGCCTCCGGCTGCGCGCCGTCGTCGACGACCGCCGCCTCGCCGCCCTCACCGGAGTCGACGCCGACCGGGTCTCCGCCGCCGGCTGGGCCTTCGGCACCTTCACCGCCGGACTGGTCGGCGTCGCCCTCGCGCCGTACCTGCTGCTCGACCCGTACGGGCTGCCGCTGCTGGTGATGGAGACCATGGCCGTGGCGGTCGCCGCCCGGCTGCGCAGCATCCCGGTCGCGGTCGCCACCGGGCTCGGGCTCGGCATCGCCCAGGCCGAACTCACCCGGCTGCGACCGTCCGGGCAGTTGCTGCCGCTGGTCGAGGCCGTGCAGTCCAACCTGTTCGTGGTCGCGCTGCTCGCCACCGCCCTGCTCGGCGGGCCGGGCATCACCGGGGAACGGGCCGGGGGCTGGGCCGCGCCGCTGGTCGCCGGCCGTCCGTGGAGAGGGGTAAGGGCTGGGAGCGGAGGTGGGGCCGGAGTCGGCATCGCGACCGGGGGCGGTGGCGGTGGCAGGGCCGGGGGCGGGGCAGGGACCGGCGGCGAGGCCAGGGGCGGGGCCGGGGGCGGGCGGCTGGCGGGCTCCGTCTGCCTGGTGCTGCTCCTGCTGCCGCTCGGTTTCCGGGGCAACGACCTGCGCGACGCCCTGCTCGTGCCCGCGCTCGCGCTCGTCCTGCTGTCCATCGTCGTGGTCACCGGCTACGGCGGGCAGATCTCGCTCGGCCAGGCCGGTTACGCGGGACTCGGTGCGATCGGCACCGCACTGCTGATGTCCGGCCGCATCCCCGGCCTCCGGCCCCTGCCCGCCGCACCCGCCCTGCTGCTCGCCGTCCTCGCCACCGCCCCGCTCGGCCTGCTCACCGGCTGGCCCGCGATCCGCCGCCGCGGACTCGCCCTCGCCCTGGTCACCTTCGGGGTGGGAACGGCGATGAGCCGGTTCGTCTTCGAGCAGCCGTACGCCACCACCGGCCTCGTGCTCGACCGTCCGTCCTTCCTCGCCGGCGACCGCGCCTACTACCTCGCCGAACTCGTCCTCCTCGGCCTCGGTCTGCTCACCGTCCGCGCCCTGCACCGGGGGCGCCTCGGCCGGGCCCTGACCGCCATGCGGGACCACGAACCGGGCGCGGTCGCGGCCGGCGTGGACGTCCCCGGCCTCAAGCTCCTCGCCTTCGTCGCGGGCGCGGCCCTGGCAGCCCTCGGCGGCGGACTGATGGGCCTCGCCGGACGCGCCTTCGACCCCACCGCCTTCGACCCGGTGCGCGGCCTCCTCTGGTTCGCCGCCGTGATGGTCGCCGGCGCCGACAGCGCCCTGGCCGCCGTCCTCGCCGCCGCCCTCCTCGTCGGCCTCGACGCGGGCACCGTCGCCGGAGTCTCCGCCGTCGCCGTCGGCGCCCTCGCGGCCACCATCGGCCGCCTCCCCGGCGGCCTCGCCGCCCTCCCCCTCCCCCGCCACCGCCCACCCCCGCCGACTGCCCTACCGCCCTCCCGCCTCACCCCGACGGGCCACCGCCTGCGGGAAACCCTCTCAGCCCGGAACGGACAGCGATGACCGCCGGCTCCCCCTCCACTCAGCACGTCGGCAGGCAGGACCGCCGAACCCCCCATCAACTCCCTTACGACGCAACGAGGTACGCGACCGGCCCGCAACAGAACCGCAAAGCCAGACCGCGCACATCTCCCGCAGCCCTGCCAGCAGCCCTGGTTTCCCCCTACCCACAGCAGCAGCCGCACCGGCCGGGCGGCATCAGCACACGCGAGCGCAGACCACCGCGTGAAAGGGGAAATCATGACCACCCGCCTCCCCACCGCCCGCACCAGCGAGCGGCGCCACGAGCGGGCAAGCCGCGAACGCCCCGGGCCCGCTCGGGCCCATCGACATCAGCGGGTGCGAGCGCAGACCGCCACACCCCACTCTTCACACCACCGCGTCTGCCGCCGCACACGAAGGACGACCATGAGTGCCGCACGGCTCACCATGCGGGGATTCGCGCGGCAGTGCGTGCGCATCGAGGCCTCGAGAGGCTGGCCTGAAGACCCGGCCAAGGCCGCCGGACCACCACACCAGGCAGACCCGACACCCGCGCCGCCCACCCGCCACGAGCGCCACACCCCCGCCGTACAAGGCGTCGAGGCCGCGAGCGAACCGGCCCTGACGGCGCGACCGGGGCGGATCACCGCGCCCACCGCGACCAACACGCACCCCATCCGCCCGGCGCGCGAGGTGCGACTGTGACCGCCGCCCCGGCCGCCGCTCGGCTCACCGCGCGGGGGGTCGTGCGGCGGTACGGGGGGATCGAGGCGGTGGGCGGCGTGGATCTGGTGGCGCGGGCGGGGCGGATCACGGCGCTGATCGGGCCCAACGGGGCGGGGAAGAGCACGTTGTTCGACTGTCTGGCCGGGACGGTGCGGCCGGATGGCGGGCGGGTGCTGCTCGGGGGGCGGGATGTCACCGGGCTGGCCGCGCACCGGCGGGTGCGGCTGGGGCTGGCGCGGACCTTCCAGCAGATCGCCGTCTTCCCCACTCTCTCGGTGGCCGACAACGTCCTGGTGGGCGCCGAGCAGCACGCCCGTCGGGTGGAGGCCCGGGTGGCCGCCGAGCGGTGCGCCCGCGCGTTGCGGCTTCTCGGTCTGCAGGAGCTCGCCGCCGAGCCCGCCGGTGGGCAGCCCACGGGGGTGTTGCGGCTGGTGGAGCTGGCGCGGGCGCTGGCGGGCGGGCCCCGGGTGTTGTTGTTGGACGAACCGGCGGCGGGACTCGACGGGGTGCAGACGGCTCGGCTGGTGTCCGTGCTGCGCGGCCTCGCCGAGAGCGGCATGGCACTGCTGCTGGTCGAGCACGACGCCGAGCTGGTCGCCGAACTCGCCGACTCCGTCTACGCCATGGCGGAGGGCCGGGTGGTCGCGTCCGGTCCGGTCGCGACCGTCCTCGCCGACCCCCGGGTCACCCGGGCGTGGGGAGCCGCCACGTGAGTCCGGACCACCGCACCGCCGAGGCGGGTTGATGCCCGTCGAAGCCGCCCTCCGTGCCGCCCGGGTCCGCTACGGCCCGCTGGAGGCGTTGCACGGCGTCGACCTGGACTTCCCGTCCGCCGCCGTCACCGTTCTGCTCGGCCGCAACGGGGCCGGGCGGACCAGCGTGCTGCACGCCCTCGCCGGGCTGGTGCCGCTGGCGGGTGGGCGGGCGCTCTGGCGGGACCGGGACGTCGGCAGGCTGTCGGTACACCAGCGGGTGCGGCGGGGGCTGGCCCTGGTCCCGGCCGAGCGCGGGGTGTTCGGCTCGCTGACCGTGGCCGAGAACCTGCGCCTGGGCGGGCCGGGGCGCGCCGAGGTACTGGAGCTGTTCCCGGAGCTGACCGGCCTGCTGAGCCGCCGGGCCGGCACCCTGTCCGGCGGCCAGCAGCAACTCGTCGCCGTCGGGCGAGCCTTGGCGGCGCGGCCGGCCCTGCTCCTGCTGGACGAGCCCGAGCGCGGGCTGGCCCCCGCCGTCGCCGCCCGGCTGCACACCCGCCTGCTGGCGGACGCCGCCGCCGGCCGTACGGTCGTGCTCACCGCGCAGTCGCTGCCGCGCGCCCTTGCCGGGGCGGCGGTGGTGCATGTGCTGCACCGGGGCGAGGTGGTGTTCTCCGGCGAGCCCGGGGAGGCTCTCCCGGGCCCGTGGACGATCATCCCGTGACGAGCGCTCCCGCTCAACCACCCCGAGACGCACTCCTCCCGGGCCACCCCCGGCTGCCCCAGGAACGAAGGAAGATCCATACCCACGCATCGCGGCGGTCGGCGAACGGCCTCACGGAGGCCGCCAGGAGCTTCGATACCGTCGGGCACTGGCTCGACAACAGCCACACGGCCGCCGACACGATGTCGGCCTGGGACTCCGGCCAGCCACTGAAGGACCGCACCGACGCCTGGCAGACCCCCGTGAAGTCCGTCGCCGGTCAACTCCACCTCAATTCGACCCAGTTGCACGAATCGGCCCACTCCTACCAGGCCGACCAGGCCGACCAGGCCGACCAGGAGCACGCTCGTCGTCTCGACGCGGCACTCGGCGACCTCGGGGGAACGGGGCAGCAGCCAGAACTCCGCCCCGGACCTGGGCAAGCAGTACGGCCTCACCGTCGACGAGACCACCGCGACGGTCGACGGCAGCGGCGGCGCGGCGCCAGGTGGGCCCGCGCGGCGGGCCCGCTGCCAAGTACGACCGGGTGAAGACCGGGCCCCGGTGCGCCGGCCCGTCTGCCGCCGCTCGCCTGGGCGGGACTGGTGCTGGGTGTCGGCGCGGTGCGCTGGGGCGGTTGGCAGCTCGCTGCCGCCGTACGGCACCGGACGTGCCGGATCGGCCTGGGGCACGCCCTGCTGTGCGTGCTGCTGCCGGTGGCGGTGATCGGCGTGCCGTTCCAGTACGCCCTCGCGCAGACCGCCGCGCACGACACCGGGACGCAGCGGAGCACCTGCTTCGGACAGGGCCGGCTCACGGGCGCGGTCGATCCCGCGGCGGTGCGTCAGACACGGCTCCCGGCCTGATCGCCGCCGGGCGCGTACGAGGCCGAGGCCGAACCCCGTCCCGAGGCCGAAGCCGAGGAGGGCGGCGGGCACGACAACCGTCGCACCGAGGCGGCGGGGGTGGCAGAGGTCGAACATGTTGGGCTCCTTCCCCGGGGGCCCGGACAGCCCCCGCTCGTGGTGCCTCAACGATGACCCCGGCCGCCCCTCCCGCACATCTACCGAACGGCACAACCTGAGCAGCGACGGCCCGGGTGCCCCCTGCCGATCGGCAGGGGGCACAAAGCACCGGAACAGCAGTGGCGGACGGCCACCGGCACAGTCCGCCGGAGGCCTTCAGCCCCGGCCCGGCCCGGTCCGCGCCGCCCCCAGCCCGAGGGCCAGCCACGGGGTGGCCGCGGCGACCACCGCCAGCGGCCAGCCGACGAGCGGCGACGGCAGGACCAGCCCGACGTACGCCGCGAGTCCCACACCGACCAGCAGGATGCCGGCCACCGGCAGGTGCACGGCCGGTCGGAAGCGTCGCGCCTCGTGCACCCTGCGGCGCCCGTCCGCCAGGATCACCGGGACGAAGATCAGGCCGGCGAAGGCGAGGGCCAGGATCCACGGCAGCGCGAGACCGCTGACCGTGGTGTACGCGTACGGCTGGGCCCCCAGAGCCGGGGCGGTGGGCGCGTACTCGACCGTCACCTCCTTACCGACACGGGCCGGGCCTGCCGTCTCGACGTCCAGGGCGAGGGTCCGCAGGCCGTCCGCGAAGGGCACCGAGAGGTCCACCGTCGTGCGGTACACGGCCTTCCTGTTCACCGTGCTGATCCGGCGGGGCTCCGAGCGGAGCTGGACGATCGGGAGGGCGCTGCTGACGGCGCCCGCCTGGTGGATGCGGCGCAGCCGGCGGCCCTCCGCGCCGTCCGGCCCGCTGGCCTGGGCCAGCGCGGCGGCGGAGGTGAGCACCAGGGTGATGCCGAGGAGGAGGGCGAGCGTCCGTGACCCCCGCGACCCCCGCGACCCCCGCGCCCCGCCACGCCACGGAACCGGGGAAGGTTCCGAATCCGGTGACGATCCCGGTTCGACCGTCGTGCGGCGGGCGGCCGTTCGACGGGCGGTGGCGGAGGCAGCTGCGGAAGCGGCCAGCCAGCCGAGCCCGGCCAGGACCGCGAGGCCGGTCGGGAGCAGCCGCTCGGCGGTGGGCGTGCCACGGCCGGACGGCAGGACCGCGACGAGCAGCCCGTGCCCGGCGGCGACCAGCGCGGCCGCCAGGGTCAGCCAACCCGTCAGCCGCGTCCACACGGTGGTCATGGATCTCCTGGTCGCGGGTGAGTATCAGCAGAACGGGATCATCCCCAGGCTTCGTCACGCCCCGGCACCTCCGGCCGGCCCCACGTCGCAGCCCCGCCCCGTCAGGTCCGCTACGGCCGGCGGACGTACGGAGTCGAGGTGCTCACCCAGGCGAAGCCGAGGCGCTGGAGGATGGGCCGGCTCTGGTCACTCGCGTCGACCTGGAGGTACTGGTAGCCGAGCTCGGCCGCGCGGCGGGCGCGGTGGGCGACCAGGGCCCGGTAGATGCCCCGGCCGCGCCAGTCGGGTGCGGTGCCGCCGCCCCAGAGGCCGGCGAAGCCGGTGCCCGGGACCAGCTCCATCCGGGCACCGCTGACCGGGCGGTCGCCGGCCATCGCGACGACCATGCCGACCGTCTCGGTGCCGTGCCGCAGGTGGTCGAGTATCCGCTCGCGCAGACCGGGGTGCTCGGTGCCGAAGGCCTGTTCGTGGGCTTCCATCAGCAGGTCCACCCCGGCCGGGTCGGTCACCGGGAGCAGCCGGACGCCCTCGGGCAGGGCGGCCTCGAGGGGCAGGTCCGCGATCCGGGCGATCATCAGCGCCTCGGCCGGTTCCGGGGTGAAGCCGGCCGCCAGCAGTCGCGCGCCGAGGTCGGCGGGGCGGTCGTGGGAGTAGGTCTTCCACTCGAACTCCAGCCCGAGCTCGGCGAAGTGGCGCACCTGCGCGGCGATCGCCGCGTCCGCGCCCGTCTCGTCCAGACCGGACCAGACCACGCCGTTCCAACCGTGCTCCGGGCCCGTCTGCCGGACCACCGCGCCGTCGCGTTCGACTCGACACCCGGGGTCGGGCGGCGCGTTGCGCCGGAGTCGGTCGTCGAACAGGGCGAGCACCTCGTCGTGGTTCATCCGCTCACTCCAGCACGGCCCGGGAGCGCACGCCATCGAGTTTCCGCGCGGGCGACCGCGGGCGGCGGTCCCCGCCCGACGCGCGGTCCCCGGCCGGCCCGCGCTCCGCCGCCCGCAGCCGGCCGGACCTGATCAGCTCGCTCGGCGCCTCCGCCCCCATGATGGCGTCCAACAGGGCGCGGGCCTCGGCGAGTTCGTCCATCTGCCGGGTGATCCGGGCGCGCTCTCGGGCCAGCCCGGTGAGCAGCTCGGGGCAGGTCGGGCCGGGAGGGCGCTGTCCGGGCAGCGGCAGGCCGTGGAGGATCTCGGCGATCACCGCGCTGTTGAGGCCGGCCGCGAGGAGGGTGCGGATGCCCCGGACGGTGTCCACGTCCCGCTCGCCGTACTCGCGGTAGCCGCTGGGGCGGCGCTCGGGGGTGAGCAGCCCCTGTTCCTCGTAGTAGCGCAGGGCGCGCGGGGTGACGCCGGCGCGCCGCGCGAGTTCTCCGATCCGCATCGCGGACACCTCCTTCCGTGGAACGTCCGCCATGGCGCTCCGCCCCGTCTCTCCGCTCGGCTCTCCACCGTGGCTCCGGCGCCTCGGCTCCGGCGCCTCGGCTCGACTCCGGCGCCTTGACCCTGCCGTCGGCGTGAAGGTCTAGCGTAACCGCCATGCCGAACGAACGGTCTTCCTCAACCACCCCTGCCCGCACCGCCGTTGCCGTACTGGGGCTGGGCCCGATGGGTCGGGCGCTGGCCGGCGCGCTGCTGGCCGCCGGCCACCCGGTCACCGTGTGGAACCGCACGCCGGGCCGCGACGGCGAGCCGCTCGCCCTCGGCGCACGCTCGGCCGCGAGTGCCGCCGAGGCGGTGTCGGGCGCCCCGCTCGTGCTGCTCTGCGTCCGCGACCAGCCGGCCGCCCGGGCCGTCCTGGAGGCCGCCGGGACGGCGCTGCGCGGACGGACCGTCGTCAACGCCACGTCGGTCGCGCCGGGCGACGCGCGGACGAACGCCGCCGACGCCGAGGCCCGGGGCCTCCGCCTGCTGGACGCCGCGGTCCTCACCCCCACCCCGACCATCGGCCGCCCGGAGGGCACCGTCCTGCTGAGCGGCGACGCCGAGGCCTTCGCCGCCCACGAGGCGACGCTGCGGGCGCTGGGCACGGTACGCCACGTGGGCGCGGACCCGGGCCGGGCGGCGGCCTACGACGCGGCCCTGCTCGACCTGTTCTGGACCACCGTGCACGGCTACCTGCACGCCCTCGCGCTGGCCCGCGCCGAGGGCATCAGCGGCGCCGAACTCGCGCCGTACGCCCACGGATTGCCACGTCTGCTGCCGCAGCTGATCGACCGCTTCGCGCAGCGCGCGGACGAGCGCCGGCATCCGGGCGACCACAGCAGCCTCGCCTCCGCCGAGGCCGGGCTGGCGCACGTCGCGCACACCGCCCGGGCGCGCGGCCTGGACACCTCCGTACTGGACGCGGCGCTCGCGGTCACCCGGCGGGCGGTCGGGGCCGGGCACGGGCCGGACGGGGTGTCCGCCCTGGTCGAGCTGCTCGCCGGGTAGACCGGGTAGCTCGGTAGCCGGGCAGCCTGGTAACTCGGCAACCGGGTAACCCGGTAGCCCGGTAGCCGGACACCCGCGCGGCGCTACTGCGCCAGGTACCCGCCGTCCACCGGCAGCACGACCCCGGTGACGAAGGACGCGTCGTCCGAGGCGAGGAAGAGGACGGCCGCCGCGACCTCGGCCGGGTCACCGAGCCGGCCCATCGGGTGCAGCTTCTCGATCGCCGCGAGGTACTCGGTGCCGCCGGGCTCGTCGTACAGCCGGGCGACGCGCTCGGTGGTGATGGTGCCGGGGGCGACGGCGTTGATCCGGATGCCGCGGTCCGCCCATTCGACGGCGAGGTGCTTGGTGAGGCCGGAGGCGACGAACTTGGCGGGCCCGTACACCGCTTGGCCTCGCTGGCCGGCCTCGCCGGAGATGGACGACAGGCAGACGATCGACCCGCCGGGCCGGTCCTGCGCGGCCATCGCCTCGATCGCGTACTTGCAGGTGAGGAACATCCCGCGGCCGTCCACGGCCATCACGTGGTCCCAGTCCTCGGCGGTGGCCTCGGTGATCTCCATCAGCGGGATGATCCCGGCGTTGGCCACCAGGACGTCCAGCCGTCCGTGCCGCTCGACGGCGGCCGCCACCATCCGGCGGGCGTCCTCGTCCCGGGCCACGTCTCCCACCACCGTGCTGACCGCGCCCGGGAGTCGACCGGCCAGCCGGTCCAGGCCCGCCGCGTCCACGTCGGCGGCGACCACCGACGCGCCCTCCTGGACGAAGCGTTCGGCGACGGCCCGTCCGATGCCGCTGGCCGCGCCCGTCACCACACAGGCGCGGCCGGCCAGCCGCCCGCCCGCGGGGCCTCCCCCGTTCACAGTCACCATGGCGCGACTCTACCCAGCGGGCGGGCGGGATTCGGGGCTCTTCGACCGGTGCGCCGGATCCGGCCGGTGGGCGGCTCAAAAGCGGCGCGGGGGACGGCCGAAGCGCCAGAGCGGAGCCGCAGAGCACCGCACACCCGCTGACCGCTGCCGCACACCCCGCAGAGCGCTGCACCGGCAACAACGGTGGCCGGGACCGTCGTACGGTCCCGGCCGCCACGCCTGCCGAACTCCGCGGCCTACACCCGCGCGTCGGTGGCCAGGGCCTCCGCCACCGGCAGGTTGGGCTGCGGGTGGGTCAGCAGGTGTACGCCCGCCGCCAGCGCGCCGCCGACCAGCGGGGCGAGCAGGAACAGCCACAGCTGCGACAGCGCGTCGCCGCCCGCGAACAGCGCCGGCCCGAGGCTGCGCGCCGGGTTGACCGAGGTGCCGGTGAGCGGGATGCCGACCAGGTGGACGACCACCAGCGCGACCCCGATCGGCAGTCCGTCGAAGCCGACCGCGGCCAGCCGGTGGGTGACCGACAGGACGACGTACACCAGCAGGAAGGTGAGGACGACCTCGGTCAGGAACGCGCCGGCGGCGTTGACGTGCACCTGGGAGCGGTCGCCCCAGCCGTTGGTGCCGAGCTTGCCGTGGGTTTCGAGCCCCGGTATCTGCTTCGCCAGCAGCAGGACGAGCGCCGCCCCCGCGATGCCGCCGAACAGCTGCGCCACCCAGTACGACACCGCCGTGCGCCCGTCGATCCGGCGGGCCAGCAGGAAGCCGAGCGTCACCGCCGGGTTGACGTGGCAGCCGGAGATCGGGCCGAGCGCGTACGCGAGCGCGAGCAGCACGAAGCCGAACGCGAGCGCGATGCCCACCGCTCCGATGGCATCCCCCGCGAGCACCGCCGCACCCACCGCCAGCAGCACCAGCAGCAGGGTCCCGACGAACTCGCCGATCACCGCCCGCCTGTCCGTTCCACCCATGTGCCCGGTCCTCCTGACCGTCAGGGCAGGCGGACCGGTGCCGCCCGCGCCCGGCCGACCCTGGTCGACCGTTCGAGGAACCGCATGTCGGCCGAACGGCTCACCGCCGTGTTCCCGGCGCGTCCGCCTGCCGAATTGCTCCGACCGGATGAAACCGTACGAAAATGGCGCGCCCAATGCAAAACGTAGGTAAAACGGGCAGACGCGGACAGGCCGGGCGGCGGACGGCTGTCAGACCGTCAGCACGATCTTTCCGCGCAGGTGCCCCTCCTCGCTGATCCGCTGTGCCTCGGCCGCCTCCGCCAGCGGGAGCACCCGGTGCAGCGGCAGCCGCAGGGTGCCCGCCGCGTGCAGGGCGAGCGCGGCCGCGTAGGCGCGCTGGTGGTAGGAATCGACGCCCTCGGCACCGCCGGTGAAGCGGACGCCGTGATCCTGCGCGCCCTGGATGTCGGCGATCGTCAGCACCCGGTCCGCGCTCCCCGTCAGCTCGATCGACAGCGGCAGCACTCCGCCCCGCCCGGCCACGTCCAGCGCCCGGTCCACCCCGCCCGGGGCGGCGGCCCGCACCCGCTCGGCCAGGCCCTCGCCGTACGTGACCGGGATCGCGCCGAGCTCGCGCAGATGGGCGTGGTTCGACTCGCTCGCCGTGCCGACCACGGTGATCCCGCGCGCCCGGGCGAGCTGGAGCAGCAGGGTGCCCACCCCGCCGCCGGCGCCGTGCACCAGCAGCGTCTCGCCGGAGCGCACGCCGAGCACGTCGAGGGATCGCTCGGAGGTCTCGGCGCCCACCGGGATCGCCGCCGCCTCCGCCCAGCTCAGCGTGGCCGGCTTGTGGGCCAGCGTCTCCGCGTCCACCAACGCGTGCTGGGCGTACCCGCCGCCCATCAGGGCGCCGAACACCTCGTCGCCGGGCGCGAAACCGCTCACCTCCGCGCCGACGGCCTCGACCACGCCGGACAGCTCGAAGCCCGGCACGTAGGGGAAGACGACCGGGAAGAACCCGGCCAGCTCGCCGGTGCGCAGCTTGTGGTCCAGCGGGTTGACGCCCACGGCGCGGACCGCGACCCGCACCTGGCCGGGGCCGGGGGCGGGCAGTTCGATGTCGATCGGGCGCAGCAGGTCCGCGCCGCCGAACTCGGGGAAGGCGATCGCCTTGGTCATGGAAGGTCCTTGGGGTTGAGGTGAGTTGGTTCCTCCGACGTCTTCCATCCTGCGGCCGGGCGGCGGCCGTTCGGCCAGCCCTTCGGACGGTTCGACCTGGCCGAACGGCCAGGCGCGGACGGCGCCGCCCGAACTAGGCTGGGCCGCATGGACGGCACGAGTGGCACCAGGAGCGCGCACGGCGGCCCGCGCGGCGGCGTGGACGGCGGCACGGACCGCGGCAGGGACGAGACCTGGCGGCGGCACTGGGGCCGCCCCGAGGACGCGCTGGCCCGGGTCGCCGAGGTGCTCCGCACGCCCCGCCCGGACCTCCTGCGGCAGCTGTCGGCGGCGCTCGACACCCTCGTCCCGCACACGGCGCTGGCGCAGCTCAGCGGCGTCTGCACGTTCAGCCCCTCGCTCGGCTACGGCCCGCCCGAGCTGACCGGGGCCATCGGCGCGCTCGACCTGTCCCGGCTGGCCGAGCGCGCGGCCGGGACGACCACGGCCGGCCGCCCCTGGCAGGGCGAGGCCGAACTCGCCGGAGGCGCCCGGCCGGTGGTGGTCACGGCGGCCTCGCCGGGCAACGGCAACGGCGCCGTCCTGGTCCTCGTCCGGGCCGACACCGGACCCGTCGCGCCCGAGGCGCTCGCCGTCCTGCAACAGCTGTGGGACCTGGTGATCGCCCACTCCGACCACCGCGCCACCGACGCCGCCCCCGCCCAGACCGCCACCTCCCGGGCCTCCGCCAACGCCCGCGCCCGGGCCATCGCCGAGTTCACCGGCACCCACAGCGCCGCGCTCACCGCGATCCTGGCGCCGCTGCGCTCGGCCGACCTGGACGACGCGACGGCCCGCCGCAGCGCCACCGAGCTGGCCGTCACCGCCCTGCTCGAACTGCGCCAGGGCGCCGACCTGGACCGCGCACTCAGCGAGAAGCCCGCCGCCGACGCCTTCGCCCGGATGGTGCGCGAGCTGCGCCCGCTGCTCCGGCACACCCGGGTCCAACTCGACGTCGCGCCCCCGGCGGAGGCCGACCGGTCCCTCCCCTCGGACGCCGCGCACACCGCCCGCGACGCCGTCCGGGCGGCCGTGCTGCTGATGCTCGAACAGGAGAAGCCGACCCGGCTGCACGTGAGCTGGCAGTTCACGGCGGACGGCCTGCTGCGCGCCGTGGTGCGCGGGGACGGACTCGGCCTGCTCACCGCCGAGGCCCTCACCGTCCACCGCACCGCCGACCGCATCGCCGCCCTCGGCGGACGGTACGGCGTCGAGGCCGTTCCCGGTTGGGGCACCACGGTGACCGTCGACCTCCCGCTCGCCCTGCCCGAACCCGCCCCCGCTCCCACCGCCGACCCCCTCGACGGCCTCCACCCTCGCGAACGGGAGGTCCTCGACCAGCTGGCGCGCGGCCGCCGCAACCGGGACATCGCGGCGGCGCTGCACATCAGCGAGTCGACGGTGAAGTTCCACGTCGCCAACATCCTCGCCAAACTCGACGTCACCTCGCGCGGCGAGGCCGCCGCCCTCGCCCACCGCGCCGGCCTGCCGCACGGCCCGGTCGGGCTGCACGCCGCCTCCTGACCCCGAACTCCCCCGAGGAAAGCCGACATGACCGACCCCACCAGCTGGGACCCGACCGTCCCCGGCATCCTGCGCCTGCCCTCCGGCCGCCTCCTGCGCGGCCGCGGCCTCAGCCGCCCCCTGCCACCGGGACCCCGACCCGACTTCGGCCTCTATCTGTTGGGCCGCCCGCCGCAACCCTTCGACTGGCCGAGCCGCTGGGTCCGCTGGCCCGACTTCCGCCTCCCCGCCGACCGCGCGGACGCCGCCGACGCCTTCCGCGAAGCCTGGGACCGTTCCCCCACCGAACGCGTCGAACTCGCCTGCGCGGGAGGGCGGGGGCGCACGGGCACCGCCCTCGCCTGCATCGCCGTCCTGGACGGCGTCCCGGCCGCGGAGGCGGTGGCGTACGTCCGGGAGCACTACAGCCGGCATGCCGTCGAAACGCCCTGGCAGCGCAAGTTCGTGGAGCGACTGGCTTCCGGCGTGTAACGGTTCAGGGATCTCGGTGGCGGACGGGATCACCGGGACGGTGACCGGACGCGCTCCGACGCGCCCTGTTCGGCGCTGCGGAGGCCGAGGTCCACGAGGCCGCCGAGGCGGGCTCGGAGGCCGTCGGCACCTCACCTCTGCCGAACGAGCGCGACGTCCGGTTCCTCCCCCGTCACCGTGAAGCGCTCCGGGGCGCCCGGCTCCTCAGGGCGCCAACCGGCGGCGAGGGCGGCGCGGATGAGGGTTGCGGCAAGGGACGGGGTGACGGGGGCGAGGTGGAAGACCTCGGCGATGCGGTCGGCGGGGGCGGTCAGCAGGATGCCGTAGTTGAGCCACGGATCGTCGAAGCGTCGGGTCAGTTCCACCTGGCGACCGGGCCGCCTGTCGGGCCGGATGCGGATCACCACGTGCTCGGCGTCGTGGAAGCGGACCACCCAGCGGTAGTCCCGGCCGTCGACGTGGATCCTGCGGGGTGTCCTGGGTGCCATCCGGGCAACGGTACGCCCCGGGTCAGAGGTCCCAGGTGCGGCCGGCCGTCCACCGCTCCACCGACTGCCAGTCGATGTCGGGGTGTGCGGCGTGCAGGGCGTCGGTGTCGATGTCGAGGCCGGGGTTCCGGAAGTAGCGGAACATCGCGGCGAGGTCCTCGGAGTAGCCGGCCACGACCGGGAGCGGCACCTCCTCGCAGCGGATGGTGCGGCCGCTCGCCGCGGTGATGGCGGCGGCGATCTGCTCGCCGGTGCACCACTGGGAGGCGATGTCGAGGCGTCGGCCCGCGTAGTCGTCGGGCCGGGTGAGGACGTGGGCGGCGAAGGCGCCGATGGTGTCGGCGGCGATCACGGGGAGCGGGACGCCGGGCGGCATGGGGAGGTGGAAGACGCCGTCGCGGAGGGACTGGAGGGTCCACTCGTTGGCGTAGTTGTCCAGGAAGGCGGCGGGGCCGAGGACGGTCCAGGGCAGGTCGAGGCCGGCCAGGTGCTGCTCGATGCGGTACTTGCTGTCGAAGTGCGGGATGCCGGTGGAGCGGTCGGCGTTGGTCGCGGAGGTGAAGACGACGTGCCGGACGGTGCCTGCGGCCCGGGCGGAGTCCAGCAGGGCGATGCCCTGGCGGACCTCGGTGTCGGGGTCGGTTCCGAACGGGGTGGACATCGCGAACAGCGCGCCGGCGCCGTCGAGGGCGGCGGCGAGCGAGGCCGGGTCGTCGAAGTCGGCCCGAACCAACTCGGCGCCGAGTTCGGCGAGTTCGGCGGCGGCGGCCGAGCCGGGGTGGCGGGTGAGGGCGCGGACGGGGCGGCCGGCGCGCAGCAGGGCGCGGGCGGTGGCACCGCCCTGGGCGCCGGTGGCTCCGGTGACGGCGACGGGGAGGGAGGCGTCCGACGTGGTTATCTGCGTCATGCAGGAAACATAGAGATAGATATCTGCGCGGCGCAAATAATTATCCGCCCGGTCCGGCCGGTTACCCTTCCCCCATGACGACGACCCGCGACGAACTGATGGCCCGGCTGTGGCCGGTCTCGCGCCGCTACCTGGCCTCGTACGTCCTGTTCAACCAGGCCGTCGCCGACCACCTGGGCATGCACCCGACCGACGTCCAGTGCCTCAACCTGCTCACCCTCGAGGACGGTCCGGTCACCACCGGCCGGATCGCCGAGCTCACCGGGCTCACCAGCGGCTCGGCCACCCGGCTGGTCGACCGGCTGGCGAAGGCCGGACTGGTCACCCGGCAACGGGACGAGGCGGACCGCCGCCGCGTGCTGGTCGTGGTCCTCCCCGAGGCGCTGGAGCGGTTCGGGGAGGTGTGGCGCGAGCTGTCCACCGACTGGGTGGCCGCCTTCGCCGAGGACAGTGAGGACGAACTCGCCTTCCTGCTACGGCACATGAACCGTACCGTCGAGCTCGGCCACCGCCAGGTCGCCCGCCTGGCGGCGATGGACTCCGGTCGGCCGAGCGACGTCGCCGAGCCAGGCGGGGCCGGTGAGGCGAGCGAGGCCGGCGAGGCGGGCAACTGTTCTACCGACGGTTGACACTGGCGGCGCCGGAGCCCGCGTTCACTGCGCCCGGCCGCCCAGATGCCGGGCCAGGAACTCTTCGGACGAGGCGAGTTCGAGCTCCGGCACGTCCAGGTGGCCGCCGGAGTTGGCGTGCAGCGTCTTCTCCCGTGACCCCAGCGCGCCGAACAGTGCGAGCGCCCCCTCGCGCGGGACCAGCTCGTCGTCCCATTGGAGGAGGAACTCCACCGGCACGCCGACCCGAGCCGCCGCCTCCGTCTGCGACGCGTGCCCCGTCAGCCCGAACACCGCGACGGCGACGCGCGGTTCGACCGCCGCCAGCGGGATGCCGATCACGCTCCCCAGCGACAGGCCCCAGAAGCCCACCGGCCCGAGGGCCGCCCCGCGATCCCCCCACTCCCCCCGCTCGACCAGCGCGTCCAGCACGGCCACCCACTCCGGCACCGCCCGCTCCGCGAGCGCCGCCGTGTGCCGCGCGACCCAGGCGCTGATCGGCCGGCCCGCCGCGATCAGCTCCCCGATCTCGGTGGCGAACCGCTCGTCCTGCGCGTTGCGGGGGCGATCCCCGTGCCCGGGCGCGTCCAGCGCCAGCGCCGCGAACCCGTGTCGCCGCACGCACCGCCGGGCCCGGTCCACCAGGCCCGGCCCCAGCTTGTGCTGGCCACCGCCGTGCCCCAGCAGCACCAACGGCCGCCCGTCGAGGGGCGGCCCGTCCGGCTGCCAGAGCACGCCGGGCACGCCGTCGAGAGTGAAGCGGCGTTCCGTCACGCCGTCCGCGCTGGATTCCGAGATGAAGTGCACCCGGCCATCATGGCTCCCGACAGGCGTTCGAGTCCCGGCTTTTCCCGTTGTGTACGGAACGGCCACGGACGGCGGCGCTCCCCGCGATCACGGAGGCCCTCCACCCGGCGGACCGGGAGAACAGTGGGACACCGTCGAGCCGCTGCTGCGGGCCCTGCGACGGCTCGGCCCGGCGGCCGCACCCGCGGTGTGGCCTGGCAGAACGGCTGACCCCGCGGGTCGAGCACGGCCACCTGGTCGCAGGCGCCGAGAAACGAAGGACGGCCGTGCCGCTACGGGAGGACGGGGTTGCCGCCCGGGTCGATCCACGGCGGTCGGCCCGGCCGGCGGCCGACGGCCCGCCAAACGGCCTGGGCAGCGGCGAACTTCACGTCGCCGGGACCGGTGTCCACCGGTGAGGTGATGATCTCGACGACGGACACGAGCAGCCCCCGGGATTCCTCCGGGAGCTGTGCGAGCGCGTACCGGACTCCTTCCAGCGCCTCCGCCAGAATCCGCTGATCACCAGCACGGCCCGCCTCTCCCGACGGCCCGTAGGAACGGGCGCGCCATCCGAACACGTCCTCACCCATCCGGATCTCGGGCACGGCTGCCGCTGCCGTCCGTACCGTCACCTGGGCGAAGCGTGCCCACCGGCTGGTCTGCCGGAGCAGCTTGTAGCTTCCTTCCACGTCTGCACGGCTCCCACCGGTGATCAGTTCCGAAGAGACCCCGGCTCTGCCGAAGCGGGGAGGTCGCCCCCCCGGCGCCCCGGCCCCGGGGCCGCCCACCGGGAGTCCGGTGGGCGGGCGGGTGTTACCGCGCGACCGGGGCCGACTCGCGGAGGAAGGCGAGGAGCAGCTCGGTGGTCTCGGCGGGGCGTTCCAGGCTGGGGAGGTGGCCGGCCCAGGGGAGTTCCTGGTGGCGGGCGTTGGGGAGGAGGGTGGGGAGGGTGGCGGCGATCTCCCGGAAGTCCGGGAAGTCGTGGGCGCCGGAGACGGCCAGGGTGGGGGCGGTGATCCGGCTGAGGTCGACGTCCTCGCGGTCGGGGCCGACCGTCGCCTCCAGCTGGACGTCGAAGGCGTGGCGCTGCATCCGGCGGACGTTCGCGCGGGTCTCCTCGTCGGCCTCCGGGCCGAGCCAGGCGTCGACGTTCAGCTCGACGGCCGCGTCGATCTCCCCGGCCTCGATCAGCTCGTCCTCGCGGCCGCCGAAGGCGCGCAGGGTGTCGCTGGGCTGGTGTCCGGGCATGCCCGCGCCGAGCAGGGCCAGCGCGGTGACCGCCTCGGGGCGCAGCGCGGCGGCCGTCAGGGCGATCCGGCCGCCGTGCGAGGCGCCGACCAGGGCGGCGGTCTCGATGCCGAGGTGGTCGAGCAGGGCCAGGACGTCCGCGGTGTCGCTGTACGGGACGTCCGAGAGCGGGGTGTCGCCGAAGCCGTGGAAGTCGCAGCGGACCACCCGGTACCCGGCGTCGATCAGCGGCTGCCACTGTGCGTCCCACATCCGACGGTCGCACACCGAGGAGTGCAGCAGAACCACGGCGGGCCCACTGCCTGCTACATCATGAGAAATGATCATCAGGCGGATGGTAGCGCCCCCGCCGCCGTTCCCCAAGCAGTTTTTGCCCGAGCAGCTTTGCCCGAGCAGTTTGATTCGCCCCACCGGTAAGCGTTTCCGGCCGCCCCCGGGCTCTGGACGGGTGAAGGAGGTGCTCATGGGAGAAGCGAAGAGTGGTCGGGACGACGGGTTCCAGGCGTTCATCGTCGCGGTCTGGCCGCGCCTGGTGCGGACGGCGTACCTGCTGGCCGGCGAACAGTACGCGGCCGAGGACCTGGTGCAGTCCACCGCCGAGAAGGCCTGCGCGGCCTGGTCGAAGGTGCGCCGGGCCGACGATCCGTACGCCTACGTGCGGCGGATCCTGGTCAACCAGCACGCCCGCCGCTGGCGCCGCCGGGCACCGGAGCTGCTGGTGGACGCGGTGCCGGACGCGGCGGGTGTGGAGGACGGCTTCGCCCGCTCCGACCAGCGCGGCGCCCTGCTGGCCGCGCTGGCCACCCTGCCGCCGCGCCAGCGCGAGGCGGTGGTGCTGCGGCACTGGGAGGACCTGAGCGACAGCCAGACGGCCGCGGCCATGGGGTGCTCGGTGGGCGCGGTGCGCAGCCACGCGGCGAAGGGCATCGCCCGGCTGCGGCAGGTCACGGCGCTGGTGGAACTCAAGGACTCGACCCGCATCGGAGGAGCGGTATGACGAACGGTACGAACCGGGAGCCGGACGGGACGGGCGCCGGCCTGGACGACGGCACGGACCTGTGGGTGGGGCTCGGCCTGGCCGAGGCGGCGGCCGGTGCGCGAGTCGGCCCGCCGCCGGTGGCGGACATCGTGGCGGGCGGGCGCCGGCTGCGGCACCGCCGCCGTACGGTGGTCGGCGCGGCGGCGCTGGCCACCGTGGTGGCGCTGACCGGCGGGGCGCTGGCGCAGCTGCGCCCGGACCCGGCGGCCGCCCGCGGGACCGGTCCGGCGGGCGTCGGCGCCGTGCTCGGACCGGCGGGCGCCCCCGTGACGAGCGCCGGCCCCGCAGCAGGCACCGCCACCGGCACCGCAGCGAGCACCGCCACCGGCACCGCGGTGCGCGACCCGCTCACCCCGGTCCGGGTGCTGCTCGGCCAGGGCCGGACCCCGGACGGCAAGCAGTGGCAGCTGTGGGAGGCGCTGTGGCCGCTGGCCCCGCAGGAGCGGGCGTTCGAGCAGGCGACGGCGGTGTGGGAGGAGCGCAGCCGGTACGACCCGGAACTCGCCAAGCCCACGGCGGAGTTCGTCCGGCAGTACTGGCAGCCGGACAGCGACGTCAGCAACGTCTACTTCACGGTGGACGGGGTGCGGCTGAGCCACGACTCCGAGGGCACCCGGACGGCCCCGGGCAGGGTCGACCCGCGCAGCAGGACCGTCTTCGGCGGCGGCCTGGTCGGCCACCGGGGCAAGGGTGACACCAAGGCCCCGCTGGACGTGGTGCTGATCTCGCTCGGCCCGGACGTCGGCCGGGTGGTGGTGACCTGGGCGGACGGCAGCACCACCGAGCCGCAGGCCGTCACGGTGGCCGACTCGCCCATCCGGGAGGTGGTGGTGGCCCGTCCGGGGACGATGCGGGCCAAGTCCTGGCAGTTCTTCGACAAGGACGGCAGGGAGCTTCCGGACGCCGGCGCGAGGTACCTCACCGAACCGGCCTCCTGAGGTGGACGGCGGGAGCGGGAGGCCGGCCCGGCCGGCCTCCCGCTCCCCGCCCGCCCCTCAGCCCAGCAGCAGCTTCGCGGCCACCGCCGCGCCGTCGGTGCGGATGTCGGCGGCGAGGGCGGCGGCGCGCTCGCGGGTGACGGGGGCGAGCGCCTCGCGCAGGGCGGCGGTGAGGGACTCGGTGGTCGGGACCGGGCCGTCGTGGGCGACGCCGACGCCCAGCGCCGCCACCCGCGAGGCCCAGTACGGCTGGTCCACGATCTGCGGGACCAGCACCTGGGGCGCGCCGGCCCGGGCGGCCGTGGTGGTGGTGCCCGCACCGCCGTGGTGGACGACGGCGGCGACCTTCGGGAACAGCGCCTGCTGGTTGACCTCGCCGATCGCGAAGCAGTCCGCGGCCCCGTCCACCTCGGCCAGTCGGGCCCAACCTCGGCCGAGCAGCACCCGGCGTCCCTGGGCCCGTACCGCCTCGACGGCGACCCGGGCTGCGCCCGCCGGGTCGCGCAGCGGCATGCTGCCGAAGCCGACGTACACCGGCGCCTCGCCGGCCGCCAGGAAGGCCGACAGGTCGGCGGGCAGCGGGCGTTCGTCCGGCAGGATCCAGGCGCCGGTCTGCACCACCTCGGGCCAACCCGCGCCGTCCCCGCCCGCGCCCGGGCTCGTCCACGGGTCGAGCAGCGGGTCGGTGGCCAGCCACGGCCGGTCGGTGAGGACGTGGTCGCGCACGTTGTCGACCTCCGGCAGACCGACCGCCGCCCGGTGGGTGTTGACCGCACCTCCGAACAGCGCGTTCATCGTCCCGATGTTGAGGTCCCACAGCTCCCGGAGGTCGGTCACCTCCGGCGGGTACGGCTGCATCGGGTACTCGAACGGCCGGTGGTGCGGGGACGGCAGCACGGTCGGCTGGAGGGCGAGGTACCGGAAGCGGGCGCCCAGTTGCTCGGCCGCCGACCGGGAGCCGGCCACCGCCGGGAACAGGCCGGTGGACACCACCGCACCGCCAGGCTCGCCCGCCGCGAGCACCGCCGCGTGGAACTGCTCCACCAGCGCGGCCGCGCGCGCGGGCAGCTCGGACGGCACCGGGGGCGGGCCGCTGACCAGCTCGCGCACCGACTGCCCGACCGGCACCAGCTCCACCCCGGCCTCGGCCAGCCGGGCCGCGAACTCCTCGTCCGGCGGCGCGCACACCCGCGCCTCGGCGCCCAGTTCCCGCAGCCGCAGCGCCAGCGCGGCCATCGGCTCGACGTCCCCGCGCGACCCGTACGTCGACAGCACCACTCGCACTCGTCACTCCCCGTTCCAGCTGATCACGTCCTTGAGCCGGTGATTCTGCGGCATCACCGGGGCCTTGCCGCAAGGCCCCCCGTGCGCTATAAGTTGAGCGTGGCGAGGAGTGGGTACACCTCCGCGAACGCCGACGCGGTTCCGGGACTCAGTTCCGAACTCCCCCTGACCGCCGGGCCCTTCCGCCTCCCTCGGCGCACCGCGTGCCAGACTCTCCCCATGCGCGCGATCATCGAGAACATGGCCGAACGACTCGCCCGCGTACCCGGCGTGGTGGGGGTGATGCTCGGCGGGAGCCGGGCCCGGGGCGAGGAACGGCCGGAGTCGGACTGGGACCTCGGGGTGTACTACCGGGGCGGCCTCGACCTCGGCGCGCTGCGGGCGCTCGCCGGGCCGGAGACGGAGGTGACCGGGCCGGGCGGCTGGGGTCCGTGGGTCAACGGCGGGGCGTGGCTGCGGGTCGACGGCGTCGCCGTGGACTGGATCCTGCGGGACCTCGACCGGGTCGGGCGGGTGTGGGCGGACTGCCGCCAGGGCCGGTACGAGGTGGGAACGCAGGCCGGCCACCCGCTCGGCTTCTGGTCGCCCTGCTATCCGGGCGAGGTCGCCCTCGGGCAGCCGTTGGCCGATCCCACCGGGGAGTTGACGCGGCTCAAGCAGCAGACCGCCGACTACCCGGAGCCGCTGCGCGAGGCGCTCACCGCGGCCGTCTGGGAGTCGGGGTTCCTGCTCGACACCGCCGCGAAGAGCGCCGCCCGCGCCGACGCCCTGCACGTCTCGCTCTGCCTGTCCCGCGCCGTCGGCGTCCTGGTCCAGGCCCTGTACGCCCACCACCGCCGCTGGTGCCTCAACGAGAAGGGCGCCCTGGCCGTGGCCGCCCGACTGCCCGACACCCCGACGGACTTCGGCCCGCGCGTCCGCGCCCTGCTCGCCGCGCCCGGCGGGTCGGCGGCCGAGCTGACGGCCACCGTCGCCCGGGCGCAGGAGCTGACCCGGGAGACCGTGGCCGCGCTGAACCGGTGAACCGGTGAGCCTTGAACCGCTGGACCGGGAGCGGGCGAACGCCAGCCCCCCTACGGGAGTTCAGTCCCCGAGCCCGGCGGCGGTGCGCGGATCGCCGCCGGCCACCACCTCGGTGGCCGCCGCCCTCACCTCCCGCACCCAGGCCCGCGCCACCTCCTCCGGCCACGCCCCGAGGCAGTCCGGGCAGCCGGCCTCGTCGACCGCCGCCACGAACCGCCGCTCCGCCTCAGTCGCCTCCGCGCCGGCCCAGCGCCAGGACGTGACGGCGGCCTCGTCGGGCGAGAGCTCTCCGGACACCAGCTCGACGGCCGTCTCGTACATCCGGCAGCGCTCCACCAACTCCGCGTCGAGGACCGGCAGGCCGAGTTCCTCCGTCGCCCGCCGCAACAGCTCCGCCAGCTCGCCCGAGCGCTCACCCCGGCCCGGCCGCCCCGCCAGCTCGCAGAGCGCGGGCGACTCCCCGCCGACGCCCCGCGCCAGCAGGTCGGCGGCGGCCATCGGCAGGTCCTCGGGGAACACCCGCCCGGCGGCGTGCCGCAGGGCCAGGGTGAATACGGCGTCCATGGGTCCATCCTGACGCCACGGCCGGCGGCCCGCCAGCGAGTTCCGGCACCCTGCGGAAAACCGCGGGTGCGACGGTACGGAAACCCGCAACCGGTTCGCCGGAAACCCGCATACCGCCGACGACCTGCGATTCCTAGCGTGGAGCCAACCGGGGACAAGCCGTCCCCCGACCACTCCGGAGCCCCGCGTGCAGCACACGATCCTCGCCGTCACCCAGCAGCCCGCCGACGGCTTCGCCGGCTGGGCGGCCGACCTGGTGGACACCATGGGCGGCCCAGGCGCCGGCCTGGCGATCGCGCTGGAGAACCTGTTCCCGCCACTGCCCAGCGAGGTGATCCTGCCGCTGACGGGCTTCGCCGCCGGGCAGGGCGTGATCAGCCTCGCCTCCGCGCTGACCTGGACCACCCTCGGTTCGGTCGCCGGGGCCGTCGTCCTGTACTGGCTGGGCGCCCTGTTCGGCCGGGAGCGGATGCACGCGATCTGGGCCCGGCTGCCACTGGTGAAGGCCTCCGACCTGGAGCGCACCGAGGCCTGGTTCGCCCGGCACGGGACGAAGGCGGTGCTGCTGGGCCGGATGGTGCCGATCTTCCGCAGCCTGATCTCGGTGCCCGCCGGGGTCGAGCGGATGCCGCTGCCGGCGTTCGTCATGCTGACCACGCTCGGCAGCCTGGTGTGGAACAGCGTGCTGGTGATGGCCGGGTTCCTGCTCGGGGACCGCTGGGACACGGTGGAGACGTACGTCGGACTGTTCTCCAAGGCGGTCCTGGTGCTGGTCGCACTGGCCGTGGCCGGGTACGTCGCGATGCGCTGGCGCGGGCGCGGCGGCGCCGCCCAGCACCGCCGCGCCCGGTGACCGTCGCGGCCCGCCGCCCGGACCCGGCCGGACCTGCGAGCCCCTCGGGCCCGGCCGGACCTGCCGGCTCCACCGCCCCCACCGGCCCGGCCGAACCTGCCGGCCCCGTAAGCTCGGACCCCGTGCAGGGGGACGGATCGGACACCACGTCATGGCCGCGCCGGGCCGCCGGAGTTCTGCTCGGCTGCCCGAGCGCCGCCCTCGCCGCGCTGTACCTCCTCCTCGCCGGCACCGCCCTCGGCCCGTTCCTGCTCTGGCCGCGCACCCGCCCGTACGCGGTGCCGAGCCTGCTGTCCGGGGTGCGCCGCCTCGCCGCGCTCGAACGGGCCCGGCGAGGCGCCTTCTTCGGCGACCGCTTCCCCCGCCACTACCGGGCGGACGACCGCAGGCTGCTGCGCTACCTGGCGGTGCGCAGTAGTGGCGGGCTGGTCGCCGGGGTGGTGCTGGGGCTGCTGGCCTTCGGGCTGGTGCTGGCCGTGCTGCTGGTCGGCGGGGTGGTGCGCGGCTCGCTGGGCTGGGAGGAGCTGGCGACCCAGGTGCTGCTGGGCGGGGTGCTGCTCTTCCTCGCCGTGCAGGGCCTGTTCTCGCTGGCCGCGCTGGACGCCCGGCTCGCCCGGGAGTGCTTCGGACCGTCCGAGGCCGAGCTGCTGCGCCGCCGGATCGCCGAACTCGCCGACAGCCGGGCCGCGGTGGTGCGGGCGGTGGACACCGAGCGGCGACGGATCGAGCGGGACCTGCACGACGGCGTGCAGCAGCGGGTGGTGGCGCTGGCGATGCTGCTCGGCCGGGCGCGGCGCGGCCTGGACCGCGACCAGGGCCCGGAGCGGACGGAGGCCCTGCTGCGCCAGGCGCACCGGGAGGCGCAGGGGGTGCTGACCGAGCTGCGCGAGGTGGCCTGGCGGGCGTACCCGTCGGCGCTGGACACCCTGGGGCTGGAGGAGGCGCTGGGCGGGGTGGCCGAACGGTGCGCCATCCCCCTGCGGCTCCGTTACGAGGTGGCCGGCCCGCTGCCCGAACCGGTGCGGACCGCGGCCTACTTCGTGGTCTCCGAGTGCGTCACCAACGCCGCCAAGCACTCCGCCGCCTCGGCGATCTCGGCCCGGGTCGAGCGGGCCGCCGGCCTGCTCACCGTACGGGTGGAGGACGACGGCGGCGGTGGCGCGGACCCGGCGGGCAGCGGCCTGACCGGCCTGCGCGGGCGGGTCGCCGCGCTGGACGGTACCCTCCACGTCCACAGCCCCGCCGGGGGCCCGACCGTCATCACCGCGGAGCTGCCATGCGCGTGACCCTCGCCGAGGACTCGACCCTGCTGCGGGAGGGCCTGGTCCGCCTGCTCGCCGAGGAGGGGCACGAGGTGCTGGCCGCGGTCGGGGACGCGACGGCGCTGACGGCGGCGGTGGCGGAGCAGCCGCCGGACGTCGTGGTGGTGGACATCCGGATGCCGCCGACCCACACCGACGAGGGGCTGCGGGCCGCGGTGGAGATCCGCGGGCGGTGGCCGGACGTCGGGGTCATGGTGCTCTCCCAGCACATCGAACGCGGTTACGCGGCGCAGCTGTTGGCCGCCGGCGCGGAGCGGGTCGGGTACCTGCTCAAGGACCGGGTGGCCGAGGTCGACGAGTTCCTGGACGCACTGGTGCGGGTCGCGGCGGGCGGCGCGGTGATCGACCCGGAGGTGGTGCGGCAGCTGGTGGTGCGCACCACCCGCACCGACCCGCTGGCCCGGCTCACCCCGCGCGAGCGCAGCGTGCTGGAGGCGCTCGCGCAGGGCTTCACCAACGCGGCGATCGCCCAGCGGCTGCACGTCTCGTCGAGCGCGGTGGAGAAAAACCTCAACGCCGTCTTCGACAAGCTGGAGCTGCCCGCACCACCGACTACAACCGCCGGATCCTGGCGGTCCTGCGCTACCTCGGCGGGTAGGGCCGGGTAGGGCCGGGTAGGGCGGGTAGACGCCCCCGGGGACACCTTGCCCTCAGTGGTGCCAGGCCTGCCCGCCCGTGTTGTGGATGAACCGCTGGAGGACCTTGAGCGTGGCCAGGTACTCCTCGTCGGAGATGCCCGCGTGGCGCTCGGCCCACAGCTCGTCCTGGAGGGCGGCCGCCTTGTCGAAGAACGCCCGGCCCTCGGGGGTGAGGTCGAGCCGGCCCCCGGCGGACTCGGTGACCCAGCCGCGCTCGACCGTCCCGTCGATCTCGGCGGCCAGGGCCTCCGGCCCGGTGTCCAGGTAGTCGCGCAGGACGGCGGAGACGTCGTCCCGGGTCCGCGGCTGCTCGGCCCGGGCGAGCTGGGCGAGCACCCACCACTGCGGCTGGGTGGTGCCCAGCTCGGCCAGCGCACCGCGGGTGCGGCTGACGACGGCCTTGTAGGCCGCCCAACTCCAGTAGCCGATCGGCTGCTTGACCAGTTCGGCGTCGCTGTGCGAGTACTCCATGGCCTGGACCTTCCCCGTCCTCGTCGACCGCCTTGCCGGCGGCCGCTCCGATGCGGACGACGATAGGAGTTCAAGTCGACTTGAGGTCAAGCGCTGCCCGAGTGCGCGGCTCGACCGGCTACTCGGCCGCCACGGTGGCCGGGGTCCCGCCGGTGACGGCGAGCAGCTCCCGGTAGGTCATCGGCACGACGGTGTGCGGGTGCCCGGCGGCGGCCCAGAGCACCTCGTACGCCTCGAGCGCCGTGTCGACCACGGCGCGCAGCCGGGCCGGGTGGCCGGTGGGGGCGACGCCGCCGATGGCCTGGCCGGTGGCCTCGCGGACCTGGGCGGCGGTGGCGCGCTCGATCGGGCCGGTACCCAGCTGCCCGGCCAGGTGGGCGGTGTCGACCCGGTGGGCGCCGCTGGTCATCACCAGCAGTGGCGCTCCGTCGCAGACGAACACCAGGCTGTTCGCGATGGCGCCGACCTCGCAGCCGAGCGCGGCGGCGGCCTCGGCGGCGGTGCGGGCGGAGTCGGGCAGGACGCGGATCTCGCCGGGGACGCCGGCCGCCGCCAGCGCTTCGGCGACGGCCTGACTGCGGGTGGGGAGCGAAGAGGTCATCGGCCCATCATGCCGTCCGGACCGTCTGCGGCCGCACCGGGCAGCGCACCAACAGAAGCCCGCAGACGCCCGTGGACGTACCGACCTCCGTCCGCCGGGCGCCTTCCGGCGGGGCGTCACACAGTTTTCACACCCCGGCCATCCATCGGCCGCACGATTAGTCGACACTGTGTCAGGCAAGTCCGGAACCGCCCGCTCCGCATACACACGGTCAACGACCGGATGACGTTGTGTCGACCACGTGTGCAAGCACAGCCCAGGCGGCGAACGGATTTTCACTCCAATCACACGGTGCGACTAGTATCGCTTCGTCAAAAAACCCGTGCCCGGACGGCCCGCCCCTCACCGGCCGGCCGCCAGCCCCAAGGAGTCAGCTCTGCGCGCGCGTGCGAATCGGCGGCCCCCGACGCCGAAGGGCCCCCGCAGGCGTCCACGCCTGTCCCTGCGGACGGCGCTGCTCGTCCTGGCCGTCGTCCCCAGCATCGCCCTCGCCGTCCTCTGGGCGGTCACCAGCGGCGAGACCATCTTCGACTTCCAGCGGCAGGCCGCCCAGGGCCTGCTGGCCCAGAAGGCCGGACAGCCGTCGAACATCGTCTACTACAACCTCCAGGAGGAGCGCCGGCTCAGCGCCGAGGCGCTCGCCCGGCCCGGCGCCAACGCCGACCAGCTCCGTCGCCAGCGCCAGCTGACCGACGACGCGGTGCGCCAGTTCCAGGCCCTCTCCGGCGAGACCGCCGACAGCGCGCCCGAGGAGGTGCGCACCGCCGTCACCGAGGCCCGGCAGGCGATGGGCAGGCTGGCCGAGCAGCGCGCCAACGTGGACCGCGGCTCCGTCGACCAGCAGACGGTCTACACCTACTACACCGACCTGATCGCGGTGGACCTGCGGCTGTTCACCGCGCTCAGCCACGTGGACACCGGCGAGGTCACCTGGATCTCCAAGACCCTGGTCAACGCCTTCTGGGCCAAGGAGATGATCGCCCGCGAGGACGCCCTCCTCGCCCGCGGCTGGCCCACCGGCCGGCTGAGCACCGCCGACCTCCAGGCCGTCCAGCAGACCATCGGTGCACAGGACCACCTGCTCACCGTCCAGGTCCTCCCGTACATCCCGGAGGGCGAGGCACCCGCCTGGCGCGAGCTGATGAACAGCCCGGCCTGGCAGGCCAAGGCCGCCGTCGAACAGCAGCTCACCAAGCCCACCGCCGCCGAGGCCAACGGCACCGTCAGGCTGCCCGCCGCCCAGGAGCAGTGGCGCCAGGCCCTCGACCAGCTCAACCCGCCACTGGTCAAGGCCCTCGAGACCCGCACCAGCGGCATCGTGGACGTCGGCAAGGGCACCATCGTGGACCTGCTCACCCGCGTGGTGCTGACCACCGTCATCGGCCTGATCACGGTCGTCGCGGTCGTCATCGCCTCCTGGCGCCTGAGCCGCTCGCTGCGCCGCCGCATCAAGGACCTGCACACCCAGGCCGAGGAGATGCGGCGCACCCTGCCCGAGGTGGTCGACCGGCTCGGCCGCGGCGAGCAGGTGGACGTCGCGACCGAGAGCCGCAGCATCACGGCCGGCTCGCACGGCGACGGCACCGACGAGCTGGCCCGCCTCGGCCAGGCGCTCGACCTGGCCCGCTCCGCCGCCCTGGAGGCCGCCGTCGGCCAGGCCGAGCAGCACCGCGGCTTCGAGCGGCTGCTCCAGCGCATCGCCCGCCGCACCCAGCTGTTGATCGGCCGCCAGCTGCGCAAGCTGGACGAGCTGGAGCGCCGGCACGACGACCCGGAGGTCCTGGAGGGCCTCTTCGACCTCGACCACCTCACCGCCCGCCTGCGCCGCTACGAGGAGAACCTCGTCATCATGGCCGGCGGCCAGCCCCAGCGGCGCTGGCGCAAGCCCGTCCCGCTGCTGGACGTGCTGCGCGCCGCGCAGGGCGAGGTGCAGGACTACCGCCGGATCTCGATCGACATCGAGGGCCACCCGTGGCTCTCCGAGCGGGCCGTCGGCCCGGTGGCGCACGTGCTCGCCGAGCTGATGGAGAACGCCACCACCTTCTCCAAGCCGCCCACGCCGGTCGAGGTGCGCGCCGCCATGGTCGGCCGCGGGCTCGCGATCGAGATCGAGGACCGCGGCCTGGGCATGGACCCGGAGCAGTACGACGCCGCCAACGAGCTGATGAGCCGACCGCCGCGCACCGACGTGCTGGCCCGGGCCGACGACATCCGCCTCGGCTTCCACGTGGTCTCCCGGCTCGCCTCCCTGCACGGGCTGAGGATCGAGTTCCGCCCGTCGGCCTTCGGCGGCACCCGGGTGGTCGTGCTCGTCCCGGACGAGCTGGTCATCGAGGGCGACACCGGGCTGCCGGACGGCGCCGGCGGCACGGCCACCGAGCCGATCCCGCTGGTGCGCCGCTCGCGCCGGGCCGTGCGCTCGGCCTCCGACGAGACGCCCGCCCCGGTGCCGGCCGGTCCGCCGGTCGCGCCGGTGGACTCCTTCGCGCAGGGCGACTTCGCGCCGCAGGCCGCTCCGGTGCCGCTGTCACCGCCGGAACCCGCTCCGGAGCCGACGCCGGTGCCGGCTCCGGTGCCGATCTCGGTGCAGGCCCCGGTGTCGGAGCCGGTGCCCCTGCCGGTGCGGGTGCCGCTGCGGCTGCCTCCGGCGGACGCCGGGGTGGGCGAAGGACCGGCCGACGGGCCGGAGACGACTCTCCAGGACGTCCCGGTGCCACCGGCGCCGTTCCCCGCGGAGCAGCCGTTCGCCGCGGAGCCGTCCTACCCGGCGTACCCCGCCGGGCCGTCCTTCGACCCGGAGCAGTCGTACGGTGCCGAAGCGCCGTACGCCGGTGAACCGCCGTACGCCGCGGAGCCGTCGTACCTGTCAGGACCGTCCCACGGCCCGGAACACCCCGCCCAACCGGAGCAGTCCATCGAGCACAGCTCGCCGGCCGACCCGGCACCCGCCCTGGACGCCCCGGCCTACCCGGACATCGCCTACGCCCGGGTCACCGAGGCCGAGGCCCCGTACGCCGACGAGCAGTACCGCCCGGCCGACCACTACCGGCTGGCCGAGCGGCGCCGGAGCCGGGAGTACCGGACCTCGGTGCCGTTCAGCCCGGCCGAGGGCGGCCAGCCCCCGCTGCCGCAGCGCGTCCGGCAGGCCAGCCTGGCGGCCGAGCTGCGGGTGCCCCCGCCCGCCCAGCCGCAGTGGGTCGGGCGGCCCGCCGAGGACGCCACCCCCGCGGGCCCGTTCCAGCGCACCGAGCGCCCGGTGCGGCGCTCGGGTGCGGCGATCGGCGCCTTCCAGCGCCAGTCCCGCGCCGCCCGGGCCCAGGACAGCGGCGAGCACCCGCTGCCCGCCACCTCGCCGGCGCCCTCCCCCACCCCCGCCGACCCCCCGGCTCCCGCGCCCGCCCCGTCACCCTGGGCCCTGCCGGCCGCGGACCCCCGAACCACACGAACGGATGACCAGTCATGAACCGCACGATCGCCACCCACCAGGACCTGGACTGGCTGCTGGACGGACTCGTCGACTCGGTGCCCGGGACCAGGAACGCCGTCCTGCTCTCCGACGACGGTCTCGTGGTCAGCCACTCCCGCACCATCGAGCGGGCCGACGCCGAGCGCCTGGCCGCCGTCGCCACCGGCCAGCAGAGCCTGGCCCGCGGGGTCGGGGCGCTGTTCGACGGCGGTCCGGTGCACCAGGTGATCGTCGAGCTCGCCGAGTGCTGGCTGTTCGTCATCGCCGCCGCCCAGGGCACCCACCTGGCCGTGGTCGCCTCCCAGGAGGTGGACGCCGAGGTGATGTCCGTCGCGATGCACACCCTGGTGCAGCAGGTCGGCCAGAAGCTCACCACGCCGGTCCGCAACGACGGCGCCGCCGGTGCCCCCGCCGCCCCGGCGTCCTTCGACGCCTTCGCCGCCCGGAACCGGGGCTGACCGGGGTGGAACCGTACGGGAACGACGCCTGGGGGGACGGCCTCGACGACGGCCTGCGGGCCGACCCGGGGCCCGGCCCGCAGGTCGGCGGCCCGCAGTCCGCCGCGCGGTTCGGTCCGCACGACGGCCGGGACGACGGCGGGCGGCGCGGTGCGGTGCCGCACTGGAGCGAGCTGGAGGAGGAGGACGCGGAGGACGAGACGGGCAGCATGGTGCGCCCGTACACGATCACCCGCGGCCGGACCGCGCCCGAGCGCGACGACCTCACCCTCATCACCGTGCTCACCACGGTCGAGGAGGAGGCCGACGCGGTCCTGGCGCGGGGCAGCCGCGCCGGTGCGCGCGGCCTCCAGCCCGAACACCGGCTGATCCTCGAACGCTGTCGGCGCCCGATCGCCGTCGCCGAGGTGTCGGCGGGCCTGGACCTCCCGGTCTCGGTCACCAAGATCCTGCTGGGCGACCTGGTCGCCCAGGGCCTGCTGAAGGCCCGGGCACCGCTCTCGGTGGCCCGGGCCGCCGGGGGCGTGGACCTCGGCCTGCTCACGGCCGTACGCGAAGGACTCCGGAGACTCTGAACATGGCAACGCCCCACTCCGCCACACCCCACTCCGTCACCGCCGACCCGGCCGCCGCCCCGGCCGCCGTCAAGATCCTGATCGCGGGCGGCTTCGGCGTGGGCAAGACCACCCTGGTCGGCTCGGTCAGCGAGGTCGCCCCGCTGCGCACCGAGGAGTACCTGACCCGGGCCAGCGTCGGCGTCGACGACCTCTCCGGCGTCGACCAGAAGACCACCACCACCGTCGCCCTCGACTTCGGCCGGATCACCGTCAGCCCCGAGCTGGTCGTCTACCTGTTCGGCACGCCCGGCCAGGAACGCTTCTGGTTCATGTGGAACGACCTGGTCAACGGCGCCCTCGGCGGGATCGTCATCGCCGACACCCGCCGGCTGGAGACCAGCTTCGCCTCCATCGACTTCTTCGAGAGCCGGGGCATCCCGTTCGTGGTCGCGATCAACTGCTTCCACAACACCAACACCCGCACCCCCGAGGAGATCCGGGCCGCGCTCGACCTCGACCCGCAGGTGCCGATGCTGCTCGGCGACGTGCGCGAGCGCGCCTTCGGGCGGGACCTGCTGCTCGCCCTGGTCGACCACCTGATGGACCTCGCCGCGGCCCCGGCCGGCTGAACCGGCTCCGGCCGGGCCCCTTCCGCACCTCCCGAACCTGCCTGCACCTCCCGAACCTCCTGTGAACTTCCCTTCGGAGCACCTCTCATGAGCAGATCCCTGCGCGTCCTCGTCAACGGCGGCGGCATCGGCGGCCTGACCCTCGCCACCGCCCTCGCCAAGCGCGGCCACCAGGTCGACGTCGCCGAGCTGCGCGAGCAGTTGGAGGCCCTCGGCGTCGGCATCATCCAGCCGTCCAACGCCCTGCACGTGATGCGCGAGATCGGCGTGCTGGAGGACTGCCTCGCCGCCGGCTTCGAGTGGGAGGTGCTGACCATCTGCGACCCGGCCGGCGCCACCCTCGCGCGGATCCCGCAGCCCCGGATGGGCGACGCCCCCTCCAACAACGGCATCCCGCGCCCCGCGCTGGCCCGCGTCCTCGCCGACGCGGCCGCAGCGGCGGGCGTCACGGTCCGCTTCGGCACCACCATCGGCACCCTGTGCGAGGACGCCCACGGCGTCGAGGTCGCCCTCACCGACGGCCACGTCGGCCGCTACGACCTGGTCGTCGGCTTCGACGGCATCGGCTCGCCGCTGCGCCGCCACCTCTACGGTGACAAGTACCTCCCCGAGTACACCGGCTTCGCCAACTGGCGTGTCACGCTGCCGCGTTCGCCCGAGGTACAGGGTGTGGTGATGTCCACCGGCAACCTCCGGGCCAAGGCCCTGCTCACCCCGATCAGCGCCGGGCAGATGTACCTGGGCGCGGTCTTCGCCGAGGCGGAGGACTTCCGCCCGGACCCGGAACGCGCCCACGAGCAGCTGCGCGAGCGGCTGGCCGGCTTCGGCGGCCCGGTGGCCGAGGCGCTGGCGCAGGTCACCGACCCGGCCGCCGTGGTCTACTCGCGGATCTCCCAGGTCACCGTCGAGGAGCCCTGGCACGTCGGCCGGATCGTGCTGGCCGGCGACGCCGCCCACGCTTCCACCCCGCACCTGGCCCAGGGCGCCGCGATGGCCGTCGAGGACGCCCTCGTGCTCGCCCAGAGCCTGGACGCGGCCGACGGCGTCCCGGCCGCCCTCGCCGCCTGGGAGGAGCGCCGCCGCCCGCGGGCGATGTGGGTCCAGGCCCTGTCCCGGGCGCTCCTCAAGCAGGAGACGGGCACGCCGACCACGCCGGAGGAGGACGAGCTGCTGAAGGTCGGCGTCCCCGGCGCGGCGCACGTCCTCGTGCAGCCGTACTGACGGCCCCGGAGGACGGCGGACTCAGCGGGGCGCTTCGGCGCTCCGCTGGGTCTGCCAGGCGCTGATCCGGTGGATCGCGTGGATGATGATCGCCCCGGCGATCACCTCCAGGACCGCGCTGACGGTGGACAGGACCACGAGCCGGCGCAGGTCGTCGACCGAGTCGAACTCGTCCTTGACCGCGTTCACGTACCCGTTGCCCACGTACATCCCGACCAGCAGCGCCCCCCACCACACGGCCAACAGGCCCCGGGGAGCCGACCGCTGGGGAGCACTGGCCTTCCAGACGTCCGAGACGACCTGGTAGGGGACCCACAGGTTCGCCACCGGGGTGATCCAGCCCGCGATCGCCCAGCCCCGCGCACGGCGCTGGCTGCCCGGGCCGCCCAGCGACTCGGCGTTGATCCGCGCCCGCCGGATCCACACCGCGAACACCGCGTAGACCGGGACCAGCAGCAGCAACCACTGCGGCCCCCTGACGGAGTCCCAGAAGTCGGCGGCCGCCACGAGGTCCGCCTCCGTCGCCCTTCCGGCGAGGTAGTCCTCGACCACCAGGTAGGCGCGCCAGTCGGCCACGACGAGCAGCAGGCCGAGCGCCACCGACCCGAAGATCAGCAGCGACGCGGCGACACCCCACCCGACCACGGCCCTGTGTTGCGGTGAACTGTCCATGTCTCCCCCGTTTCCGTCGTGTCCCCGGATCACCAGAGACCGGCCCACTGCAGTACCCGGTAGCCGAGCCAGCCCGGCAGCACCAGCAGGACGGCCAGCCACATGCCCACCAGGTCCGCCTTGCGCGTGGCCAGTTGGGCCCGGTACGCCATCGTCGGCCGTCGCCGCCCGGTGGCCGCCAGCGCGGTACGGATGGTCTGGGCCACGTGCACCGTGGGCGTCTCCAGGGTCGTGACGCCCGACCGGGCCATCCATGCCCGCAGCCCCCTGCGCTCCTGCACCGGAAGGGCTCTGGGCATCCAGTGCCCGTCGAAGACGACGACGGCACCGACCCAGTACTCCCCCGTCGCCACCTCCTCCGGCAGCAGCGGAGTGGGCAGGCCCTCGTTGAAGCGGGCGGCCAGTTCGGAGCGGCCGGCCGGGACCAGCAGGATCAGCTTCTCGGGGGGTTGGGTGGCCCGCGCCCGCTCGATCTCCCACCGCAGCCCCTCCCCGAGCCCGAGCCGCAGGACGATGAGCTGGGAGAGGTCCATCAGTCGGCCGACGGTGGCCTGCCAGTCGTCGAGCGGCAGGTAGAACCGGGCCGCGCCCAGCCGCGGCAGCGGCTCGCCCGGCCGGCCCACCGCGATCACGGGGCCCACGACGCCCAGTGCGGCCGCCAGTTGCTCCTCCCGGCTGTGGAGGTTGATGTCCGCCCCGTCGTCCACCCGGGCGGCGGTCTCGTCGTCGTCGAAGCTGCGCAGGTAGAGCACGGGGTCGCGACCGTCCCGCAACAGGGCCTGGGCCGCCCCGCGGGCCGCGAGCGGACGGGTGCGGCGCAGGACCAGGAAGCCGGTCCCCGCGGCCGCCACACCTCCCACCAGCACCGCGAGCGACGCCTCCAGGGTCATGCGGTCGCCCTGCTCGGAGATCGCGACGGCGAGGGTCCCGACTCCGAACAGCACGTACCCGGCGGTGTTCGCCACCCGGACGGTTCTCCGCCACCTCGGCTGCCGCGCCTCGTACTGGTTGACGAGTCCGACGAGTTCCATCACCCCGGCCCGGCGAAGGCGCCGCAGCCACAGGGCGGGCCCGAACAGCACCAGGGCGACCGCCCCGAGCAGCAGGGCCCCGACCCTGCTCACGCCCACGTCCTGCCCCATGCCGACGTTGACCAGCAGGTGCAGCGCCACGTAGGCCGAGGCGATCGCACCCACCGTGATTGACCGGGCGAACATCCGTAGCCGGGACGACACTTCAGCCCACCCCCTGAACCGCTTGAGCAGGACGCTTCAATCCGATACCGCATCCGACTGATCGTCATGCACGTTCGACCGGTAACGGTTTGAAGGCGAACACCCGGGCGGAGGCGCTCTTGGGTCCGCACGGCCCCGCAGCACCGGCCGGCGGCCGACCCGGCCGACCGGCTGCTCGCGCTCGCGCTCGACCAGTGCTACTTCGAACCGACCGGCCACGAGGGGTCCGTAAGGATCAACCTGCCGAACGAGGCGGCACAGGACGGGCTGACGGCACGCGCGGGGTGATCTCGTCGCGCCGGTCCCACACCGCCTTGGAGATCCGGGCGAGCAGCCGGGCCGCCGGGTCGGTGCGGTCCGTGCCGTCGGCGAGCGGGCCGGTGTAGCAGACGGCGATCAGGTAGGGCGGGCAGTCGGCCGACTGGACGAGGCCGACGCTCAGCCGGACGCCGGGGAACCAGCCGTTCTTGAAGGCGATCCGGGTGTTGGCCGGGAGGCCGGCGGCCAGGTCGACCCGGAAGTCGTTGTGTTCGAGGAGCGCGAGGAGTTCGGGCTCGCCGGCGAGCGAGCGCAGCAGGCGGACCAGGTCGCGGGCGCTCACCCGGTTGTGCACGCCCTGGGCGCGCGCCGGGTAGTCCTCGATCCCGCGCGGGGTGGCGCTGCGGGTGGCCCCGGCGCGCCGCCAGACGTCGGCGACGGCCTGCTGGGTGGTGCGGGCCAGGCAGAGGTTGGTGGCCAGGTTGGAGGAGTGGGTGATCATCCGCTCGGCGAGGAGGCGGAGCGGGACGTGGGTGCCCAGGAGCTCCCAGGGGAGGGGGTCGCTGTCCCGGTCCGGGTCGTTGCCGAACTCGCCGCCCACGACGGACTCGAAGCGGTTCACCACGGGGACCTCGGCGTCGAGGTTGACGCCGCTGCGGCAGAGCGCGGCCAGCACCGCGACCTTCATCGTGCTCGCGGCATCGTGCAGTTCGTCCGGGTTGTGGACGAACACCGGCTTCGAGTCGCCCGTCCAGGGGGCCACCACCACAGAGAGCATGGGGGAAGCGTAGGGGAGGCCGGGGCGGGACCCCGGCTGTTGCGGCGGACGACACGAACGCCCCGTACGGGCCGGGGAGCGGCGCGGCCGGTCAGCCGCCGGGCGGCAGGGCCATGGGCTTCCGCAGCGGCCACCGGCCGGTCGTCCGCCGCGCCTGCCGCACGACGACGCGGCCGTGGACCTTCCTGCCGACCAGCTCCACGCGCAGCCTGACCGGCGTCCCGGCGTCCGGGTCCTGGCGGTTCCTGACCTTGCTGAACGCCAGCGCCAGGCCGTCGGTGTCGACCACGATGCCCGGAGCGGTGATCAGCGTCAGGGTCCTGCCCTGCATGTCCAGGTCGATCCGCAGGGTGTCCTGGGTGATCACGGCCTGGGTGAAGTCGAGGGTCACGTCGCACCACTGCACCGACAGCTCCAGGCGGCGCGGCACCACCCAGCGCCCCTCCCGCCTGACCGGACTGAACCCCTGCTGGATCCGGACGACGTCCTTGGGCTCGGCCACCACACCGTCGGCGGAGACCGACACGGCCGGCAGGTCGGCGGTGAGGTCGGCCAGTTCACCGACCGTCCGCGCCGACAGGGCGGCCTCCACGCGCTGGTCCAGTTCGTCCGAGGTGAGCCTGCCGTCGCCCGCCGCGACGACCAGCAGCTCGACCACCCGGTCCCGGTCCGCGTGCGAGGCCCGCAACTCGGGCTGCTTCCCGGCGGGCACGATCTCTCCCGGCATACTTCCCGTCCTGAGTTCGACGAAGGCGTGTGCGCCGTACGGTCGGCGGCGCGGACCGGAACTCACGATATATCGCGATAGTGGTTCCCGCCAGACCCGCGCGACCCGCGCGACCCGCCGGACCCGCCGGACCCGTTCAGCGGTGCGCGCCGCGGCGGGGCGCGGGACTCGGGACCCTCGTCCGCACGACACGGAGTGGGAAGTCGGCCGAGCCGACTTCCCACTCCGTGGCCGTACGCCGGGATCAGTTGACGTAGTAGCTGAACCCGAGCGTCGTCGCGGACATCCCGGGTGCCACGTCCCGCATCAGCGTCCCCTGACAGTTCGCCGCGGAGTACACCTGGACCCTCACGTCCGTGAGGTTCTCGATGATCACCGGCGACAGCGTCGGGTAGCACCCCCGGGCCGGGTCGTGCCGCGTCACACCGTTCACCACCAGAGTCCCCGTCGCTGCCTGGGCGGGCACGGCGGACGCGAGCACTCCGGCGGCGACCAGCATCCCGACCACGGCGATTCGACGACGCATGACTGTTCTCCCTTCCGAGGGCGCACAACGGATGACGGCGCCCTTCCGGGCAATGGATTCCCCCAACGTCCTGTCCATGTCAGAAAACCCGCCGCAATCCCCCGAACCGCCGACAGCGTCCCGCCCACGATCCGCCAGGAGCGGGACGTCTGCCTGGCCGGCGCACCCTACCGCCGCAGGTGGCGGCTCACGTCGCCGACCAGGGTGATCCGCACCCGCCGCTCCACGAACCGCCACCGCCCGTCCTCCCCGCGCGCGAAACGGCGGTCGGACCCCCGACCCTCCCACGTTCTGCAGGCGTCGTACGCGTCGATCCACGACCCGCCGTCCGGAAGGGCAGGTCACGCGCGGGCCCGGCCGTTCGCCGTTCGCGCCGCACGGCGGTGGCGGCGGACGGCGTCGCGGTTGGCGCAGCGCTGGGAGCAGTAGCGCCGGCGGCCGGTGCGCGTGGTGTCGGCGAAGCTGGTGGTGCACTCGACGACCGCGCACCGGCCGAGGCGGTGCATGCCGCGGCCCACCAGGTGGAAGGCCGTGCCGACGGCGATCAGGGTGGACAGCACGGCGGCGAACGGCTGGTGCTCGTCCCGGTAGTGGAGGTGCCAGCCGCCCGCGTGGTCGGTCAGCCGGGGATGGGCGGCGTCGGCGGCCAGCATCCGGTTGAGCCGCTCGGCCCGTTCGCGTTCGTCGGCCGCGTCGACCACCGACTCCCAGGCGTCCAGCAGGGCCAGGATGCGCGTCAGGTCCGTCGGCCGTACCGGACCGTCGACCACCAGTCCGGCCGCGCGGCAGCGGTCCACCAGTTCCCCGGCGGTCCCGGGCCGGTGGTTGGCCAGATCCGCGGCGAGGTGCACGGCGCCGTCGCCGTAAGGGTTGAGATGCATAAGACCATGACAGCAGGCTGCCGGGCATGAGTCAGCACACCGTCACCGGAAATCGCTCCGGGCCGGAGGCCCCCGCGGCCTCCGGCCGCCCGCCCCGGTACCGCTGGGTGGTCCTCACCGTCGCCACCGTCACCCAGGCCGCCTCCGGCTTCTTCGTGCAGGGCATCGGGGCGATGGCCGTCCCCCTGCAGCGCTCACTGGAACTCAGTACGACCCAGCTCGGCCTGCTCCTGTCGGCCTCCCAGCTGGTCCCGCTGGTGGGCCTGTTGGTGGCCGGCGAACTCCTGGACCGGCACGACGAGCGCTGGGTCGTCGGCATCGGCGCCGCCGTGGTCGCCGCGGCCCTGCTCCTCGGCAGCCTGGCCCAGGGGTACGCCTCGCTGCTCGCCGTCCTGGTGGTCGTCGGCGCCGGGTACAGCACCGTGCAGCCCGGCGGCAGCAAGTCGGTGGCCGCCTGGTTCGACCCCACCCAGCGGGGGTTGGCCATGGGTGTCCGCCAGGCCGGGCTGCCGCTGGGCGGGGCGCTCGCCGCCGCCGTCCTGCCGCTGGTGGCCGTGGCCCACGGATGGCGGGCCGCGCTGGTGGTCGGCGGGCTGGTCGCCCTCCTGGGCGCCGGGCTCTTCACCGCCCTCTACCGACGACCGGCGACCGCCACCGCCGCCACCACCACCGCCACCGGGCGTCCCGCCCCGGCCGCCGGTCCACCGACGGATTCCGTCCGCTCCCGGCTGCGGATCCTCCGCGAGCCGGCCATGGCGAGGATCCTGCTCTCCGGACTGAGCCTGGTCTCGGTGCACGGCGGCGTCGGCGTGCTCAGCGCGCTGTACCTCCACGACGTGACGGCCCTCGGTCCCGGCGCGAGCGCGGCCGTCCTGGTGGCGGTCCAGGTCGCGGGGGCGGTCGGGCGGATCACGCTGGCGGCCTGGAGCGACCGGAGCCGGGCCGGGCGTTACCGGCCCGTCCTGGTCTGCATGGGCGCGGTGGTGGCGGGGCTGACGGCCCTGACGACGCCGGCGGGCCAGTCCCCGGTGGCGGCCGCCCTCCTGTTCACCTGGCTGGGATTCTTCGGAATCGGCTGGTACGGCCCCTGGGTGGCCCACCTGGCGGAGTCGGCGCCACCGGGCCGGACCGGCTTCGCCCTCGGCCTGGTCATGGCGGTCAACCAACTGGCCGTCGTCCTGGTCCCGCCCGCCCTGGGGCTGCTCCGCGACAGCACCCACGGCTTCACCGCCGCGTGGGCGGCCCTCGCCACGGCCACGGCCACGACCCTCGCGGTCACCGCCCGCGGCGGGCGCGGAACCCCTCCCGGCTCGGGGCGGCACATCGCCGGTTAGCGTACGGCCGTGAACAACGCGGCGCCTCCCGGGTGGTACCCGGTCCCCGGTCCGGACGGCGCACTCGGCCATGAGCGCTGGTGGGACGGCAGCGCCTGGACCGACGACGTCCGGCCGGTCCAGGGCGGCTACGGCTCAATGCCGTTGCTCTAACCCGGTGTCACGGTGCTACGGGCGGACCACGGCTTCTTGGAGCCGTACGAGCCCCACCCCCGCCCCGAAGCCGTCCACGCCCAAGCCCGCCCCGGTCCTCAGGAGCACCGTCGCGGACGAGCAGCACTCGATCACCCTCCCGGTGTTCGACGGCTGGGACGTCTCGACGGCCGGCACCCCGCAGAGGACGGTCCACCTCGGCAGCGGCCGCTACACCTGCGCGAACGGCAAGGCCTGCATCCGCGGCCGGTTCTCGGTGGAGAAGGACACCGTCCAGGGCGCCACCGCCAAGGCGGCCGCCGACGCCGCCATGCCGACGGTCGCCAAGCAGATCTTCAGCGGGATGGCCTCGCAGACCGACTACGGCTCCGGCAGCCTCACCGTCGCCGGGGTGGCCGGCTACGCCACCCACTGGCACATCACCGACGCCGACGGCAGCCAGGGCTACGTCCTGCTCGCCGCCCTCCCCGCGAAGGGCGGCGGCTACGTGGTCTTCGACGGCGGCGTGGACGACGGCCCGGCCGCCCCGGACGTCTCGGTGCTGGACCAGATCCTCCTGGGCGTCAAGAAGGACGAGACCCCCGCCGGCGGCACCTGACCGACCGCCCCGGGGGGGGCGGGAAGCGGTGGTTGTGTGTGCGGGGCCGGGCGCGACGGTCACCGAACCGGCGAGCGTCCCGGCGGCGAGCACGAAACCCGCCACCGGGGCGCCGACGCAGAGCCGGTGGTCGCGTCGCGATCCTTCGGCCGGTCGGAGCCCACCCACGACGAGGGCCCCTCGACCGGGGAAGACCGGCGAGGGGCCCAGGGACCTGTCAGCGGGTCAGCTGTGCTGCGGGGCGGGCAGGGTCGCCGAGCCCGCGAGCAGCGGCCACTCCCGGTGGAAGGGCGGCAGCGGCAGTTTGCCCTCGATGACCGGGGTGCCGAAGACCTTCAGGTGGGCGAGCAGCGAGCCGTTCAGGTCGACGCCGCCGACCAGCGACCAACTGCCCTGTGCCTGCGGCGGGTTGCCGGAGGAGTCGGCGACCAGCGAGCCCTCGGCCTGGGCGCGCAGGTAGGGGGCGACGGTGGTCTCCACGCCGACGGTGTCGTACAGGCCGAGGCTGATCTCGGCGCCGAGCGCGGCCCGTACGCCCGCCTTGCCGTTGAGCCGCAGGTGCACCGGGGTGACCTTGGTCTCGGCGCTGGTGACCGGGGTCCAGCCCTTGCCGCCGGTGTAGTCGGCGCGCACCGCCCAGGTGCCGGTGGCGTCCTGCTCCGCCTCCAGGTGGACCTGGCCGTCGGCGCTGACCTCCAGGTAGCAGGTGAGACCGAGGTTGACGACCACCGGCAGGCCGGCGACCGTCAGGACCGGGCTGGCCTGGAGCTTGGCGAAGGGCACCCGGATCGGTGCCGCGCCGGTGCTGCGGGCGGCGTCGCCGGTGACCTTCCACTGGGCGTGGGCGCCGAGGTCGAAGCCGATCGAGGCGGTGCGCGGGCTGCCGGCCGCCGCGCCGTGGTAGGCGAAGTGGACTGCGGGGTGGAGCTGGAGCGAGCCGGACGCGTCGAGGCCGGCGCCGTCGGGCAGCGGGACGGGGGCCTTGACGTTCACCTCCAGGGTGCCGGAGGCGTCGGCCCGGACGCCGTCGCCGCTCAGGCCGGCGGTCGCCTTGAGGTCCTTGACCAGCGGGGTCACCGTGATGCCGTGCGGGTCGACGGGGACGTTGCCGTCGGCCTCGGTGCCGCCGAGGAGTTCGGCCAGGGTGGCCGGACGGGTGGTCAGGGCGAGCGTGTCGCCCGCGCCGGGGCGGACGCCGGTGACGGCGACCAGCGCGCCCTGCGGGGCGGCGGCGGTGGGCGGGCTGGCGATCAGCTGTCCGGGCTGGACGGCGGCCGCAGCGGTCGGGACGGCGCCCGGCGAGGCGGAGGCCGAGGCGGCCGGCGGGGCGGTGGCCGAGGCTGAGGCCGCCGCCAGCACCGCCGTCCCGCCCGCCGGGTCGTACGCCGTCAGCTGGAGGTTCCTGGTGGCCGCCGTGACGGCGCCGCCGTCCTTGCCGGGACTGCCGATCGCGGCCTGCCGGTCCCCGGCGGGCGCGGCGGTGACGGCCGCCTTGCCCGGGGTCGGACGGCCGGTGGCGGGGGTGCCCGCCTTGGCGCGCGGGGTGCTGCCGGCGGGCGGCGCGGCGGCCGCCGGGCTGCCCCCGGCGGCGGTCGGGGCCGGGTCGGCGACGGTGGCGGCGGCCGGTGCGGCACCGGCCGGGGAGGGACCGGGGCTGGTCGGCCCGCACGCGGCGGCCCCGGCGAGGACGAGGGTGAGGACGGCGGGGCCGACGGCCCTGCCTATCGAGCTCTTGAACACGCGGCGTCATGTTACTGACGGGGAATAAGTTTGTCGAAGACAGGCCAAAAACCCCGGCCGGAACAGGTTTAACCACAGGTCAGCCAGGCAGAGGCCGGATCACCCGGTTCGGCCGAGCCGCGCCGCCGGCAGCGGCGCCCCGTCCAGTACACCGCCCCCGCCCCCGCCCGACAGCTCCGCGAGGTAGCGCGAGCGCGCCATCGGCTCGGCCCCGAGGCTCCGCACGTGCGGCCCGTCCCACTGGGCATCGAGCAGCCGCCCGCCGGCCGCACCGAACCGCGCCCCCAGGTCGGCGACGGCGACCCGGGCGGCGTCCGGGCGGCGGTGGAACATCGAGTCCAGGCTCAGCACCGGGCCGACCGCGACCCCGAACACCCCGCCGATCAGCTCCTCCCCCTCCCACACCTCCCCGCTGTGCGCCGCCCCCAGCTCATGCAGCCGCAGCAGCGCAGCCACCAACTCCTCGGTGAGCCAGGCCGGTTGACGCCCCTCGGCGCAGGCCGCCAGCACCTGCCCGAAGGCCCGGTCGGCGCTGGTCCACCAGGACGACCGGTTGCGCAGCCGCCGCGCCAGCCGGCTCCCGAGCCGCACGCCGTCGGGCGCGATCACCGGCCGGGGGTCGGGCGACCACCAGGCCAGCGCGTACGGGTCCGCGCCGCCCGGCAGCAGCGCCACCTCGCCCGCCTCGACGGCGTCCCCGTACACCGCCTCGTTGTAGGCGCTCGCGTACACGTCCGCCGCCGGCAGGGGGAACAGCCCGCGCCGGTACGCCGCCAGCAACTCCCCGGCCCCGAGCGCCCCGGGCCCTCCGAGCGACCCGCCGAAGGCCACCGGCCCGTCGCCGGGGCCGAGTTCGACGTCGAGCGCGTCGAAGTCGGTCACGGCGCCGCCGCCCGCAGGAACCCCTCCCGCTCCAGACCCGCCAGGTAGTGGTCGATCAACCCGGCGTCCACCGGCGGCAGTTCGACCCCGCTCCCGGCCAGTGCCGCGTCCGCGTCGGCCCGCTCGAACAGCGGGAACGTGGGCCGGAAGTACATCTCGCTGATCGACAGCTCCGACCCCGGCGCGCGGTCCACGAACAGCGGGACGAACGGCGCGATCGGGTGCGTCGGGTTCCCGGCGGCGAACCGGACCAGCCGCCGCACCCAGTCCCCGTACGGCAGTCGGTCGATCCGGTGGCCGCGCGCCCGCAGCCGATCGGCGAGGTCGGCGAGGTCGCCCGGCTGCGGGGAGGTGAGGTGGTAGACCTCGCCGGCGGCGGGCGCGTGGGCGGCGATGTGGGCGACGGCGAGGGTGAAGCGGTCGGCGGGGACGAAGTCGAGCAGCAGCCGCACGTCGGGGCAGGTGCCGCTGTCGGCCAGGTAGGCGATCAGCGCGCACAGTTCGGTGCCGGTGTTCATCACCCCGTCCGCCAGGTCCCCGGTGACGTCGTTGGTGCGCAGCACGGTGACCGGCAGCCCGGCGGCCGCCGCGTTGTGCAGCAGCTGTTCGGCGACCCACTTGCTCTCGACGTAGCCGACGCCGAGCCGTTCCGGGTGGGCGAGCGGGGTCCGCTCGGTGACCTTCGCGACGCCGGCCGCGCCGAATCCGGCCAGCACGGCGAGGGTGGAGAGGTAGTGCACGGGGATGCCCCGGCTGTGCCCGGCGAGGTGGGCGACCTCCCGGGTGCCGCCGACGTTGGCCTGCCGCAACTGGTGGTACGGGTAGAGGAAGTTGACCTGCCCGCCGAGGTGGTGGATCGCGTCCAGGTGCTCGGCCAGCCAGGCGAAGCGGCCGTCCGTCAGCCCGAGCCGGGGCCGGGTGAGGTCACCGACCAGCGGGACCACCCGCGGGTCGGCGAGGTCGTGCCGCAGGAAGCGCTGCTGCGCCGCCCGCAGCCGTTCCAGCGCGTGTTCCTCGTCGGGCGCGCGGACCAGGCAGTGGACGCGCGCCCGGGTGGTGGCGAGCAGCGCGTGCAGCAGGTGGGCGCCGCAGAAGCCGGTGGCGCCGGTGAGCAGGATCTCGGCGGGGTCGGCCCGGGAGGGGGCGGGGCTCCAGGACTGCCGGAGGTCCTCGGTGAGCCGGGCCTCGGCGAACCAGTCGACGCCAGCCTCCCGCACCACGGGGGCCGGGGTGCGCGCGGCCCGCAGCGCCCCGGCGAAGGCCCGCAGGAGGGGCTCGCGCAGCAGCGCCCGGGTGAGCGTCCGCACCTGCCCGACGTCGACGCCGAACATGATCCGTGCTCGTGCCAGCATCTCCATCGCCAGCAGCGAGGTGCCGCCGAGCGCGAAGAAGTCGTCGTCCGGGCCGACGTGTCCGACGCCGAGCAGCTCCGCCCAGAGCTGTCCGACGGCCGCCTCCACCGCCCCCGCTCCGGCGGTCTCGGACGAAGGCCCCTGGGTCGGTGCCGGGGGACGCACCGGCGCCCGTGGCAGCCGCCGCCGGTCGATCTTCCCCGCCGCCGTGAGCGGCATCGCCTCCAGCACCACGAACTCGGCCGGCACCAGGTACTCCGGCAGCCGCTCGGCCAGGAACGCCCGGATCGCCCCGGCGCCGCCGGCCGCCCCGGCGGCGGGCGTGTAGTACGCGGTGAGCGTGCGGCTGCCGTCCGCCGCCTCCCCGTCGGCCGCGACCCGGGCCTGCCGGACGTCCGGATGGGCGGCCAGGACGGCCTCGATCTCGGCCGGGTCCACCCGGTGCCCGCGCACCTTCACCTGGTCGTCGAAGCGCCCGAGGATCTCCAGTCGCCCGTCCGCCCGCCACCGCCCGGCGTCGCCGGTGCGGTACATCCGCTCGCCGGGCAGCGGCGCGTACGGGTCGGGCAGGAAGGCCTCGGCGGTGAGCCCGACCTGCCGCCAGTAGCCCCGGGCCAGGCCGGGCCCGCCGAGGTGGATCTGCCCCTTCTCCCCGGGCCGGACGGGGCGCAGCCGGTCGTCCAGCACGTGCACCCGCACCCCGGGCAGCGGCCGTCCGATCGGGACGGGTGCGGCGGCGCCCTCCGCGCCGTCGAGCAGGTCCGCCGTGACCTCGCAGAGCGTCGAGGTGACGGCCGCCTCGGTGACCCCGTACGCGTTGAGCAGCCGGGCGCCCGGCAGCCGTTCCAGGCAGTGGCGGCAGTCGTCGGCGTGCACGGCGTCCCCGCCGACCACCACCAGCCGCAGTCCCCGGGGGCCGGGGCCGCCGGGCGGGAGCAGGTCGAGCAGGTGGTGCCAGTAGGCGGGGGTGAAGTCGGCGACGGCCAGGCCCAGGGAGGGCAGCCGACCGGCCAGCTCGGTGGGCGCCCAGGTGCCGCCCGCGCTCCCGCCGCCGCCCAGCACCACCGTGGCGCCCGCGAGCAGCGCGCCGAACACCTGCTCCAGCGCGGTGTCGGAGCCCAGCGCGGCCAGTTGCAGGACGCGTTCGCCGGGGCGCAGCCGGTAGGCGTGGACGATCCGGTCGAGGGTGAACAGCAGCGCACGGTGGGTGACCGGGACGCCCTTGGGGCGGCCGGTGGTGCCGGAGGTGTAGATCAGGTAGGCGAGGTCGTCGGGGACGGCGCCGTCGTCCGAGATGCTCCCGGCGTACGGCGACTCGCCGGACTGCGGGAGCTCCTCGGCCTGCGGGGCCTCCCCGGCCGTGCCGCCCTCCGGCCCGAGCACGGACACCCGGGACGTCCCCGGGAAGCCGTCACCCTCCGCGACCACCACCCGGGCCCCGCAGTCCTCCACCAGCCGGGCCAGTCGCCGCCGGGGGTGCGCCGGGTCCAACGGCAGGAAGGCGCCGCCGGCCTTGAGCACGGCCAGCCAGGCGGTCACCAGGCCCGTCCCGCGCTCCAGGCAGACCGGCACCACCTGCTCCGGCCCGGTCCCGCGGGCCCGCAGGGCGGCGGCCAACCGGTCGCTGCGCAGGTCGAGTTCGCGGTAGCTCAGCGTGGCGTCGTCGGCGACGACGGCGACCGCCTCCGGGTCGTGCGCCGCCCGCGCACGGAACAGTCCGTGCACCGTGTCCGCGAATCCGGCCGCCGCCCGCCGTACGGGGGTTCCGTCGGGGAAGCCCAGTTCGGCCGGGCGCCACTCGCGTTCCACCCAGTCCCGGCAGTCGGCCCGCCCGGCCGGCCCGTGGACCTGCCACCAGCCCGCGGGGACGGTCAAGTCCCCCGGCCAGAGCGCGTACTGACCGTCGCCGTTGCGGACCACGGCGTGACGGCCGGAGCTCACATCCGTTCGTACGCCCTGTGCGCTGTCTACTGCGTCGTCCACCGGCTTGACCTCGTGCTGTGGCGGCAGAATGCTTGGGAGTGCGACATTTCCGACTATACGCACTCATGCCCCGTCGAGGACGTCCGGTCGCACCCCCACCGGACGCCTCGCTGCTGCGCGAAAGCGCTCACCCGCCCCACCGGGCACAGGCCCCGCACGCCTCGCCCGCCCAGCCCTCGCCCGAAGTCCCCCGCCCGACCGGCGGGGTGATGTCGCGGAGGAGGTAGCCTCGTTGACTCGCCGGCGACAACACCTGATGGTCTGTTACCTGCTCTGGATGGTGCTGTTCACCGGCATCTACTACGTGAACCCGGGCCAGCGGATCATCTGGTGGACGGGCATCGGCCTCGGCGGCGTCGCCGCCATCGTGGTCGGCGTCCGCCTCAACCGTCCCGCGCACGCGCGCTTCTGGTACGTGCTGGCGCTCGCCAACCTCAGCTTCACCGTGGGTGAGGTGGTGCAGGCCGTCCAACTGGACATCCTGCACCTGCCCAACCCGTTCCCGTCCGTCGCGGACGGCTTCTACCTCGCCGAGTACGTGCTGTACGCGGTCGGCGTGCTGGGCTTCATCCGCTGGCGCACGGCCCGTCAGGACCTCGCCGGGCTGCTCGACGCGCTCATCCCCACCATCGGGCTGGCCCTGCTCGCCTGGATCTACCTGATCCTCCCGTACGCCCGGAACCCGGACCTCACCTGGTTCCAGAAGGCCGTCTCGATCGCCTACCCGCTCGGCGACGTGGTGGTGCTCGCCCTGCTGATGCGCCTGCTGACCGCACGCGGGGGCAACTCCCGCTCGCTACAGCTGCTCGCCGTCGGCTCGCTCGGCATCATGGTCTCCGACGTGCTGTACGGGCTGATCCAGCTGCACGGCACCTGGCGCATCGGCACGCCCGTCGAACTCGGCTGGGCCGCCTTCTACACCGCCTGGGGCGCGGCCGCGCTGCACCCCTCGATGGTCGAGCTGACCCGACCGGTGCCCACCCAGCACCCGGACCTCAGCCCCGCCCGGCTGGCGCTGCTCACCCTGGCCTCGCTGATCGCCCCGACGATGCTGATCATCGAGTCGCTGGCCGGCAACACCAGCAACGCGGGCGTGATCGGTGCCTTCTCCGCGCTGCTCTACCTCCTGGTGCTGGCCCGGCTGGCGGTGGTCGTCTCCGCCCGCAGACAGGCCGTCGCCCGCGAGCGGGCGCTGCGCGAGGCGGGTGCCCGGCTGACCGGGGCCGTCACGGTGGAGGAGGTCGCGGACGCCGTCCAGTCCGCCGCCTCCACCCTGATGCCGGCCGAGTCCGGGCACGTCGCCCTGCTCGCGGTGACGGAGGAGGGCGTGCTGCACGTCCGGCACGCCGGGAGCGGCGCCGCCCGGCCCCGGCCGGGGGACGCGGCGCCGTCCGACCAGGTGCTCGAGCTGGCCGCCGCCCGGGAGACCCTGCTGCTGCCCGTGGCCTCGCTGGGCCTGGAGGCCGCCGGGCTGCCCGATGCCGCGCGGCCCAACGGCGAGCGGCGCGGCCGCGTCGACGGCATGCCGTACGCCCTGGTCAGCCCGCTCACCCTCGCCCAGCGCCCCTCCGGAGACCCGCTGATCGGCGCGCTCATCGTCACCGGCACCGAGCGGGAGCTGACCAGCCTCTGGAGTTCGCTGGAGATCCTCGCCGCGCAGGCGGCCCTCGCCGTCGAGCGGGTGGTGCTGAGCCGGGAGGTCACCCGCCGCAACAGCGAGCTGTACTTCCGCACCCTGGTGCAGAACGCCAGCGACGTCATCCTGATCCTCGACGCCGACGACGGCGTGCGCTACGCCTCCCCGTCCGCCGAGACGGTGCTCGGCCACCCGAACCTGGCCGGCACCCGGCTGACCGACCTGGTTCCGCCCGAGGACAGCCGGGAGGTCGGCAAGGCGCTGGCCCGGGTGCGGGAGTCGGCCGACCAGTCCCGGGGCGAGCATCCGCGCGAGCACTGGCGACTGCTGCGCCAGGACCGCACCCCGATCGAGGCCGAGGTCCGCTTCAACGACCTGCGCGCGGACCCGACCGTCGGCGCCCTGGTGCTCACCCTGCGCGACGTGACCGAGCAGCGGCAGATGGAGCGGGAGCTGACCCACCGGGCCTTCCACGACTCGCTGACCGGCCTGGCCAACCGGGTGCTGTTCCAGGACCGGGTCGGCCACGCGCTGTCCCGGGGCGAGCGCAGCGGGGCGGTCACCGGGGTGCTCTTCCTCGACCTGGACGACTTCAAGGTGGTCAACGACACCCAGGGCCACGCGGTCGGCGACGAGCTGCTGGTCGCCGTCTCGCTGCGGATCTCCACCGCGCTGCGCGCCTCGGACACCGCCGCCCGGCTCGGCGGCGACGAGTTCGCCGTCCTGGTGGAGGACGCGAGGCGGCCGGCCGACGTGGACACCATCGCGGCCGGGGTGCTGGCGGTGTTCGCCGAACCGTTCAGGCTGAAGTCCGGCGCGGTCCGGGTGAGCGCCAGCATCGGCGTGGCGACCACCGAGGACAGCGTGGACGCGGCCGAGCTGCTCACCCACGCCGACCTCGCGCTCTACTCCGCCAAGGCGGCGGGCCGCCGCCAGTGGTGCCACTACCGGCCCGCCCTCCAGACCGGGATGGTGGAGCGGCACGAGCTGAACGAGCACCTCGACTCGGCGATCGCGGAGTCGGCCTTCCAGCTGTACTACCAGCCGATCGTCGACCTGCGCTCGGGCGATCTGGTCGCCTTCGAGGCGCTGGTCCGCTGGCCGCACGACCGGCGCGGCATGGTGCTGCCCGACGAGTTCATCGCCCTCGCCGAGGAGAGCGGCCAGATCGTCCCGCTCGGCGCCTGGGTGCTGGAGCGCGCCGCCCAGGAGGCCGCCGCCTGGCACGCCGCGAGCTCCGCGGTCCGTACGGCCGCCGGCCGGCCGCCGCTGCGGGTCAACGTCAACGTCTCGGCGCGCCAGTTCCGCGACGCCGGCTTCGTGGACGTGGTCCGCCAGGCGCTGGCCACCTCCGGCATCGACCCGCACACCCTGGTCCTGGAGCTCACCGAGTCCGTGCTGATGCGCCGCGACGACCGCATCCACGCCGACATGGCCACCCTGTCCGGCCTCGGCGTCGGCATCGCCATCGACGACTTCGGCACCGGCTACTCCTCGCTGTCCTACCTGCGGGAGTTCCCGATCTCGCTGCTCAAGATCGACAAGTCCTTCATCGACGGCCTCGGCCACTCGCCCCAGCAGTACGCCCTGGTCGAGGGAATCACCCGGATCGCCGACACCCTCGGCGTCCAGGTCATCGCCGAGGGCATCGAGCACCCCGAACAGCGCGACCTGCTCGCCGCCATGGGCTGCCCGCTCGGCCAGGGGTACCTCTTCGCCCACCCCATGGACTCCCCCAGGGCCCGCGCCCTGGTCGGCCGGACCTCCTACGAACCGGCCTGAGGCCCGGAACAGGCCGCGCTCCCGTCAGGAGTTCGCGCGGACCAGGTCGAGCAGCCCCGGGAAGCGCCGGTCCAGGTCCGCACGGCGCAGGGTGGCCGCGCGGCTGTTGCCGCGGTCCACCTGGCGGACCAGGCCCGCCTCGCGCAGCACCCGGAAGTGGTGGGTGAGCGTGGACTTGGAGACCGGGAGGTCGAAGGAGGCGCAGGTGCGCGCCGTCCCCTCCGCCTCCCGCAGCAGGGCGGCGACCACGCCGTAGCGCAGCGGATCGGCGAGCGCGTTGAGCACCGTGCGCAGGTCCATCTCCTCGATCGAGGGGTGGCCTTCCGGGTCGGGCATCGGGTCCTCCGTCGTCAGGAGTCGTCAGGCGTCGCCAGGCGTCCTCAGGTACGGGTTGCATCGTACCTCGACCGCATGGCACGGTGAGGTTCGACCAAATCCGTACCTGGCCGTCCGGACCGACGGCCGGTTCAAGCCTGGAGTCACGCCGTCTTGCGCACCCAGAGCCCGCCCTCCGCCGCACCCCCCGCCGCCGCGGAGGGCCCGCACCCCGGCCGCACCCTGACACTGGCCGCCGTCCTCCTCGCGGTCTTCGTCGTCCCGATGTCCATCTCCGGCACCGCGGTCGCCCTCCCCCGGATCGGCGCCGGCACCCACGCCGACCTGGCCCCGCTCCAGTGGGTGGTCAACGCCTTCAACGTGGCCTTCGCCTGCTTCACCCTGGTCTGGGGGTCGGTCGCCGACGTGATCGGCCGGGTCAGGGCCTTCGCGGCAGGCGTCGCCCTCTACGCCCTCGGCTCGCTGGCCAGCGCCGTCGCCACCGACGTCCGGTGGCTGGATGCCGCCCGCGCCCTCACCGGCATCGGCGGCGCCGCGATCTTCTCCTGCGGCGCGGCGATCCTCTCCACCGCCTTCGCCGGCCCGGCCCGCGCCAGGGCCTTCGCGCTGTTCGGCACCACCGCCGGCGTCGGCGTCGCGATCGGCCCGTCCCTGGCCGGCGTGCTGGTGCAGGGCGTCGGCTGGCGCTGGGTGTTCGCCCTGCACGCCGTCGCCCTGGCCGTGGTCCTGCTCGCGCTGCCCGCGATCTCCCGCGCCGTGCCCGCCGACACCGGCGGCGGGCGGATCGACGTTCCCGGCAGCGTCCTGTCCGTGCTCGCCATGGTGCTGCTCACCACCGCCATCGTGCAGGGCTCCCAGTGGGGTTGGGGCAGCACGGGCGTGCTCGGCCTGTTCCTCGGCGCGGCCCTCGTGCTGGCCGTGTTCGCCGTCGTCGAGCGGCGCAGCGCCCACCCGGTGCTGGACCTCGGCCTGCTGCGCGACCGCCGCTTCGTCGGCCTCTGCCTGGTGCCGGTGGCCGCCTCCTTCGGCTTCGTCACCCTGCTCACCTACCTGCCGAGCTACCTCACCGCCGTCACCGGCCGCGGCACCGGCGCCGCCGGACTGCTGATGCTGCTGCTCACCGCGCCGGTGCTGGTCCTGCCGCTGCTCGCCGCCAGGCTGGTCTCGCGCGGCGTGCCCGCGCTCACCCTGATCCTCCTCAGCCTGGTCTGCCTGGTGGCCGGCGACCTCGCCCTGACCCTGCTCTCCTCCTCCGTCACCGTCCTGCTGCTCGCCGTCCCGATGCTGGTCACCGGTGCCGGGATGGGACTGTCGGCCGGGCTGGTCGACGGCCAGGCACTGGAGCTGGTCGACCCGGCCAAGGCGGGCATGGCGGCCGGCTTCCTCAACACCCTGCGCCTGGGCAGCGAGGCCGTCGCCGTCGCGGTGTACGGCTCCGCGCTGACCACCGTGCTGGGCACCCGGATCGCCGACGGCATCGGCGCGCACACGGGAGCCGCCCGGGCCGGCGAGGTCACCGACCGGGCGGCCGGCGGGGACCTCGCGGGCGCCGCCGAGCTGTCCGGCGCCACCGACCGCCGGGCCTTCACGGACTTCCTCGCGCACTCCTACGACTCCGCGTTCCACTCCGTGCTGTGGGGCCTGGCGGCCGTCGGCGCGGTGCTGTGCGCCTTGATCGCGGTGCTGCTGCGCGGCGGCGGGCGGCGCCCGGACGCGCCCCGAGGCTGATCCGGTACGTCGCCGGAGGGGGGACGGACGGCCGTCGCCGGAGACGGGACGGCCGTCCCGCCGCCCGGCGCGGCCCGGTTGGGGATCAGCCGAGCGGCAGCTCCAGCCGGGACTCGTTCCCGCCGGGCGAGCCGATGGTGACGGTGCCCCGCTCCGCGGCGTAGGAGTACAGGTCGTCTCGGCTGTTGACGACCAGGGCCAGCCGGTGGCCGGTCCGCACGTCGTAGGAGGTGGGCTGGAGCTTCCAGCCGACGGTGGTGTCCTCGCCCGGGGTCAGCCCCGTCGCGGTGTACGGCTCGTGGGTGATGATCCGCGCGGTGCCGTCCGGGGCGAGATCGAACAGGTAGGCCACCAGGGTCGCCGCCTCCTCGGTGCTGCGCACCGTCAGCCGGACCTCCGCGGCGCCCCGGATCCGGCGGGCCGCGTCACCGCTCCGCGCCGTCAGCTCCTCCGTCGACCAGGACAGCAGCCGCGACGGCTCGAACTGCTCCGGGACGTAGCGCTTGGGGTTGCCGAACCACTCCTTCTCCCCGGTCTTGAGGAGCTCACCCGCGTTGGCCTCGGTCGGGTTGCCGGCGACGAAGTCCTGCGACCACCCGGCGGTCGGCTTGTCCGACAGCGCGCCCTCGCCGGTCAGGTGCCAGGTCTCGCCGCCGGTGGTGACCTCGCTCCACGACCCGTACGGCTCGCGCTGCGCCGGGGCGGTGATCCGGTTGCCGCCGATGCCGGTGCCGGTGGTCTCGTAGGTGAACATGGACTGGTTGACCACCTGCGGCCAGGTCGGCACCTCGTTGTCGGCCCCGAGCAGGTGGTGGTCCAGCCAGGCGTAGGCCTCCTGGATCGGCTCCGCCAGCCCGGGGAACGGCCAGCCGAGCGGCAGGCCGACCAGGCCGGGGCCCTCGGGGGCGCCGTGGTCGCCGATCCAGAGGTTGAGGTGCTTCGGCACGGTGAGCTGTTCGAAGGTCTCGATCACCGGGCCGACCGGGAAGAGCGTCTCGTGCCAGGTGTTGGAGACGAAGGTCGGGATGCCGCGTTCGTTCGTCCGACCCACATGGGTCTGCGGGGAGCGCCTGGTGCCCCACTCCACCACCTTGTCGAGGTTCCGTCCGGCCTTGAAGTCGTTGAGGATCTCCAACGTCGCCGGGTCGAACTTGTCGGACCCGTCCTCCGCCTCGCCGCCGGTGAAGCCGATCAGCGCGTTGACGGCCGCCAGGTGCCGGGTGCCGTTGTCGTAGAGGCTGGTGGCCAGGTTGCCCCAGGTGCTCAGGGCGACGACCGCGGAGACCCGGGCCTTCTCGTCGTGGGCGGCGACCAGCTGGCTGATCCCGGAGCCGTAGGACTCGCCGAGGAAGCCGATCCCGCTGGGGTCGAAGTGCCGCTCCGCGAAGTCGATCACCTTCGTGCCGTCGGCCCAGTCCTTCTCGCCGCCGACGTCGATGAAGCCCCCGGAGGTGGACAGCCAGCCCTTCCTGCCGATGCCGCGCGGGGTGTACGCGAGGACGTGGTACCCCCGCTGCGCCAGCTTGAGGTACAGGTGCAGGAAGGGCAGCCAGCCGAACGGGTTCCAGCCGGCGGGCACGATCACGACCGGATGCGGCTCGCCGTCGCGGAGCTTGACGGCGAGCCCCGACAGCCGGGCGTCCTCGACGCCGTCGATGCCGACGAGCTCGGTCGCGGCCTTCTCCCGCACCTCCCCCACCAGCTCCGCCAGCGGCTGCGGCAGTTGCACGCCGGCCTCGCCCCGGAGCGCCGCGAGCAGCGCCTCGGCCACGCCCACCGCGGACGAGCTGGGGGTGAGGCCGTCGCCCCAGATGCCGTTGGTGGCGATGTCGGTGAGCGTGGCCTCGGTGACCGCCGGGACCGGCGCTCCACTGATGCTGGTCATGCGAACCGTCCTTTTCATCAGGGATACTGACCGCATCCTGATCAGGGCGGCCAGAATCAAACTGACGTACCGTCGGGTTCACTGGAAGGAGTGGAGTTTCCGGTCAACTCCTGAAGCTGAAAATAGAGTTGTCGTATTCGCGTCCCTTCCTCCGGCCATCCACCCGGTCAGGGCTGGGGTTCGAGGAAGAGGTGCCGGAGCTCGGCGGTGCACATCATGTAGCCGTCGGGGGTGGGCACATGGGTCAGGTAGTGGGCGAGGTCCGAGCCCAGCGCGAACACCCGCACCGGGGTGCCCGTGGCGCGCGCGGACTCCACCACCCTGCGCAGCCCGTCCAGGACGGCCGGGTGCCGGGTCTGGTAGGACTCCGCCACCAGGTGGTTGCCGCGGTCCGCGGCGAGGTAGAACTGCACCAGGTCCTTCACCCCGACGAACAGTTCGCTGGCGCCGGCCGCGCAGATCTCCGCCGTGGCGTGCACCGCCGCGGGCGTCTCGATGAACGCGGACAGCGGCACCTCGGGCGGCAGTTCCAGGTGCTTCCTGAGCTGGGCGAACTCCTCCGCGTCGTTGAGGAACGGGACGGAGAGGTGCACCCGGCCGGCGGCGTCGCCGAGCCGCTCGCGCAGCGAGCCGAGCATGGCGTGCAGCGCGTCCCGGTAGGCGGCCGACCCCAGCAGCCAGCGGGCGCCGTGCAGGCCCAGCTCGGGGTTGGGCTCGACCGCGACCGGGGCCAGCTCGGTGACGCTGGCGGCGTGGTCGGAGCGGAGGTCCAGCAGCCGGAGGACCAGCCGCTGGCCGGGCAGCAGCGCCTCGACGAAGCCGCACAGCCGGTCCGCGAGGGCCCGCCCGTAGACCACCGCGTCGGCCGGTCCGCCGACCAGGGAGTCCAGCGGGCTCAGGGACGCCGCCAGGCAGAGGAACTCCTCCCGGATGAAGAAGGAGTCGACCCGCCCGGCGTTCGGCCCGCAGGAGTTGATCGCACGGATGTCCTGGAGGTCGGCGATGACCGCACACGCCGAGCCGAGATCGTCCAACGAGGGGCCGCCGGGCCCGGAGTCCGGGTCCGCCCCGTCGCCGGCGCCGGACCCGAGGACCACCGACTCGCTGTCGAGGTCCAGTGTCACCTCGCCGACCAGGTGGTCGAGGTCCTCCTGGTCGACGCGGAGCACGGGAATCCCCCGGCCGCGGCAGAGCGACTGCATGTGGCCGGTCAGCCCGCCCGAGCCGCACACGACCCCGCGCGCCACCACGATCGCCTCGTACAGGCCCGCGTCCAGGGAGGGGGCGACGAGGATGGATCCCTCGAGTGGACTTCTCGTGCGGTTGCAGGTACCTCGCACCTCGCTCTGCGTTCCACCGGTCAGCAGGGATCCCTGAATCCGTCGCCCGTTCAACTAGTCCTCCTGTTCGTCGGCGGCCGCGATCCCCAGTCGTCGCCGCAGTTGCCGTGGTGTCACGGAGACATCGGTGAGTCGTTCGACCGCGGCCCGGTTGACGGCCACCCTCATCAGGCCGTCGTGCCGGGCGGCGTCCGTCGGACGGGTCGGACGTCCACCCATGGCCCGAATACAGGCGTCCAGTCGGGAATCGAGCAGTTCCCGCTCGATTCGACCGCGCGAGGCCAATCTCCTCGCCTCCAGAATCACAGCGTCCTCGAATCCGTCGGGCGCCGCTTCCTCCAGATTGCCGTCACCTCCGTGGTGCCGGGCCCCGGTTCCGGCCAGGCGTCGGGGCAGGATTCCGGCCACGCTTCCGGCCACGCGTACGGCGGCATTCCGGGCCACGCTTCGAGGCGAAATGTCGTGGTCCAGTTCCGTTTCGAGTTCCGGCCCGAGTTCCGGTTCGAGTTCCGATTCAAGTTCCGGCCCGAGTTCCGGTTCGAGTTCCAGTCGCTCGATCACGTGGGCGGCGACCGCGATCGAATGGTTCTTGATGGCGGCGAGATTGAAGGTGAACGCACCTGTCCGGCCGTTGCGCACCATCTCGTCGCCTTCCCTCAGCACACCGACCGCGGAGATCGGGCCGGGCTCCCCGTCGGCACCCAGCAGCACCCCCCGCGCGTCGACCTCCAGGCCACGCCCGGTGCGCTCGTGGGGTGTCGCGAGCCCGCGCCGGAGGACGTTGCGCCAGAGCGGCTGGTCGACCCTGCTGTAGTCCGACTCCCGGCCGAAGTTGGACACCACCAGATCGGCCTCGATGGTGCGCCTGCGCTCCGGGGACGCGACCGACACGACCAGCCGGCCCGACTCCGCGGGACCGACCGCCTCCACCTTGCCGACGACCAGTTCCACCGGCCCGTCCGCCGGGTGCATCGCCCGCTCGATGACCGCCATCGTGTACTCCAGCACCCCGACCCGCAGCGCGGCCAGCGCGGTGCCGAACTCGTCCAGCAGGCTCCGCAGTTCCGCCGACGGTATGCGTTCGACGGCCTCGGGCAGGTGCGGCTCCCACGCCTTGACCACCCGCTCGGCGACCACCACCGGGGCGACGTCGGGGTGCTCCCGGACGACCGTCGCGCACGCCGTGTCCCACTCGGCCCGCACCCGGGCGAGGAACTCCTCGCGGTTCCGGTACGGCTCCAGCAGCGTCTTCGGACAGGGAAGGCGTACCACCCCGTGCTCGTGGCCGCCCGGGTACGTCCGGAACAGGGTGCCGGTCCTGGAGATCAGGTGGATCCGCCCGGTGTGGCCCTGGCGCAGCAGGAGGCCCGCCGAGTCGTAGGCGCTCAGCACCGAGCCGACGATCGCGACCGTCGCCTGGGCGGGAAGTTCCACGAGCCTGCGTATCCCGGCGGCGGAGTAGGGGTTGCGCACGAAGGACGGGTGGGTGCGGACCTCGGAGGCGAAGACCGGCTCCCTGAGCTCGAGGCCGGTCGCGAGGACGACGTGGTCGGCGGAGAGCACCGTCCGGGCCCGGTCCCGACCGGCTTCGGCCCCGTCGCCGCCGGGCTGCTTGACCGTCACATCGACTCCGGCGGAGCTGACTTCGACGTCCACCGCCTCGCCGTCCGCCTCGACGAGCACCACACCCGGGCAGGCTTCCCGCCTCGCCGCGGCCAACCGGTCGATCAGGTAGTCCTGGAAGATCCGTCGGGGAGCCGGCCCCTGCTCGACGAACCGGAGGTCGGTCCAGGGCGCCGGCCAACCGCTGCGGTCCGCCTCGTGGTTGGCCCAGCGGACGAAGTCGAGGACGTCCTCGCGGAACACCGACATCCGCCCCGCCTGGATGTTGAACACGTGGTCCCAGGGGTTGCCGTCCCGGTGGTAGGCGACGCCGGCCGACCGGTAGTCGGAGCGCCGTTCCAGCAGGACGATCTCGAGCGGCCTGCGCGCGAAGCAGAGCAGCCGGATGGCCGTGGCGGTGCCGGCCAGGCCCGCCCCGACTATCAGGACTCTTGGACGCGTACCCGTTCGACTCATGGTCAAGCCTCCCCGTCGTAAGGGTGGGAACCCGGCTCCGCTGTCCCGGACACCGGGCACGAGATCTGTCGGCGACGTGCTGCTCGGAAGTACGGACGTACTTCTCGGAAGGAGCGAATCGCCGTCCGAACTACGGCGATCGGTGCCCGCCCCCGCCGCGCTTCCAGAGCGCACGGGGGAAGGGATCGTCACCGGCCCCAGGATCCTAGAACAGGTGATCCGCCCGACATGACGACTTGTCACGAAAGCCCCGGCGGGCACACCCGCCCGCCGCGCGAAACCCGGTCGCCACCGGCCGGGGCGACAGGCCAGACTGCCGGGGTGGACACTCGTCGGCCCTGCCCCTGCTGCGGCCATCTCGTCTTCGACGTCCGGGACGGGTGGCCCGGTTCGTACGACATCTGCCCGGTCTGCTTCTGGGAGGACGACTGCGTCCAGCTCAGGTGGCCCCTCATGGCGGGCGGCGCCAACAGGGTCTCGCTGACCGAGGCCCAGCGGAACGTCCGGGAGTACGGCGCCTGTGACCGGCACGGCCGACGGTTCGTCCGGCCGGCGGCACCCGACGAGCCGCTCGACCCCGACTGGCGCCCGATCGACCTGGCCACGGACGCCTTCGAGGACTGGGAGGACGAGGACCGCCGCCCCTGGCCCGAGGACCGGTCGGTCCTCTGCTGGTGGCTCCCGTCCTTCTGGGACACCACCGAGAGGACCCGACGCCGGACCCGCCCCACCGGCTCGTGACCGACGTCGGGTCGGTACGCGGTGAGAGCGACCTGCACGGTGTCCTGAAGCGCGGACTCCGTTTCCCGGCGTTCTACGGAATGAACTGGTCCGCGTTCTGGGACTCGATCACCGGCCCGGTCGCGATGCCGGGGAGCTGCACTTCGTCCACTGGGCCGGCCTGGAGCGTGAAGTCCCGTGGGCGGCCGGTTCCCTCCGCGACCAGCTGGCCCGATACGCCGCGCTCGACCGGGACTTCACCGTCGTCTACGACCGGCGGCCGCACGGCGGCCACGACGCAAGCTTGTCGGTCCGAGATCTGTCGGCCGTCGGCCCCGACCGGCACAATCGCCGGTATGACGACCACCACCGGCGCGCCGCATCGACGCAACACCCCGGTCGCCCTCGCCCGCGGCTTCCTGACCGGGGGCGTGACCGGCGGATCGCTCGCCGCGCTGGTCGTCGGCACCGTCGTCGAGAAGGTGCCGCTGTTGATCGCGGGCCTGGGCCTTCCGGTCGGCTACGGCCTGCTGCTGTTGCTCGCCGGCTGGCCGCGGCGGGCCCGCGAGGCGGCCGTCGTTCCGCGGACGGCCCTCGCGGTGATCGAGAGCCGGCACGCCACCGCGGGCAAGGAGACCGACGTGCCGGTGCGGTTCGACCTCACCGTCGTGCCGGACGACGGGGCCGCGTTCCGGGTCGGGTTCACCCAGGACGTCAACCACGTCGACCTCCCCGACTACCGGCCGGGCGGCGTCCTGGTGGTCCGGTACCCGCCGGACCGGCCGTGGCGGGTGCGGGTCGTGAAGCGGCCGACCCCGGAGTGGGAGGAACGGGCGGCCGGGGCACGGCTCGACTCCGCGCCCGACTCGACCAGGGTGAGCGAACCCCCCGAGGTCCGGGGCGTCGGATTCCTCGGGCTCCTCGGCCTGCTGCTGGGCGCGGCGGCCGTGGTCCTGCTGTTCCGCGCGGACCTGTTCGAGCGGACGGCCGCCGCCGCACCGCCCCCGTCCGCGAGCGTGGACGCCTCCACGACGCCGACGGTCTCCTCGACGTGGTCGACCACGGTGGTGTCGGCGGGATCCGGCACCGTCGTCCTCGGCGCCGGACAGTCGTTCCTCGACGACGGTGAGCTGCGCCGGTCCGTCAACTCGCTCATCAAGGACCGGGATTCAGGTCAGGCGATCACCGTGGTCGTGCAGGAGAACCTGCTCTCGGTCGTGTTCTCCCCGACCGGCGCGAAGGCCCCGGACTTCGATCCGCTGTCACTGCCCTACGAACGCTTCCCCGCCCTGGTCGAGGAGGCCAGGACCACCCTCGGCGTCCACGCCCCGCAGACCTGGCGGCTCACCGCCGACAGCATCGCCGGTTCCGTCACCATCAGGATCGGCGTGACCGGCCCCGAGGGCACCGCCTCCCTGGAGGCGGACGGACAGGGCCGGGTGCTGCGGCGCACCACGGCCCACTGACGACGGACAGGAGCGGGCACGCGTGAACTGGCACGGAATTCTGGCACTGTGGTGCGGGGTGTTCGGCCTCCTGGCGCTGGTCGGGTACGGCCGGTCGCTGGCCGGGGTGACCCGGGCGCAGCGGACGGTCCGGGTGACGGGCCGGATCGAACGGGTGCGGGAACCCCGGCACGGGAGCTCCGACAGGGACGGCATAGCGGTGGTCGTGCGCTTCCAGGACCCGGCCACCGGCGAGGAGTTCACCGTCACCAACGACGGCGACTGCGGCGACCGGATCACCGTCGCCTGGGTCGGCCGGGAGGTGGGGATCCGCTACCCTCCCGGGCGGCCGCACGCCTTCCGGTTCACCGACGACCTCCAGTACGGTCGACGAGGGCTCGGCTGGCCCAACTTCGCGGTGTTCCTGATCTACTGCGGGCTGGTGGCCGTCGCCGCGATCGACTGGGGCTGGCCGTGGATCCTGGTCGGGGTCGGCGGGCCGTGCGCCGTCTTCACGGCGTTCCAGCTTCCCGCGGACAAGGAGCGCACGACAAGCCGGTTCGACACGCTGACCGCCGCGGCGCCCGTGCCGGGCCGCGTCGTCGCCGTCCTCAAGACCGTCTACACCGACGAGGAGGGCGACCTCCGCACCAGCCGGTCGCCCGTCGTCGCCTTCACCACCCACGAGGGAACGGCCGTCACCGCCTACTACCCCTCGGCCCTGCCCGACTCCGCGGTCTCGTACGGCCAGGACGTCACCGTCCACTACTCCCCCGCCGACCCGGCCGTCTTCACCCCGGACCTCGCCGCCGAGCACCGCTCCGAGGGGAAGAACCTCGGCTGCGCGGTCGCGGCCCTGGTCGTCACGGCGTCGGCGACGGTCGCCGGGGCGGTCCTGCTCTACCGGTCCGGGTGAACCGGGGGCGAGGAGCCCGTGAGGCGCGGGAGGCGTACGAGCGTCAAGAGTCGACGGCGGCCCGGTCGGAGTCGCTTCGCAGCACGCAGAACTCGTTGCCCTCGGGGTCGGCGAGGATCGCCCAGCCCGAACCGTCGGGATTCCGGTGGTCGGCGACGAAGGCGGCGCCGAGAGCCAGCAGCCGCTCCACCTCCTGGTCGCGCGAGGTCTCGGGCCGCAGGCACAGGTGGATCCGGTTCTTGACCGTCTTGGCCTCGGGCACCTGGTTGAAGTACAGGATCGGGCCCTCCGCCAGCAGCACCTGTGTCTCCCGGTCTCCCGGCCCGCACTCGGGAGCCAGCGGCCGCCCGGTCACACCACTCCAGAACCGGGCCAGCCCATAGGCATCCGCACAGTCGATCGCCACGTTCTGCACCACCGAAACCATGCGCGCGAGTCTTCCCGATCCCCGCGCCGCGCGCCACCGGGTCGGCCCGGCTCCCGACGGACCCGGCCCTCACCGGCCTGCTGCCACGCTGATCCGCGACGGTACCGCGTGACCGGCGGCTCGGTCGGCGTGCGGCCGGCGCCGTCCCTGTGACCGATCCCGGGGAGTGGGAAGTCGGCCGGGCCGACTTCCCACTCCTTCGCCCTCCGTCCCACTGCGCGTCCCGGTCCACCGCGCGGTTTCGGCCGGATCCGCCGTCCCAGGAGCGGTGTTCCGGCCTCCGTTCGCGTCCGCCCCGCACGAGTCGCCGCCATCGCCGATCCTGGGCACAGCTGACGACACCCAGAGGTGGACGGATGAGGACCAGGTTCAGGACCCCGACCGGAGTGCGCGCGGTGGCCGCCGCCCTGCTGGTCGCCGCGGCGACCGCCCAGGCCGCGACCCCGGCGCAGGCGCAGACCGCCCGCCCCGGCATGCTCACCGTCGCGGACCTGCCGCCGGACGACCTCACCTGGCAGGGCGGCGCGTCGGACCAGCCCGGCGGGAGCTTCGACACCCGCTGTCTCGCCGACTGGAACCGCCCGAGCGTCCCCGAGGAGAACATCTGGAGCGCGGACTTCCTCACCTCCGAGACCGCCTCCGCCTACGAGCGGGTCTACGTGCTGCCGACCGAGGCCGAGGCGATCGCCCTCGCCGACTCCGCCCGGCAGTACTACGCCGGCTGCGCGGGCCGGCAGCAGGCCCAGTACCCGGGCGACGTGGTGACCGGCCAGGACCACGGCACGGTCGACGTCGAGGAGGGCGCGACCGTCGGCGGCATCCACCTGAAGTACGTCACCACGTGGAGCGGCCACGTCGACGTCCTCTACGGCGTGGGCCGGGACGGCAACACCGTCGCCCTGGTCGAGTGGGAGAGCAACTGGACCCAGCCCGACGTGCCCGCGTTCAAGGAGACCGTCCGGGCCGCCGTGAACAAGCTGTCCTGATCCCGAGGGCCCGGTGGGGCGCGACCTGGCGGGCCGTCAGCTCCGTCTAGGGTGACGCCATGACCGACCCGCGCCCCACCTCGGCCTTCCACCGCGCCAACGTCGACCCGGCGGTCACCGACCGGCTGATCGCCGCGCTGGACGCCCAGGCCGCCAACCCCGGCGTACGGCGGCTGCGCACCTGGGCGCACGCCGAACTCGCCGTACGCCCCGGCGAGCGCGCGCTGGACGTCGGCGCGGGAACTGGGTCGGAGACCCAGGTGCTCGCGGCGGCGGTCACCCCGGAGGGCGGCGCGACGGACGGCGGAACGGGCAACGGAACGGGCAGCACGACGTACGGCGCGATCGGTAGTGCGATCGGTAGTGCGATCGGCGTCGAGCCCAACCCCGGGCTGCGGGCCGTCGCCGAGCGGCGTGCCGCCGAGGCCGGCAGCCCGGCCCGGTTCGTGGACGGCGACGCGCTCGCACTGCCGCTGCCGGCCGGCGAGTTGGACGCGGTCTGGTGCGAGCGCGTCCTCCAGCACCTCACCGATCCGGCGCGGGCCGTCGCCGAAATGGCCCGGGTGCTGCGCCCGGGCGGTCGGGTCGCGCTGCTGGACACCGACTGGTCCACCTTCCTGATCCATCCGGCCGAGCCGGACGTCCAGTCCGCGCTGGCCACCGTCGTCCGGGACACCGCCGCCCGACCCGACGCCGGGCGCAGCCTCGCGGGCTGGCTGGTCGAGGCGGGGCTGACCGTCGACCGGCTCGGCGCCGACGTCCTGCTGCACGACTCGCACGCCACCGGCGGGCCGCTCGTCCGTGGGCTCGGCGCGGCGGCCGTCGAGCGGGGTCTGATCACCGAGGAGCAGTGCGACGGGCTGTACGCCGATCTCGACGCGGCCGCCGGGGCCGGGGCGTTCCACCTGTCGGTGACGATGTTCGCCGCCGTCGCCCACCGGCCCCGCTGAGCCCCGCCCGCCCGCCTGCATCGCTGTCTGCTGTCTGCCTACCCGCCTGCTGGCGCCGCACCACCGGTCGTCACCTCCGGGGCGGCGGCCCGCACGATCACGGACGGCGACCGCCGGGCGGTACGGACACGGCGGCGGGACCGCGGGTCGCCGCGGGGCGCTCAGAGCCGGCGCAGCGCCGCCTCGCACAGCCGGCAGCGTTCCTGCTCCAGCTCGGGCGGGTACCACGGTTCGCCCGGCCGGGCGGGGCGGTAGTGGGCGTGCTCCATCGGAGCGGTGTCCAGCCCGCAGAGGGTGCGCGGCTGCGGGTCCTCCGGGACGTCCGGGTCCTGGCCGGCGGCGTGCACCCCGACCACGCCGGGGCCGACACCCTCGGGGCCGAGGGCCTGGTCCGGGGCCATTTCGAAGAGGACGACGATCGCAGCCACGGTCCCACCGTGGCGGGGCGTGGCCGTCCGCGCATTTCGATCTTCAGCCCGCCGACGGCCTCGACGGGGCCCGAACGGGGCCGCTACTCGTGGTAGCAGGGGCCGCCCGGTTCCGTGTCCGGGGAGCCCAGCGCGACGCCGAGCAGGAGGAACAGCACCACGGCCGCCACGACCAGCACCACCCACTTGACCTCCGGCTCGACGCCCTCCGGCAGCACCACCGCCAGCACGGCCTGGAGGAGGACCAGCAGCACGGTCATGCCGACCCAGGCGATCGGCATGCCCAGCACCAGCGACGCCCGGGTCGGCGCGTCCATCCCGAACGGGCAGGCGTCCCACCTCCGGGAGGCCAGGGCCGTCGCCAGCGCGGTGCCCGCCGCAGCGAGCACCGGCCCTGCCAGGTACCACAGGCAGCCGTACGATCTGCCGTTCTCCGCCGATGACGCCATCCGTGCTCGTCCCCCCCTCGTCCGACCTGCGATCCGTGCTGCGTGATCGCGTTTCCGAGGCGCACACGCTGCGGGAGCCCCGCCCGGTTCCCAGGAGCGGAGCGCGGCGCTCCGGCTGTCGCCGGGTCGTCGCCCGGCCGACGTCGGTCGTCGCCGGGTCGTCGTCGGTCGTCGTCGGGTCGTCGTCGCCCGGCTACAGCCGCTCGGCGAGCGCCCGGTGGACCCGCCGCCAGGCGTCGGCCGTGGCCGCGGCGTCGTGGTCCGCCGGACGGTCTGCCGCGAAGCCGTGCCGGGCGCCCGGATAGGTGACCAGTTCGTGCTCGACCCCGGCCGCGATCAGCCGCCGCTCGGCCTCCTGCCACTCCTCCAGCGGGAGGATGTGGTCCGACTCGCCGCAGAAGCCCAGCAGGTACACGCCGTTCGCGGCGATCCGCTCGGCCGTCTCCAGCGGGGGGACCGGGCCGACCAGCGGGAACCCGGAGTTCAGCAGCCAGCCCGGGTAGAACACCGCGGCCAGTTCGAAGCGCAGCTCGGTGGCCGCCCGTACGGCGATGTGCCCGCCCATGCTCGTCCCGACGAACGCCACCCCGCGCCCGTCGGCCAGGCCGCGGGCGGCGGCGAGCGCCTCGGCGGCGTCGGCGACCAGCTCGTCACGGTCCAGGGCGCGCATCAGCACCAGGCCCGCCTCACGCTCCTCGGCGGCGTAGCCGAGTTCCGTGCGCCGGGCGTTGCGCCAGTAGAAGTCCGGCGCCACCGCCACGTAGCCGAGGCCCGCCAACTCGGCGCAGACACCCCGGAGGTAGTCGTTGACCCCGTACAGCTCCGAGCAGACCACCACCGCGCCGCGCACCTCGCCCTCCGGCCGGTGCACGTACGCCTCGATCCCGCCCGGCGTACCGAGCTCCCGCCACTGACCCGTCATCAGATCCCCCGTGAATCATCCGGAAAGTTCCGCTGCGCATCGTAGTACCGGACGCGGGGTGGCTCAGGCCTCCGGCCGCCCGGGGCCGCTCCGCATCAGCCCGGGGATGTAAATCCGTGGGCCGATGCCCGGCGACGGAGGATCAACCGGCGGGCCGATGCCGCCCACCCGCCGCGCGTGACAGCGTTCCGCGCATGGACACCACGCCTGTCGCATCCCCCAACGGACCGACCCGCCGCCGCATGCTGGGCGCCGCCCTCGCGCTGGGGGCCGTCGTGCCGCTGGGCCTCGCCCGTACCGCCTCCGCCGCCTCGGCTGCCTCCCCGCCCTCCGCCGGCGCCGCGTCCCCCTCCCGACTCACCCTGCCCGCGCCCACCGGCCCCTACCCGGTGGGCATGGTGCCGCTGCACCTGCGCGACGAGTCCCGGCTGGACCCGAACGCCAGGCCCGGCCGGTTCCGCGAGCTGATGGCCACCGTCTGGTACCCGGCCCGCACCGCCGACGCCGGCGCGTACCCGCTCGCCCCCTGGATGACCGACGGCGCCCTGAAGGCCTTCCTCGACGACGTCGGCTTCCCGCTCCCCCTCGCGCTGGCCCCGCTCACCTCGGGCCACCAGGGCGCACCCGTCCACCGGGGCGGCCGACCGCTGCCCGTGGTGCTCTACTCCCACGGCGCGGGCAGCCACCGCGCCGACCACACCATCACCGTCCAGGAGTTGGCCAGCCACGGCTTCGCCGTCGTCACCGTCGACCACACCCACGACGGGGTCACCGAGTTCCCCGACGGCACCGTCGTCACCCGGGACGGCGTCGACCCCGGGCTGTACCCGCGGGACTACGCCGCCGACCTGCTCTTCCTGCTCGACCGCGTCGTCGACCTCGCCAACGGCCGCAACCCCGACGTCGACGGCCGCCCCCTGCCGACCGGACTGCTCGGCGGCCTGGACGCGCGGAACATCGGCGCCTTCGGCTGGTCCAAGGGCGGCACCGCCACCGCCCTCGCCATGATCGCCGACCGGCGCATCCGCGCCGGGCTCTCCCTCGACGGGCCGATGGCCTCCAACCCCGCCATCAGCACCGACATCGACCGGCCGTTCATGCTGATGACCGCCGAGTTCGCCCGCGCCACCAACCCGTACGCCGAGACCTTCTGGTCCCACCTGCGCGGCTGGCGCCTCGACGTCCAGGCCACCGGCGCCATGCACAGCTCCTACGGCGACAACATGACGCTGATCCCCCAGGCCGGCCGGCTGCTCGGCATGACCGAACAGCAGATCCGGTCCAAGGTCGGCACCCTCGACCCCGCCCGCGGCGTCCTCGTCCAACAGACCTACCCGCGCGCCTTCTTCGGCCTCCACCTGCGCGGCCGCCACTGCGGCAACCTGCTCGACGGCCCGTCGAAGGCCTTCCCCGAGGTCGTCTACCACCCCTGAGCCCCGCCGGGCGGCCGCCACGGGGGTGCGGCCGCCCGTCACCCCCCGGCGAGGGCCACGCCCGTCCGGTACAGCTCCACCAGCAGCGGCCGCAGCGCCTCCCCGGCCGACGTCAGCCGGTACGAGGTCCGCACCGGAAAGCCCCGTAGCCGCTCCCGCGCCACCAACTCCCGCTCCCCCAGGGCCTGCAGGCGCTCCGCCAGCACCTTCGAGCTGATCTCCGGCAGCCGCTCGCGCAACTCCCCGTACGAGGCGGGGCCGTGCATCAACTCCCGCAGCACCAGCGTCGTCCACCGGCCGGCCACCGCCGCGAGCGCCACCTCCACCGGGCAGTGCGCCTCCGGCCGCACCGTACGGCCGCGCCCGTCCGGCACCAGTTCCTCGTCCCAGAACCGGCCTCCCGGCCCGTCGCTTCCCGTTTGGTGACCCACGCCGGGCCGGTCTTCACTGCTCGCATGACTCACCCCGCCACCCTCCCCCTCACCACCGACCCGGCACAACACCCGGCCGTCTTCGCCGCCGCCTTCAACTCCGGCGACCCGGCCCTGCTCGCCCAGGCCTACGAACCCGGCGCCGCCTTCGTCCCCACCCCCGGCACCACCGCCACCGGCCCCGAACTCCACCGCGCCAACGCCGAGTTCCTCGCCCTCGGCCTGCCCATCACCGTCCATCCCCGGCACACCTACGTGGCCGGGGACATCGCCCTGCTCATCGTCGACTGGCAGATCACCGGCACCACCCCCGACGGCACCCCCGTCCACCTCACCGGCACCGCCACCGACGTCGCCCGCCGCGACCCGTCCGGCCACTGGCGCTACGTGATCGACAACCCCTTCGGCACGGCCGCCCGGCCCTGAGCCGGCCCACCGGGAGCGCCCCATCCGACGACCGGACGGGGCGCTCCCGAAACGGGCTCAACGGGATGTCACGGTAACCGGAACTACTGCCGGACGAAAGGCTCCTCCCCCTCGTCCACACCGGTCATCACGAGCCACTCTCCCTTCTCACCTTTGCCGTACTGGAAGTACCTCTCGCAGGTCAGACCTCCCTCCACAGAGGTCAGTTCGGCAACTGCGCCGGTCCCGGCGTCTTCCTGCTTCCCGTACTCCCACGTGCCGGTGAACTTCACAGCCGTAGGCGACTTCTTCCCCCGACACGCGGAAGGCGGCAGCAGGACCTCGCCGAGTCGACCGCCATCCAGGAACTGAATAGACGAGACGCTCGTCTTCCAGGACCCGATGACGGCAGGGGTCGGCTCCTTCCCTGCAGTACAGGGAGTCGCCAGCGACAGGACGCCCAACAGCACCACCGGTACGAGCAACCTCGAATACCCCGACGATCCGGTCAATTCGGCTGTCCCCGTTCCACGGCTCACCACTACCCGAGAGATTGATGAACCGCACCATACCCGCGCCGACCGGTCAGCACGGCGCGGGGTTGCCGACCTTCTCCATGTCGAGCGTGACACGATCCTCGGCCGATGCGCCCCCGCGCCGGACTGCCACCCGGTACTCACCCTGGAGGTCCCGCGGTACTGGCAATCGTGTGGACGACATGGAACATACCGCCAACCGCGACCGATTGGTCTCTTTGTGCTGTCAAGTTCCGAGAAGCACCACGATATGCGACGCGACGGCGAACTCGCCACCCGCAGGGGCGTGTTGCCGTTCTCCTCGCCAGCCGCAGGACCTGCTGCCTGAAGTCCCCGGAAAGAGTCGGCCCCGCGGAACCGGACGCGATGACCGCGCCCGACACCGCATCGAGTCCACCGGGCGCCGCAGTGCAGGCGCAGGCCGCGAACCGCAACCTGCGAGAAGGACGCGGAGTTTCCTCGGGAAGTCGGTCACGCCCTTCCATCCACCGTCGCCCGGCTGTCGAACCTCCGCACCGGGAATGGCCGGCGTCCTGGGGCGGGTGGGCGGCGCGGGGTCAGACGGGTTGGCCCGCGGGGGTGGCGGGGGTGGGGGCGGTGGTGCTGCCGGCGTGGGTGCCGAGGGTGCGTTCGACCTTGGCGACGGCCGTGCGGTACTGCATGGAGGCGGCCTGTTCGGAGGTGCCCTGGCGTTCGAAGAAGCCGAAGGCCATGGCGACCGTGCCGAAGCGCTCGATGCCGACGTAGGCGTTGAGTTGGACGCCGGCCAGGCTGCCGTCGAGGTGGACGGCGGGGGCGTCCTTGCGGTCGCCGAGGGTGACCGGGGTGACGGTGAAGGTCACGCTGTCCTCGGTGCCGGCGTTGAAGGTGATGTTGTGGCAGGTCCGCAGGGCGTCGGCGACGGTGTTGAAGTCGGCGGTGAGCCGGTCGGGTGCCTCGGCTGCGAGGGTCTGGGTGACCATCGGGTTGCCGTCCGGGCCGTCGAGTTCGACGGCGGCGTACGGGAGGTCCTTGCCGGTCTGGGTGGCGCGCATGTTGATCAGTGCGCTGAGCGCGTCGCAGCCGGTCACCGGGGTCGGGTTCTCGCCGGGGCCGGGAGTCTGCGTCACCGGGAGCTCGGTGTAGCCGGGGCCGAGGTCGGCGGCGGTCAGCAGGGCCGACTTCAGCTGGTCGGCGGTGGGCAGTGCCTGGGTGTCCTGGACGGGTGCGGCCGACACCGGCAGGGCCGCCGGGCCCAGGGCGACCGCCACGGCGGCGGCCGCGGCGGCGAGGGCGTGGATGGGCCTGGGACGGGACATGCGGGCCCCCGGTCGAGAGTTCGGGCAGGGACAGGCAACCAGTGTCCCACCGGGGCCCGGGTGGGGCGCGCGGGCGGGGATGTCCGCAGGTCAGGACCCGTTCGATGGGCCGCCGGGCGGCGGGGCGCCGAGGGGATCCAGGGTGGCGAGGGTCTCGGTGAGCCACTGCACCCAGAAGGTCTCCAGACCGATGCCGGCCCGCAGCACCGCGTGCTGGAGCCGGTTCCCGGTGTCTGCCCGCTCGGCCGGGAAGTCGCGCCGCTCGATCTCCCGGTAGTCGGCCAACTGCTCACGGTGCAGGGCCAGATGGCGTTCCAGCTCGGCCGCCAGCCCGTCCGTGCCGACCACCGCGGCCGCCCGCAGCCGCAGCAGCAGCGGCTCCCGGACGGCGCGCGGGTCGGCGCCCTCGGCGGTCCAGCGGGCCAGTTCGGCGCGACCCTCCGGCAGGACCTCGTACTCCTTCTTCTGCCCGCGCACCGGCCCGTCCGGCTGGAGGGCCCGGATCTGTCCGGAGGCCTCCAGTCGGCCGAGTTCGCGGTAGATCTGCTGGTGGGTGGCAGGCCAGAAGAAGCCGATCGACCTGTCGAACCGCCTGGTCAGCTCCAGCCCCGAGGACGGCTTCTCCAACAGGGCGGTGAGGATGGCGTGCGGCAGCGACATGCCGTCGATCGTACGGGGCCCACGGGCGGGTCAGGGCGAGACGGCCAGGTCAGAGGGACGCGGCCAGTTCGGTGCCCTGCTTGATGGCGCGCTTGGCGTCCAGTTCGGCGGCCACGTCGGCGCCGCCGATCAGGTGGACCGACAGGCCGCGCCCGCGCAGCGCCTCGTACAGGTCGCGGCGCGGTTCCTGGCCGGTGCAGAGCACGACGGTGTCCACGGGCAGCAGTTGGCGCTCGCCGTCCACGGTGAGGTGCAGGCCTGCGTCGTCGATCAGGTCGTAGGTGACGCCGGGGACCATCACCACGCCGCGGTGCTTGAGCTCGGTGCGGTGGATCCAGCCGGTGGTCTTGCCGAGGCCGGCACCGACCTTGCCGGTCTTGCGCTGGAGCAGGTGGACGCTGCGCGGGGGCTTCGGCCGCTCCGGGGCACGCAGGCCGCCGCGCTCGCGGTACTCCGGGTCGATGCCCCACTTGGCCTGGAACACGGGCGGGTTGAGGCTCGCCGCATCACCCTGGTCGGTGAGGAACTCGGCCACGTCGAAACCGATGCCGCCGGCGCCGAGGATGGCGACCCGCTCGCCGACCGGCGCGCCGTCGCGCAGCACGTCGAGGTAGCCGAGCACGCTGGGGTGGTCGATTCCCGGGATGTCGGCGGGGGTTCGCGGGGTGACGCCGGTGGCGAGGACGATCTCGTCGTGGCCCTGCTCGGCGAGCTGCTCGGCGGTGACGGTCGCGCCGAGCCGCTGGGTGACGGACAACTCGGCGAGCCGGGTGCGGAAGTAGCGCAGCGTCTCGTCGAACTCCTCCTTGCCGGGGATGCGCCGGGCGATGTTCAGCTGCCCGCCGATCGTCTCGGCGGCGTCGTAGAGGGTGACGTCGTGGCCGCGTTCGGCGGCGGAGACGGCGAAGGCGAGGCCGGCCGGGCCCGCCCCGACGACGCCGATCCGCTTGCGCGACCGGGTGGGGCCGAGGACGAGTTCGGTCTCGTGGCAGGCGCGCGGGTTGACCAGGCAGGAGGTGATCTGGAGGTTGAAGGTGTGGTCGAGGCAGGCCTGGTTGCAGCCGATGCAGGTGTTGATGGCCTCGGCGCGGCCGTCCCGGGCCTTGGCGACGAAGTCGGCGTCGGCGAGCAGCGGGCGGGCCATCGAGACCAGGTCGGCGCTGCCGTCGGCGAGCAGGCTCTCGGCGATCTCGGGGGTGTTGATGCGGTTGGTGGTGACCAACGGGATGCCGACCGTGCCCATCACCTTCTTCGTCACCCAGGCGAAGGCGCCGCGCGGCACCGAGGTGGCGATGGTGGGGATGCGGGCCTCGTGCCAGCCGATGCCGCTGTTGATGATGGTCGCCCCGGCGGCCTCGACGGCCTGGGCGAGCTGGACGACCTCGTCCAGGGTGGAGCCGCCGGGCACCAGGTCGAGCATGGAGAGGCGGTAGACGATGATGAAGTCCTCGCCGACCCGCTCGCGGACCCGGCGGACGATCTCCACCGGGAAGCGCATCCGCCGCTCGTACGTGCCGCCCCACTCGTCCTCGCGGTGGTTGGTCGCGGCGACGATGAACTCGTTGATCAGGTAGCCCTCGGAGCCCATGATCTCGACGCCGTCGTACCCGGCACGGCGGGCGAGTTCGGCGCAGCGGGCGAAGTCCTCGACGGTCTGCTCGACCTGCTCGGCGGTGAGCGCGTTGGGCGTGAAGGGGCTGATCGGAGCCTGGATCGCGCTTGGGGCGACCAGGTCACGGTGGTAGGCGTAGCGGCCGAAGTGCAGGATCTGCAGGGCGATCCGGCCGCCGGCGGCGTGCACCGCGTCGGTGACCACGCGGTGCTTGTCGGCCTCCTCCTCGGTGGTGAGCATCGCGCCGCCCTCCCAGGGGCGCCCGGCCTCGTTGGGGGCGATGCCGCCGGTGACGATCAGGCCGACGCCGCCGCGGGCCCGCTCGGCGTAGAAGGCGGCCATCCGCTCGTAGCCGCCGGGGGCCTCCTCCAGGCCGACGTGCATGGAGCCCATGATCACGCGGTTGGGCAGGGTGGTGAAGCCGAGGTCGAGCGGGCTGAGCAGGTGCGGGTAGCGGCTGCTGCCGGGGTGGGCGCTCATCGACGTCTCCTGGGGCGCGGGCTGGGGGCGGTTGTTACCGCAGGGTAGGGGACCGGCGGCGGAGTATGCAACTAGTTGCATAAGGCGGGGCCGGGATGCCGGGAGGGACCACCGGATGGCTCGAACCCGGCGCCGGGGAGGGGACGGCGGCGTATCGTCGTGTTCCGGACCGCGCGGGGGGACAGCGCGCAGGACGTGGGCTCGGGAGAGGAGCGACCGTGCGGGGTGGCTCGGTGGCCGTGGTCGGGGGCAGCATCGCCGGGAGCGCCTTCGCCGGCGCCGCCGCCCGGCTCGGCGCGGAACGGGTGGTGGTGCTGGAACGCAGCCCCGGCCACCTGGAGGACCGCGGCGTGGGGCTGTGCACCCATAACGACCGCTTCGACGAACTGGTCCGGGCCGGGCACCTCGACGCGGGCACCCGGCGCCACCGCCTCACCGTCCGCCGCTGGGTCACCCGGGGTGCGGCCGGTGAGGGCGACGGACCGGACGGCTGCGGGCGGCTGCTCTGGGCCCAGCCCTTCCCGTTCCACTCCCACCACTGGGGCGTGCTCTGGCAGGCGCTGCGCGAACGGATGCCCGAGCAGGTCGAGTTCCGGCTGGGCACCACGGTGACGGCCGTCGGCAACGGGCCGGGCGGCGGCAGCGGGCCGGGCGGCGGTAGCGGGCCGGGCGGAAGCGGCGCGCCCGACGGCGGCGACGGCCCCGACGGCGCCTGGGTCGAAGCGGGGAGCGGTCGCGAGGAGTACGACCTGGTGATCGGCGCCGACGGCTACCGCTCGGTGGTGCGCGCCGCCGTCTGCCCGCAGGCCGAGCCCGCGTACGCCGGGTACGTGTGCTGGCGCGGCAGCTACGACGCCGCCCTGCTGGCCGAACTGCCCGGCGGCGCGGCGCCCTGGCCGGAGGAGCACTGCATCACCGCCTGCTACCCCGGCGGCCAGACGGTGATCTACCGCATCCCCGGGGTCGAGCCCGGCCGCACCCAGGTGAACTGGGTCTTCTACGCCCCCACCCCCGACTGGCTGCGGCTGGACGGCCCGACCAGCATCCCGGCGGGCAGCCTCACCGACGCGCGGCTGGACGAGCTGCGGCAGCTCGCCGAGCGGCACCTGCCGCCGTACTGGGCCGGGCTGGTCACGCTCACCCCGCGTGAACGGACCTTCCTCCAGCCGATCTACGACCTGGCGGCCCCGCGCCGTACGGCCGGCCGGCTGCTGATCGGCGGGGACGCGGCCACCGTGGTGCGCCCGCACAACACCAGCGGCGCGGTGAAGGCGATGCAGGACGCCCACGCCTTCGAGCTGGCGGGACGGCACGCCGGCTCCTGGCCGGACCTACTGGCCGCCTACGACCGCGAACGGACTGCGGCCGGGCGGGAGTTGGTGGACCTGGGCCGCACCCTCGGGCGGGCCCAGGTCACCGCGGCGCCGGACTGGTCGGGGATGGACGAGCCGGCCATGACCGCCTGGTGGCGGCAACAGCTCACCGGCAGCGGGGGCTTCGGCGGCCACGCGCTCGGCCGGACCGGCTGAGCGGGCCGCGCGACCGCCGAAATCCCGTCAATTCACCTGGCGAGTACCGGCGTTGACCACCGCCTGCCGGACGGTCAGACGTTGACGCCGTAGTCGGTCGCGATGCCGCGCAGACCGGAGGCGTAACCCTGGCCGATGGCGCGGAACTTCCACTCGGTGCCGTTGCGGTACAGCTCGCCGAAGACCATTGCGGTCTCGGTCGAGGCGTCCTCGGTCAGGTCGTAGCGCGCGATCTCCACGCCGTTGGCCTGGTTGACGATCCGGATGAACGCGTTGCGCACCTGGCCGAAGCTCTGCAGCCGGGCGTCGGCGTCGTAGATCGACACCGGGAAGACCACCTTGGCCACGTCGGCCGGCACCCGGTCCAGGTCGACCTTGATCTGCTCGTCGTCCCCGTCCCCGCCGCCGGTCAGGTTGTCACCGCTGTGCTCGACCGAACCGTCGGGACTGCGGAGGTTGTTGAAGAAGACGAAGTGCTGGTCCGAGACCACCTTGCCCAGCGCGTCGCACAGCAGCGCACTGGCGTCCAGGTCGTAGTCGGCCCCGGTGGTGGTACGCACGTCCCAGCCGAGACCGACGATCACGGCGCTCAGACCGGGCGCCTCCTTGCTCAGCGAGACGTTGCCGCCCTTGGCCAGCGAAACTCCCACAATGCCCTCCTCGGATCTCTCCCTGCGGACGAATCTACAACACTGTAGAGATCACGAGAATCCGCCTGCGGTCGGGCCCGCCCCGGGAATTTCTCCGGATCGCGGAGGGGAACCCGTACGGGCACCGCGCAGCAGGCACGTTCGCCGACTCGACCGCTCACCGACTCACGGGCCCACCGACTCGACCGCTCACCGGCTCACCGACGCACCGGCTCGACCGCTCACCGGCTCACTGCACGGCGTCGATCTCGATCCGCAGCGCGCCGTTCTCGGCCAGCGCCCAACGGCCCCAGCCGAGCAGCAGGCGCAGCACCTCGCGTTCGCCGGCCGGGAGCCGGGCCAGGTCCACCCGCTCGATCTCCCGTACCAGCCCGGCCATCTACGGCTGCCTGATCCGGCTGCTGAAGTCGAGGTCCGGCTCGTGGCGGGCGAGGGTGGGCAGGGCCCGCGCCCCCAGACGGCGCAGCACGGCCCGCAGCGCACCTCCGTCGGCATGGGCCTCCAGCCGCCCGGACTCCGGCGCCGGCCCGGCCTTCCGGCCCGTCCGCGCCTTGACGGTCACCCGGTAGAGCCCGAGGACGCACTCGTCCTCGGCCACCTCGTCGCCCGGCCCGTACGGCCGCAGGCCGCTCACTGTGCTCCGCATGCCGAGCACCCTAACGATCGGGGACACTGGACTGGCAGTGGATTTCCCCTCGTCGCAGGCCGGTCGCCGGAGGTCCCGATGCGCCAGCGGTACAGCTTCCACCTCGATCAGGGCGGGCACTCGGTGACCGTCAACGTGCGGTCCGGCTGGATCACCGAGACCGAGCTGCTGGTCGACGGCAAGGAGTGCGCCTTCCACCGGGTCCACGGGCACGGCGTGTACCCGCTGACCCTCGCCGCCCAGGTCGCCGAGGAGCCGCCGAAGCCGCTCGCGGTGCGGCTGGACCGCACCGGCCGGGCCGAGCACCCGCTCTCCTGCGTGCTGGAGCTGTCCGGCGCCGAGCACCCGATGCCGGAGCACACGGAGCGCTGAAGCCAGCCGTTCGGGTGGTTTGCCCGTGACTGCCGGCGAACCCCTTCCCGCGGAGCGCTCAGCCCTCCCGGCCGCCCCCGAGGCACTCCGCCACGATCTCCTCGACCGCCTTCCGGGCCCGCTCGGCGTCCTCCGCGACCAACCCGATCCTGGTGCGGCGGTCGAGCACGTCGGCGGCGTCCAGCGCGCCCTCGTGGCGGACGGCGTGGGCGACCTCGGCGCGGGTCACGTCCAGGCCCTCCGCGATCGGCGTCAACTCCCCGGCCGCCAGCACCTCGTGGGCCGCACCGCCGTGGCGGGCGAGCAGCGAGGCGGGCACCGGGCCGGCGGGGCCCTGCCCGGTCGGCAGCGGGCGGCTGTCACGGTGGCCGGGGGCGCCGATCAGCGGCAGCCGGGCGGTCCAGCAGGCGCGGGCGGGCAGGCCGCGCAGCCGGACGGCGGTGTCCACCGCGTCCTGGGCCATCCGGCGGTAGGTGGTGAGCTTGCCGCCGACGACGGTGATCACCCCGTCCGGGTTCTCCAGCACCGCGTGCTCGCGCGAGATGTCGGCGGTGCTGCCGTCCCCGGTGTCGATCAGCGGACGCAGCCCGGCGTAGGCGCCACGGACGTCCGCCCTGGTCAGGGCGGTGGCGAGGGCGCCGTTGACGGTGTCGAGGAGGAAGGTGAGCTCGGCCTCCGTGGGCTGCGGCTCGTCCGGGACCGGGCCCGGGGCGTCCTCGTCGGTCAGGCCGATCGCCACCCGGCCGAGCTGCTGCGGCAGGGCGAAGACGAACCGGCTGGTGGAGCCGGGCACCGGCACGGTGAGGGCGGCGGTGGGGTCGCCGAGGGCCGCCGCGTCCACCAGCAGGTGGGTGCCCCGGCTGGGCCGGAGCCTGATCGAGGTGTCCACCTCGCCCGCCCAGACGCCGGTGGCGTTGACCACCGCGCCGGCCCGGACGGCGAGTTCCCGCCCGGTCAGGGTGTCCACCAGCCGGGCCGAGGTGCCGGTGACCTGCTCGGCGCGCACCCTGGTCAGCACGCTCGCGCCGTACTGCGCGGCGGTCCGGGCCAGTGCGACCACCAGCCGGGCGTCGTCCACGAGTTGGCCGTCGTGGGCGACCAGCGCGCCGCGCAGCCCGTCGGTCCGTACGCCCGGCACCAGCCGGCGGGTCCGGTCGGCGTCGATCCGGCGCACCCGGGGCAGCAGGGCGCCCGGGGTGCCGGCCGTCAGGCGCAGCGCGTCGCCGGCGTGGAAGCCCGTGCGGATCAGGGCGGCCTGGCCCGGGCGCAGCAGGTCCGGGATCAGCGGCACCAGTTGGGGCAGCGCCCGGATCAGGTGCGGGGCGGTGCGGGTCATCAGCACGTTGCGCTCGACGGCGCTCTCCCGGGCCACCTTGAGCTGCCCGGAGGCGAGGTAGCGCAGGCCGCCGTGCACCAGCTTGGAGCTCCAGCGACTGGTTCCGAAGGCGAGGTCGCGGGCCTCGACCAGCACCGTGCGCAGGCCGCGCGAGGCCGCGTCCAGGGCCACTCCGGCGCCGGTGACGCCGCCGCCGACGACCAGGAGGTCGATCCGGACGTCGTCGCCGAGCGCTCCCAGTTCCAGCTCCCGGCGGACGGCGTCGAGCCGGCCGGTGCCGGCGTACGGGCCTGCGTGCGGTCCGGCGTACGGACCCGTGTGCGGTCCGGCCTGCGGGCCCGGGTCCCGGTCGGCGTGCGGGCCTGTGGTGGGGGTCAAGGCGCGAGGTATCCGTTCAGTGCTCTGGCCAGTTCGCGCCGCCAGGCCGCCTCGGGCAGCAGGGAGGCGACCATGCGGTGCGACTGGACGGTGGACTGGGCGATCAGCAGGACCATGGCGGCCAGTTCGAGCGGCTCGCCGGCCCGGATCGAGCCGTGCGCCTGGCCCTGCTCGATGCCGGTGCGCAGCGCCTCCAGCAGGCCTCGCTGGCTGGCGCCGAGCCGCTCGACGACGTACTCGAGCAGCAGGTCGGAGTCGTCGGAGCGCAGCAGCGCGCCGATCACCGGGTGGTCGCGCAGCCGGACGGCGATCTCCACGGTCCGCTCGACGAAGGCCTCCCGGTCGCGCCCGGCCGGTGCGGTGGCCGCCAGGGTGGCCAGGATCTCCCGGGTGAGCAGCGCGCCGATCACCGCCCGGACGTCGGGCCAGCGGCGGTAGACGGTCGGGCGGCTGACCCCGGCGCGGCGGGCGATCTCGGCGAGCTGGGTGCGGCGCACGCCGAGGTGGACGATCAGGTCGGCGGCGGCGTCCAGGATCGCGTCGTCGGTGCTGCGCGGCGCGGTGCCGCTGGGCTGATCGGCCGTGCTCGACGGCCCGTCGTTACTACTTGACATGATGTGTGAAACTGTAACGCATGGCACCTGAGACGCAAGCGGAACCGGCCGGCGCCGCACTTCCGCTCCCCCCGATGAAGTGGGACGCCTGGGGCGACCCGGCCCTGGCCAAGGAGCTGTCCGCCGACATCAAGGGACTGCTCGCCGCCGCCCTCGGCGTCACCGGCGACGCCGCCCCAGGGCCGGGCGCCGACGAGGTCGTGCTGCACCCCTCCCGGATCTCCGCCGAGGACCTCAAGGCGCTCGCCGCCGCCGTCGGCGAGGCGCACGTCAGCGCCGCCGACGCCGACCGGCTGCCGCGCGCCGGCGGCAAGTCCACCCCCGACCTGCTGCGCCGCCGCAGCCGCGAACCCCAGGACGCGCCCGACGCCGTCGTGCTGCCCGGCGGCGAGCAGGAGGTCGCCGCCGTCCTCGCGGTGTGCGCCGAACGCCGCATCGCCGTCGTCCCGTTCGGCGGCGGCACCAGCGTGGTCGGCGGCCTCGACCCCGAGCGCGGCGCCTTCCACGCCGTCGTCTCCCTCGACCTGCGCCGCTTCGACCGGCTGCTCGACCTGGACGAGACCTCCGGCGAGGCCGTCCTCGGCGCCGGCCTCACCGGCCCGGCCGCCGAACAGCTGCTCGCCGAGCGCGGCTGGGAACTCGGCCACTACCCGCAGAGCTTCCGGTACGCCACCATCGGCGGCTTCGCGGCCACCCGCTCCTCCGGCCAGGACTCCGCCGGGTACGGGCGCTTCGACGAGATGGTGCGCGGACTGCGCGTCGTCACCCCCAGCGGGGTGCTCGACCTCGGCCGCGCCCCCGCCTCCGCCGCCGGCCCCGACCTGCGCCAGCTCTTCCTCGGCTCCGAGGGCACACTCGGCGTGATCACCGCCGTCCGGGTGCGGGTCCACCCGCTGCCCGCCGTCAAGGCGTACGAGGCGTGGAGCTTCCCCGACTTCGCCACCGGCACCGCCGCGCTGCGCGCCGTCGAGCAGCAGGGCACCGGCCCGACCGTGATCCGGCTCTCCGACGAGGCCGAGACCATGATCAACCTGGCCATGACCGAGCAGATCGGCGGCTCCCCGGCGGTCACCGGCTGCCTGGCCGTCACGGTCTTCGAGGGCAGCGCCGCCCAGGTCGCCGCCCGGCAGCAGCTCACCCGCGACGTCCTGCTCGCCGCCGGCGGCACCTCGCTCGGCGAGGCGCCCGCCCGGGCCTGGGAGCACGGCCGGTTCAACGCCCCCTATCTGCGCGATTCGCTGCTCAGCGCGGGCACGCTGTGCGAGACCCTGGAGACCGCGACCAGCTGGAGCCGGCTGCCCGCCCTGCGGGCCGCCGTCACCGAGGCGCTCACCACGGCCCTGCCCGGCTCCCTCGTGCTCTGCCACATCTCGCACGTCTACCCGACCGGCGCCTCGCTCTACTTCACCGTCGTCGCCGCCCTCGGCGAGGATCCGCTCACCCGCTGGGGCGCAGCCAAGCGCGCCGCCGGGGACGCCATCCTCGGTGCCGGCGGCACCATCAGCCACCACCACGCGGTCGGCGCCGACCACCGGCCCTGGATGACCGACGAGGTCGGCGAACTCGGCGTGCGCGTCCTGCGCGCCGTCAAGGCCGAACTCGACCCGGCGGGCATCCTCAACCCGGGCAAGCTGATCCCGTGACCGGCGTGAGAACCGTCCGCAGGGTCGCCGTTCTCACCAACCCGGCGGCGGGCATCGGCCATGCCGAACCCGCCGCCCACCGGGCCACCGCCCGGCTGCGGGCCCTCGGCGTCCAGGTCGAACCGCACGCCGGACGCTCGCCCGAGGACGCCGTCCGCCTCGCCCGCGAGGCGGTGGCCGACGGCGTCGACGCGGTGGCGGTGGTCGGCGGCGACGGCATGATCAACCTCGCCCTCCAGGCCCTCGCCGGCACCCCCGTCCCGCTCGGCGTGATACCGGCCGGCACCGGCAACGACCACGCCCGCGAGTACGGACTGCCGCTCGGCGCCCCCGAGGCCGCCGCCGACGTGATCGCCGCCGGGCGCACCCGCAGCGTCGACCTCGGCCGGGTCACCGGCCCCGACGGCGCCGTCCGCTGGTACGGCTCCGTCCTCGCCACCGGCTTCGACTCCCTGGTCAGCGACCGCGCCAACCGGCTGCGCTGGCCGCGCGGCCGGATGCGCTACAACCTCGCCATCCTCGCCGAGTTCGCCAACCTGCGCCCGCTGCCGTTCCGGATCACCCTCGCCGACGGCACCGTCATCGAACGCGACCTCACCCTGGCCGCCGTCGGCAACACCCGCAGCTACGGCGGCGGCATGCTGATGTGCCCCGCCGCCCTGCCCGACGACGGGCTGCTCGACCTCACCCTGGTCGACGCCATGCCCCGGCTGCGCATCGCCCGCTTCTTCCCGACCCTCTTCAAGGGCACCCACGTGGGACACCCCGAGGTCACCACGCTGCGCACCGAGTCCCTGCGGATCGAGTCCCCCGGCATCACCGCCTACGCCGACGGCGAGTTCATCACCTCCCTCCCGGTGGAGGTCACGGTGGCGAAGGGCGCCCTGCGGATGCTGGTGCCGTGAGGCGCTGACGCCGTCGCCGTGGTCCGGCCGACCGGACGGACCACGGCGACGGAGGGGCGCCGACAGGTCTCGGCCTCACGCGCCCAGGCGGCGGCGCCAGAGGAGCGGGCGTATCTCGATCGCGTGGGACGGGTCGCCGTTCCAGACCGTCGGCAGGCCGGCCTCCGTCAGGGCGGCGACCACCTCCCGCCCGACGGCGACGGTCGTCTCCGGGGTGGCGTCGGAGCCGCCGTACAGCAGGGACAGGCCGTGGCCGAGCGCGGCGGACTCGGTGCACTGGGCGTGGAAGTAGACGAAGCCGCGGGCGTCGGGGGCGCCGGCGTCGGCGATGTCGGCGTCGGCGCAGGACCGGCAGCAGGAGAAGTCCTCGCGGGCCGTGATGCCGGCGGCCTCCAGGGCGGCGAAGGCCCGGGTGAGGCGCTCCGGGTCGGTCTCGCCGATCCAGCCGGTCTGCTCGCCGACGCGCTCCAGCCAGAGCCGGTCGGCGAGTTGCTCGGCCTGGGCGCGGGAGAGCGGACGGCGGTCCCCCGAGACGAGGTACTCCTCGGCCTGTTCGGCGAGCCGGGCGCGGTCGGTGTAGCCGCAGGCCAGGGTCAGCCGCAGGCGCTCCTCCACGTCCCGCCGCTCGCCCGCGTCCAGTTCGAGCGGCGGCACCGGCTCCGGCGCCGGGCCCAGGTCGAGCGGCTTCCACTCCAGGCCGTCGTCCCAACCCGCGGCTCCGCGCGCCCAGCCCGTCATCGCCTCGACCACCGGCTCTGGCCCGTCCAGCCGCACCTCGAAGTGCCGCTCGGAGGAGCCGTCCCGGTGCTCCAGCGTGTAGTCCTCGCCGTCGGCGTGCCACACCTGGACGTACACGTCCGGCAGGTCCGGTATCCGCTCCACGACCAGGAAGCGGTCGTCCGGCGCACCGATGCGCCGGACCATCCCCGCCAGTTCCTCCGCGGTCACCCTCGGGTGCCGCGTCTCGTTCGTCTGCACCGCGATCGCCAGCATGGGACCACCCTGGCACGCACCACTGACAATCCCGGCGGCCGATCCCGCAGTTCAGGCCCGGTGCACCCGGTGACGACCGGCCGCAACGGGCGGAGGTCCGCGCACCACAGCTCCCTCCGGTCCCCTGCGAATGGTCAGACCGAAGCGGCCCTCGCGTTCCGGTGAGGGCGTGGGGTTCGGTGCGAACTTCGGGTAGCCTGCGGGCATGTCGAGCCCTGAGGCATCCAGGGTGGGGGCTTTCGGTCACGCGCCGTCAGCCCCCTGAAACCCGGTAACGCCGAACCACCGAGGTCCGAGCGAGCGCCACGTCTGCGCCGCCCGGGGGCTGAGCGTGCGGTGACGAGACGTCCCTTCCTCGTTCCCACCGCCTCCTCGGAGCCTCTCGATGCCCCTTCCGCTCTATCTGCTCGCCCTGGCCGTGTTCGCCATGGGCACCTCGGAGTTCATGCTCGCCGGGCTGCTGCCCGGCCTCGCCGCCGACCTCGGCGTCACCGTCGGTACGGCCGGCGCGCTGACCTCGGCCTTCGCGGTCGGAATGGCGGTCGGCGCGCCGCTGACGGCCGCGCTCGCCCGCCGCCTGCCGGAGCGCGGCAGCCTGCTCGGGTTCCTCCTGGTCTTCGCGGCGGCGCACGCCGTCGGGGCCGTCACCGCGAGCTTCCCGGTGCTGTTCGCGACCCGGATCGTGGCCGCGCTCGCCAACGCCGGGTTCCTGGCGGTGGCCCTGACCACCGCCGCCGCCCTCGTCCCGGCGGACCGGAAGGGCCGGGCGCTCGCGGTGCTGCTGTCGGGGACGACGGTGGCGACGGTGGCCGGCGTCCCGGGCGGGGCGGTGCTGGGCTCGCTGTTCGGGTGGCGCGCCGCGTTCTGGGCCGTCGCGCTGCTCTGCCTGCCGGCTGCCGCCGGCATCGCCAAGGGCCTGCCGGCCGTTGCCTCTTCAGCCGGCCGGGGCCGCGCCCCGGCCCCGGCTCCGGCCCTGCGGACGGAGGTCGCGGAGCTGCGCCGCCCCCGGCTGCTCCGCGCGATGCTGCTCGCCGCGCTGGTGAACGCGGCGACCTTCGGCGGCTTCACCTTCCTCGCCCCCGTGGTGACCGGTCCCGCCGGGCTGGGCGAACCGTGGGTACCGGTCGCGCTGGTGCTGTTCGGCGCCGGGTCGTTCGCCGGGGTCACCGCCGCCGGCCGGCTCGCGGACCGGCACCCGGGACCGGTGCTCGCCGTCGGCGGCCCGCTGCTGCTGGCGGGCTGGCCCGCGCTGGCCGTCCTGGCGGGCGCACCGGGCGCGCTGCTGCCGCTGGTGTTCCTGCTGGGCGTGCTGTCCTTCGCCGTCGGCGGCACGCTGATCACCCGGGTGCTGTACGAGGCGGCGGGCGCCCCCACCCTGGCGGGCGCCTACGCCACCGCCGCGCTCAACCTCGGCGCCACTGCGGGGCCGTTGCTCGCCGCCGCCACCCTCGGCACGGCGGCCGGCGGCCTCGGGCCGTTCTACGCCGGCGGCCTGCTGGTCGCGGCGGCGCTGCTGGTGGCGACGGTCCGGCCTCGCTTCGCCTGAACCACCCGCGTCGGAGCACTCGCGCCGGACCGTCCGGGTCGGAGCACGGGCGGCGGAGCACAGGCGGCGGAGTGCGGCGGCCCCGGTTCACACCCCCGGGGTCGCCGTCACCCGCCCGTCCGCGATCGCCGCCACCAGTTCGCCGTGGTCGGCCTTCGTCCGGTCCGCGTAGCGCACCGCGAAGTCGGCGACGGCCTCGGGGAAGGTGTCCGCGCCGCCGAGGTAGCCGGCGATGGCGAGGCGGTCGCCGGTGCGGGCGTGGGCGCGGGCGAGGGTGCGGCCGCAGAGGTCGGCGTAGGCGCGCAGGCCGGCGGGCCGCAGCTCGGCGATGTCCGTCGAGCCCTTCATGTCGCGCAGTTGGCGGCCGTAGAAGTGGCGCCCGGCGGGGCCGGTGGTCCAGCCGAGGAAGATGTCGCTGGCGGCCTGCATCAGGCGCTGCCCGGTGACGACGCGGCGGCCGCCGTGGTGGGCGACCACCTCGGCGTCCGCCCGCAGTGCCGGCAGGTGTTCCTCCAGCACCGACCGGCCGGCCTCCTTGAGCTGGAGGAACAGCGGGTCGCGGCCGTCGCGGCCCTCCAGCAGCACGATGAAGCAGCGGGTGCCGACGCTGCCCACGCCGACCACCTTGGTGGCCGCGTCGACGAAGCGGTAGCGGTCCAGCAGCACCCGGCGCTCCTCCGCGAGGGTCGACCGGTAGTCGCTGAACACCCTGCCGATGCCGCGCAGTTCGTTCCGTCCCAGCGGTTCGATCAGCGGCGGCTCGCTGATGATCCGGCGCCGCCCGTCCCGTTCCTCGGTGAGCTTGTCGAAGGCCTGGAGGCTGGTGCGGCGCCGGGCGTGGGCGAGGTCGGCCTCGACCCGTCTGCGCCGCTTCGGCTCGCGCAGCACGGCCGGCAGGTCGGCGGTGTCCACCCGGGCGTACCAGACGTCGAGTTCGCCCATTCCGGCCAGCCGCCGCATGGCGCCCGCGTACCCGTGGGCGGCGGTGAGCGCGGCCCGCCGTACCCGCCGTTCGTCCAGGCCGTTGTCCCGGGCGGCGACGGCGACGCTGGCGGCGAGCCGCTTGACGTCCCACTCGAAGGGACCGGGGAAGGTCTCGTCGAAGTCGTTGACGTCGAAGAGCAGCGCGCGCTCCGGGGAGGCGTACACGCCGAAGTTCAACAGGTGGGCGTCACCGCAGAGTTGGACGGTGAGCCCGGTGTCGGGGAGGGCGCCGAGGTCGGCCGCCAGGACGGCGGCGGCGGCGCGCAGGTAGGCGAACGGGCTCTCCGCCATCCGCCCGTAGCGGATCGGCAGCAGCCGGGCGATCCGGTCCTCGCCCTGCCGCTCCAGTACGCCGAGCGGGTCGGGCCGGTCGGCGGCGGGGATCCACCGGCCGTGGGCGGAGCGGGAGACGCGCTCCCGGGCGGCCCGACCGCGCCGGCGGCGTTCGGCGGGGGTGGTCATGCGGCGGCTCCGTCCGTCGGCGGGTCCCCTTCCCGCGACGCTAGGGCAGGAGGGCCGGAGGGCGCAGCGCACGCCCTCCGGCCCTCCGCCGTCCGGGTGAACCGGGCGGCTTGCCGACGGCGGACCCCACCGCACGGTGAGGTACGCCGTCATCGCCGTCCGCCCTCGTCCTCAAGGGCCTCCTCGTACGGCCTCCGGCCCGCTACTGGCGCGCCGCGCCCAGCACCACCGGCCGGGTCCGCAGCAGTGCCCGGACCGGCATCCCGGTCGCCGCGAGGCAGAGCAGCACGGCTCCGGCGGCCAGCGGCAGGGCGAGCATCGGCGGCACGTACGGGGCGGCGTTGGCCACGCCCCGGGCGACCGGCACCAGGGTGAGCCCGGCGATCACCGCGCCGACCGCCAGCCCGGTCGAGGCCACCAGCAGCGCCTCCCAGCGCATCATGCCGCGCACCTGGCCGCGGGTGGTGCCGGCCAGGCGCAGCAGCGCGACCTCGCGGCGCCGGTCCAGCACGGTCATCACCAGGGTGTTGGCGGCGCTGACGGCGGCGAACCCGCCGAGCACCGCGGCCATCACGGTGTTGGCCCAGCCGCTGATCTCCAGGTCCTTGTCGGACCGGGCGACGAACCCGGCCCGGTCGGTCACGGCGGCCCCGGCCTGGGCGCCGAGTGCGGCGGCCACCGCCGCGGGGTCGGCGCCCGGCGCGTCGGCGACCAGCACCTGGCTGTCGTACCCGGCGGTGACGTGCGCGGCCACCGCGGCCCGGGGCAGCAGCGCCTGTGCGACTCCCAGGCCCCGGTCGTACACCGCGACCACGGCGGGCCGCGCGGCGGTGCCGTCGCCGAGCCAGAGCGGGACCCGGTCGCCGACCCGGGCGCCGAGCGCGTCGGCCAGGGTGGTGCTCAGGGCGATGGTGTCGGGGGCGCGGCCGAGGTCGGCGAGCGCGCCGCCGCGCACGCCCAGGTCGAGCACCTTCGGCAGCCGGGCCGGGTCGCCGTCGACGCCGAGCACGGGGGCGGTGCCCAGCTGGCCGGCGGTCTCGTAGACGACGCCGGTGCGCAGCACGCCCATGGCGGTGTCCACGCCGGGCACCCGGGCGGCCCGTTCGGCCGTCCCGGCGGGCAGGCCGGGGCCGGTGGCGCCGATCACGTGGTCGGCGGTGACGCCGGCCCGGACGTTCTCGCCGCTGGTGTGGCGGATGGTGCTCTGGAGGACCAGCAGAGTGCCGCAGAACGCGGTGACCAGGACGATCGGGGTGATCGCGGAGGCCAGTCGGCGGGCGTTGGCGCGGGCGTTGTCGGCGGCCAGCGAGCCGGGCGCGCCGCCGGCCCGCAGCGGGACGCCGAGCACGGCGGCGGCGGCCCGGGCCAGCCAGGGGCCGAGCAGGGCGACGGCCAGCATGAAGCACATCACCACGCCCATCGCGATCTGGGCGGCCTTGGTGCCGTCCAGGGAGCTGGCGACGGCGGCGGCCGTGACTCCTCCGACGGCGAAGACCAGCCCGAGGACGGTGCGGACCCTGCCCGGGCGGGGCGGTTCGACGGCGGCCTCGCCGAGCGCCTGGGCCGCCCGCATCCGGGACGGCCGGCGGGCGGCCAGGAAGCCGGCGGTCAGCGCGGCCAGGGTGCAGGCGAGGACGGCGGCGAGCATCGGCAGCGGGCCGACGTCCAGGCGGATGTCCGCGGGGACGGCGCCGCGCTCGACCAGCTGGCCGAACCACCAGCGGGCGAGGGCGAGTCCGGGCAGGATGCCGAGCGCCGCGGCGATCGGCGCGACCAGCATCGCCTCGGCGGCGATGGTGCGGCGGATCTGGCGCGGGGTGGCCCCGATGGCGCGCAGCAGGGCGAACTCGCGGGCGCGCTGGCCGGTGGCGAGGGCGACGGTGCTCATCACCACGAAGATCGCGGTCATGGTGGCGTAGCCGCCGAAGGTTCCGCCGAGGCCCATCAGGACGGTGCGGGCCTCGCCCAGGGCGGGGTGTTCGACGGTGGCCCGGCCGTCCCCGGTGTACGTCCTGGCGTCGTTGCCGACGGCCTGGCGGACCTGGGCGGCGAGCGCGGCGGTGCTGACGCCCTCGCGGGGCTGCACGGCGACGGCGTCGATCCGGCCGGGGTGGCCGGAGAGGCGGTCGGCGGTGGCATCGGCGAACCAGGCGGTGGGGCCGGTCCGCTGGGCGGCGGCCAGACCGGAGATCCGGTAGTCCGCGGTGCCGCCGGGCGCGGTGAGCTTGATGCTCGCGCCGGGCGCGAGACGGGCGGCGTGCGCCGTGTCGGCGTCCAGCACCACCTCGTTCGCCCCGGGGGCGCGGCCCTCGACCAGCTTGTCGCCCGGCCCCGCGATGCCGAGCGCGGCGAAGCCCCGGCCGGTCAGGGCCGGCGCCCGGTCGCCGGCCGGCAGCGGGAAGGCGGTGTCCGGGCGGGCGGCCGCGACCCCGGGCAGCCCGGCCAGCCGGCCGACCAGCGCGGCGTCGGTCCGCGCCCGCTCCGGGGTGGCCTGCTCCTGGGTCTCGGTGTCGTCGGCGACCTTCTGCTCGATCTTCACCGCCTGCTCGGCCGCGACCACCACGGGGGCGTGGGCGTAGCGGGTGGGTTCGAGGCTCGCGGTCAGGCCGGTCTGCAGCAGCACGCCGCAGGCCACCACCACGGCGGCGCCCAGCAGCAGGGCGACCAGGGTGCCCACGAAGGACGCGGGCCGGAAGCGCACCGAGGAGCGCGCGAGTCCGTTCGTCATGCCGCCACTCCCACCGGGCGGGCGGTCAGCGCGACCATCCGGTCCGCGACGGTCTGCGGGGTCGGGTGCGGCAGGTCGTCCACGATCGCGCCGCCGGCCAGGAACAGCACCCGGTCGGCGAAGGAGGCCGCCACCGGGTCGTGGGTCACCATCACCACGGTCGCGCCGAGCGAGTCCACGGCGTGGCGCAGCAGGGCCAGCACCTCGTGCGCGGTCCGGGTGTCCAGCGCGCCGGTCGGCTCGTCGGCGAACACCACGTCCGGGCGGGTGATCAGCGCGCGGGCGATCGCCACCCGCTGCTGCTGGCCGCCGGAGAGCTGGCCGGGCCGCCGCTTGGCGTGCTCGCCGAGGCCCACCCGCTCCAGCAGCTCCCGGGCCCGGGCGCGGTCCTGGCGCTCCCCGGCGAGGCGCTGCGGGAGCAGCACGTTCTGCTCGACGGTCAGCGAGGGCAGCAGGTTGAAGGACTGGAAGACGAAGCCGATCCGGCTGCGGCGCAGCTTGGTCAGCCGGTTCTCGCTCAGCTGGGTGATGTCCTCGCCGCCGAGCCGGACCTGTCCGGAGTCCGGGCGGTCCAGGCCCGCCGCGCACTGGAGGAAGGTGGACTTGCCGGAGCCCGACGGGCCCATCACCGCGGTGAAGCTGCCGTGGGCGAGCGCCAGGTCGACCCCGCGCAGCGCCTGCACCTCCGCCTCGCCGCGCCCGTAGGTGCGGCGCACCCCGCGCAGCTCGATCGCGGGGGCCGGTTGCGGGGCGGCGGCGTACGGCGCGGCGGCGTACCCGCCGGTGCCGGGTGTGCCGGAGCCGTACGCGTCGGGGCCGTACGCCTCGGGGCCGTACGCGTCGGTCCTGCGGCGGTCTTGGCGGCGTGCCATGGGTGGGCCTTCCTTCGGTTCTGCGTCGCTCGTCGTCAACGTGCTCCAACCTAGGAAGGACGGGCTCCGCGGACCATGCAGGCCACCGGCGGACCGCGGGTGGGGTTATCCCCCCACCGCTTCGGCGGGGATCCCCCGGTAGACGGCGCGCAGCTCGGCGAGCACCGGGTGCCCCGGGTCGAAGGCGGTGCCGTCCACGGCCGCCAGCGGACGCACCCCGACGCCCGCGTTCACCGCGAAGGCGGCGGTGAAGCGGTCCAGGCCTTCGGCGGGCAGCCGCTCGCGGGACTGCGGCCCCCGGTACGCGCCGGACAGCAGGGCCTCGGTGACGCCGGGCAGGCTGGGCCCCTGCGGCCAGACCAGCGCGTCCTCGGCCAGGAAGCCGACGTTCCAGGTCGCGCCCTCGACCACCATACCGTCCTCGTCGACCAGCAACACGTCGTCGTAGCCCGCCAGTTGGGCCTGCCGACGGTGGTGCACCAGGCCGAACAGGCCGACGTGCTTCACCTCCGGCAGCTCCCGCCGGTACGCCGTGCTGCGGACCCGCAGCGGGGCGGGCGCGGCCGCCGCGGCCGGACGGGTGGTCACCAGCAGGGCGGGTACGGCCGGGGCCGAGGGGCGCTCCAGGCCGAGCGCCGGGTCGTACACGGTCACCCGGACGGTCACCGGCGCGCCGTCGCCGGGCAGCACCGCGCCGATCCGCTCCCGTACCGCCGCCCGGTCCAACTCGGCGCCGAACAGCACCCGGCAGTCCCGGACCAGCCGGTCCAGGTGCAGCGACAGTCCCCGCACCCGGCCCGCCTCGGCGCGCAGGGTGGTGAAGTGCCCGTAGTTGAGCAGCCCCAGCGCGGCCAGCCGCGCCGGGTCGGCGGGCGCGCCGTCGATCTCGATCTCAGCCATCCCCCGAGTCTGCCAGCTGCGGGGACGCCGGCGGCGCGGGCTCCGGCGGCGCGGGCTCCGGCGGCGCGGACGACGGCAGCGGCACCGGGCGGTACGGGCTCGCCATCAGCCGGCCCGCCGCCCGGGCCGCCCGCTCGAACTCCTCGATCCGGTACGCCAGGCCCTCCGGCTCCCCGGCCTCCGACCAGCGCCACGCCTCCGCCCACCACTGCGGCCCGCGCACCAGCGGCCGGCCGGCCAGCGCCAGGCACAGCGCCAGCGTGGAACGGGCGTACTCGTGCACCCAGCCGTCACAGCCCCGGTAGTGCGCCGTCTCGTCCAGCCGCAGCCAGCGGCCCTCCTGCCCGGCGGCCAGTATCGGCACCCAGCCGCGCAGCCGGTCGGCGACCAGCAGGAGCAGCCGCCCGTCCTCCTCCCGCACCCGGTGCACGGGGAGTTGGGGCATCCGGGCGAAGGACAGCGAGCGCTTCCAGCCCACCACCCACAGGCCCCGGCGCAGGTAGTAGCGGACCGCCGGCTGCCAGGTCCAGTGCGCCTCCAGCCGGAACCCCGGCAGGCCCTCGGCGGTGGCCGCCGCGTACACCGCGTCCAGCGCGGCGGCGGCCAGGCCCCGCCCGCGCGCGGCCGGAGTCACGTAGAGGGAGGAGACGGCGAGCTGGCTCGGGCCCTTGGTCCAGTTGTCCACGGCGACGGTGCCCACCACGGCGCCGGCGTCGTCCTGGATCCAGTAGCGCCGCCGGTACAGCTCCCCGCCCGGCCACTCCCGCCCGCTCTCCCCCAGCCGCTCCCGCCAGCCACGCTCCGCGTGCGGCGCCAGCCCGTCCGGGTCCACCCGCTCGCCCAGCTCGCCCTCCACCAGGGACGCCAAGTCCCAGAGCGCGAACCGCCGTTCCTCCCCCGGCCCGGCCGCCCGCAGCCGCGGCCCCGCCGCCAGCCGGTCCTGCGCCCGCTCCACCGCCGCATCCCACGACCTCACCACACGGCGAGGATAGCGGGGAGCCCGGGACGATCAGTAATCCGCCGGACACCGAACGTCAGCGCGGACCGTCAGACCGAGCGCCCCGGGCGGGGACCGTCGCGGGCCCGGGTGGAGGTAGGGAAAACCCGACCACAGGACTCGACTTGACCGTGATGCCCCCGCCGGCCTGCGCCGATGCAATGAAGGGGTGACGAAACGGGCGTGGTGGTGGTGCGGCGGATGGCTGGTCGCGGCGGGGTGGGCGGGGGCGTTCCCGGTGCTGTCCGGGCTGGGACCGCACCGCGGTTGGGGGCTCTGGGCGGCCGGCGGGTACCTGCTCGCGGCGCCGGTCGCCGTGCTGGCGCGGCGGCGCGGACGTGAGCTGTCGGTGGCTGTCGCGGCCGTCGGCGCGGTACTGGTGCCGCTGCTCGTCCTGGTGCTCGACGGGCGGGGGCAGAGCGAGGTCGGGGTGATCGAGCGCTCCGGGTCGCTGCTGCTGCACACCGGCAGCCCGTACCTGGCCGACCCGCGGTCCGTCGCGGAGTACACCCCGTACCTCCCCGGCATGGCCCTGCTGGGCCTGCCCCGGGCACTGCTGGGCGGGTCGCCACTGGGTGACGCCCGGCTCTGGTGCGCGGCGGTGTTCCTGGTCTGCGTGCTGCGGACGGTGCCCGCCGGGCGCCGGCTCGGTGCCGCCGCGCTCACCGCCTCGCCGGTGGTGGCGCTGCCGCTCTGCGTCAGCGGAGTCGACCTGCCGCTCACCGGACTCTGCTGGCTCTCCCTGGTCCGCGCCGCCCAACGGCGGCCGATGGCGGCCGGGTTGGCGCTGGCCGCCGCCTGCTCGCTGAAGTGGACGGCCTGGCCCGCGCTCGCCGTGGTGACGGCCCTGCTGGCGGCCGCCGCCGGACGGCGCGCGGCGCTGCGCGGGGCGGCCGTCGCGGTGGTGGCGGCGGCGGTGGCGGTGCTGCCGGTGGCGCTGCGCGCGCCGGGGCCGCTGGTGGAGCAGGTGCTCGCCTTCCCCACCGGGCGCGGCCGGCTCCCGACCCCGGCCGCCAGTCCGCTGCCCGGGCGGCTGCTCGCCGACCTCGGCCCGCCCGGCTGGTACGCCGCCGTCGGCCTGCTGCTGCTCGCCGGGCTCGCCGTCGGGGCCTCGCTGCTCACCCGCCCGCCCCGCACCGCGGCCGCCGCCGCGCACCGGCTGGCCCTGGGGCTGGCGGCGGCCTTCCTGCTTGCGCCCGCCGGGCGGTTCGGCTACCTCGCGCTGCCGCTCGTCCTCGTCCTGCTCTCCTTCCCGCTCCCCGCGAACCCGATCCCCGCGAACTCCGTTCCGAAAGGCCTGCCATGGGCACCACCCTCGTCGTCACCAACGACTTCCCGCCGCGCCAGGGCGGCATCGAAACCTTCGTCAAGGCCCTGGCCGACCGCGTCCCCGGCCACGACGTCGTGGTCTACACCTCGGCCGAACCGGGCGCGGAGCGCCACGACGCCGCTCTCCCCTACCCGGTGATCCGCGACCGTGCCCGCACCCTGCTGCCGACCCCGCGGGCCACCCGCCGGGCCGCCGAGATAGCCCGGGCGCACGGGTGCGACCGGGTCTGGTTCGGCGCGGCCGCGCCGCTCGCCGCGATGGCGCCCGGCCTGCGGCGGCTGGCGCCCGGCATCCGCCGCACCGTCGCCACCACGCACGGCCACGAGATCTGGTGGGCCCGCACCCCGGGCGCCCGCGCGCTGCTGCGCCGGATCGGCCGCGGCACGGACGTGGTGACCTACCTGGGCGCCTACACCCGCGCCCGGATCGCCCCGGCGCTCGGGCCCGACGCCCGGCTGGCACGGCTCGTCCCGGGGGTCGACCCGGCGGTCTTCCGGCCGGCCGCCGCCCCGACCCGGACCGGTACGGGGAACGCCGGTACGGGGAACGCCGGTACGGGGAACGCCGGTACGGGGAACGCCGGTACGGGGAACGCCGGTACGGGGAACGCCGGTACGGGGACGTCCGCCGCACCGGTGGTCCTCTGCGTGGCGCGGCTGGTCCCGCGCAAGGGCCAGGACGTGCTGATCCGCGCGCTGCCCGCGATCCGCCGGGCCGTGCCCGGGACCACCCTGGTGCTGGTCGGCCGGGGCCCGGACGAGGACCGGCTGCGGGGCCTCGCCCACCGGCTGACCGAGCCCGGCAGCGTGGTGTTCACCGGCGGCCTGGACCACGCCGGGACGGCCGTCCACTACGCCGGGGCGGACGTCTTCGCGATGCCGTGCCGCACCCGCCGGCTGGGGCTGGAGGCGGAGGGCCTCGGCATCGTCTTCCTGGAGGCGGCCGCGGCCGGCCTCCCGGTGGTGGCCGGCCGCTCGGGCGGCGCCCCGGACACCGTCCTCGACGGCGTCACCGGCACGGTCGTCGACGGCCGCGCCCCCGCCGAGGTGGCCGCCGCCCTGACCCGGATCCTGCTCGCCCCGCCCGCCGAGCGGGCCCGGATGGGGGCGGCGGGGCGGCGCTGGGCCGAGGAGCACTGGACCTGGGAGGCCTCGGCGCGGCGGCTCACGGAGCTGCTCGACCCCGCCGTGCCCCTGCCCGCCGGGTCCCTGCCCGGCTCGGCCGCGCCGGTCACTCCGGCTGCCCCCGCAGGTGCCTGACCAGCCGGGCGATCGCGGGCGCGCCGCCGTTGGCGCGGACCGCCGACACCCAGTTCCGCGCCTGGCCCGGCAGGTCGTCCCGACCCGGGCAGGAGAAGCTGAACAGCCAGACGTGGGCGGACAGATCGCGTTCCGGCAGCGCCCGCCACTCCTCGCCCCCGGCCTCGGTCAGCACGTCCAGGCAGGACGCCAACGCCCGGTCGCCGTCCCCGCCCCACTCCTGCCGCAGCCAGAGCAGGAAGTTCGCCTGGGCCGTCGTGCTGTCGTCCTCGGTGGCCTCGCCCTTGAGCAGTCGGTTGACGATTGCGCTCTGCGGTTCCCGTGTCCTCGCCATGACGCCATCGTTCCGGCAGCGCGACCGCCGTGACAAGGGGGTGACTCGCGACCCCGACCGGCCGGGGCGTCACTCCCCCCGCAGGTGCGCCAGCACCGCGAGCACCCGCCGGTTGCCCTCCGTCGGATCCAGGTCCAGCTTCATGAAGATGTTCCCGCAGTGCTTCACCACCGACGCCTCGGTGATGCTCAACCGGCCCGCTACGGCCTGGTTGTTGAGGCCCTCGGCCATCAGCGCGAGCACCTCGCGCTCACGCGGGGTGAGACGGGCCAGCGGGCGGTCGGCGGACCGGCCGCGCAGCAGCACCCGGACCACCTCGGGGTCGATCACCGTGTCCCCGTCGGCGACCCGCCGCAGCGCGTCCAGGAAGTCCGCGACGTCGCCGACCCGGTCCTTCAAGAGGTAGCCGAGACCGGCCGGTTGGGCGCCGGCGGCGGCGAGCAGCCGGGTGGCGTACGGGGTGGCCACGTACTGAGAGAGGACCAGCACGGGCAGGCCCGGGTGGCGCTCGCGCAGGGCGAGGGCGGCGCGCAGGCCCTCGTCACTGTGGTCGGGGGGCATCCGGACGTCGGTGACCACGATGTCCGGCCGTTCGGCGTCGACGGCCGCGGCCAGCGCCCCGGCGTCGCCGACGGCGGCGGTCACCCGGTGGCCGCCGAGGGCGAGGAGTTCGACCAGTCCGGCGCGCAGCAGCACCGCGTCCTCGGCGATCACGACCCGGAGCACGGAACCTCCAGCCGCAGCGTCGTCGGGCCGCCCGTCGGGCTCGTCACCATCAGCCGTCCTCTCAGCAGTGCCACCCGGTCGGCGAGTCCGGCCAGTCCGGCCCCGGCGGCCGGGTCCGCCCCGCCGCGGCCGTCGTCGGTCACCTCGACGACCAGCCGGCCGCCCGCGACCCGCCCGTGGACGGTGATCGCGGTGGCACCGCTGTGCTTGGCGGCGTTGGTGAGCGCCTCGGTGACGGTGAAGTAGGCGGTGGTCTCCACGGGGGCGGGCAGCCGCTCCGGGAGGTCGATGTCGGTGGCCACCGGGATCGGGTGGCGCTGCGCGACCTCGTCGACGGCCGCGGCGAGCCCGTGGTCGGTGAGCACCTGGGGGTGGATGCCGCGCACCAGCCCGCGCAGCTGCTCCAGTGCCTCCCGGGCCTCGCCGCGCGCCCGGGTGACGAGCTCGGCCGCCCGGCCCTCCTGGCCGCGCAGCTCGTACTCGGCGAGCCCCAGCGTCATGCTGAGCGCGACCAGCTGCTGCTGCGCGCCGTCGTGCAGGTCGCGTTCGATCCGGCGCCGCTCGGCCTCGAAGGCGTCGGCCAACCGGGCCCGGGAGCGGGTGAGTTCGAGCACCTGGTGGCCGAGGTCGTCCTCCCGGGGCCCGAGCAGGAAGCGGGCCAGCGCGACCTCGGCCGAGGCCAGCAGCGCCCCGGCGTAGGCGCAGAGCAGCAGGCCGGCCAGCCCGGCGGCGGTGAACGGCAGGGCGGCGAGCGGCCCGGGGACGGCGTGCCCGGGGACGAGCATCACCGTCTCGGGGGCGAGCGCCCACACCACCAGCGGGGAGAGCACGTACAGGCCGGAGAGCACCAGCAGCCCGGTGAAGCCGAGCGAGGCGGCGGCCAGCACCGTCGAGGCGAGCACGGTGTGGGCGAGTTCGCGCCAGGTGGCCCGCTCGCGCAGCCGGGTGCGGACGCGGGCGCGGCGGCCCGCCCCGGGCAGGCTCCGGTGCGGGTCCGGCAGGGGGAGCGGCTCGACCAGCCGCAGCCGCCACCGGGCCGCGCCGGCGGCGGGGATTCCCGCGAGCGCCAGGGCCAGCAGCACCGGCAGCCCGATCCCGATCACCGACAGGCCCACGCCGAGCACCAGCAGCACCGTGAGGACCACCAGCAGCACCGGCCCCACCAGCGCGCCGCCGATCAGGTACGCCCAGCAGCGCGGCACCCAGCGGGTGAACGGGAAGCGCAGCGGGTCCGCCCGCAGCGCCCGGCGCACGGACGTCGGCTGCTGCTCCCGCTCGCGGCTCCCCTCGCTCATCCGGTCCACCCTAACCGACCGGCTGACGACCCTTCGGGGCCCCGCCCGGCAGCGCGGCTACGGCCCCCGCGCGCCGTCGCGTCAGAGCCGCAGCCCGGGCCGGCGGCCTCGTCAGCACGAGATCCTTCAGCCCTGGCATCAACTACGATGCGGCTCCACGGCGTTCGGGGACGGCGTCTCGGCCCGGCCGGGATGCGGCGGTGGGCCCGGCGTCCACCGCTGCTCCGGCGCGGGCGTCGGCGGCCCGGACCTGCCGCAGCGCGCGGTCCGGGTTGTCGGGGTGGTCACGCCAGCGGTCCGCCTGCTGGTGCAGGATGTCGAGCTGGCGGGTGACCGTCTCGACGTCGCCGTGGGCGAGGCCGGTCTCGAGCCGGCCGAGCGCGTAAGCGGACGTCGTCAGCAGGGAGGCGACGGTCTCCGTCAGCTCCAGGTGGCCGGCCCGGGCCTCCTCGGTGGCCCGGGCCCGGACGAAGCCCGCCAGGGCGTTCGCCTGGTCCCGGACGGCCGGGTCCATCAGCGCCGGCGGTCCGGTGTCGGCCGAGCCGGCCGAGGGCCGGGCGGATCGGGGACGGCGCAGGGGGGTGAGCGTGACGGCGGCGAGGTTGTGGGCGGCCGTGGCGCGTTCGAGCGGGTCGTGCTCGGCGGCGCCGAGGAGGTAGCCGGCCGAGAAGGAGCCGAGCTCGAGGTGGTCGAGCACCTGCTCCCGCCACCGCGGATCGTCGGTGGCCTCGAACTCCGCGCGCAGCACGGCCCTGGCGTGCTCGTACTGCTCGCGGATCTGCGGCAGCGCGTCGACGTCGAGCGTCGGGCCGGCCGGCGGCCGGGCGGGCTCGGGCTGCACGGTGCTCTCCTAAACGGGCGTCAACTGCGCTGTCGGGCAGGTGTGTACCGGGTTCGGCCTGCCAGGCGGTCGACCTGTCGCCGGACGTACCGCAGGTGGCGCAGGACGGCGCCGGGTCCGCCCGCAGCGCACGGACGTCGGCTGCTGCTCCCGCTCGCTCATCCGGTCCACCCTAACCGACCGGCTGACGACCCTTCGGGGCCCCGCCCGAGGCCCCGCCCGAGGCCAGTCGCGGAGTCGTGTCCCGCGCCGCGGCCCGGGCCGGCGGCCTCGTGAGCAGGACGGCCGCGATCACCAGCGCGCCACCGGCCAGCGCGTTCCAGCCCACCGGCTCGTGCAGGAGGGCCGCGCCGAGCGCCGTCGACCAGAGCGGCATCACGTACGTGACGGCAGAGGCCACCGTCGCCCCCGCGCCGCGGACCAGCGCCAGGTTGAGCAGGTATGCCAGGCCGGTGCCGACCGCACCGAGCACCAGCAGGGCGAGCGCCGGACCGGCCCCTGGCCAGTGCGGAGCGCCCGCGGCGAGCGGCGCGACCAGGGCCAACTCGGCGGTGGCGCAGGCGATCTGGACCGCGGAGAGGGAGGCCACCGACTCCGGGCGGCCGGACAGGAAGCGGCGCAGGTAGGCGAAGCCGGCGCCGTAGCAGCAGGCGGCGGCCAGGCAGGCCGGCGCGCCGGCGGTCACCCCGGCGCCGAGGCCGCGCCAGGCCCCGAGCACGGTGAGCACACCGAGGAAGCCGAGCCCCAGGCCGGCCAGCCGGCGGGCGCCCGGGCGGCGCTCCCCGGGGACGGTGAGCACCGAGAACAGCAGGGTGAACAGCGGGGTGGTCGCGTTCATCACCCCGGCGAGCACCGAGCCGACCCTGGCCTCGCCGAACGGGAAGAGGGTGAACGGCACGGCGTTGAGCAGCACCGCCACCACGGCCGAGTGGCCCCACAGCGCCCGGTCGCGCGGGGGCCGCTCGCCGCGCACCGCGAGGACCGCCCACAGCGTGGCCGCGCCCAGCAGGCAGCGCCACAGGGCCACCCAGAGCGGCGGCACCCCCGCGTCGACCGCCACCTTGATCAGGGCGAAGCTCGCGCCCCAGATCGCCGACAGGGCCACGAAGCCCGGCAGCCAGCGCCGCACTCCCACCACCTCCTCGTTCCGTGCCATCAGCTGGACAGAGCGTGGCCCGGCACCGGAGCATGAGTCCAACAAGTGGCAGTGCACCCGCGATGAGGAAGTCTCATGACCTCGGACGTCAACCTGGCCCAGCTCAGGGCACTGGTCGCGGTCGCCGACACCGGCGGCTTCGGCGCGGCCGCCGACGAACTGGGCATCAGCCAGTCCGCGGTCTCGCACGCCGTCGCCGCGCTGGAGCGCAGCCTCGGCGCGCCCGTGCTGTGGCGCGGCAGCCCGTGCCGCCCCACCCCGCTGGGCGAGCAGGTCCTGCCGCACGCCCGGACGGCCGTCGCCTCGGCCGCCGCCGTCCGCGCGATCGCCACCCGGCACTCCGGTGGCCCGAGCGGCACGGTACGGCTGGCGGCGCCGACCACCGTCTGCCAGGCGCTGCTGCCCGGGCTGCTGAAGGACTGGCGGGCGGCCTACCCGCAGGTGACCGTCCGGGTCTTCGAGGGCGAGGACGAGGAGTTGGCGACCTGGCTGGAGGCGGGCACGGTGGACGCCGCCGTCCTGGTGGACGCCGGGCCGCTGCCGCCCGGGGCGGTCCCGCTCGGCGCCGACTCGATGCACGCGCTGCTGCGCCGCGACCACCCGCTCGCCGGTCAACCGTCCGTCCACGTGGCGGAGTTGGAGGACGACGACTTCCTGCTGTCGGAGGGCGGCTGCGAGCGCCACATCCGCGAGGCCTACCGGCGGGCCGGTGTCCGCTTCACGCCCCGGCACCGCATCCGTGACCTGAACACCCTGATCGGTATGGTGCACGCGGGCGTCGGGGTCTCGGTGATGCCCGCGCTGGCGCTGACCATGCTCCCGGCCGACTGCGTGCTGGTCCCGATCCGCCCGGCCGTCCACCGGACGCTGACGCTCACCGGCCCGACCCGCCGTCCGTGGTCACCGGCGGTCAGCGGCCTGCTGGCGGGAGTGGGCGCGGAGGTCCTCGCCGGGGCCTGACCTGCCGCAACGGCTCCGGAGCGGGTCGCGTAGATTCGCCTGCGGGACTGACGGGGCGTCCGGTGAGGAGGAGCGGTGGGACGGATTTCGCTGGTCCACGCCGTCCCCGCGCCCCGACGGTTACCATCACCCCTATGCCCCCGCAGGACCGCCCCCACCACACCGAGCCGATGCCGCCGCACCGGTTCCGGGGGGTGCTGAGGTGTGGTATGGAACCGTGGCCCCAGCCAGCCAGCCAGCCAGCCAGCCAGCCAGCCAGCCAGCCAGCCAGCCAGCCAGCCGCGCAGTATCCCCTCGTACCCCGGACTCCCGCGCCGAGGTGCTGTTCGCCGTACGCTCGGCCACCGCACTGCACCGGCTGCTCGACCTGCTGCCCGTCTTCGAGGGTGACGACCGGGTCCGCTGCCGCTTCACCCTGGTGCCCGGCTCCGACTTCGCCACCGACGCGCTCGCGGCCGTGGACGCCGCCGGGGCCCGCACCATCCCGTGGTCCGAGGCCCTCACCGCCGCGCACGACCTGATCCTCACCGCCAGCCCCAAGGGCGCGCTCGACGGCCTGCACGGCCGGCAGGTGCTGCTCCCGCACGGCGCGGGCTTCGGCAAGGCGCTGGCCCGGGAGGGCTCGCCGGAGCTCCCCTCCGGCCTCGACCCGGCGTTCCTGCTCAGCGACGGCCGCCCCACCGCCGCCCTGCACGCCCTCGCCCACCCCGACCAGGTCGAACGGCTGGCCTCCCGGCTACCCGACGCCCGGCGGCACGCCATCGTCGCCGGGGACCCGACGCTCGACCGGATCCTGGAGTCCCTGGGCCGTCGCGCGGCCGTCCGTTCCGCGCTCGGCACCGGCGGTCGGCGGCTGGTGGTGCTCTCCTCCACCTGGGGCCCGCAGTCGCTGCTCTCCCGCCGCCCCGACCTGCCCGCCGAGCTCGCCGCCCGGCTGCCGTACGACGGGTACCAGCTGGCGCTGATCGTCCATCCCAACGAGTACAGCCGGACCGGCGCCTTCGACCTGGCCCGGCGGCTGCGTCCCGCGCTGGACGCGGGCCTGCTGCTCGCGGCACCGTACGAGGAGTGGGCGGCGCTGCTGCTCGCGGCGGACGTGCTGGTCACCGACCACGGCTCGGTGGCGCTCTACGCCGCCGCCCTGGACCTGCCGGTGGTGGCGGCCTGCGACGGCGCGGACGAACTGGTCCCCGACAGCCCGATGGCCCGCCTGCTGGCCGCCGTACCGCACCTGGACCCGGCGGCGCCGGTCCTGCCGGAGCGCCCGGGTGACACCCGCCGGTTCGCCGAGCAGGCCTTCGCACTCACCGGGCGCTGCCTGGAGACACTGCGGCCGGAGCTGTACAAGCTGCTCGACCTCGTCCCCCCGCCGTACCCCGTACGGCCGCGCCCGCTTCCGCTGCCCGAACGCGCCCCGTACGCTCCGGCCGCGTTCGCCGTCCGGGCGTCGGTGGCCGGCGGGGAGGTCGCCGTCGAGCGGCTCCCGCCCTGGACGGAGCTGCCGTTCCACCACCTCGCCGCCGAGTCCGGCCGGGCCGGCACCCGCGCGCTCCGGAGCTCCGCCCTGCTCTACCACCGCGCCGGTGCCCCGGCGGCGGCGACCGGTTGGCACCACGAGTGCCGGACCGCCGCCGACTGGACGGCCGAGGTCTTCGAGGAGTACCCGAACTGCCGCACGGCCGCGGTGGTCCTGTCCCCCACCGCCGCCCTGCTGCGCCGCGACGGCGGCGCCCCAGTCGCCGTCCGCGTCGCCCCCGACCGCTCCGGCGGGCGCGTCCGCCGCACCGACCCGGCCGCCGCCCTGTCCGCCGTACACGCCTGGCTCGCCGCCCACCCGGACGCCCTGGACACGCTCCCCACCAGCCTGACCGCCCGCTTCGGCAGCACGGCCCACCGCGTTCAGCTGGCACCCGCCACCGAGGCCGAGGCCGAGTTCCCGGTCTGACCGGCTCGGCCCCGGTCGCCGCCCCTCGGCCGACGCGCCCACCGGTGCCGCCGACCGCCCACCGGGCCGCCGTCACCCCCGCAGGCGGTCCGCCTCCGCCCGGTAGCCGGCCGCCGCGGCGTCCTCGCCGAGCTCCTGGTGGAAGTCCGCCAGGGCGTCCAGGACCCGCAGTTCGTCGGCGGCCGACTTCCGCGCCCGGGCGCCGGCGAGGGCTGTCCGGTACAGCGGTGCGGCCTCGTCCGTCCGGTCGGCGGCGCGCAGGGCGGCGGCGAGTTCGAAGGCGGTGCGGGAGACCATGCGCTCGCGGCCGAGGTCGGCGGCGACCCGGTGCGCCTCGGTGAGCAGCGCGGCGGCACGGCCCGGGTCGCCGAGGGCGAGGGCGGCGCGGCCGAGCAGGTAGGTCTGGAGCATCGCCCCGTAGGTGTTGCCGATGGCGAGGTGCTCGGTCCTGGCCGCCTCGAAGTCGGGCACGGCGGCGGCCCAGTCGCCCTGGACGGAGGCCAGCTTGCCGCGGAACTCGACGGCGGAGGCACGGAGTTTGCGCTCCAGCTCGGTGCCGCCGAGCAACTCCGCCCGGTTCACGGCGACCCGCAACGCCTCGGCGGCCTCCGCGTAGCGGCGCTGCTCCCAGAGCGGGCGGGCGAGCTGGCAGCGCATCCGGACGACGGCGAGCGGGTCCTCGGAGCGGTCGGCACCGGCGACGCCGAGGCCGAAGGCGTCGATCACGTCGGTGTAGTGCTGGTGATCGAGGAAGTGCGTCCAGAGCGGTTCGCACAGGGCGACGGCGTCGGCGTCCAGGTGGTCCTCGTACGCGATCCGCACGCAGCCGTACAGGGCGAGGTGCTCGCGCTCCAACCAGTGCAGGGCCTCGTGCGCGGAGGCGAACGGCACGTCGGGCGCCTCCGCGAGCCCCGGCTCCTCAGCGGCCGGCCGGGCCACCACCAGTCGGGGCCCGGCCGCGACCAGGTCCGCGCGGGCGGCCTGCCGGCGGTACCAGCGGACCAGCCGTCGCCGGGCGGCCGGGACGTCCTCGGCGCCGCCCGCCGCCCGCCGCGACGCGTGCCCGCGGACCAGGTCGTGCAGCCCCCGCCCGTCCGGCCGCGGGAGCAGCAGCCCCGCCGAGTCCAGTTCCTCCAGCGCGTCCTCGGCGTCGCCCGCGCCGCCGCCCAGCAGCGCGGCGGCGGCACCGACCGTGACCACCGGCCCGGGGTGCTGCGGCAGCAGCCGGTACAGCCGGGCCGCACCAGGGCTCAGGCTCGCGTACGCGGCGTCCCAGACGGCCTCCACCACGGGCACTCCCTCCCGGTCCAGCTCGACGGTCAACTCGTCGATGAGCCGCCGCAGTTCGCGGTGGCGGTAGCGGCGCAGCCAGCGCCCGGCGACGTGCAGCGCGGCGGGCAACCCGGCGCAGCGGCGGGCGAGTTCGGCGGCGGCCTCGGGGTCGGCGGCGAGCCGGGGGTCCGAGACGGTGGCACGCAGCAGACCGGTGGCGTCCTCGCCGTCGAGCGGGCCGAGCGGCAGTTCGACCGCGCGGGCGGTGTCGAGGTCGTGGAGGGAGCCGCGGCTGGTGACGATGACGATGCCGCCGGCCGAGGAGGGCAGCAGTGGCAGCACCTCCGCGCCGGTGCGGGCGTTGTCCAGGACGAGGACCAGGCGCTTGTCCTGACTGGCGGTCCAGTAGCGGCGGCGCCGGTCGGCGTAGCCGGGCGGCAGCACGGCGTCGGGGTCGAGGCCGAGGGTCAGCTCGCCGAGGGCGTCGGCGGGGTCGACGGCACCCTCGCGCCGCAGGTCGTCCAGGTCGAGGTGGAGGATGCCGTCCGGGCAGCGGCCGAGCCTGCGCAGGGAGCGGGCGAGCTGGAAGCCGAGGGCGGTCTTGCCGATGCCACCCATGCCGATGAGGGTGAACACCAGCGGGCCGCCGGCCGCCGGAGCCTCGGAGGTGGCGACGATGACCCGCTCCTGCTCACCGGCCCGGTCGGCGAAGTAGGGCAGCTCGGGCGGCAACTGCCAGGGGACCGCGGGCGGCGCCTGCTGGGTCAGGTTCAGCTGCTCGATGGTGTGCGCCTGAACGACGGCTCCGGCGCGCACCCGCCCGTCCACACGGTTCGTGTTCTCCTTGGCCACCCGTCAACTCTAGGCCCTGCCCGTCCCGCCGCGAGGGAACTCGTCCCACCGGGTCCGCGGCACACCCGAGGCGCGCGGGGGCGCCCGAGGCACCCCCGCGCGCGGACACGGCGCGGCTCACGCCGCGGTGAACCGCTCCCGCAGCTCCGCCAGCACCTCCGCCGCCTCCGGCAGGCCCGCCGCCTCGCAGCGCGCGATGCCGGCGGTCAACCGGGCCACCGCCGCCTCGGTGCGGCCGAGGTCGCTGCCCTCGATCAGCGCGGCCAGCCGGACGGACTCCGCCCGCGGCGACTCGGCCCGCTCGCCGCCCGCCTCGTACTCCGGGATGGCCCGCTCGACCTCGGCCAGCGCCTCCTCGTGCCGCCCGGCGACGGCCAGCGAGCGCGCCCGCTCGTAGTGCGAACCGCCGCGCAGGTACCAGGAGTTGTACTCCTCGCCGGCCCGCTCGGCGGCCTCGCCGACCGCGTCCGCCTCGGCCAGCCGGGCGAGCGCGGCGGCCAGCCCCTCCTCGCCCTGCGCCCGCATCGTCAGCCGGGCCAGCTCCCGCAGGGTGGCGGCCAGTTGGTCCACCTGCGGGGCCTTGCCGTGCGCCTCGCGGGCGCGGGCCAGCGCCGCCTCGGCGGTGTCCCAGCGGTCGGCCCGGGCGAGCGCCAGGGTGGCCTCGCAGGCGACCATGGTGTGGGTCGTCTGGTCCTCCCAGCCGGCCACCGCGTCGGCCAGCCGCAGGTACTCCTCGGCGGCGTCCCGGTACTCCTCCAGCTCGACCAGTCCCCGGGCGAGGTCCAGCCGGGTCTGGGCGAGCATCCGGACGTCCAGCCGGGCCGCCGACGCGTCCAGCAGCACCGACTCCAGCACGGCCACCGCGTCCGCCGCCCGGCCGGTGTCCCGCAGCACGTCGGCCAGTTGCAGCCGCACCTGGGCGGCCTCCTCGACCGCCTCCGCGCCCTTGCGGTCATAGCGCGCGGCCGCCTCCGACAGCGCGCGCACCGCACCGCCGGGATCGCCCGCCTGGAGGCAGGAGTGGCCGAGCATCATGTACGTCGGCGCGTACGGGTAGGAGACGTCGCCCCAGCGCACGGCCTCGGCCAGCGCCCGGTGGAACACCTCGACCGCCTGGCCCGGCTCACCGCTCTGCAGCAGCACCTGGCCCAGCAGGCCGAGCACCCGCGGGGTGTGCCAGGTCAGCTCGGCGGCGTCCAACCGGGCCAGCACCTCGCGCAGTTCGGCCTCCGCCTCGGCCATCCGGCCCTGCCGGGCGGCGGCGTCGGCGGTGTACTGCCGGGAGGTGGCGGCCCGCCGCTCGGAGCCGAGCTCCACGGCCGTCCGCCGGTAGGCGCCGACCGCCTCCTCGAAGCGCGCGGCCACCTCGGCGGCGGGCTCGGGCAGCGCCTCGACCAGGTCGTGGTGGGCGGCGTAGGCGCGGGTCTGGAGCACGATCAGGTAGTCGTCGTCGGTCAGTTCACCGCCGGCGCGCAGCTCCTCGGCCCGGGCGAGCGCGGCGTCGAGCGCCGGCCAGTCGGCCTGCCGGCCGACGGGGTCGACGCGGTCAACGCGGTCGCCGTCCTCACGGTCCTTCCCGTCCGAGCCGTCCGAGGAGTCCCCGTCGCCGTCGTCCAGGTCCGCGATCAGAGTCCGGGTACGGCACATCAGCGCCGGCCCGGCCAGCCCCGCCTGCTCGAACAGCTCGGCGGCGGCCAGCAGCCCGGCCCTGCCCTCGGCGTACGCGTCCCGCTGGAGCGCCTCGTGGGCGCGCTGCTCGGCGAGTTCGGCGCGCAGCCGTTCGGGGCCGCCCAGCTCGGCGTTCTCCGGGTGGACGAAGTCCGCGGCCCCGGCCCGCTCGGCGACCCGCTGCCACAGCCGGTCGGCGTCCGGGTGCCCGAGGACCTCCAGCTCGCGGGCCCGCAGCACCAGGGCCGTGAAGTCCTCCGGCTCCGGCTCGACCGTCCGGCGCGGCGCGGGCGCGACGGCCGGGGCGGCGGACAGCTCGGGCGCGGCGACGGCCCGCACGCCCAGCGCCAGCGGCTCGGCGAGCGGCGGCTCCACGGCCAGCCGGGCCCGCCGTGCGGCGCCGACCGCGTCGGTGCCGTTGCGGGCGTCGAAGCGGGCCGCCAGCGCGTCGCCCTCGGTACGCACGTGGGCGAGCAGGGAGTCCACCGTCCAGGCGGTGCCGGCCGGGCCGCTGACCGCGAGGTCGCCGTGGCCGGCCCGGGCGAGCCGGCCGACCAGCACCTCGACGCCGGTCAGGAAGGCCAGCCGGGCGGCGGGTTCGCCGGTGACCGCGAACAGGTCGCGGTTCTCGGCGAGCAGCTCCAGGCCGCGCGGCTCGTTGCCCGAGAGCGCGCAGAACTCGATGTGCAGGCCGACGGCGTCCAGCATCGCCGCCTTGCCGCGGGCGTAGCGGTAGCCGGCGAGGTGGCCGGAGCGGGCCTCGTCCAGCCGGCCCTGGCGCAGCTGCGCGAGCAGCGCGGTGGCCTGGCTGAGGTACGGCTCCTGCTCGCAGCCGCTGCGCCCGTCCAGCACCGGCGCGAGCACCTCCAGCGCCCGGGCGTCGTCCCCGGCGGCGAGGAAGTGCTGGGCGCGGGCGCGGGTCTCGCAGGCGTGGCAGTCGCTCAGTTCGGAGCGCGGGCGGGCCGCCCAGAGCTCGTAGGCGTCCTGTACGTCGATGCCGGTCTGCGCGGCCAGGTGGTAGCGCTGGGCGTAGTACGGCTGGAGGTCGTGGCCGGCCGCGCGGTAGCGGTCGCGCAGTTCGGTGTGCCAGCGCCGGATCGCCGCGAGCGGGACGTCCGGGGTGTCCTTGAGCGCGTCGGCGACCCACTTGAAGCGCCAGAGCACCTGGTGCCGGGCCCAGTCGCCGAAGCCGTCCGGGTCGGTGTCCCAGAGTCTGAGGACCCGGGCGAAGACCACCGGGCTCTTGCTGCGCTCGCCGTCGTACTCGTAGGCCTCCATCAGCTCCAGCAGGGCCATCGCGCGGACCGCGGTGTCCTCGAACTGCTCGGCGGCGTCGACGAGTTCCTCGGCGGTGACGGTCCTGGTGCGGCCGTACGGGCGGGCGTCGTTCTCGCGCAGCGCGGCCATCACCGCGTCGGGGGTGTCCAGCATCACGCCTCCTTCGAAGCGTCGTGGCCCGGGCCGGCCGCCTCGTGCCCGAGCATCGCGTGGTCGAGCAGGCTGATGAACGAGCGGTTGAGCAGGGCGGACTCGCTGGCCTTGAGCGGTCGACGGGTCATCAGCACGGCCTGCCCGTACAGCGCCTCGACGGCGGTCACGGCCAGCTCGCGGCTGGTGATCCCGGCGGCGCGCCGCACCAGCGGGTTGAGGTGGTTGAGCACCAGCTGGGCGCGGGGCACCTCGGCGCGCAGTGAGCCCAGGATGTCCGCCCACAACCCGTCGGCCTCGTCGGCGAGTCGGGCCCGGGTGCGCTCGTGCCGGGCCTCCCGGTTGTCGAGCAGCAGGGCGGGCGCGCTGGTCGGGTGGAAGCTGCGCAGCGCGACGTCGCAGTCGAACCGGCCGACCACCTCGCGGGCGATCGCCAGGAAGGCGTTGGCGGCCAGCTCGGCGGCCGGGTCGACGGTGTCCAGGTGAGCGGTGACGGTGCCCGGGTCGAGGTCGGAGACCGAGACGCCGGGGCGGATCTCGGGCAGCCGGTGCACCAGGTCGCGGTCGTAGGTGTAGCCGCCGTTGACCACGCCGAGCCCGGCGGCGCCGGCGATCGGGGCGACCTGGCGGAACTCCTCGACCGTCCGGGTGACCAGCACCACCGGGTGGCTGCGGGCGAACTCGTCCAGGGTGACGTTGCCGTCGGTGGTCTCGAATGGCAGCCAGGGCAGCATCATCCGCAGCAACTCGTCGTCGTAGCGGGCGAGTTCCTTGACGGCCAGGTGGTGGACGGACAGGAAGCGGTGCAGCAGCGCCGGGTCGCTCGCGGACAGGCCGGTCAGCCAGTCGCGGATCCGGGCGCCGAGCGCGTCCCGGACGGCGGCCAGCGTCTCGTCGGCGTACAGGCCCTCGCGGGAGGCGGTGGGGCGCAGCCCGTCGGTGTCGACCACGCAGCGGACGAAGAAGGCCCAGTCCGGCAGCAGTTCGTCGGCCTGGTCGGAGAGCAGCATGCCCTTGAGGTGCACCCGGTGGCCGTTGCGGCGCGAGGGCGGGGCGGCGTCCGGCAGGACGTACGCGACGCCGCGCAGGCCGACCAGCGGCAGGTCCAGCTCGATGGTGTCGAGCGGGGTGAAGTCGAAGGCGGCGCGGCAGTACTCGGCGAGCGCGTCGCGCCTGGCCGGCGGGGAGGCGTGGCGCTCGGCCCACGGCGGGGTGCGGTTGACCCGGTGCTCGGTGCCGCCCGCGTCGACCACGGTGACGTCGTGGCGCAGCAGGCTGCCGAAGTCCCGGGCGAGGGTGAGCACCCGGCCGGGGCCGGTCCACTCGGCGGCGTCGGCGCGCGGGGCCAGCGTGACGGTGGTGCCCGGCTCCGGCTTGGCCGAGGCGGGCAGGGTGCGGATGGTGTAGCTGCCGTCGGAGCTGCCGCGCCACTCGATGGCCGGGGCGTCCGGGGTGGCGGCGGAGCGGGTGACCACGGTGATCTCGTCGGCGACCACGAAGCAGGCGAGCAGGCCGATGCCGAACTGGCCGATGAAGTCGCCGCGGGCCCGGGCCAGCCCGGCGCCGTCCAGCCGGCCGTCGGCGTCGCGCTTGGAGCTGCGGCCGATGGTGGCGAGGAAGGTGTGGACGTCCTTCTCGGTCAGGCCGATGCCGGTGTCGGTGACGGACAGCCCGTCGCCGGCCCGGACGGTGATCGCGGCCGGCGCCCCGGGGTCGAGGGCGCGGCGGGCGGAGATCGCGTCCACGGCGTTCTGCAGCAGCTCGCGCAGGTAGACCCGCGGGCTGGAGTAGAGGTGGTGGGAGAGCAGGTCCACCAGGCCGCGCAGGTCCACCTGGAAGGTGTGCGCACTCGTCGGGTTGTCGGTAGGGGACACCGGAGGCTCTTTCGGTCGCGGGTGGATGGCGGTGGCGGGGGTTGTGTGCCGCCGGGCCGGTACGGCTCAGCGCCAGGGGTGGGCGCAGCGGTCGCGGTGGGAGCGGAAGGCCTTGACCGGGCCGCCCGCCAGGTAGTTCCAGGGCGCCTCGGTCACGAAGCCGTCCAACGCGTCGAAGAGCAGGCGGGCCGTCTTCGGCTGGTCGGCGAGGGAGAAGGCCATCGCGAAGGCGTTGAAGGAGTCCTGCCAGCCGCGCACCGGCGTGAAGTCCGGGTGTAGGACGGACCGGAAGGCCGCCTCCTGGAGCCCGCCCACCACGGCCGGGCTGGTCAGGTACGCGCGGTCCTCGCCGTCCGGGAGGGCCAGCCAGTGTTCCAGGTGCGCGACCGCGACCAGCTCGCCGAGGCGGCTGCCCTCCGGGGCGGCGAGCATCACCGAGCGGGCGAACGCGTGCATCTCCTCGTGCGAACCGCCCCACTTCGCGCTCAGCTGCTGCAGCCGGTCCCAGTGCGAGCCGGCGTTCCCGGGGGCCCGGCGCACCGCGGCCTCGAAGCGGCAGGTGGCGACGTCCGGGCCGAGCGAGGCCCCGCGGGCGCTGGTCTGCAGGAACCGCCAAGGGGCGTGCCAGGACGGCTCGCGCTCGGCCACCTCCAGCAGTTGTTCCTCGGCGACCTCCAGCCGCTCGTGGAACACCTTCCACCGCTCCTCGGTGACGTCCTTGGCCCGGGCGCCCGTCCTGGCCTCCCAGGCCCAGGCGACGTGCCGGGCGCCTGACAGCAACAGCAGCAGCGTGTCCTCCGGGGTGTCGGCCAGCGCCCGGGACGTCCACTGCTCGACCCGGGGCACGTGGGAGATCGTCCCGGCGAGGAAGGTCAGGTCCTCGCCCTCGGCTGCGGCCAGCGCGGGCCGCAGCGCGGCCCAGTCCCCGTCGGCGGCCTGCCGGAGCGCCAGGCGCACCGACTCGTCCCCGTACGCCGGGTCGAGCCGCGGCTCGGCGGCACCGGCCGCCGCGGGCGATCCGGAGCCCCGCCGGCCGAAGCCGAGCCCGAACCCGCGCCGCCCGGCCCGGTCCTGCTCGCCCTCCCCGCCGGAGCGGCGTCGGAACAGCGGCATGTCTGGCCCCCTCGAACGTCATCGGCATCTTCCGCATGGCCGAACGGCGGCCATGGGATAGGTACATATCACGGTCGACTGACATCCGTTTGCGCAGCCCAGCGCCCCGACCGCCCGGGGAGGAGGCGGTGGCGGGGCGGCGAGGGCACGCCGACCCGGCTCGGCCGGGGTCGGCCCGATTCGAACACCGGGGAGGAGGCCCGCCCCGCCGACGCGCCGACGCGCCGCCCCGCCGGCAGCCCCTCAGGCCACGCCGAGCCCGGCGTCCGGCGTCCGCCCCGCCTGCGCCTGCTCGATCCGCTTGACCAGCATCACCGCGAACCTCCGCGTCGCCGACAGGTCCACCGGGCCGCCCTCACTGGTCACGCTCGCCACCACGGTGCCCGAGCGCACCACGATGCCGACGCCCTCACCCTCGGCCAGCGGCCCCTGGAAGGCCTGGCTCTCGCTGCCCAGCGCCGGGGTGTCGACCTTCCTGAACGGCCCGGCGGAGTACGAGGCGTAGCTCTCCTTCAGCCGCTGCGCCGCCGCGTCCCGGCTGGGCAGGGTGTCCACCAGGAAGCGGACGACCACGTCCCCCGAGGAGAACCGGACCGAGCCGCTGAGCGGCTTGCCGGCGCAGGAGGCCGCGGCGGCACCGGCACAGGTGACCTTGTGGTCGGCGGTGTCGACCCGGCGCTTCTCCTCCTCCCACCCGGCCATCGCCCTGGCGTCCGGCAGCACCTGCCCGACCACCTTGTCGTCCAGCAGCGCCGCCTCCAGGTCCCCGCGCGGCGCCTCCGCGGCGGCCGGGGCCGACGCCGGGGCGGGAGCGGAGCCGGTCGCCGAACCCGCCCCGGAGGCGTCGGCCGGCGCGGGGGCGGTCGCGGGGGCCGCGGCCGTCCCCGCGGCCGTCGGCGCCGCGGCCGCCGGACTCGCCGCGGACGAGGCGGGAGCAGCCGCCCCGCCGGCGTTCTTCGACCCCCCGGAGGAGCACCCGGCCAGCACGCCCGTCAGTACCCCGGCCACCGCCACCGCGGCGAGCACCCGCCGACCACCCATCCCCGTCACCTTCCCCAGTCCTGTCAGTGACCCCTCAAGATAGCCGCAGCTCCGCCCCCACCCACCGCCGGGCCCCGGGCCCCCGTCCAGTACCGTCCCCTGGGGGGCGAGGACCGCCGACGGGGGGCGACAGCGACATGACGGGCGCGGACGAACGAGGACCGGATCTGGGCGCGTTGGTCCGCGCCGCGCAGCGGGGCGACGCGCTGGCTCTGGACGAGGTGCTCGGCTTGCTGATGCCGTACGTCGGCCGGGTCTGCGCCCCGATCGCCCTGCAGGACGCGCCGGACGCCGCCCAGGAGGCGATGATCGCGATCGTCCGCAGCCTGCGCCAACTCAGGGCCCCCGAGGCCCTGTTCGGCTGGGCCCGGGCGATCGCCGCCCGCGAGGCCGTCCGGTTCGCCACCCGCCGGCACCCCCGGCCCGGCGCGGTCGCCGACCAACCGGACGGCCACGACCCCGAGTTGGCCGCCGACATCCGGGACGTCCTGGAGCGCCTCCCACCCGGCCACCGGGCCGTCCTGACCCTGCGCCACGTCGAGGGCCTGGACGAGAGGTCCGTGGCCGAGATCCTCGAACTGCCGTTGGGAACCGTCCGTTCACGACTCTTCCGCGCCCGGCACGGCTTCCGCGCCGCCTGGGGCACCGAGCACCGCTGAGCCGGGAAAACATCCGCCGCCCCGGGATTGCGGCGGCCTTCCCCGCCCTCTCCTCTTCTGAGACCACACCCAGGAGAGGACCTCCCGATGACCCGACCCGGCCCCCACCCCCGCTCCCGCCCGCTTCCCGAGCTGCCCGGCGTGCGCCACCAGCACCTCGACGCCGACGGCGTCCGCCTCCACCTCGCCGAGGCCGGCGCCGAGGACGGCGTCCCGCTGCTGCTCCTGCACGGCTTCCCCCAGCACTGGTACGCCTGGCGGCAGGTCATCCCGCTGCTCGACGGCGAGTTCCGGCTGCTCTGCCTGGACCTGCCCGGCTTCGGCTGGTCCGAGGCACCGCGCCACGGCCACACCACCGACGACCGCGCCCGCCTAGTGCTCGCCGCCCTCGACCGGCTCGGCCTGCCGCGGGTGGGCCTGGTCGGCCACGACTGGGGCGCCTGGACGGGCTTCGAGCTGGCGCTGCGCGCGCCCGACCGGTTCACCGGCCTCCTCGCGCTCAACATGGCCCACCCCTGGCCGCGGCAGCGCGCCCTGCTCGGTACGGCCTGGCGGTTCTGGTACACCGCCCTGCTGGAGTACCCGGGCATCGGCCGCCGCGTCGTCCGCCACCGCCCCGGGCTGCTCGGCCACCTGCTGCGGCGCGCCACCAGCACCGAACACCCTTGGTCCGACGAGGAGTTGGCCGAGTACATGGACGCGGGCAGCACCCCCGAGGCGGCGCGCGCCGCCGAGCGGCTGCACTGGGGGTTCGTCGTCCGGGACATTCCGCGCCTGGCGCTCGGCGGGTACCGCGGGCGCCGCCTCACCGTCCCGACCCTGCTGCTCGGCGGCGACCGGGACCCGGTGATCCGCCCGTCCCTGCTCTCCCCGGTCGGCGTCCCCGCCGACGACCTGCGCGCCGAGGTCCTGCCCGGCTGCGGCCACTACCTGCCGCACGAGCGGCCCGAGGCGGTGGCCGACGCCGTACGGCGGCTACTGCCGCGCCCGTGACCGCTCGGCGACCCGCCGCTCCAGCCGGTCCAGCAGCACCTCGCCGCGCCGCTCGGTGAGCCCGCCGAAGAGGTGCTGCACCGGCCCGGCGCCCGCCACCCGCAGACTGCCGAGCAGCGCGAAGCGCGTCCCGTCCCCATCCGGCACGGCCGCCATCCCGCCCAGCAGCACCCGGCTCTGCATCAGGCACCAGCCGCTGCGCAGCACGATCTCGAACCGCTCCCGGTGACCGACGACGCTCACCGCGACGCCCTCCAGTCGGCCGTCCCCGCCGGGCTCGCCACCCCTGGCTGGCCCCACCTCGAAGGAGCGCAACCCGCTGACCAACCCGGGCAGTTCGCCGGACAGGTCCCCGGCGACCGACCACACCGCGTCGAACCCGGCCGCGAGCCGCCGCTCGGCGAACAGCGGACGCCCGGCCCCGGCCGCCGCCAGCACCCGCAGCCGCCGCACCGGGTCCAGCTCGACCGTCGGCCACCCGTCCACCGCCCACCCCTTCCACCGCGCGCAGCCCGCTCCGCCCGCCCCACCGCACGGTACCGCCCCCGGGAGCCGTCGGAACGCCGGCGGGGCGGTGACCGACCGGTCACCGCCCCGCCGTACTGCTCGGCCGTCCCGCCCTACCGGTGGATCAGACCGCCGGGACCGGGAAGGTCGGGTACTCGACGCCCGAGATGTACTGGACGACCCGGATCACCTGGCACGAGTAGCCGAACTCGTTGTCGTACCACAGGTAGAGGATCGCGTTGTCGCCGTCGACCTTCGTCGCGCCGGCGTCCACGATCGAGGCGTGGCGCGAGCCGATGAAGTCGCTGGAGACGGCGTCGGGCGAGTCGATGAAGTCGATCTGGCGCTTCAGCGGCGAGGTCAGCGAGACGTTCCGCAGATACTCCAGGACGTCCTCGCGGTTGGTCTCCCGCTTCAGCTGGAGGTTGAGGATCGCGATGGAGACGTCCGGCACCGGGACGCGGATCGAGCTGCCGGTGATCTTCGCCTCGAGGTCCGGCAGGGCCTTGGCGACGGCCGAGGCGGCACCGGTCTCGGTGATCACCATGTTCAGCGGCGCCGAACGGCCGCGACGGTCGGCCTTGTGGTAGTTGTCCAGCAGGTTCTGGTCGTTGGTGAACGAGTGGACGGTCTCCACGTGGCCGCGGATCACGCCGTACTCGTCCTCCATCGCCTTCAGCGGCGGGACGATGGCGTTGGTGGTGCAGGAGGCGCAGGACAGGATCTGCTCGTCCGGCTTGATCGTGTCGTGGTTCACGCCGTGCACGATGTTCGGGACGTCGCCCTTGCCCGGCGCGGTCAGCACGACCTTGGCGATACCGGGGCGCAGGTGCTTCGACAGGCCCTCGCGGTCGCGCCAGCGACCGGTGTTGTCGATCAGGATCGCGTCCTTGATCCCGTACTCCGTGTAGTCGACCTTGGTCGGGTCGTCGGAGTAGATCACCTTGATCTCGTTGCCGTTGGCGATGATCTTGTTGTTCGCCTCGTCGACGGTGATCGTGCCCTGGAACTGGCCGTGGATGGAGTCACGGCGCAGCAGCGAGGCGCGCTTGACCAGGTCGTCGCCGCCGCTGTTGCGCACGACGATGGCCTTCAGCCGCAGGCCGTTGGCCGAGGCCTTCTCGACCAGCAGCCGGGCGACCAGCCGGCCGATGCGGCCGAACCCGTACAGCACGACGTCCTGCCCGGACCGGCGCTCCAGCTTGTTCTCGCCGGTGGCGCCGACGACGGCCTGGGCGGTGAACTCCGCCACCGACAGGCCGCGGTCGTCCGCCTTGTACGTCGCGGCGAGCATGCCGAGGTCGATCTGCGAGGGGCCGAGGTCGAGGGCGGTCAGGGCCTCCAGGAACGGCATCGTCTCGGTGACCGAGAGCTCCTCGCCGGCTATCTGCCGGGCGAAGCGGTGCGTCTTGAGGATGCTGACCACCGACTTGTTCACCAGGGAACGGCTGTGGCACAGGACGGTGACGTCCCGCTCCCGGTGCAGCCGCCCGATGATCGGGATCATCGACTCCGCGATCTCCTCGCGGTTCTTCCAGTCCGTGAACACGTCGTCGTTGACAGTCACAAGTCCATCTTTCGAGCTGAGGGTGTTGCCCACATGGTAGCTTCGCCCGCTCGCGCCCCGACCGCCGGTCCCTCCCCGACCGTCCCCACCCGAGCCCCCGACCTGCCCTTTCACCCCCAGCCCCGGCCCGGAAGGTGATCACCGCCACCCCGGAATCCGCCCGCAGCACCCGCAATAGGTCAGTCGTCCACTCCCGACAACACGGCCAGGACCGCCCTCTTCTCGTGCTCAGATGCTTTCTTGTCCCGGAGGTTGTTCGTGATGATCGTGGGGATCATCGACGTATCGAGCTCGAGCGACCTCAGGGTGTAGACATCGCTACCGCCCTCGCGGCCCGTGACGATGTCGAGGCCCAGCTCCCGCAGTTCGCGCGTCCGACGCTCGGTGTGGACGGAGTCCCTGGTCACCACGCGCAGGAACGCCGCGCTCACAGGCTTCGTGAACCGTCCAAGGAGAATTGCGAACAGCTCCTCATGCGTGCGGCTGCCGTAGGGCACCGTCAGGTAGCGTGCAGGAATACGTTCCCCGTACTCCGAGGCCATCCGGTCGGCGAGCTGTGCGCGAAGATCCCCGAATGCGTCGCACGCCGCGGGCAAGTTGGTACGCACGAGGGCTTGCATGGATTCCGCCAGCAGGCGCTTCGCGTACAGGTAGGCATCCAGGAGGTCCTGCGGATCAGCCTGGTCGCCCCTCAGTTGATTGAGGACCTCCTCCACGGCGTATTCGGTGTCCGGCTTGAGCCGGTGCCAGTCGCTGACGGGGCTGGTGTCGTGGTCAGGCACAGTCACAAGTCCTATCGTTTGGCCGCAGCCGTGATCGAGCTGTCGGGTGGGTATCGGAGGATGTGCACATCCTCACCGGCGTCCTCGACCGCCTCGAGGTCGTCGAGCCATTCACGGAGGAACTGCTCGCCCTCCTGATCCGCACGGTTGGCCCGCATGAACCTGACCTGGCTGCCGATCCTCACCCGCGGGTCGCGGGCGCCCCGGGTAGCAAGCGAGTCCTGAAGGCTCAGTCCTGCGGCGAAACGACGGATGTCGGAGACGAAGTCCAGTACGACCACCTTCTCCTTGCCGGCGGCCAGGCGGAGTCCGCGGCCGAGCTGCTGGACGAAGATTCGGCGACTGTGGGTGACGCGTTGGAAGACGACAATGTTGACGTCCGGCACGTCCACACCCTCGTTCAGGACATCCACGGCGCACAGGATTCCTGTGCGACCGTCCGCGAAGTCCCAGAGGATGCGGTTCCGGGTGGCCGCGTCCACGGCCTTGCCCTGCGCCGTCCGGGAGGCGATCACCTCGGCGCTGGTGAACCCGAGCGCGTTGATCCGTCCCACCATCCGCTCGGCGTGGTCGATGGTTCCACAGAAGACGATGCCCCGCGGGTTCTTCTGATCGCCCCAGGCCTCGGCGAGTCGGTCGACGACTGCGTCGTCCCACTCGTCGATGAAGACGGTGCGGTTGATCCCCCGGGGAGTGAGCGCGGGGGCGGTCTCGGCGAGCCCGGCTGCCAGTGCATCCCAGTCGATGTTGTCGGTGAACATCCGGTAGTCGACGTTTGCCAGATACCCCTCACGGAGTCCGCGCACCATGTCGATGTCCACGACGGGGAAGTCGAACCAGGTGCCCAGGGACTTCCCGTCGGGCCGCCAGGGCGTCGCAGTCATCCCTAGGAGGAACGCTCCACCGTCGGCGGCCGACAGCTCGCCGAGCACCGCGTCGTAGGCGGTGGTCCCGAGGTGGTGGCACTCGTCGACCACGACCAAGCCGAACTCGGGGAGTTCGCGTCCCGCCTTGACAGCGGTTGCGACACTGTCCACGCAGGCGAACACCACATCCAGGTCGTTGAGCGCATCCTTGTCCGGACGCTCGTAGCCGTTCCACACGCCGGTGGCCGCCGATGCGGGGAGCAACGGCCAGAACGCGCGCTCAAGCTGGTAGACGAGCTCGTTTCGGTGCGCAAGGACCAGCGTCCTCGCTCTGGGCCGCAGGGCCCGGGCGCGCCGGTGGAACTCGGCGGCCACGAAAGTCTTGCCGAGCCCCGTGGCGAGAACAATGAGTGCGCTTCGCGCACCGTTCACCAGCTCGTCCATGAGTCCGTCGACGGCCCGCTCCTGGTACGGGCGGAGCCGGAACCGGTCCGGGTCCTGCAGCGCCGGCGGGGCCTCCGGAACGCGCTCCGCCTGCTTCTGCAGGGTACGCCGGTCCCACAGCTGCAGGGGGATGCCTCTAGCCGCGAGCTGTTCCTGCTGGGCCCTGACCGAAGCCTCGAATCCGTTCAAGCTGACGACGACGGGGATATCCGCGTCGTAGCGCCGACAGGCGTCGACGGTCTGCGCGATGACCTCGGGGCCGACGGGCGAGCGCCAGCGCTTCATCTGGAACAGCCAGCGCCGCCCGTTGAGGCTGCCGATCACGTCGGCTCCGCCGTCGCCAGAGGCCCCGGCGAGCTGGACCCCCGAGTAGCCGCGGGCCATGATGAGGCGTTGCACAGTCCGTTCGAAGGACTGCCAGCCGGTCCCGGCCAGGTTGAGGTCGGTGACGATGCGCTGGGTCATACGAGCTTCCCGACCAAGAAGTCGACGGCCGCCCGCGCGCGGACGACGATGAGCCGTTCCGGCTGGTCATAGCGGAGGTACGAAGCGCAGTCCTCAAGGCAACGCAGGTACTTGACGCGGAGGTCCTCCTGCAGCTTCCGGGCGATCACCGGGCCGGCCACGCTCTCACTGGGCCACGGGTCCTCCCAGACCAGGCCGTCGAACCAGCCCTCAGCATGCCGAGCGAAGAAGGCGGTGACCGTCTCGCGGTCGCAGTAGCGGAGGTAACCGCCAGTCGCCTTGAGCCGCCCGAGCTCCGTGAGTTCAGCCCCAGACTTGATCATGGAATCAGCAAGCGCTAGCTGCTGGGAATCGTCGAGCTCGTCGTAGAAGCGGTCTGCGTGCGGTGCCCGGAGGATTCGCTCGGTGATCTGGTCGAACAGCGACTTGATGTCACTCCGGACACTGTCTGCGCTGTCCGTGACCGCGTCACCCCACCCCTTTTTGAGGACCTCCGCCGTGAGCACGGCGGCGGTGTGCCCGGGCCGACTCTGGAGATTGCGGTGGAGAGAGTGGAGGAACTGGGCCACTTCGGTCGCAATCAGGTACTCCGGCCGCAGCCCCATCTCCGTGAACACCGCGTGGGTCGGGTCGATGTAGAGGGTGATCTGCCGGGTATCCGCGCTGGTGACGAGCGGGACGGCAGCCTGTCCGAAGGCGGGCAGGATCGGACGGTGGGTAGTCCGCACCCGGACGTCCAGCGGGCTGCTCGACTTCCCGTCCGCCAGCACGACGGCCAGCTGGTCCGCGCTGAGCTCCTCGGCATTCGCGGACGCTCCGGCCAGCGCCTCAGGGCTGGCCGGGTGAGGTGCGTCCTTGACGTGACCGCACACCTCGCAGCGCTCCGCCCCCGCCTTGTTCTCCTGCGCGCAGAAGGTGCACTTCCACGGCAGCTGTACCTTGAGCACCTGGGACGTGCCGCAGTGCGGGCACGCTGTCGCGGAGCGCAAGATCTTCTTGCCACACCCGGCATCCAGGCACGGCTTCCCGTCGAGCACCTCGCCGCAGCCCCCGCACTCCTCAGCTGTCGGCGTGTTCTGGAAGCCGCACTCCGGGCATTCGGGAAGCACCTGGATCGGCGGCTCCCCGGCCGTTTCGACGAGCTCCCACCACTTCGCGTCGTCGAAGTAGCCGGGCTCACGGTTGAGGAAACGCCGGTAGTACTCCTCCTCGACACTCCGGGGGATCCGATCGGCCTTGCCCTTGGCGGGGTTGTACTTGCCCATGTACATATCGCCGCGGCCGAAGTTGCGCACCTTACGGTAGCCCTGGAAGAGCAGCGATACCGGCGAGTTGTTCACCTCGCCGTCGGTCCAGTTGTTCGGCAGCAGCGAACCTCCGCGGAGGAACCGGATAGCCTCCTGCCACTCATCGGAGGCCTGCTGGAAGTGCTGCTTCTGGAAGTCCACCGGAACCTGGTCGAGGTGGACCTCGCCGACAATCCGGCCGTACTGCTGGTCCACCGGGTACTCGCGCTCGGCACGCCCGGTGGACTCGTCGGAGAACTCGAAGAACGTCGCCTTCTCCGCCTGACGGATAGCCCGCCCATTGCGGATCAGGTCGATCCCGAAGTCGTTCTGGTCGTCGTATCGCTGGATGCCCACCCAGCCGTGCACCCGGTGGTTTATTTCCCGGCTCTCCGTCCCGCCGCACCGCGGGCAAGCGCCGTCCTCGCCAAAGTCGGTGCCGTCGTGAAGACAGCGCCGCGCACGGCTGATCACCTGGTCGAAGCCGATCCTGGCGGGGATCTTGCCATGGGCCTTCCGCTCGACGAAGCGCTCGTGCGACCACACGCAGTGCTCGAAGGCATGGCAGCGCTCGTTGTTCACAGTGATCACCACCGGGTTGGCCGCATCCGGCCTCAGCAGAGTGGCATACCGTCGCCCGAGCCGACTACGCAGCGTCTTCTTCGGCATCTTCGCGAGTTCCCGGATGAAGCCGCTGTTGGCGTCCCCGTCGGGCCACCAGCCCCGGATCTCGACGACGGTCCCGTGGCGCAGGCCCTCCGGCTTCTCGATCTGCTCGGCTGCCGCAGAGAACTTCTGGGACTGCATGAGCTCGGGCAAGTCGAGAGTGACCTGGACCGCGTGGTCGTCCTCCTCGCGCGCGGAGATTACCCGGGTGATACGGCCGAGCTTCCCAGTGGCGATGTTGAAGCCCATCCCGAACAGGCCGAGGGTGTCGAAATGGTTCTTCGAGGTATAGCCGGCCCGCATGGAATCGGCGATCTGCTCCTCAGTAAGGCCCGGTCCGGTATCACGGACACGGATCATCCCTTCGCCCCGAGCGACCTCGGCCGGCCCCGGGACCTCGATGATCACCTGGCGGACCGATGAAGGGACGCCTGCAGTGGCTGCTGCACGGAACGAGTCGATGGCGTTGTCGATGAGCTCGCTGAGCGCATCGATCGGGAGGATCGGGGTGCGCGTGAGCGCCACGAGCACCTTGGGGTTGGGGGTGATGTCGAGCAGTTTGTGCGCCATCTTCTGGTCGGCTCCGTGTCCAAGTTTCAAATGGTGGGCTCGCACCGTCAGCGTAGTGATCTGCGGCGGACGGTCCGGGCGGGTACCCGCGGTCAGGCCTTTGGCTGGACCTGGCGCGCAGCCAGCCGCTGCAGCGGGAGACGGTCGGTCTCGCCGACGTCACGCACCAGCTGGATGAACCAGGGGGCGACCCAGGTGTCGCTCCGGTACGGCCACTCGCCTTGTGCTAGCGCCGACCCCGGGTACCACTCCGGAGCGGGCCTGACCTCGGACCGGACCGCCGCGTAGAGGTCCACAGGGGGCTCGTCATCGGCAGGATCGCGGTACCCGAGCTCAGCGGTCACACCGATCAGCCACCACTGGAAGTGACGGCGCCGGTCCGACTCCGCGAGCTGTCGCGCCGTGCGCGTCGTGAGCCCGGCGGCCCGGTACGCCTCCAGGGCCAGACCGTCCGGCGGCGTGACGATGTGGGCATTGTCATCCGTCACTGCGGGGCGCTCTTCCGCACTCCGCTGCGCCACCGCCTCCGCCGCGCGGTCGATCTCGTCGTACGTGGCATTGCTGAGCTCCAGTTTCGGCGCAAGGAACTCCTCGATGCCCTGGAAGAACTGCCGCGGCTGCTCAACGAGCAGTTCCGCGCCCGTACGTTGGCGCAGCTCGTCGAAGAGCTGCGGCCACGGCCGCTTCCCGCCGTCGTCGAGCTTCTGATACCAGTCGTCTTTCGTGTCAGCCGACACGAACAGGACCCGTTCCACCTCGGGCGCAGCCGCCTTTTCCAGAATTTCCGCCCAGATGAAGTAGTCGCCGACCTGGTCTAGCGGCGTCCCCTTTCCTTGGTCAGCGAATCCCGGCGGAATCCGGTTCGGGAAACGGAAGGAAAGCGCCTCGTCAAGCCACTGCCGCACCATCCGGTATTCGGTGGGTGGGGCGATGCGGTCACCGAAGAGTGCGGCTACCTTCGGCAGGACGGGATCGTCCGATTTGATAGCAGCAGGCTTTAGATCATGGCCGGACTTCAGTTGCTTGACATGCTCCTTCAGCAGGTTCTGCCAGTCGCTCAGCAGGTTCTTTACCGCCGCCTCGTTGATCGCCTCATCCAGGCCCGTCTGGGAGGCATCGTCGTTGGCGTACTTCATCAGCAGGCTCTTCACGTGCTCGCTGGCGTTGAGAACCGCCTGATAAGCCTGCTGGAGGTGGCGGTCGATGGCCGCAGCCGCTCCGCTGAGCTCCTTTGCGCGCTCGACGATCACGCGGCGACGGCCTCGGACGAACTCCTGCCCGACTCGGTAGGGGAGCCAGAGGCGGTCGGAAATCTGTTCCAGCGCCGCAATGACCTGGTTCCGCACACCAGGGTTGTACTCGTACAGGCTGAGCAGCACATTGGTGTCGAGTACGACAAGGGAATCCGAGAAGAAGGCCCTCCGGTCTGCTGTCCCCGAGCCGCTATCGGGGAGGATCCAGCACCTGAACTGCTCCACCATCGGTAGGTCGGCCTGGCCCACGCTTCCTCATTCCCTCCCTGCTGCGGGCCCCCATCCTGTCGACGTCGGCGGAAGCCGTCAAGGCTCGATTACGGTGCGCAGTCGCCGCGATAGTTCCGACCCGCACCGCCCGAGCTCGGGGCACGCCGGTGGGCCCCGCAGGCGCCGACACCCAGCCGGTACGGTGCCCCGGCTGCCCCGCCATGCTCCAGCGCCACCGAGTACGGCGTTTTGGGCTGTGTCAGTGGTGTCGCCTACGCTTCTGGTTCTGCTGGTGACATTCGTTGCAGAGCGGCCATCAAGCACAATGGACAGCTTCTGGCACCTGTCGTCGGCAGTGGCAGCGGGTAGTCGGCTGCGAACGGCAGAGGAACACGTCGGCGTCCGCCCAGGTGCGGCGCCACCGAGAGGAGGTCTCATGGCACCTGAGCGCCTTGAGGTGGTGGAGATCTGCGCCGGCGCGGGCGGTCAGTCCCTTGGCCTGCACAACGCCGGGTTCACGCACAAGCTCGCCCTCGAGCTCGACCAGAACGCCGCGACGACCCTCCGGCACAACCTCGCCCGGCTCCTCGTGGCCGAGGGCACCAGCCCTGAGGATGCCGAGCAGGAGGCGGCATCCATCGTCAAGGTCGGCGATGTCGCCGACAAGACGCTGTGGGACCCGTACGCGTACAAGGGTGTCGACCTCCTCGCAGGAGGCGTCCCCTGTCCGCCCTTCAGCATCGCCGGCAACCAGCTCGGGGCGACCGACGAGCGGGACCTGTTCGCGTGGGCTGTGCACCTGTGCAAGGACATCCAGCCGAAGGCGCTGCTCCTGGAGAACGTCAAGGGGCTGAGCGGCAACCGGTTCTCCGCCTACCGCCAGCACATCCTCGAGCTCCTCCACAGCGCCGGGTACGTCGGCGAGTGGCGCTTGCTCGAGGCCCACCAGTTCGGCGTTTCCCAGCTGCGGCCGCGGTTCGTTCTGGTTGCTCTGCAGAAGGAGTACGCCGCGTACTTCCACTGGCCTGAGCCCTCCGAGGATTCCGCCCCCACCGTGGGCGAGCTACTCAAAGACCTCATGGGAGCCAACGGCTGGGCACCTGAACACGTGGCTGCGTGGGTCGAGAAGGCCTCCGCGATCGCGCCCACCATCGTCGGTGGCTCCAAGAAGCACGGCGGCGCCGACCTCGGCCCGACCCGGGCCAAGGCCGCCTGGCGGCAGCTGGGAGTCGACGCGATGGGCGTCGCCAACGCCGCCCCGGACGCCAGCATGGATGGCGACCACCTTCCGAAGCTGACCACCGCCATGGTCGCCCGTATCCAGGGCTGGTTCGGCAAGGATTATCACTGGGAGTTCCAGGGCCGTAAGACCACCGTCTACCGCCAGATCGGCAACGCCTTTCCGCCGCCCGTCGCCAAGGCCCTCGGCGAGGCAATCGCGAGCGCCCTGCGCAAGGAGGTGAAGCGCGCTGACTCAGTCGAGTCGACGCGCCCAGATCTCGACCCGGTGTACCTGCTGCTCCGCCACCACCCGGGCAAGACACCCCTCACCGCTCAGAAGATGGCCGACCTCATTGCGAAGTCCGGCGGCAAGAAGCTCCCCGTGCCGGAGATCGAGCGACGCATCGCCCACATCGAGCGCGATTTCCATGTGGAGAAGACCATCCGCAACAACGGCGAGCTGGCGTACGAACTCGGCGAGTTCAAGGCCTTCATCGGCCAGCAGGACCATGCCCGCCACGACTACTTCGCCCAGCACCGGGGGAAGGTCAGCTGACGGTACCGCCTGTGCGCCGCTGCCGGACGCTCTCGACCACCGTCGGTGCACAGGCCTCAGCCGCTTCATGCTCCCAGAACCGCAGGACGAGCCAGCCCTCGGCCGCAAGCCTGGCATCGGTGTCCCGGTCCCGCTGGACGTTACGGCCGATCTTCTCCCGCCAGTAGTCCGGGTTCGTCTTGGGAGGGACGAAGTGCTCCGGACACCCGTGCCAGAAGCAGCCATCGACAAAAACAGCGACCCTCGCAGGACGGAACAGCAGGTCCGCGCTGCGCCTCATGCCCTGGAGCGGCTTCGCCGCCACCCGGTAGCGCAACCCCTCAGCGTGGACCAGCCGACGCAGCGCGAGTTCCGGCTGGGTGTCCCGGCTGCGGTTGCCCACCATGCTCCGGCGATTGGCGGCCGACGACGCCCAGGACCCGGGCGGCGGAGCCCACTGCTGCGGCGACTCATCCGGTGTGCCACTGGCCAAGGTATCGGCTCCTGCTGCTCGGGAGGACCAGGCGTCGGGCACCGCCACAGTCCTCAGCTGCTCCACTTTCAGGCGCTACCAGCCTAGTGCTCCCCCCTCCAGGCCTCCGCTACCTCCTCGCGCACCCTCGCTGTTCAGGCGCAGTCGGTCTGCCGGGGATCCTCGGTGGATAGGCTGCCGCATGTGATGCTGCCGATGTTCGAGCTCGATAACCCCACTGCGGACGCGGAGATCCAGGCGGTCAAGGCCTCCCTCTACGTCCTGGACCCTACAGGCCGGGCCATGGGCCGCGTGATCCGCGAAACGATCGACCAGCTGCTCGACGGCCAGCGGATGGGCCGCTGGGACTACGAACAGCTACACAAGACCGAGAAGACTCATCTGGGAACGCTCGTCGAGATCAACATCTACAAGGAGTTCAAACTCACAGAAGGCGAGAGGGCGGACTACCTCATCGCTGGGATCGAGGTCGACTGCAAATATGCGAAGGGCATCGGCAGATGGGAGATCGGACCGGAGCTGGTCGGCTGCATCTGCTTGGTGATAACAGCTGATGATAAGGCTGGCACATGGCGGGCCGGGCTGGTACGGGCCTCTGAGGAGCATCTCAGGGCTACGGAGAACCGAGATAGAAAGCGACGGCTCAATACCGTCGGAGTTGCGGCTGTGTCCTGGCTCTGGGGGGGCGAGAACAGGCTCGCGCCCAACCAGCTGCTACGCATGGACGCGGAGAAACGCGCCCGGATCATGTCCGCGAAGGGCAAGGTCAAGGATCAACACGGACAGGCCCGGATCAATCAGCTCTTCATTGAATGCCAGCGCGAGGTCATCCGCCGGGTGACCATCGAGACCGTCGGCCACGGCCTCAAAGATCCTCTGAAGCGCGCACGCGGCAACGGAGGAGCACGTGACCACCTCCGGCACCTGGGGATCCTAGTCCTCGGCCACCAGGAGGGCGACCCAGTGGTCGCGCGGATGCTCGGTCTCGGAATACCGGACAAAGGCGAGTTCATATCCGTACAGGTCATGCCGGCGCCCGAACCGCGTGACGAGCGGCCCGCAGCACTGATCCAGGGTTCGTTCTGGGTCACCGCCGACGGTGACTACGAACCCGGCACGTGGGCACCCGAGGTACGCCCGCGGAAGGCGTCGACCGGTGAGGCATAGAAGTCGCCTTCAAAGCTGATCAAGTGTTGAGAGGTAATGTCGGTCATGGTGCGTCGTCATGAGTTTTCGGATGCCGAGTGGGCGGTGCTGTCACGGTTCCTGCCGCTTCGCCTGCCTGGAACCGGTCCTGGAAGAGATCCGACGGCATCCCCACACCACCCCCGAACACACAGATCCAGCCGACAACCGCGTCACCCCGCGGTCGGCCACCTGGAGTCAACCGACTGCGCAACGTCGTCGAGCGCTACTTCACCCAGCTCAAGCAGTGGCGCGGCCTGGCCGCCAGGTACCACAAGACCCGCGAGTCCTACCAGGTCGCTATCGCCATCGCCGCGATCCTTCTCTGGAACTGACCTTCGACGACAGGACTAGCAGCTAGCCAGGCGGAGTTGCCCGGTGCTCCGGGCGGTGGGGTAATGGGAGGCGGCCGGTGTTCGAGCGTGTGACGAGCAGCCCCGGGAGCTTGGGATGAGCGGTGGGCCGGAACCGATCAGTGCCGAGGGCCTGCGTGCGGTGCGGGAGGAGTTGGCGCAGCTGCGGGCGCAGCGGGGGAAGGTGGCCGCGACGCTGCGCGGGGTGGAGCCGGTGGGGGACCGGGCGGATGCGGCGGACGAGTTGCAGCGGGCGTCGGACGTGACCCGGCTGGACCGGCGGATCACCGAGCTGGAGGCCCGGCTGCGGGAGGCCGAGGTGGCCGGGGAGCCGTCCGCGCGGGTGGTGGGGGTGGGATCGACGGTGACCGTGCGGTTCGGCGACGGCACGGAGGAGACCGTGGAGATCTCGGAGTTGGCGGAGGAGCGGGACCTCACCCTGGTGACCTTCGACAGCCCGCTCGGGAAGGCGCTGCTCGGGCGGCACGCCGGGGAGACGGTGCACTACGACACCCCGGCCGGCGCGGACAGCGCGGTCGTGCTGTCCGTGGGGCCGAACACGGACCAGCCAGGGCGTGTCTGACGGTTCCAGTCGGGCTCGCGAATCATCGGACACGCGCTACGGCACGGCCAGCACCTCGGTCGGGGCTCCCTCCGGGAGGCCGCCCGGAGGGACGGCGGCGAGGCCGTCGGCGACGGCCAGCCCGCGCAGCATGGCCGGGCCGTCGAAGGCGAGCGGTACGGCTCCGGCGGTGGTGAGCCGGACGGGCAGCAGCCGGGTGGAGTGCGGGTGGCCGGGCAGGGCGGACGCGGCCGGGACTGGCCGGCCCAGCGCGCCGTCGAGGTGGCCGCCGAGGCGGCGCAGCAGCGGGGCGGCCAGGGTGACGGTGCCGGCCACGGCGGCCAGCGGGTTGCCGGGCAGGCCGACCAGGTGGCGGGTACCGGCGGCGTGGCGGGCGTGGTCGGCGGCGGTCGGCGGGAGTTCAGCGAGCAGCATCGGGTGGCCGGGGCGGACGGCGACGGAGTCGACCAGCAGCCGGGCGCCCACGGCGGCGATGGCGCGGTGCAGGTGGTCCGCCGGGCCGGCGGCGGTGCTGCCGGTGGTGATCAGGACGTCGGCGGTGCGGGCGGCGAGTGCCGCCGCCAGTGCGTCGGGGTCGTCGGGTACCCGGTGGACGGCCGTCACCTCGGCGCCGTAGCGGTGCAGCCAGGGCGGCAGCAGCGGGCCCAGGGCGTCCCGCACCCGACCGTCCCCGGGCATGCCCGTGGTCATCAACTCATCGCCCAGCAGCAGGAGTTCGACGGTCGGTCGACGGTAGACGGCCAGCCGGTCGTACCCGGCGGCGGCGGCCAGGCCGAGGACGGCGGGCGTCACGGTGGCCCCGGCCGGCAGCAGCGGCTCGCCGGTGCGGCACTCCTGCCCGCGCGGGCGGATGTCCCGGCCGGGCGGGACGGCGGCCTGCGGACCGGTGCGCAGCACGCCGTCCGCCGCCTCGCCGTGCTCGCGGCGCAGGACGGCGCTCGCGCCGGGCGGCACCTGGGCGCCGGTGGCGATCGGCACGGCGGTGCCGGGGGCCAGCGGGACGGGCCGCGCACCGGCCAGGACGCGGTCGGCGAGCAGCCGCCACGGCCCGGGGCCGGCCACCGCCCAGCCGTCCATCGCCGAGGTGTCGAAGGCCGGCAGGTCGGTGAGCGCGGTCAGCGGCTCGGCCAGGGCGTGGCCGAGGGCCTCGGCCAGGGGGCGGCGTACGGCCGGAAGCGGTGAGCGGGCGGCCTTCCGGGCCACCGACCTGGCCCGTTCCCAGGACAGCGCGGGCACGGTCGCCGCGCTCATCGCACACCGTCCCGCCGCTCGACCAGCGCCGCCACCCGCGCGCTCGCCGCGCTGACCGCGGCCGGTCCGCCACCCTCCCCCGCGGCGGCGTAGCCGACCAGGAAGGCGGTCAACGGCGCTGCGGGGCGGGCGACTTCGTGGGCGACCACCCTGGTCAGGTCGAGCAGCTCGGTGACGTCGACCTCCAGGTCGATGCCGAGTTCCGCCTTCACCTCGGCGATCCAGTTCTTCATCGGACTCTCCTTCCCAGGCCGGGGAGTTCAGCCGCCGATGGCGGACATCGGGCGGTCGGGCCGGACGAAGCCGGCGCTGCCGATGGCGTGCCCGGGCCCCTTGCCCGCCACCGCGACCCGCCACGCCGCCTCGATCGCCGCATCGTCCGCGCCGCCGCGCAGCAGAGCCCGCAGGTCCGACTCCGCGGTCGCGAACAGGCAGGTGCGCAGCTGCCCGTCGGCGGTCAGCCGGACCCGGTCGCAGCCGCCGCAGAAGGGACGGGTGACGGAGGCGATCACACCCACGACCGCGTCCGTGCCGGCGATCCGCCACTCCTCCGCCGGGGCGTTGCCGTGGCGGGGGACGGGGACGAGGTCGAACCGCTCCCCCAGCACCGCCAGGATCTCGGCGGCGCTCACCATCGCGGACCGGTCCCACGCCCCCTGGGCGTCCAGCGGCATGGACTCGATGAACCGCATCCGGTAGCCGTGCCCGGCCGCGAAGGAGACCAGCTCCACCAGCTCGTCGTCGTTGACCCCGCGCACCGGCACCGCGTTGACCTTCACCGGGCCCAGCCCCGCCGCCTTCGCCGCCGCGAGCCCCGCCAGCACGTCCGCCAGCCGGTCCCGCCGGGTGATCGCCCCGAAGCGTTCCGGGCGCAGCGTGTCCAGGCTGACGTTCACCCGCTCCAGCCCCGCCTCCCGCAGCGCCCCCGCCGTACGCGCCAGCCCGATCCCGTTGGTCGTCAGCGACAGCTCCACGCCCAGCGCGGCGATCCGTCCGACCAGCCCCACCAGCCCCCGCCGCAACAGTGGCTCCCCGCCCGTCAGCCGCACCGACCGCACCCCCAGCCGCTGCACGGCGATCCGCACCAGCCGCACCACTTCCTCGTCCCCCAGCACCTCGGCGCGCCCCAGCCACCCCGGCCCCTCCGCCGGCATGCAGTACGTGCAGCGCAGGTTGCAGCGATCGGTCAACGAGACCCGCAGATCGGTGTGGACCCGGCCGAAGCGGTCCACCAGCGGGCGCGGCGCGGAAACCGGGGCTGCGGCATTCGGGAGTGCGCTGTCCGAGGGCGTGGTATTCATCACCGTCCATCCTCGGAAATCCACCCCGGCCCGTCAAAGCGGAATTCCCGATCGCCCGATCGGAGATACCTATCGAGGCTGTCGACCGACCCGGAATACCCGCGATAAGTCCCGCCTATCACGTCACAGGAATCACCTCTTTGACGCCGCCCGGCAATCGATCCGACACTGGAATCCACGATCCCGGAAACCCGGAAAAGGGGCAGAGCCGAGCATGAGCACCATGGACGACCCGGTCGACGACCTCTCCGTCACTCCCCCGAAGACCTGGGCGACCGGCGTCCCCGCCGTCACCCACGCCCTGGAGTACGCGCTCTCCCAGACCTCCCCTCGCCGCACCGCGCTGACCCTGCTGAACATCAACCAGGCGAAGGGCTTCGACTGTCCCGGCTGCGCCTGGCCGGAGCCGGCGCCGGGAAAGCGACACCTCAACGAATACTGCGAGAACGGCGCCAAGCACATCGCCGACGAGGCCACCTCCCGCCGGGTCACCGCCGAATTCTTCCGCGAGCACTCGGTCGCCGAACTCGCCGGGAAGTCCGACCACTGGCTCAACCAGCAGGGCCGGCTCACCGAGCCGATGGTCAAGCGCCCGGGCGCGACCCACTACGAGCCGGTCGGCTGGGACGAGGCGCTCGGCCTGGTCGCCGACGAGCTCCGGCGGATCGACCCCGACGAGGCGCTGTTCTACACCTCGGGGCGGCTGAACAACGAGGCGGCCTTCCTGCTCCAGCTGTTCGCCCGCGCGTACGGCACCAACAACCTGCCCGACTGCTCCAACCTGTGCCACGAGTCCAGCGGCCACGCGCTCCAGGAGACGCTGGGCACCGGCAAGGGCAGCGTCTCGCTGGACGACATCCACCACGCCGACCTGGTCTTCGTGGTGGGCCAGAACCCGGGCACCAACCACCCCCGGATGCTCTCCGCCCTGGAGGAGACCAAGCGCAACGGCGGCCGGGTCGTCGCCGTCAACACCCTTCCCGAGGCCGGGCTGATCCGCTTCAAGCACCCGCAGAAGCCGCGCGGGGTGATCGGCCGGGGCACGGTGATCGCCGACCGGTTCCTGCACATCCGGGCCGGCGGCGACCTCGCGCTGTTCCAGGCCCTCAACCGGCTGCTGCTGGAGGCCGAGGACGCGGCGCCGGGCACCGTGCTCGACCACGGCTTCATCGCCCGCCACACCACCGGCTTCCCCGGGTTCGCCGAGCACGCCCGGGCGACCGACTGGGAGGACGTCCTCGCCGCCACCGGTCTGGCCCGCGCCGAGATCGAGCAGGTGCACCGGCTCGTGCTCGAGAGCCGCAGCGTGATCGTCTGCTGGGCGATGGGCCTGACCCAGCACAAGCACGGCGTGCCGACGATCCGCGAGATCGTCAACTTCCTTCTGCTGCGCGGCAATCTCGGCAAGCCGGGCGCGGGCGTCTGCCCGGTGCGCGGGCACAGCAACGTACAGGGCGACCGGACGATGGGTGTCTGGGAGCGGATGCCGCGGTCCTTCCTGGACGCCCTGGAGCGGGAGTTCGGCTTCGCCCCGCCCACGGAACACGGCCTGGACGCGGTGGACTCCATCCGCGCGATGCGCGACGGCCGGGCCAAGGTCTTCGTCGGCGTCGCGGGCAACTTCGTGCGGGCCACCCCCGACAGCGAGGTCACCGAACAGGCCATGCGGCGCTGCCGGTTGACCGCGCACGTCTCCACCAAGCTGAACCGCTCGCACACCGTGTGCGGAGACACCGCGCTGATCCTGCCGACGCTCGGCCGCAGCGACCGGGACGTGCAGGCCGGCGGCCCGCAGTTCTACACGGTCGAGGACTCGATGAGCGAGGTGCACGCCTCGCGCGGCAAGCTGCCGCCGGCCTCGCCGCACCTGCTCTCCGAGGTCGCGATCGTCTCCCGGCTGGCCCGGCTGACCCTCGGGGACCGTCCGGACATCCCCTGGGAGCGGTTCGAGGCCGACTACGGCACCGTCCGGGACCGGATCGCCCGGGTCGTGCCCGGCTTCGAGGACTTCAACGCACGGGTGGCCGTGCCCGGCGGCTTCCGGCTGCCCAACCCGGTCAACCGGGGCGTCTTCCCCCCCCCCCCCGAGCGGCAAGGCGGTGTTCACGTGCAACGAGTTCACCGCGCCGGAGATCCCGGCGGGCCACCTGCTGCTCCAGACCCTGCGCTCGCACGACCAGTGGAACACAGTCCCGTACGCGCTGGACGACCGGTACCGGGGGATCCACCACGCCCGCCGGGTGGTGCTGGTCAACCCCGGGGACCTCGCCGACCTCGGCCTGGCCGACCGCGACCGGGTGGACCTGGTCGGGGTCTGGCAGGACGGCGTGGAGCGCCGCGCCGAGGGGTTCACGGTCGTCGCGTACCCGACGACGCGCGGCTCGGCGGCCGCGTACTACCCGGAGACCAACGTGCTGGTCCCGCTCGACAGCGTGGCCGACCACAGCAACACGCCCACCTCGAAGGCGGTGCTGGTCCGCCTGGAACCGACGGACCGGAACCCGGCGGCCCCCGCGGCCCCCACGGCCCCGGCGGTCTGAGGGGAACCACGGAATGCCCCCGTCCCGCACCGCCCGCTGGCTCCCGGCGGCGGCCGCCGTCGCCGTCGCCGCCTGGGGCGCCAACCAGTTCACCGCGCTGGCCACCGTGTACCGGGCCCGCACCGACTGGTCGGCGCTCTCGCTGGCGGCGATGTTCTCGGTCTACCTGGTCGGCCTGGTCCCCGGTCTGCTGCTGGGCGGCCCCGCCGCCGACCGGTACGGCCGGCGGCGGACGGTGCGCGGCGCGCTGGGCCTGTCCGCCGCCGCCAGCGTCCTGCTGACCCTGCCGGAGAAGCCGTCCGTGTACGCCGCCCGGCTGGCCACCGGCTTCGCGGCCGGGCTGGTCTTCCTGGCCGGGACGACCTGGCTGCGCGAGCTCTCCGGGCCCGCCGTCCCGCCCGAGCAGGCGGCCCGCCGCGCGATGTACGCCACCGGTACGGGCTTCGCGGCGGGGGCGCTGGCCTCCGGGGTGATCGCCGAGTGGCTGCCCGGTCCGACGGTGCTGCCCGCGCTCGCCCACGCGCTGGGCTGCCTGCTGGTCCTGCGGGCCACCCGAGGGCTGCCGGAGACCACCCGGAGCCACCGCCACGGCCCGCCGCCGCACCGCACGGCGGCCGTCCGCCACCCCCGGTTCCGCTACGTCGTCCTGCCCGCCAGCCCGGCCGTGCTCGGCGCCGCCACCGTGGCGTACGTGGTGCTGCCGCCGCTGGTCGCCGACCGGGTGCCCGGCCACGCGCCGCTGTTCAGCGGCGTGGTCGCGGCGCTGACCCTGGCCACCGGCGTGGTCGCCCAGCCCTTCGCCGCCCGGCTGGACGACGCGGACAGCGCCCGGGCCACCCTCACCGCGATGGCCACCGTGATCGCCGGGCTGCTGCTCGGCGCGCTCGCCGCGGCCCGCGACTCGGTGGGCCTGGTGGTGCTGGCCGCCCTCGTCCTCGGCACCGGGTACGGGCTGACGCTCGGCGCGGGGCTGCACGAGGTGGAGCGGCTGACCTCGCGCTCCTCCGGGCCGACCTCCGCCTCGCTCTACCAGAGCACCACCTCCAGCGGCTTCCTCACCCCGCTGCTGCTCGCCGGCACCGCCGGCCACGCCTCCTACCCGGCGCTGCTGGCCGGCATGGCGGCCGTCGGCCTGCTCTGCCTGGCGGTCACCGCCGCGCACAGCCGCCGCCACCTGCCCGCCGGCGAGCACGGAACGCACGGGGAGCCCCGGAGCCGCGAAGATGCATCCGTAGAGTCCACACCGACGGAGTCCGCACCGGCGGAGTCCGCACCGACCGGACCGACCCCACCGAGGAGCCGACGACCATGGGCCGAGTGACCGTACCGCGCAGAGTGCTGCGCCTGCGCCAGGGCGCACCCTCGTACCGTCCCGACACCCTGGCCGCCGAGGAGCCGATGGAGATCCGGGTCGGCGGGCGCCCGCTGACGGTGACCATGCGCACCCCCGGCAGCGACTTCGACCTGGCGGCCGGCTTCCTGGTCAGCGAGGGCGCGGTGCACGCCGCCGGGCAGGTGGCCGGCATCCGCTACTGCGCCGGCGCCACCGCCGACGGCGGCAACACCTACAACGTGGTGGACGTCCTGCTCGCCCCCGGCGTGCCCGCCCCCGACGCCTCGCTGGAGCGCAACTTCTACACCACCTCCTCCTGCGGCCTGTGCGGCAAGGCCAGCCTGGACGCGGTGCGCACCACCGCGCCGTGGAGCGTCGCCGAGGACGGGCTGCGCGTCACCCCGGCGCTGCTCTCCGCGCTGCCCGAGCGGCTGCGCGCCGCCCAGAAGGTCTTCGACAGCACCGGCGGCCTGCACGCCGCCGGGCTGTTCGACGCCGACGGGCGGCTGCTCTGCCTGCGCGAGGACGTGGGCCGGCACAACGCCGTGGACAAGGTGGTCGGCCATGCGCTGCGCGAGGGCCTGCTGCCGGCCCGCGGCACGGTGCTGATGGTCAGCGGCCGGGCCTCCTTCGAGCTGGTGCAGAAGGCCGTGATGGCTGGCATCCCGGTGCTCGCCGCGGTCTCCGCGCCGTCCTCGCTGGCCGTGGACCTCGCCGAGGAGAGCGGGCTGACCCTGGTCGGCTTCCTGCGCGGCGACTCGATGAACGTCTACACCCGCACCGACCGCGTCGACACCACCGGCACCGCCACCGACCGCGTCGACACCGCTCAGGAAAACGGCTAGATGCTCTTCCGCCAGCTCGAGTACCTCGTCGCGCTCGCCCGCGAACGCCACTTCGCCCGCGCCGCCCAGGCCTGCCACGTCTCCCAGCCCGCCCTCTCCGAAGCCCTGCGCAAGCTGGAGGACGAGCTGAAGGTGCTGCTGGTGCGGCGCGGCCGCAGCTACGAGGGGCTGACCCCCGAGGGTGAGCGGATCGTGCTCTGGGCGCAGCGCATCCTGGCCGACCGGGACGCCCTGCGGGGCGAGGTGGACGCGCTGCGCACCGGCCTCAGCGGACGGCTGCGGATCGGCTCGGTGCCGACCGCCTCGGGCGCCGTCTCGCTGCTCACCGGGCCGTTCTGCGCCGCCCACCCGCTGGCCGCCGTGGAGCTCTCCACCGACCTGCGCTCCGAGGACCTGCTGCGCCAGGTACGGAACTTCGAGATCGACGCGGGCATCACCTACCTGTCCGGTCCGGGCACCGACGACGTGCGCACGCTCCCGCTCTACCAGGAGCGGTACGTCCTGCTGACCGGCCCGGCCGACGAGTTGGCCCGGCACCCCCGGGCGACCTGGGAGGAGGCCTCCCGGCTGCCGCTGTGCCTGCTGCACCCGGGCATGCAGGGCCGCCGGGTGCTGGACGAGGTGTTCGCGGGTCTCGGGCTGGAGCCGACGCCCCGGGTCGAGACGGACTCGGTGGCCTCGCTCTTCGCCCACGTCCGCACCGGCCACTGGGCGAGCATCGTGCCGTACGCCTGGCTGCACGTGTTCGGCGTGCCGCACGGGATGCGGGCCGTCCCGCTGGCGGAGCCGGCGCACAGCGCGCCGATCGGACTGGTGATCGCCGCCCGGGAGCCGGGCTCGGTGATGGCCCGCGCGCTGCTGGAGGTCGCCCGGCGCACCGAGGTGGCCGCCGTCCTCGGCAGCCTGCCGGGGGCGTGATCACTCGGCGGCCGGGAGCCCGGGCCCACGCTGTCCGGGAGCCCCGGCCACGGCGTCCGAGAGCCCCGACCGCCCGACGCGCGGGGCCCGGCCACCCGGCGTAGCCTCGACCCCAACGCCGGGTGTCCGACCCCGTGCGACGGAAGGCGACCACCGTGACCACCTCCGACGACGCCGTGACCACTCCCCGACAGGAGCCGCAGGGCCCGGAGGAGGACGTCGGCCCCTCCCCCGCCGGCGCGCCCCACGCCGAGCCGTACCACCACCCCGCCGCCGGCTGGGGCGCCGCCAAGAGCGTCACCCGCTTCCTCGTCCGCGAGGGCGCATACGTGGACGGGCCGCGGGCGGTGATGCGGATGAACCACGAGAAGACCGGCTTCGACTGCCCCGGCTGCGCCTGGCCCGACGACACCAAGGGCCTGCACCTGGACATCTGCGAGAACGGCATCAAGCACGTCACCTGGGAGATGACCCGCAAGCGGGTCGGCCGGGAGTTCTTCGCCGCCCACACGGTGACCGAGCTGTCCGGGTGGAGCGACTTCGCGCTGGAGGACCAGGGCCGGCTCACCGAGCCGATGGTCTACGACCCGGCCACCGACCACTACGTCCCGATCAGCTGGAAGGACGCCTTCGAGCTGGTCGGCCACACCCTGCGCGGGCTGGACGACCCCAACCGGGCCGCGTTCTACACCTCCGGCCGGCTCGGCAACGAGGCGACCTTCCTCTACCAGCTGATGGCCCGCGAGCTGGGCACCAACAACCTGCCCGACTGCTCCAACATGTGCCACGAGGCCAGCGGCCGGGCCATGCAGGCCGCGCTCGGCACCGGGAAGGGGACGGTCGACCTCAAGGACTGGGAGGTCACCGACGCGCTGTTCATCCTGGGCGTCAACGCGGCCTCCAACGCGCCCCGGATGCTCACCTCGCTCGCCGAGGCGTACAAGCGCGGCGCGCAGATCGTGCACGTCAACCCGCTGGTCGAGGCGGCGGCGACCCGGACGATCATCCCGCACGACTTCACCGACATGGCGCTGAACCGGTCCACCCGCACCAGCACCCTGAACCTCCAGCCGCGGATCGGCGGCGACATGGCGCTGCTGCGCGGCATGGCGAAGGCCGTCTTGGAACAGTCCGCGACCGACGAGCGGGCGCTGGACCGGCTGTTCATCGACCGCCACACCTCCGGCTTCGAGGCCTACCGCGACGTCTGCGCGGCCACGCCCTGGGAGGAGATCGAGCGCCAGAGCGGGCTGGACCGGGCCGACATCCTCAAGGCGGCCCGGGTCTACCGGGAGGCCGACCGCTCGATCTTCAGCTGGTGCCTGGGCGTCACCCAGCACGAGCACGGCGTGGACACCGTCCGCGAGATCGTCAACCTCCTGCTACTGCGCGGCAACCTGGGCCGCGAGGGGGCCGGCCCCTCCCCGGTGCGCGGGCACAGCAACGTCCAGGGCAACCGCACCTGCGGCATCGACCACCGGCCCTCCACCGGTTTCCTGGACCGGCTCGCCGAGGTGTGCGGGATCGAGCCGCCGCGTGAGCACGGGCTGGACACCGTCGGCACGATCGAGGCGATGCGGCGCGGCGACGTCACGGTGTTCGTCGGCATGGGCGGCAACTTCGCGCTCGCCGCGCCCGACACCCCGTACACCCACCGGGCGCTGGAGTGCTGCGAGCTCACCGTCCAGGTGAGCACCAAGCTGAACCGCAGCCACCTGGTGCACGGGCGGCGGGCGCTGATCCTGCCGTGCCTGGGCCGGACCGAGAAGGACCACCAGCGGGCCGGGGTGCAGTCCACCTCGGTCGAGGACTCGATGAGCATGGTGCACCTGTCGGTCGGCATGAAGCGCCCGGCCTCGCCGCACCTGCTCTCCGAGCCCGCGATCGTCGCCGGGATGGCCCGCGCGGCGCTGCCGGACAGCCCCACCCCGTGGGAGTGGTACATCGAGGACTACGACCGCATCCGCGACACCATGGCCCGGGTCCTGGACGGCTTCGAGGACTTCAACCGCCGGGTGCGGCTGCCGCTGGGGTTCCGGATCAAGCAGCCGGCCCGCGAGCTGGTCTTCGGGACCCGCTCCGGCAAGGCCGAGTTCTCCACCGCCCCGCTGCCCGACGTCGTCCCCGAGCCGGGCACCCTGGCCCTGGGCACGATGCGCTCCCACGACCAGTGGAACACCACCATCTACTCGGACGACGACCGCTACCGGGGCATCCGGAACCTGCGCACCCTGGTCTTCATGAACCGGGACGACATGCGCGAGCGCGGCCTGGCCGAGTTCGACCGGGTGGACGTCACCAGCACCGCCCGGGACGGCAGCACCCGCTCGGTGCACGGCTTCCTGGCCGTCCCGTACGACATCCCGCGCGGCTGCGCGGCCGGTTACATGCCGGAGCTGAACGTGCTGTGCGCGATCGGCGACTACAGCACCCAGAGCGACCAGCCGATCATGAAGCACCTGAAGGTGACCGTGACCAAGGCCGGATGACCAAGGCCGGATGACCGAGGCCGGACGACGAAGGCCTGGGTTCGCGTCAGTCGGACGGCTGGGGCGTCCAGCGGTGCAGGCCCTTGCGGTCGTAGTAGCGGGTCATCCCGAAGCCGAACAGCAGGGCCAGCACCACGCCGACGCCGATCATGATCCAGCCCCGGGTCAGCCCGGCGTCGGCTCGGGCGTCGAAGAAGAGGATCGCCCGGATGCCGTCGCTGAGCTGGCGCATCGGTTCGAAGACGCTCAGGAAGCGGTAGAAGCCGGGCACCGCCTGGAGCGGGATGGTGGCGCCGGAGGAGGGCAGCGCCAGGGCGATGAAGACGAACATCGACACCAGCTGCCCGATCCCGCCGAACGCGGCGTTGATCGCCTGCACCCCGAGGCCCACGGCGAGGCTCGCGCAGTAGGAGAAGATCCAGAGCAGCGCCTGGTGCGGGGCGTCCATGTCCAGGACGCCGGCCGAGCAGAGCAGCACCAGCGAGGTGGTGAGCAGCATGATCCCGGCGGTCATGATCATCTTGAGCAGCAGGGTCTGGGTGCGGTTGATCGGCACGGTCGGGCGGCGGGTGTGCCAGGGGCCGATCTCGCTGTCGCTGTAGCCGAGCGCTCCGTCGACGCCGTTGTGGATGATGTTGCCGCCGATGAAGCCGGTCAGCACGGCCAGCAGGGTGTAGTAGAAGGCGCTCAGGCCGAGCCCGCTGTGGCCGCCGATCGGGTGCCCGACCTGGGTGGTGACGGCGATCGGGTCGGCGAGCAGCAGCCGCGCGGTGGCACCGGCGTCGGGCCCCGGGGCGCCGGAGGGGGGCACGGCGGCGAGCAGCTGCTTGCCGGCCGCCAGTGAGGCCTGGTGGGTGGCGTTCTGGGCGATCTGCGCGGCCATCGAGGAGCCCAGGCTGCCCATGCCGGGGTTGGTCAGCACGGTCACGGTCGGCCGTTCGGTGGCGCCGCCGGCGGCCAGCGCGGTGATGTCGGCACTGAACCCCTTCGGTACGACCAGCGCGCCGTAGACCCTGCCGGAGGCGAGCTGCTCGCGCAGTCCGGCCGCGTCCACCCGGCGCCAGTCGACGGTGCTGCCGGGGGTGCCGGCCACCACCGCGGCGGCCAGCCGGGCGCCGAACGGCTCCGGCTGGCCGGGTGGCGGCGGGCCCTGGTCCTCGTTCACCAGGGCGATCGGCAGCCGGTGCAGATGGCCGCTCGGGTTGACGATGCCGCCCATATAGAGCAGCGAGAGGACGACGGCCAGCAGGCCGCACAGGATGCTCGGGAAGAGCCACAGCTTCGGGTGCCGGGCGAGCGTCAGCGCCCGCGCCTGCCGGGGAGACCCCTGGGGGTCTGCGCTCGCCATGCCACTCCTCGGGTTCGGGCACGACCTGGTGCCGCTGCGAGTACGGCGGGAAGTCGTTCCGTGGCGGACGGACGGCCAAACCCGTGTCACCCGGGTGGCGGCCGGACGGCTTGGTGGACGGCGAGGCCGGACGGCTTGCTGGACGGCGAGGCCGGGCGGCTCGGCCGGCCGACAGGCCCGCGGCAGGGGCGGCGAAAGCGCCGGGGAGGCGCCGGAACGTTCCGGAAGACCGTTCCAGGGAGGCACGAAACCGCAGGTCAGAGGCAGTGGAACCGTTCCAGCGTCCCGGCTTGGCCGGGAAGCCTGGCGGACCGGGGGACGGCCGAGCAGAGTTCTGCCCAGCGGTCGGCGCCGATGGCCCGCCGCCCGGTCCGCTCCTTCATCCGCATCCGTTACGGGGGAACCTCCATGTCCGCTCGCCGTGCCGTGTCCGCTCGCCGCGCCCTGTTCGTCCCGGCCGCCCTCGCCCTGGGCGCCGCCCTCACCCTGACCGCCTGCCAGTCCGGCGACGGTGGCGGCGAGGCGAAGCCCGCCCAGTCCGCCGCGGCCACCACCACGGCCACCCCCGCGCCCGGCGGCACGGCCGGCGGCGCCACCGGTGCCGGCGCCGCACCCGCCGCCCAGCCGGCGGCCGGCGCTCCCGCCCCGGCCGCCGGGGCCCCCTCCGCCGCGGCGCCCGCCGCCGGCACCTCCGCCCGCCCCAAGAGCCCCGCCGCCTCCGCCCCGGGCAGCGGGGGCGGGGCCGGTGGCGGTGAGGCCTACGCCTACTCCCACCCCTGCGAGGCCAAGACCCTGACCGTCAAGGTCACCGTCCGGGCCGAGGCGCCAACCCAGCGGGTGATCGAGGTGCGCAACCAGGGCACCACCGCCTGCGGCCTGAGCTACTACCCGCTCGTCAGCCTCGGCGACTCGAAGGCCGCCGACCACGGCAAGGACGTCACGCCGCTGGTGCCGAGCGGGCTGGGCGGCGCCCCGGCCTACCCGGTGGCACCCGGTCAGACGGCGTACGCGGTGCTGGACCTCAACCCCGGCGGTGGCGGGGCGGCCGGTGTGGACCAGCTGAACGTCCTGCCCGACGGCGACCACATGCCCACCGCCGAGACCCGGAACTTCGCGCTGGGCGCCGGCGCGAAGGCCGGCAGGCCGAAGCTCGGCCTGTACGGCGCCACCGTCGCCGAGGCGGCCGCCTCCGCCGCCACCGCCGACCGGCAGGCCTGACCTGCCCCGCTGTGCTCCCCCTGCGCCGGGCCTCCGCCCCGGGTGCCGGTACCGTGATCCGCGGATCAACGGCATCCCGGGCCGGGCCGGGATGGGGGAAGGGCGGCACATGAGTGTGGAGACCGAGGAGTTCGCGGCGATGCTGCGCGAGCTCAAGGAGCGTTCGGGCCGCAGCTACGGCGCCCTGGCCACCCGGCTGCACGTCAGCACCTCCACCCTGCACCGCTACTGCAACGGCGCCGCGGTGCCGACCGAGTACGCGCCGGTGGAGCGGCTGGCCCGGGTCTGCGGGGCGGGCGACGAGGAACTCGTCGAGCTGCACCGCCGGTGGATCCTGGCCGACGCGGCCCGCCGCCGGGAGTCCTCCTCGGCAAGCGCTCCGACCGCCGCCGCACCGGAGCCTGCGCCGCGGGCGCAGCCCGCTCCCGTACCTGTTGTGTCCGGGCCGCAGTCCGCGGCCGCCGCACCGGCGGTGGAGGACGAGGAGGTGAAGACCGTGCACCCCGTGCCGCCGACCGCCGAGCCGCGCCGCCGAGCCCGGACCCGGATGCTGCTGAGCGCGACCGCCGTGGCCGCGCTGGCCGCCGTGGTCTCGGTCCTCGTCCTGCGCAACGCCGGCGGGACGCCGAGCCCCTCGGCGGCGGGCCCGTCCGGGCCGGCCGCCGCCGCCGCGGCCGCACCCCCCGGCACCCCGGCCGCGACCACTCCCACCCCGACCACTCCGGCCGCGTCCGGCCCCGCCACGGCCGTCACGCCCGCGGCCGCCTCGACGCCCCCTGAGGGGCACGCGCCCGCACCCTTCCGCGTCACCGTCCTCACCGACAACTGGGGCAGCCCCTGCGGCCAGTGGTTCCTCTCCTCCCGCACCCCCGCCCAGGTGGGCCCGCCCCCGGACAGCACCGCCGGGATCGAGCGCTGGGCCGCCGCCCAGCACGCCGTCCCGGCCGGCCACCTGCGCCTCCAGCTGACCGCCCAGGGCACGAACACCACGCCGGTCGTGCTGCTCGGGGCGAACGTGCGGGTGGTCGGCACCCAACCCGCCCCCAAGTGGAACGCCTACACCCCGGGGGCCGGCTGCGGCGGCGAGCTCACCCCGGCCTCCTTCCTGGTGGACCTCGACGCGGCGCAGCCCCGCGCCGTCCCCACCGCGGGCCGGGAGGGCACCCGGAAGACCGCGCCGACCGACTTCCCGTACCGGGTCTCGAACAGCGACCCGCAGGTCATCGAGGTGGACGCCACCACCCGGGCCTCGGACGTCAGCTGGTACCTCGAACTGGTGTGGAGCAGCGGCGGGCAGCAGGACACCCTGACGGTGGACGACCACGGCCGCCCGTTCCGCACCGCGGGCCTCCAGGGCGCGACCGGCTACGCCCACGACGGCAGGGCCTGGGCCCCGACCCCGATCGACGACTGAACCCGTCGCCGCTGCCCCCTGGCCTGTGTCAACGGTGCTGGCATAACCTCGCCGCATGACCGACCGCGTAGTCCCCGAACCGCAACGGCGTCGGCGCCGCCCCACCCGCCAGGGCGTGGTGCTGTCCGCCGGGCTGATCGTCGACACCGCGATCCGGCTGATCGGCGGGCACGGCGCCGAGGCCCTCACGGTGCGGCGGCTCGGCGCCGCGCTCGGCGCCGACCCGAGCGCGGTCTACCGCTACTTCCACAGCACCGACGACCTGCTGCTGGCCGTCGCCGACGAGCTGATCGGCCGCGCCCAGCAGGGCTGGCAGCCCACCGGCGACTGGCGCGCCGACCTGCGCGCCATCGGCCTGCGCATCCACGCCAGCTACCAGGCCCACCCGCAGGCGGCCATCCTCGCCGCCCACCGCACCACCGGCCGCACCCACGAGATCGCCGCCGTCGAGGCGATCCTCGGCGTCCTGCGCACGGCGGGCTTCCCGGACCCGGAGGCCGTCCGGATCTACCACGCCTTCGTCGACCAGAGCCTCGGCTTCGCCGCCCTGGACGCCGCCACGCTCGCCCTCCCGAGCGCCGCCCGGAACGCCGACCTCGAGGTCTGGCAGGCCTCCTACGCCCGGCTCGACGCCGCCGACCATCCCCACATCGCGGCCACCGCCCACCTGCTCACCGCCGACATGCGCCGCAGCGGGTACCCGTACGCCCTGGACCTGCTGCTGGAGGCCGCCGAGGCCCGGCTGCGGGCCGCCGGCGGCGGCTGAGGCGGCTGAGGCGGCGCGGCGGGGTGGGCCGCAGGGGCGCCGGGATCCTCCCCCGCCGGCCGGTACGGCGCGGCGGGCCCGGGAACGCGGAAGCCGCCGGTGGTGGGCCCCCGTGCGCCCACCACCGGCGGCCCGTCGCCGCTCCGCCCCGACCGGCTCAGTCCGCCGCGTGCACCAGCTCGCCGCCGACGTAGGTGCGCAGCACCCGGGCGCTCGCGATCTCCTCCGGCGGCCCGGTGAGGATGTCCCGGTCGAGCACCACCAGGTCGGCGAGCCGCCCGGCCGCCAGCACCCCCGCGTCGTCGTGCCCGTTCAGGTGGGCGCTGCCGGCCGTGTACGCGGCGATGGCCGAGCCCAGGTCGAGCCGCTGCTCGGGCAGGAAGACCCGGCCGTCGGTGGCCCCCGGCTCCATCCGGTTGACCGCCACGTGCAGCCCCTCCAGCGGGTCCGGGCTGCTCACCGGCCAGTCGCTGCCCGCCGCCAGGGTGGCGCCGGCCCGCTGGAGGGCGCCGAACGGGTACTGCCGGGCGGCCCGTTCCGGCCCGAGGAAGGGGATGGTCAGCTCGTCCATCTGCGGCTCGTGCGCGGCCCAGAGCGGCTGGATGTTGGCGACGGCGCCGAGCCGGGCGAAGCGCGGGAGGTCGTCCGGGTGGACCACCTGGAGGTGGGCGAGGTGGTGCCGGGTGCCCCGCCGGCCGTTGGCGGTGCGGGCGGCCTCGACGGCGTCCAGCGCCTCGCGCACGGCCCGGTCGCCGAGCGCGTGGAAGTGCACCTGGAAGTCGAGCGCGTCGAGTTCGGTGACGTACCCGCGCAGCGCCGCCGGGTCGACGAAGCTGAGGCCGGAGTTGGCGGTGGCGCAGCCGCAGCCGTCCAGGTACGGGGAGGTCATCGCGGCGGTGAAGTTCTCCGCGATGCCGTCCTGCATGATCTTCACCGAGCCGGCCCGGAACCGTCCGTGGCCCAGCTCCTCGCGCCGCCGGACGAGTTCGGGGATCTGCTCGGCGCCCCGGTCGCGGTCCCACCAGAGCGCGCCGGTCACCCGGGCGGTCAGCGCGCCGGAGCGGGCGGCGGCCAGGTAGGCGTCGGACGGGTCCGGCTGGCCGTTGAACTCGCCGAGCAGCGCGTCCTGCCAGCCGGTGATGCCGAGCGAGTGCAGCAGCCGCTGGGCGCGCAGCAGCCCGGCCAGCCGGTCGGCGGCGGTCGAGGGCGGCAGCAGCCGGGCGACCAGGGCGGTGGCCCCCTCCTGGAGCATGCCGCTCGGGGTGCCGTCGGCGTCCCGCTCGATCCGCCCGTCGGCCGGGTCCGGGGTGTCGGCGGTGAGGCCGGCGAGTTCCAGCGCCCGGGTGTTGGCCCAGGCGCCGTGGTGGTCCCGGTTGGTCAGGTAGACCGGCCGGTCGGGGACGACGGAGTCGAGCAGCCGCCGGGTCGGCAGGCCGCCCTCGAAGCTCTCCATCGACCAGCCGCTGCCGGTGATCCACTCCTGCTCCGGGTTGGCCTCGGCGTACGCCCGGACGCGCGCCAGGTAGTCGGCGACGCCGACCGTCCCGGTGAGGTCGCAGGACGCCAGTTCCGCGCCGCCGAACACCGCGTGGACGTGCGCGTCCTGGAAGCCGGGCAGCAGCAGCTTGCCGGTGAGGTCGACGACCTCCGTCCCCGGTCCGATCAGCTCCCGGACCTCGTCGTGCCCGACGGCGGCGATCCGCTCGCCGACGACCGCCAGGCCGCTCGCCCGGGTTCGGGCCGCGTCGCCGGTGTGGACGGGGCCGTGGGTGAAGACCAGATCGGCCTGGGTCATGGGTGGTGCTCCGTTCTCGCGTGGTGGTGCCTGAGGTGCGTCGTACGGGGGTTACTCGGCCACCGCGCCCTCCCGCAGGAAGTACGGCGAGCGGCGCCGCCAGCGGGCCCAGACCGCCGCCGGCAGTCCGCTGACGATCATCATGATCACCACGGACAGCTCGAACCACCCGTTGTCGGCGGCGAGTTCGAAGTGGTCCGTGGAGTCGTAGAAGGTCCAGGCGAGGTAGCCGCCGACGGCCAGCAGCGCCGCCGCGCCCAGCAGCGGCCCGACCACCGCGCGCAGCCCCTCCAGCGGGTTGCCGCGCAGCAGCCCGCGGAACCGGACGGCGGCGGCGACGGCGGTCAGCGCGTAGTAGAGCGCGACGACGATGCCGATCGCGTTGACCGCTGCCGAGATCAGGTCGTTGACGGTCGGGATGGCGATCGAGGCCAGCGCCAGGACGACCGCGGCGCCGGTGATCAGCAGGGTGCCGACGGCGGGCGTGGCGTGCCGGGGGTGCAGCCGGGTCCAGACCGGGCCGAGCACCCGGTCGCGCCCCATCGCGTACATCCCGCGCGCGGTCGGGATCACCGAGGACTGCAACGAGGCCACGGCGGAGAACATCAGCGCGATCAACGGCAGTGCGGCCAGCGGCTGTTCGGCGAGCTTCGCACCGAAGTAGGTCAGCCCGTGGGCGCCGTTGTCGGCCAACTCGTCGATCGGCAGAACCCGTTGGAAGGCCGTGCCGGCGAGCAGGAACAGCGCCAGCATCACCACCAGGGCCAGCAGGCCGCCCCGGGAGGCGTCCCGCGGGTCGCGCACCTCCTCGCCGACGCTGAACACCGACTCGAAGCCCCAGTAGCAGAACACCGCCAGCACCATGCCCTGCGCGACCGCGTCGAAGGAGGGGATGTCGAAGGGGTTGAACCACTGGAGCGAGAACGGCTGGTCGCCGGCGAACAGCCCGTAGCCGCAGAAGCCGAGCAGCACGACGTACTCGAAGACCAGCAGGGCCTTCTGCAGCCGTGCCGCCAGGTCCAGCCCGCGCACCGCGACCAGCGCGGCGCCCACCAGCACCACCAGGCCGAGCAGGGTGCACTGGACGGTCGAGTCGGCGTCCAGCCGCAGCCCGGCGACGCTGCGCAGGTGGGCCTGGTCGAGCAGTTGGATGACCGAGGAGCCGGTGACGGTGGTGGTGTACGCCATGAAGACCACGGTCCCCACGGTGTTCACCCACCCGGTCAGGAAGCCCAGCCAGGGGCTGAGGGTGCGCCCGACCCACCGGTAGCTGCTGCCCGCGTCCGGCTCGACGGCGTTCAGCCGCCCGTACCCGCCGGCGATGGCGAGCACCGGCAGGAAGGCCAGCAGCATGATCGCCGGGAGGTGCAGGCCGACCACCCCGGCCATCAGGCCCAGGCCGATCCCGATACTGCTGGTGGCGGCCGTGCTGGAGGCGGCGATCGCCGCTCCGTCCAGCAGGCCGAGCGACTTCCGCATCGCGACGTGGGAGCCTCGCACATCGCTTCTCGGGCCGCCGCCCGTGTCCTTCACCGTCGATGCCAACGGATCACCGCCTTGGTCGTGGGGTGCACGTGTGGGGGAACGCCCGCGCCGGTCGGAGGGGGTGACGCGGGCGGGAAGTGCAGCCATGAAACCGGCGGTGCCGCCACACGTCAATGCCGTTGTCATAAGGAGCGGGACGCCCGGACCTGCGTGGAACCGTTCTGGAACCCCGAGGGGCCCGCCGGTCCGGCGGGCCCCTCGGCTGCGTCCTGGCCGACGGCCTAGGGCAGGGCCTGGCCCCGCGGGCCCTCCAGCCACCGGCCGGTCGGCCTCGGTCGCCGCCTGGAGGACCGGCGCGAGTTCTCCGACATGGCCGGCATGCTGCCCGGCGTCGTCCTCATCCGCTTCGTCGTGCCGTCGGCCCCCGGGATCCGGCGGTCCGTCGCGTGAACCCTCAGAGCTCGTCGAGGGGTTCGTCGAGGACGCCCTGGCGGGCGATGATGTAGCCGAGGTGGCCGCGGCTGCGGCTGCCGAGGAGTTCGCTGGCCTTCTGGATGTGGCTGGAGACGGTGCGGGTGCTCATGCCGAGGCGGGAGGCGATGGCCTCGTCGGTGTAGCCGTTGACCATCAGCCGCAGCACGTTCTGGCGGGTGCGGGCGGTCAGCAGCCGGGGCCGGTGGTGGCCCTGCTGGTAGGTGACGGGCTCGGCGCGGTCCCACATCAGCTCGAAGATCTTGAGCAGGTACTCGACCAGCGGCGGGAGCTGGATGAGGATCGCCGCGGCCTCCCGGTCGGCGCCGGCCGGGATGAAGGCGGTGGAGCGGTCGCAGATGATCACCCGGTCGAAGACCTCGTGCAGGGTGCGCACCTGGGCGCCCTGGGCGGTGACCTGCTCGATGTAGGCCAGCGTCGGGCCGTGCGAGCGCACGGTGTGCTGGTAGAGGGTGCGCTGGCGCACGCCGCGGCCGGCCAGGGCGAGGTCGCGCGGGAGCGCGTCGGCCAGTCGCTCGGGGGCGCGGCCGCCACCGGGCTGGGCGGTGAGCAGTTCCTCGGTGCAGCCGGCGACGGCCTTCTCCAGCGCGGGGTTGATCTCCTCGCCGGCCAGCAGCCGGATCGGCAACTGGGCCCGGCGCATGACGTCCCGGTAGGCGTGCTCGGCGGCGGTGAAGGAGGTGTGCAGCTCGGTGAGCCGCTCCTGCTGGGCCAGGACGGCGAGTTCGATCGGTCGCGCTAACCCGGTGGCGGCGATGTCGGGCGGGACGGGGACCAGCCGCTCACCCGAGCCGGGCAGCGGGCGCAGCAGACCCATCGCGAGCAGGCATTCGGGCGCCTCGCCGGTCGCCTCCCCCTCCTCCAGGGCGATGCGGTAGAACTCGATGCCCCGGTCGCAGAGCTGGGGCGTTCCCATTTCCGCGCAGTTGTCCTGGGTTGGGCACATCTGGGCATCCTTCCGGCTTCGGCATTGCGATTTCACGAATGCCCGTACCGGCTACCGCCAGGCATCCGAACCGGCAAGATGGAACCGACTGCCGTTCGGAGGCCGCCCCCCGGGCTCCGACAGCCGTGAGTGTACGCCCAATGGGCGCGGAAATCATCGGCTGACGGTAGTCGGGCGTGCACGCAAGTGGGGGAGCCGACGGTGACGGTCGCGGACACGGCCTCACCCGGCGGCGGTGACCGGGGGACTGCCGGCGCATCGCACCTGGTGTCCCGTCCGGGACGCCGGGAGCGGGCGGTCGGTGCATGGAACGGCCTACAGACGGAAGGCACCCCCAGTTGCGAGCTGACTCCGACCCGGCGGCACTGCCCGCCGCCCTCGCCGGTCTGGTGGACCAGCGCCTGGTACGACAGTTGGCGGAGGCCGCCGCCGCACAGGTCGGCTCAGGCGGGGTCCGGCTGCTGGGCGACGGCGGGATTCTCCAGGCCTTCGCCAAGCAGCTGATCGAGGGCGCCCTGGAGCTCGAACTCCAGGAGCACCTGCGCGGCTCCGGCTCCGGTACGGGTTCCGGCAGCGGCACCGGCAGCGGCACCAACGGCCGTAACGGCGCCCGGGCCAGACGGCTGCTCACCGAGATCGGTCCGGTCGAGGTGCGGGTGCCCCGGGACCGCGAGGGCAGTTTCACCCCCAAGTCCGTGCTGCCCCGGGCCCGTCGGCTGCCCGGGCTCGACCGGCTGGTGATCTCGCTGACCGCGCGCGGCCTCAGCTCCGGCGAGCTGGTGGCGCACCTGGCCGAGGTGTACGGCGTGGAACTCAGCCGGGAGACCGTCTCGGCCATCACCGACCAGGTGCTCGACGAGCTGGCCGAGCGGCGCGGGCGGCGGCTCGACCCGGTCTACCCGGTGGTCTTCGTCGACTCGGTGCGCAGCGGCCGCTCGGGCGGGCCGCTGGTGCACCTGGCGCTCGGGATCTCGGCGGAGGGCCGGCGCGAGGTGCTGGGCCTGTGGCCGGCCGCGGACGGGGAGGAGTGGCCGCAGGTGCTGGCCGGACTCGCCGAGCGCGGGGTGCGGGAGGTCTGGGTGCTGGTGGGCGGCACCGGCGCGGTGCTGGCCGAGGCGGCGGCCGAGCAGTGGCCGCGCACGGTGGTGCACGGTTCGGTGGCCCACCTGCTGCACGCGGCGCTGCGGCACGCGCCCGGCGAGGACTGGGGCGCGCTGGCGCGGGCGCTGCGCGAGACCTGTACGGCGCCGACCGAGGCGGCCGCGCTGGAGCGGCTCGCCCAGGCCGAGCGGCAGTGGGGGCCGAGCCACCGCGAGGTGTTCCGGGTGTGGCGGTCGGCCTGGCCGCTGCTGGCGCCCGGTTTCCGCTTCGGCCCCGAGGCGCGGCGGCTGCTGACGGGCGGGGGCGCGCTGGAGCGGCTGCACGCCCGGTTGCGCCGGATCGAGCAGGCCGCGGGCCGGGTGCAGGACGAGCGGGCCGCGCTCAAGCGCGCCTACCTGGCGACGCTCGCGCTGGAGTCGCCGTCCGGGACGGGCCGGCCGTGGGTCGAGGACTGGCCCGCGGTCCGGGAGGAACTGCGCCGGGGTTCACTGCGGCGGGCCGGAGTGCCCGCCGCCGCGCCCCGATGTCCCCGCCACCCGAGTTCCCACCACTGATCTGACAGAGCCAGGTGCGACTTGGATCATGTCTGTCTGCATTTGACACGATCTGCCCGGGCTTCCGGTTCCCGCATTGCGTGTTCACGATCACAGTCAGAGCTTCCAAGCACGTTTGGGCCTTCGGCAGGATGCGTTTCAGAGCGAAGAGGGCAGACCGCCCTCCTCAGGAAGAGGAACTCGCGATGCCAAGCCTTGCCGTACGCGTCCACAAGATGCTCGGGATACTCGCTGTTCTGCTGGCCGCCGTGGTGGGCCTCCAACTCCACGCCGGACAGTCCCTGTCCACGGTCTCCATCACCGCCCACCACGGCCCCGGTGAAGACTCCGGCTGGGGTGCGTGAGCCGCGGCTCCGTCCGACCAGCCCGCTCCTCCCGTTCCCGCAATGCCCCGATCCAGACTCGCAACGCTCCGACCCAGAGAGGAACCGACGATGGCTAACCCGTTCGAGGACGCCGAGGCCAGCTACCTCGTCCTGGTGAACGACGAGGGCCAGCACTCGCTGTGGCCGGCCTTCAGCCCGGTCCCCGCCGGCTGGCAGCAGGTGTTCGGCGCCGCCGGACGGCAGGACTGCCTGGACTACGTCGAGCAGAACTGGCAGGACCTGCGCCCGAAGAGCCTGATCGCGCACCTGTCCGAGCACTGATCCCGGTCACCGCACACCGACCGACGGACCGCTGAACTCCACGCGGTCCCCGTACGGGATCCACGCCGAGCGGCCGCTCACCCGGCCACACCATCTCGGCGCCGGGCCCGGCCCAGCCCGCCGCTCCCCCGGCACGGCACCCCGCCGGAGCCGCCGCTCCCCCGGCCGCTCCCCCCGGTCGTCGGCCCACCGCACCGCCGGAACCCGCCGACACCGCGTCACCCCGCCTCCGCGACACCCCGCCGCCGCGCGGCCGCGCCGTCACGCCGTCGGCACGCACCCGTGTCCGACGTCTACGCGCGTGCATCGAACAGCCTCGGCGCGTACCCACCCTCCGCACCACCGCACCGCACCGGTGCGCCGCGCGGCCGTCACCCGAAGCACACCGCAGCACCGCACAACGACCGCAACATCGCTCCGCCGACCGCCGGGCTGACCGCCCCGAGGTCAACCCAGCTCGCCGCTCCCGTCACCGCGGGGGCCAGCCGCACGAGGGAGAGAGTCACATGTCCGGGGTCCAGCAGACGCACAGATCCGAGCAGCGGCCGGAAGCGGCCGAGGTCCTGTGCCGACTGTTCGCGGAGGTGCTCGGCCGGGAGTCGGTCGACCCCGCGGCGGGCTTCTTCGACCTGGGCGGCGACCAGCCCGCCGCCGAGCGGCTGCTGGCCAGGGTGCACGCCGAGTTCGGCGTCCGCCTGACGCCGCCCGTCCTGTCGGACGCCCCCACCCCCGCCGCGCTGGCCGCCCGGCTGGCCGGCGGGGCGCCGGCCGGCGCCGACGCCCGTCCGACCCTCACCGAGCTGGTCGACGCCCAGGTCGCCCGTACCCCGGACGCCCCCGCGCTGTACGCCGAGGGCACCACCCTCACGTACGCCGAACTGGACGCCCGCGCCAACCGGCTGGCCCGGGTGCTGGCCGCCCGCGGCCTGGGCACCGAGGACGTCGTCGCGCTGGCCCTGCCGAAGTCCCCCGAGGCGATCGCCGCGATCCTCGCCGTCGCCAAGACCGGCGCCGCCTGGCTGCCCGCCGACCCGGCCTACCCGGCCGAGCGACTGCGCCACATGCTGACCGACTCCCGCGCAGCCCTGGTGCTCACCACCGCCGCGGCCGCCGGGCAGCTGCCCGCCACCGACGCCCCCCGGCTGCTGATCGACTCCGCCGAGTACCTGGCCGAACTCGACACCCGGGACGCCGCCCCCTTCACCGCCGCCGAGCGGGTCCGGCCGGTCAGCGCGCTGAACACCGCGTACGTCATCTACACCTCCGGGTCCACCGGCGTGCCCAAGGGCGTGGCCGTCACCCACACCGGGCTGCCCAGCATGGTCGGCACCCAGGTCGCCGCCACCGGGGTCGGCCCCGGCAGCCGGGTCCTCCAGGCCTCCTCGCTCAGCTTCGACGTCTCCGTCTCCGACCTGTCCGTGGCGCTCACCACCGGCGCCGCCCTGGTGCTGCCGAGCGACCAGAGCCAGCTGGTCGGCGAGCCGCTGGCCGCCCTGATCGACCGGTTCGGCGTCACCCACGCCGACGTCGCCACCGCGATGATCTCCACCCTGCCCGACCTGCCGATGCCCTCGCTGCGCACCCTGATCGGCGGCGGCGAGGCGGTCTCCCGCGAGCTGGCCGCCCGCTGCGGCCGCGGCCGGCTGATGCTCAACAGCTACGGGCCGACCGAGGCCACCGTCATCGTCAGCATGAGCGAGCCGCTCACCGGCGAGGAGCTGCCCCCGATCGGCCGGCCCTGCCAGGACGTGCGCATCCACGTTCTGGACGAGCAACTGCGACCGGTCGAGCCGGGCACCGTGGGCGAGCTGTACCTCGCCGGCCCGCACCTGGCCCGCGGCTACCTGAACCGCCCCGGCCTGACCGCCGAGCGCTTCGTGGCCGACCCGTACGGCGGGCCCGGCGAGCGGATGTACCGCACCGGCGACCTCGGCAGCTACCGCCCGGACGGCCAGCTGGACTTCCTCGGCCGGGCCGACGACCAGGTGAAGATCCGCGGCTTCCGGGTGGAGCTCGGCGAGATCGAGCAGACCCTCTCCGCCCACCCCGAGGTGCGCCAGGCCGTCGTCCTGGTCCGCGAGGACCGCCCCGGCGAGCGCCGGCTGGTCGGCTACACCGTCGGCGCCGCCGACCCGGCCGAGCTGCGGGCGTACTGCGCCGAGCGGCTGCCCGACCACATGGTGCCCACCGTCGTGGTGCTCGACCGGCTGCCGCTCACCCCCAACGGCAAGGTGGACAAGCGCGCCCTGCCCGCGCCGGTGTTCGGCGCCGGCGAGGAGGACGGCCGGGCCCCCGCCGGGGAGCTGGAGCACACCCTGGTCCGGCTGTTCGGCGAGGTGCTGGGCCTGCCCCGGGTGGGCGTCACGGACTCCTTCTTCGAGCTGGGCGGCGACTCCATCGTGGCCATCCAGCTGGTCTCCCGGGCCCGGCACGCGGGCCTCCAGCTCACCCCGCGCGAGGTGTTCCTCGCCCCGACCGTCGAGGCGCTGGCGCGGATCGCCCGTCCGCTGGAGGGGCCGGTCGTCGTCGAGCCCGCCGGGGCCGGCCTGGGCGAGGTGCCGCCGACGCCCATCGTGCACTGGCTGGCCGCGCAGCACGGCGCGGTCGAGAGCTTCTACCAGTCGACCCTGCTCACCCTGCCCGCCGGCACCACCCAGGAGCACCTGACCGCCGCCGTCCAGGCGCTGCTCGACCACCACGACCTGTTCCGCGCCCGCACCTCCCCGCTCGCCGAGCGCCCCTGGACGCTGCACGTGCCCGAGCCCGGCACCGTCCCCGCCGACGGCGTACTGCGCCGGGTCGAGGGCCCGGCCACCGCGGAGGCGGTGCGCGCCGAGACCGCGGCCGCCCGCGGCCGGCTGTCCCCCGAGGACGGCCGGATGGTCCAGGCCGTGCGCTTCGACGCCGGCCCGCAGCAGCCCTCGCAGCTGCTGCTGGTGATCCACCACCTGGTGGTGGACGGCGTCACCTGGCGCATCGTCGAGGAGGACCTGCTCGGCGCGCTCGCCGCGCTCCGCGAGGACCGCGCCGTCGAGCTCGCGCCGGTGCCCACCTCCTTCCGCCGCTGGGCCCAGCGGCTCACCGCCGAGGCCCGGACCGACCGCCGGGCCGCCGAACTCCCGTTCTGGCAGGAGGCGTTGGCCACCCCGGACCCGCTGCTCGGCGACCGTCCGCTGGACCCGGCGCAGGACACCTACGCCACCGAGGGCCTGCTGCGGCTGGTGCTGCCCGCCGAGACCACCCAGGCGCTGCTCACCAAGGTCACCACCGCCTACCACGCCCAGGTCAACGACGTGCTGCTGACCGCTCTCGCGCTGGCCCTCGGCCACTGGCGCGGCCGGGAGACCACCGGGCCGGACGGTGCCGTGCTGGTCACCGTGGAGGGCCACGGCCGCGAGGAGGTCGTCGACGGCGTCGACCTGCACCGCACCGCCGGCTGGTTCACCTCCGTCTACCCCGTCCGGCTCGCGCCCGGGGAGCTGGACTGGTCCGAGGTCACCGCGGCCGGCCCCGAGCTCGGCCGAGCCCTCGGCCGGGTGAAGGAGCAGCTTCGCGCCGTCCCGGACAACGGCATCGGCTTCGGCCTGCTGCGCCACCTCAACCCGGCCACCGCCGCCGTCCTCGAAGGCTGCGCCGACCCGCAGATCGAGTTCAACTACCTGGGCCGCTTCGCGCCCGAGGGCGTCACCGCCGAGGACGTGCTGGCCGGCACCGAGGCGATGAGCGAGGGCGCCGCGACCGGCCTCGCGCTCGGCCGGGTGCTCGGTCTGGACGCCACCACCGTGGACACCCCGCAGGGTCCGCTGCTGGTCGCCCAGTGGTCCTACGCCACCGGACTGCTCTCCGAGGAGCGGGTGCGCGCCTTCGCCGAGGCCTGGTTCGCCGCGCTGGGCGCGCTCGCCGAGCACGCCGAGCGGCCGGACGCCGGCGGCCACACGCCGTCCGACTTCCCGCTGGTCGCCCTCACCCAGGACGAGCTGGACGGGCTCACCGCCCACCACGCCCCCGCCCGCCTGGCGGACGTCTGGCCCACCTCGCCGCTCCAGCAGGGCATGGCCTTCCACTCGGCGTACGACGCCGACGGCGCGGACGTCTACACCTCGGTCGTGACCTTCGACCTCACCGGCCCGGTGGACGCCGAGCGGCTGCGCACCGCCGCCGAGGCGCTGCTGACCCGCCAGCCGAACCTCCGGGCCGCGTTCCACCAGCGGCACGACGGCCCGCCCGTGCAGGTCGTCCCGGACGGCGTCGAACTGCCCTTCACCGTCGTCGACCTGAGCGCCCACGCCGACCCGCGGGCCGAGGCCGCCCGGATCGCCGCCGCCGAGTACGGCCGCCGCTTCGACCTCGACCGCCCGCCGCTGCTGCGCTACACCCTGCTCAGACTCGCCCCCGAGCGCCACCAGCTGATCGCCTCCGCGCACCACATCCTGCTGGACGGCTGGTCCACCCCGCTGTTCGCCGAGGAGCTGTGGGGCCTGTACTTCGAGCGGTCGCTGGCCCCGGCGGCCCCGTACCGCGAGTACCTGCGCTGGATCACCCGGCGCGACGGCGCGGCCGCCCGCGCCGCCTGGGCCCAGGCCCTGGCCGGCGCCGACGAGCCCACCCTGCTCGCCCCCGGCCGCTCCGCCGCCACCCCGCAGCTGCCGCTGCGCCTGCACACCGGGCTCAGCCCGGAGACCACCGAGGCGCTGTCCCGCACCGCCCGCCGCTACGGCGTCACGCTCAACACCCTGGTCCAGGCGGCCTGGGGCGTGCTGCTGGCCCGGCTCACCGGGCGCGAGGACGTGCTGTTCGGCACCACCGTCTCCGGCCGGCCGCATGACCTGCCCGGCGTGGAGCGGATGATGGGCCTGCTCATCAACACCGTGCCGGTACGGGTGCGCCTGGACCAGGCGGAGAGCTGGGGCCAGCTGCTGCTGCGCCTCCAGCACGAGCAGTCCGCGCTGCTGGACCACCAGCACCTCAGCCTCACCGAGATCCAGCAACTCGCCGGAATGGGCAGCCTGTTCGACACCGTCACGGTGTACGGCAACTACCCGGACCCGTCCGCCCTGGACGACGCCGACCCGAGCGGCGCGACCCGGGTCACCCTGGTCGAGGACGTCGACAGCGCCCACTACCCGCTGGTGCTCGCCCTCACCCCCGGCGACGGCCTCCAGCTGCGCCTGGACCACCAGCCGGACGCCTTCAGCTCCGAGGAGGCCCGCGCCTTCCTGGACCGCTTCCTCGCCCTGCTCGACCGGATCGTCGCCGACCCGGCCGAACTCGTCGGCACCGTCGAGGTGCTGACCGAGGCCGAGCGCACCGATCTGGTCACCGGGTGGAGCGGCACCAGCACCCCGCTGCCGGAGGGCTCGCTGCCCGAGCTGTTCGAGGCCCGGGCCGCCGCCGCCCCGGACGCGATCGCCCTCACCGCCGAGGACGCCGAACTCACCTACGCCCAGCTCAACGCCCGGGCCAACGGCCTGGCGCTGCGGTTGGTGGAGGCCGGGGTCGTCCGGGAGACGCCGGTCGCCCTGATGATCGACCGCTCGGCCGCCCAGATCGTGGCGATCCTGGCCGTGCTCAAGGCCGGCGGCCTGTACGTGCCGCTGGACGACGCCCAGCCGACGGACCGGCTGCGGACCGTCCTCGCCGACGCCGGCGCCGATCTGGTGCTGGCCGACGCCGCGCACCGCGACCACCCCGCGCTGACCGGGCTGACGGTGCTCGACCCGCACGCCGAGGAGCACCCGGAGAACCTCGGACTGCCACAGCGGGCCGACCAGTTGGTGTACGTGATGCACACCTCCGGCTCGACCGGTGTGCCCAAGGGCATCGCCATCACCCACCGCGCGGTGGTGGACCTCGCGCTCGGCGGGCAGTTCACCGGCGGCGGCCACGAACGGCTCCCGGTGCACGCCCCCTCCGCCTTCGACGCCTCCACCTACGAGATCTGGACCCCGCTGCTCTCCGGCGGCCAGCTGGTGATCGCCCCGCCCGGCCGGCTGGGCATCGCCGAACTGGCGGCGGTGATCGGCCACGAGCGGACCACCTCGGCCTGGATCAGCGTCGGCCTCTTCAACGTGCTGGCCGCCGAGGCCCCGGAGACCTTCACCGGGCTGCACGAGGTGTGGACGGGCGGCGACATCGCCTCGCCGGTCGCCATGCGGCGGGTGCTGGACACCTGCCCCGGGCTGCGGCTGGTCAACGTCTACGGGCCGACCGAGACGACCACCTTCGCCACGCACTTCCCGATGACCTCGGCCGCCGAGGTGCCGAACATCGTGCCGATCGGCCGGCCGCTGCCCAACAACCGGCTGTACGTGCTGGACGCCGGGCTGCGCCCGGTGCCGGTCGGCGTGGCCGGCGAGCTGTACATCGGCGGCTCCGGCCTGGCCCGCGGCTACGTCCGCCGCCCCGGCCTGACCTCCGAGCGCTTCGTGGCCTGCCCGTTCGGCGAGCCCGGCGGGCGGATGTACCGCACCGGCGACGTGGTGCGCTGGACGCCCACGGGTGAACTGGAGTTCGTCGGTCGAGCGGACGACCAGGTGAAGCTGCGCGGCTTCCGGATCGAACTCGGCGAGGTGGAGGCGGCGTTCACCGCCCACCCGGCGGTCGGCCAGGTCTGCGTGGCGGTCCGCCAGGACCAGCCGGGCGACAAGCGCCTGGTCGCGTACGTCACCGGCGAGGTGCGCTCCGACGAGCTGCGCGACTTCGTCACCGAGCGGCTGCCCGGCTACATGCTGCCGGCCGCGATCGTCGTCCTCGACGAGCTGCCGGTGAACCCCAACGGCAAGGTGGACCGCAAGGCCCTGCCCGCGCCCGACTACAACGGCGCCGACGGCGGCCGCGAACCGCGCAACGCCACCGAGCAGGCCCTGTGCGGGCTGTTCGCCGAGGTCCTGGGGCTCACCCGGATCAGCATCGACGACAACTTCTTCGACCGCGGCGGCCACTCGCTGCTCGCCACCAAGCTGGTCAGCCGCATCCGGGCCGGCCTCGGCGCCGAGCTGCCGATCCGCACCCTCTTCGACAACCCGACGGTGGCCCTGCTGTCGGCCGCGCTGCCCGACTCCGCGGCGGCCCGTCCGGCCCTGCGGCCGGCCGAGCGGCCGGAGCGCGTGCCACTCTCCTCGGCCCAGCAACGTCTGTGGTTCATCGAGCAGTTCGAGGGCCCCAGCGCGCTCTACAACACGCCCGTCGCGGTCCGGCTCACCGGCACCGTCGACGTCCCCGCCCTGGAGGAGGCGGTCCGGGACGTGGTGCGGCGGCACGAGGTGCTGCGCACCGTCTTCCCGACCGTCGACGGCCGCCCCCACCAACTCATTAGCGACGCCGATGAGTTGTCCCTGCGCCAGGTGCGGGTGGCGGACGAGGCGGAGCTGCGGACCGCGCTGGTCACGGCCGGCGAGGAGGTCTTCGACCTCGCCCACGACCTGCCGGTGCGCGCCACCCTGCTGTCGCTGCCGCACGACGAGCACGTCCTGCTGATGCTGATGCACCACATCGCCAGCGACGGCTGGTCGGTCGCCCCGCTCTTCCGCGACCTCGCCGAGGCCTACGGGGCCCGCCGCACCGGCACCGCGCCGGACCGCGCGCCGCTGCCGGTGCAGTACGCCGACTACACCCTCTGGCAGCGCGAGCTGCTCGGCACCGAGGAGCAGCCCAGCGCCCTGCTGAACGACCAACTCGCCTACTGGCAGCAGGCCCTGGCCGACGCCCCGGAGGAGCTGGCGCTCCCCTACGACCGTCCCCGCCCGGCCGTGCCGGGACACCGGGGCGGCCTGGTGGAGGTCGCCGTCGACGCCGAACTGCACAGCGCGATCGTCGAGTTGGCGGCAGCGCAGAACGCCAGCCTGTTCATGGCGCTCCAGGCCGCGGTCGCCGCCCTCTACACCCGCCTCGGCGCCGGCACCGACCTGCCGCTCGGCACGCCCGTGGCCGGCCGCACCGACGAGGCCCTGGACGACCTGGTCGGCTTCTTCGTCAACACCCTGCTGCTGCGCACCGACACCAGCGGCGACCCGACCTTCCGGGAGCTGCTGGACCGGGTCCGCCGCACCGCCCTCGACGCCTACGACCACCAGGACATCCCCTTCGAGCGCCTGGTCGAGCAGCTCAACCCGACCCGCACCCCGGCCCGCCACCCGCTCTTCCAGACCCTGGTGGCGCTGGAGAGCCGGGTCGCGGTGCCGGACTCCTTCGGCGGCCTGGGCTGCGCGGAGCACCCCTTCGAGCTGGACGTGGCCAAGTTCGACCTGTCCTTCCGCTTCACCGAGCAGGGCCCGCAGGCGGGCCTGAGGGTGGCGGTCGAGTACGCGGTCGACCTCTTCGACCACGCCACCGTGACCGCCGTCGGCGAGCGGCTGCTGCGGGTGCTGCGCGCCGCCGTCGCCGCCCCGGACGCGCCGATCGGCGGCATCGAGATCCTCGACCCGGCCGAGCGCGAGCAGCTGCTCACCGGCTGGAACGACACCGCCGCGCCCTTCCCGGACGCGACGCTGCCGGAGCTGTTCGAGGCGCGGGCCGCCGCCACCCCCGACGCGCCGGCCGTGGTCGCCGAGGACGGCACCCTCAGCTACGCCGAACTGGAGTCCCGGGCCGAGCACCTGGCGGCGCACCTGGCCGGCGCCGGGGTCGGCGCCGAGACTCCGGTGGTCCTGCTGATGGACCGCTCCGCCGACCTGCTGACGGCGATCCTCGCGGTGGCCAAGGCGGGCGGCAGCTACGTCCCGCTGGACGACCGCCACCCGGCCGAGCGGCTGCGCCGGATCACCGCCGAGACGGCCGCGGCGCTCGTCCTGGTGGACCCGGCGCACCGCGACCACCCGCTGGCCGCCGACGCCCCCTGCCCCGTCCTGCCGCTCACCCCGGGCTGGTTCGACGGTCCGCGCGAGCGGCGCGCCCACCCGGCCGCACCCCACCCGGAGCAGCTCGCGTACGTGATGTTCACCTCCGGCTCCACCGGGGAGCCCAAGGGCATCGCGATCAGCCACCGGGACGTGGTGCAGCTCGCCACCGACCCGTGCTGGCGGCACGACGAGGGCCTGCGGGTGCTGTTCCACGCGCCGCACGCCTTCGACGCCTCGACGTACGAGATCTGGGTGCCGCTGCTCTCCGGCGGCCAGGTGGTCGTCGCGCCGCAGGGCGACCTGGACGCGGCCGCCATCCGGCAGCTGGTCCGGGTCCACGCGCTCACCCACGTGCACGTCACCGCCGGCCTGTTCCGGGTCATCGCGGAGGAGGATCCGGGCATCTTCGCCGGTGTGTGCGAGGTGCTGACCGGCGGCGACGTGGTCTCCGCCCCGGCCGTGCGCCGGGTGCTGGAGGCCGTCCCGGGCATCGCGGTGCGGGCGCTCTACGGGCCCACCGAGACCACCCTGTGCGCCACCCAGTACCCGATGCCCGACGCCGCGGCGGTGCCGAGCACGGTGCCGATCGGGCGCCCGCTGGCCAACACCCGGCTGTACGTGCTGGACGCCGGCCTCCAGCCGGTGCCGGCCGGGGTGGCGGGCGAGCTGTACATCGCCGGGGCCGGCCTGGCCCGCGGTTACGTCGGCCGTCCGGCGCTCAGCGCCGAGCGCTTCGTCGCCTGTCCCTTCGACAGGCCGGGCAGCCGGATGTACCGCACCGGCGACCTCGCCCGCTGGACGGCGGACGGCGTGCTGGAGTTCCTCGGCCGGGCCGACGACCAGGTGAAGATCCGCGGCTTCCGGATCGAACTCGGCGAGGTGGAGGCCGCGTTCACCGCCCACGAGGGCGTCGGCCAGGCGCTCGCGGTGGTCCGCGAGGACCAGCCGGGCGACAAGCGCCTGGTGGTGTACGCCACCGGCAAGGCCACCGACGGCGAACTGCGCGCCTTCGTCGCGGACCGCCTGGCCGGCTACATGCTCCCGGCCGCCGTGGTCGTCCTGGACAGCCTGCCGGTCACCGCCAACGGCAAGGTCGACCGCCGGGCCCTGCCCGCGCCCGAGTACGCCGGGGCGGCCGAGGGCCGCGCCCCGCGCACCGAGCGCGAGCGGGAGCTGTGCGCCCTGTTCGCCGAGGTGCTGGGCGTGCCGACGGTCAGCATCGACGACCGGTTCTTCGACCTCGGCGGCCACTCCCTGCTCGCCACCCGGCTGGTCAGCCGCATCCGCGCCACCCTCGGCGCGGAGCTGCCGATCCGCACCCTGTTCGACGCGCCCACGGTCGCCGCCCTCGCCGCCGTCCTGCCCGGGGGCGAGGAGGCGCCCGCGCCGAAGAAGGCCCGCCCGGCCCTGCGCCGGATGCGCCGCCCCGGCCAGGACTGACCGCAGGCGGGACGCGGGCCGCCCACCGGTGGCGGCCCGCCCCCGCCGCACGACCAGCCCACCGCACGGCCACCCTGCCCCATCGGACAGCACCGCCCCACCAGCCCCAGCAGCCGTACACCGCCAGTCGGAGGCAGACCTTGATCCCGTTGTCGTTCGCCCAGCAGCGGCTCTGGTTCATCGAACAGTTCGAGGGCCCGAGCGCCCTCTACAACACTCCGTTCGCCCTCCGGCTGACCGGCGGGCTCGACGCCGCCGCCCTCGAGGACGCGCTCGGGGACGTGGTGGACCGGCACGAGGTGCTGCGCACCGTGTTCCCCACCACCGACGGCCAGCCCCACCAGCACATCCTCGCCGAGGGCCGCCCACCGCTGCACCGGGTGCCGGTGGCCGACGAGGCCGAGCTGCCCGAGCTGATGCGCGAGGCCGCCGGCCAGGTCTTCGACCTCGCCGCCGACCTGCCCGTCCGGGCCTGGCTGTACGCCCTGCCCACGCCGGACGAGCACGTCCTGCTGCTGCTCACCCACCACATCGCCAGCGACGGCTGGTCGGTCGCCCCGCTCTTCCGCGACCTCGCCGAGGCCTACCGGGCGCGGATCGCCGGCACCGGGCCGCAGTGGGAGCCGCTGCCGGTGCAGTACGCCGACTACACCCTCTGGCAGCGCGAGCTGCTCGGCGAGGAGGACGACCCGGAGAGCGTCGTCTCGATTCAACTCGCTTACTGGCAGAAGGAGTTGTCCGGCCTGCCGGAGGAGCTGGCGCTCCCCTACGACCGGCCGCGCCCGGCCCTGCCGAGCCGCCGCGGCGGCGCCGCCGAGTTCGATCTCGACGCCGAACTGCACGCCGCGCTGACCGAGTTGGCCTCCAGTAGACACGCCAGCCTGTTCATGGCGCTCCAGGCCGCGGTCGCCGTCCTCTACACCCGCCTCGGCGCCGGCACCGACCTGCCGCTCGGCACCCCGGTGGCCGGCCGCACCGACGAGGCCCTGGACGACCTGGTCGGCTTCTTCGTCAACACCCTGCTGCTGCGCACCGACACCTCCGGCGACCCGACCTTCCACGAGCTGCTCGACCGGGTCCGCCGCACCGACCTGGACGCCTACGACCACCAGGACATCCCCTTCGAGCGCCTGGTCGAACACCTCAACCCGACCCGCACCCCGGCCCGGCACCCGCTCTTCCAGACCGTCGTCACCCTGAACGCGGAGCGGGCCGGCGACCTCGCCTTCGGCACGGCGGTGGGCACCCCGGTCGAGGTCGGCGAGGCGCAGGCCCAGTTCGACCTCAACTTCAACTTCGTCGAGCGGCTCGCGGCCGACGGCACCTGCCTGGGCGTGCGCGCCGCCGTGGACTACGCGGCCGACCTCTTCGACCACACCACCGCCGTCTCCGTCGCCGAGCGGCTGGTGCGGGTGCTGCGCGCCGCCGTGGCCGCCCCGGACGCGCCGATCGGCGGCATCGAGATCCTCGACCCGGCCGAGCGCGAGCAGCTGCTCACCGGCTGGAACGGGCCGACCGCGCCGGTCGCCGAGCAGAGCCTGCCCCGGCTGTTCGAGGCCCAGGCCGCCGCCACCCCCGACGCCCTCGCCCTGGTCTCCGACACCGAACGGCTCGACTACGCCGAGCTGAACGACCGCGCCAACCGGCTCGCCGCCCTGCTGCTGGAGCGCGGCGTGACCGCCGAACAGCCGGTCGCGGTGCTGATGGAGCGCTCCGCCGGGCTGCTCACCGCCGTCCTCGCGATCGCCAAGGCGGGCGGCACCTACGTCCCGCTGGACGACCGCTACCCGCTGGACCGGCTCCAGCACATCCTCGCCGACACCCGTACCGGCCTGCTGCTGGTCGACCCGGCCCACCAGCGCCACCCGGTACTCGCCACCGAGGGCTTCGCCACCCTGGAGATCACCGACGCGCTGCTCGCCGGGGCCCCCGCGGCGGGCAACCCGGCCGTGCCGGTCCTGCCCGGCCAGCTGGTCTACGTGATGTACACCTCGGGCTCGACCGGGGTGCCCAAGGGCGTCGCCGTCACCCACCGCAACGTGGTGGACCTGCTGGCCAACCCGCAGTTCCGGGCCGGCCACCACGAGCGGGTGCTGCTGCACTCGCCCACCGCCTTCGACGCCTCCACCACCGAGATCTGGGCGCCGCTGGTCACCGGCGGGGCGATCGTGCTCGCCGAGCCCGGCGAGCTGGACATCCGCCGCCTCGCCGAGACCGTCACCACCCACCGGGTGACCCTGGTCCAGGCCCCGTCCGGACTGCTGCGGCTGATGGCCGACGAGAACCCGGCCGCCTTCCGGCACGTGCGGCAGGTGTGGACCGGCGGCGACGTCGTCCCGCCGGAGTCCGTCCGCCGGATCCACCGGGCCTGCCCGGACACCTCCGTGGTCGCGGTGTACGCGCCCACCGAGACCACCGCCATCAAGACCACCTTCACCATGGAGCCGGGCGAGCCCGTCCCCGCCGTGGTGCCGATCGGCCGGCCGCTGGCCAACACCCGGCCGTACGTGCTGGACACCGCGCTGCGCCCGGTGCCGGTCGGCGTGGCCGGCGAGCTGTACATCGCCGGGGCCGGCCTGGCCCGCGGCTACGTCGGCCGCCCCGGCCTGACCTCCGAGCGCTTCACGGCCTGCCCGTTCGGCGAGCCCGGCAGCCGGATGTACCGCACCGGCGACCTGGTCCGGTGGACCGCCGACGGCGTGCTGGAGTTCCTCGGCCGGGCCGACGACCAGGTGAAGATCCGCGGCTTCCGGATCGAACTCGGCGAGGTGGAGGCCGCGTTCACCGCCCTGCCGACCGTCGGCCAGGCCTTCGCCGTGGTCCGCGAGGACCAGCCCGGCGACAAGCGCCTGGTGGTCTACGCCACCGGCGAGGGAGCTCCCGCCGAGCTGCGCGCCGCCGTCGCCGACAGCCTGCCCAGCTACATGCTGCCCGCCGCGGTGGTCGTCCTCGACGCCCTCCCGGTGACCGCCAACGGCAAGGTCGACCGCCGCGCCCTGCCCGCCCCCGACTACACCGGCGCCGCCGAAGGCCGCGCCCCGCGCACCGACACCGAGCGCGCGCTCTGCGAACTCTTCACCGACGTCCTCGGGTTGGAGCGGATCGGGATCGACGACAGCTTCTTCGACCTGGGCGGCCACTCGCTGCTCGCCACCAAGCTGGTCAGCCGCATCCGCACCGCGCTCGGCACCGAACTGCCCGTCCGGACACTGTTCGACGCCCCCAGCGTGGCCGCCCTGGCCGCCGCCCTGCCCACCCCGGGCGCCGCCCGTCCGGCGCTGCGGCCGGTCGAGCGGCCCGAGCGCGTCCCGCTCTCCCCCGCGCAGCAACGCCTCTGGTTCATCGACCAGTTCGAGGGCCCGACCGCGCTCTACAACACCCCGTGCGCGGTCCGGCTGACCGGCCGCATCGACACCACCGCCCTCCAGGCGGCCCTGACCGACGTGCTCGACCGCCACGAGGTGCTGCGCACCGTCTACCCGACCACCGACGGACAGCCCCACCAGCTGCTCCTGGAGAACCCCGGACTGCCGCTGCGCACCGTGCCGGTGGCCACCGAGGAGGAGCTCGCGGCGGCGCTCGCCGAGGCCGGCTCGCAGGTCTTCGACCTCGCCCGCGACCTGCCGGTGCGCGCCACCCTGCTCTCGCTGCCGGGCGACGAGCACGTCCTGCTGGTGCTGATGCACCACATCGCCACCGACGGCTGGTCCGTGGTCCCGCTGCTGCGCGACCTCGCCGAGGCGTACCGGGCCCGGATCGCCGGCACCGCCCCCGACTGGCGGCCGCTGCCGGTGCAGTACGCCGACTACACCCTCTGGCAGCACGAGCTGCTCGGCACCGACGAGCGGCCCAGCGCCCTGCTGACCGACCAGCTCGCCTACTGGCAGCAGGCCCTGGCCGACCTCCCGGAGGAGCTGACGCTCCCCTTCGACCGCCGCCGCCCGGCTGCCCCGAGCCGCCGCGGCGCCGCCGTCGAGCTCCGGATGGACGCCGGACTGCACGCCTCCCTGGTCGAGTTGGCGCAGCGGAGCCGGGCCAGCGTGTTCATGGTGATGCAGGCCGCGCTGGCCACCACGCTGGGCCGGATCGGCGCGGGCACCGACCTGCCGATCGGCACCGTGGTGGCCGGCCGCACCGACGAGGCGCTGGAGGACCTGGTCGGCTTCTTCGTCAACACCCTGGTGCTGCGCACCGACACCTCCGGCGACCCGACCTTCCGGGAGCTGGTGGAGCGGGTCCGGGTCAACACCCTGGACGCCTTCGAGCACCAGGACGTGCCCTTCGAGCGGCTGGTCGAGCTGCTCAACCCGGTGCGCTCCACCGCCCGCCACCCGCTCTGCCAGGTGATGCTGACCTCCGGCGGCGACGCCGAGGGGATCAGCCTCGGCGGCCTGCCCGGCCGGGTCGAGCAACTGGACTCGGACCTCGCCAAGTTCGACCTGACCTTCGCCTTCAGCGAGAGCTTCGACGCGGCCGGCGCGCCCGCCGGGCTGGGCCTGACCGTGGAGTACGCCGTCGACCTGTTCGACCGGGCCACCGCCGAGGCCACCGCCGCCCGCTTCGAGCGCGCCCTGCGCGCGGTGCTGGCCGACCCGGACCAGCGGGTGGGCCGGGTCGAGGTGCTGGCTCCGCAGGAGCGCGAGCAGCTGCTCACCGGCTGGAACGACACCCTGGAGGACCTCCCGCTCGGCACCTTCCCGGCACTGTTCGAGGCGCAGGCCGCCGCCCGCCCGGACGCCGTGGCGCTCTCCTTCGGCACCGAGCAGGTCACCTACGGCGAGCTGAACGAGCGCGCCAACCGCTTCGCCCGGCTGCTGATCGAGCACGGCGCTGCCCCCGAGCGGTTCGTCGCGATCGCCCTGGAGCGCTCGATCGAGCTGATCGTCGCCCAGCTCGCCGTGCTCAAGGCCGGCGCGGTCTTCCAGCCGCTGGACCCGCGCTACCCGGCCGACCGGATCGCCTACATGCTGGACGACGCCCGGCCCGCGCTGGTCCTCACCAGCAAGGCGCTGGTCGACGACCTGCTCGCGGACAGCACCGTCCCGCGGCTGCTGATCGAGGACCTGGACGCCTCCGGCCACCCTGCGCACGACCTCACCGGCGTCGCGATCACCCCGCACTCGGCCGCGTACGTCATCTACACCTCGGGCTCCACCGGCCGCCCCAAGGGCGTGGTGGTCACCCACACCGGCCTCGCCGCCATGGTGGAGAGCCAGCGCCGGGGCCTGGCGGTCACCCCGGACAGCCGGGTGCTGCTGTTCGCCTCACCGTCCTTCGACGCGGCCGTCTGGGAGCTGGGCATGGCGCTGCTCACCGGCGCCCGGGCCGTCCTCGGCGACGCCGACGACCTGCTGCCCGGCCCCTCGCTGACCGCGCTGATCGCCGAGCAGGGCGTCACCCACCTGACCCTGCCGCCGACCGCGCTGGCCGTCCTGGCCCCGGACGCGCTGCCGGAGGGCGGCACCCTGGTGGTCGCCGGCGAGGCCTGCCCGCCCGACCTGGTCGAGCACTGGTCGGCCCGGCTGCGGATGGTCAACGCCTACGGCCCGACCGAGTCCACCGTCTGCGCCAGCATGAGCAGCCCGCTCAGCGGCCGGATCGCCCCGCCGATGGGCCGGCCCGTGCTGGACACCCGGCTCTACGTCCTGGACGCCGCGCTCCAGCCGGTCCCGGCCGGGGTCGAGGGCGAGCTGTACATCGCGGGCGCCGGCCTGGCCCGCGGCTACCTCAACCGGCCCGGCCAGAGCGCCGAGCGCTTCGTCGCCGACCCGTACGGCGTGCCCGGCAGCCGGATGTACCGCTCCGGCGACCTGGTCCGCCGCCAGGCCGACGGCACCCTGGAGTACCTGGGCCGCTCCGACCACCAGGTCAAGATCCGCGGCTTCCGGATCGAGCCCGGCGAGATCGAGGCCGTGCTCGCCCGGCACCCCTCCCTGGCCCAGGCGTTCGTGCTGGTCCGGGAGGACCGCCCGGGCGACCGCCGGCTGGTCGGCTACGCCGTCGCCCACCCCGGGCAGGCGGTCGACCAGGCCGCGCTGCGGGCCCACGTCGGCGCGTCCCTGCCGGACTACATGGTGCCCTCGGCGATCGTCGCCCTGAACGCCCTGCCGCTGACCGCCAACGGCAAGGTCGACCGCAAGGCGCTGCCGGCCCCCGACACCACCTGGCTCGGCTCCGGGCGGGCGCCCTCGACGCCCCAGGAGGAGCTGCTCTGCGGCCTGTTCGCCGACCTGCTCGGGCTGGAGAAGGTCGGCGTGGACGACAACTTCTTCGAGCTCGGCGGGCACTCCCTGCTGGCCAGCCGACTGGTCGCGGGCCTGCGCGAACTGGTCGGCGAGGACGACGCGGTCGGCGTCCGCACGCTGTTCGAGGCGCCGACCGTCGCCCGGCTGGCCGAGCGGCTCGCCCAGGGCCCGGCCGCGGAGACCTTCCCCGTCCTGCTGCCGATCCGCACCCGCGGCTCACGCCCGCCGCTGTTCTGCGTCCACCCGGCCGCCGGCATCAGCTGGGTCTACACCGGCCTGCTCCGGCACACCGACGCCGAGCAGCCGATCTACGGCCTCCAGGCCCCCGGCCTGGCCGACCCGGCCGCGCACCCGGCCTCGGTCGAGGAGCTGGCCCGGACCTACCTCGCGCAGATCCGCGCCGTCCGCCCCGAGGGGCCGTACGCCCTGCTCGGCTGGTCCTTCGGCGGGGCCGTCGCCCACGCGATCGCCGCGCTGCTGCGCGGGCAGGGCGAGGAGGTCCGGCTGCTGGCCCTGCTGGACGCCTACCCGGGCACCGGCGAGCCGGGGCCCGAGCAGTGGCGGGACGACCCGGCGCAGCTCGCGGTGATCCTCGACTCGCTCGGCCACCCGGCCGGGGAGGTCACCGCCTGGCCCGCCGACGAGGACGGCTACGCCGCGCTCGTCCAGGGCGACGAGGGGCCGCTCGCCGGCCTCAGCGGCGCCGGGGTGGCCCGGGTGGTCTCGGTCTTCCAGGCCAACGCCGAGCTGTCCCACACGCTCCCGCTGCCCGGCTACGACGGCGACGCGGTGTTCTTCACCGCCGCCAAGGACCGGCCGGCCGACGCCCCCGACCCGGAGAGCTGGCTCCCGTACCTGGGCGGCCGGCTCGACGTCCACGAGGTGCCGAGCACCCACGGCGCGATGACGAGCTCCGAGGCGCTCGCCGTCATCGGCCCGGTGCTCGCCGCCCACCTGACTCCCTGACCCGCCCGCACCACCGACCCACCGACTCAGCACCCCTACCGACCGCAGGCGACCGACCTGCGCACACCACGCGGACCGCACCCGGTCCGCTTACGGAGAAACGGACACACCATGACGACTGCGGCCATCCCCGACACCTGGCGTGGCATCACCCCGTCGCCGCTCACCTCGACCGACGCCTACAACGGCTTCATCGCCGCCAACGTGATCTTCGCCCTGGACCGGATCGGCCTGCTGGAGCGGATCGGGCGCGGCGAGCCGCTCTCGGCCGCCGAGGCCACCGCCCAGGCCGGCGACACCGCCCGGACCGAGGCCGTGCTGCGCGCCGCCTCCGACTACGGCTACCTCAAGGCCGACGGCGACGCCTACCTGCCCACCGAGGCGGGCCTGGAGATCGCCGCCGCGCGCGGCTACTTCACCTGGGCCGTCGGCGGCTACCACGACGTGTTCGGCCGCGCCGGCCACCTGAGCGCCGGCACCCACCAGTACGACAAGGACGTCTTCCGCGACGAGGCGATGGTCGCCCTCGGCTCCGCCCAGTGCGACCAGTCGCTGTTCGCCGCCCAGCTGACCGACGTGCTCAACGGCATCGACTTCCGCACCATCGCCGACCTGGGCTCCGGCACCTCCGCCCGGGTGCGCCGGGTGGTCTCGCAGCGCGAGGGCACCCGCGGCCTGGGCATCGACATCAGCCGCCCGGCCACCGACATCGCCCGCCGCGACATCGTCGAGGCCGGCATGCAGGACCGGGTCACCGCCGTCCGCGCGGACGTGCTGGGCCTGCTCGGCACCCAGATCGACAACGACGCCGAGGCCGCCGAGGTGGCCGAGGTCGACACCGTGATGAGCTTCTTCCTGCTGCACGACCTGCTGGCCGACCCGGCCACCCGCTCCTCGATCTTCACCCGGATGCGGGAGGCCTTCCCGAAGGCCCGCACCTTCGTCCTCGGCGACACCATGCTGCGCGACCCGGGCACCTCCGACGGCGCCCAGCCGGTCTTCTCGGTGGGCTTCGAGCTGGCGCACGCGATGATGGGCGTCCCGCTGCACACCAAGGCCACCTACGAGGAGCTCTTCACCGACGCCGGCCTGCGGATCGACCGCGTCGAGGCGCTGGCCACCCCGCACTCCTGGCTCTACGTCCTCCAGGCCGACTGATGGCCGCCCCGTCGAGCGCCAGATACCTGCTGGCGCAGAACGAGCACCCGTACCCGCCGCTGCCGTCGGTGCTGGCCGCGCTGGCCGAGGCCGGTGCCGACCTGCACCGCTACCCGGACTTCCGTCCGGAGCGGATTGCCGGGATCGTCGCCGACTGGCAGGGCGTCCCGGCGGGCCAGGTCGTGGTCGGCCACGGCTCGGCGGGCGTGGCGCTGGACCTCTTCCACACGGTGGTCGAGCCCGGCGACAACGTGGTGCACTCGGCGCCCTGCTTCGACGCGTACCCGCTGTTCTGCGAGATCGCCCGGGCCGAGGCCCGGCCGGTCCCGCTCGGCCCCGACGCCCGGCACGACCTGGCGGCGATGGCCGGGCGGATGGACGAGCGCACCCGGATCGTCGTGCTGTGCAACCCGCACAACCCGACCGGCACGGTCTACTCCTGGGCCGAACTGACGGAGTTCTTCCGCCGGGTGCCCTCCACCGCGCTGATCCTGCTCGACGAGGCGTACGTCGACTTCGCCCGGGACTGGCAGGCCCCGGACGTACCGGCCCGGATCGCCGAGTGGCCGAACCTGGTGGTGCTGCGCACCCTCTCCAAGTCGCACGGCATCGCCGCGCTGCGGATCGGCTACGCGCTGGCGGAGGAGTCCCTGGCGCAGCGGGTGCGGGACCACCAGGTGCCGTACGCGGTGAACCGGCTCCAGGAGGCGGGCCTGCTCGCCGCCATCGCCGCCGAGGACGAGATGACGCGGCGGATCGAGGAGATCGCCGCGGAGCGGGCCCGCACCGAGGCCGAACTGCTGCGGCTCGGCTGGACGGTGGCGCCCAGCGTCACCAACTTCCTGTGGGTCGACGCCCCCGGCGACCAGCTCCCGCTGCGCGCGGAGCTGGAGCGCCTGGGCGTGGCCGTCCGCTACTACCCCGGCCAGGGCATCCGGGTCGCCATCGGCGAGAAGGACGCCAACGACGCGGTGATCGAGGGTTTCGCCGCCGTCGCTCCGCTGGCCCCGGCCCACCCCGTCGCCCGCTGACCGCCCGGCGCCCTGAGCACCCCGCGTGCGTCAGGGCGCACCCCGGGCACCCGGGGCGCCCGCGGGCGCCCCGGCCCCTGCACCACCGCACGAACCGCATGCACCCGCACACCCCGAAGCGCCGTCGGCGCAGCGAAGGAACCGCCATGCACCCCCTGTTGGCCCGCCCGGAGTTCCGGCGCTACCTCGCCGGGCAGACCCTGTCCGTCCTCGGTGACAGCGCCCTCTCCATCGCCCTCGGCATCTGGGCCAAGGTGCTGACCGGCAGCAACTCCGCCGCCGGTCTGGTGCTGTTCTGCTTCTCCGCGCCACTGCTGCTGCTGCCGCTGGGCGGCCTGCTCGCCGACCGGGTCCGCCGCAAGCCGCTGCTGGTCGGGGTCAACCTGGCGGTCGCGGTGTCGCTGCTGCCGCTGCTGCTGGTCGACGGCCGGGACACCGTCTGGATCATCTACTGCACCGCCACGGTCTGCGGTCTGGCCGGAGCCGTCCTGGCCCCGGCGCAGAGCGCGCTGCTGCGCAGCATCCTGACCGAGCGTCAGGACTTCGGCGCGGCGGCCGGGTTGACCCAGAGCGCCCGGGCCGGCACCACCCTGGTGGCGCCGCTGCTCGGCTCGGGCCTCTACGGCTGGTTCGGCGGGCACGTGGTGGCCGTGGCCGACCTCGCCGTGCTGCTGTTGGCGGCGCTGAGCTTCCTCACCCTGCGGGTGGCGGAGGTCAAGCCGGAGCCCTCGGGCCTGCGGTGGCGCACCGAGGTGCTGGCGGGCTTCGTCCACCTGCGCTCCTCGGTCGGCCTGCGGCCGCTGGTGGTGGCCACCGCCGCCTCCGGCTTCGTCCTGAGCCTGCTCCAGCCGGTGCTGTTCGCGCTGACCCAGCACGGGCTGCACCGCTCGCCGCAGTTCCTCGGCGTGCTGGAGACCACCGAGGCCGTCGGCGCGCTGGCCGGCTCGGTGGTCGGCGGCCTGCTGATCGGGCGGCTCGGGCCGCGCCGGACGGTCATGGCCGGGTCGGCGGTGTTCGGCCTCGGGACCGTCCTGCTGCTCGCGCCGTCGCTGTACGTGGTGTCGGCCGGCCTGGTGATCGCGGGCGCGGGCATCCCGGCTGCCCTGGTCGGGCTCGCCACCGCCGCCCAGGCGTCCACCCCGCCGCAGCTGATGGGGCGCGCCCAGGCGGCCGTCAACCTCTCGCTCACCGCCCCGCAGGCGCTGGCCGTCGGCGTCGGCTCCGGCCTGGTGGCCGCCCTGGACTTCCGGGTGGTGCTGGGCGTGATGGTGGTCGGCGCGCTGCTCGCGGCCGCCCACCTGATCGGCAAGCCGGAGGCCCCGACGGAGCCCCCGGAGACCGCGCCGCAGGCCGCGGGCGAGGGCGACGGCCCGGCCGAGCCGCAGGACGCCAAGGACCTCCAGCCCACCTGACCGCCGCCTGATCACCCCTCAGCACCTCCCGTTCCTCCTCACGAGAGAGCTCCTCAGATGACCGACCGTTCCTCTCCCACCGTCACCCCGATCCCCGTCGAGCTGGACCACGTCGAGTTCTACGTGGCCGACCTGGGCACCGAGACCACCCGGCTGACCGAGGAGTACGGCTTCGAGCTGCTCGTCCCGCCGACCGAGCGCGGCGAGGCCGCCGAGCGCTGCCTTTCCGCCCTGTTCGGCCAGGCCTCGATCCGGCTGCTGGTCACCCAGCCGCTGGCCGCCGGCCACCCGGCCACCGGCTACCTGGAGCGGCACGGCGACGGCGTGGCCGCCCTCGGCCTGCGGGTGCCGGACGCCGCCGACGCGTTCCGGACCCTCACCGACCGCGGCGCCGCCGCGCTGCGCCCGCCGCTGGCCGCCGACGGCTGCGTCACCGCCGTGGTCGACGCCTTCGGCGACGTGGTGCACACCCTGATCGAGCGCGGCCCCGAGGCCCCGGCCGGCCGCATCCCCGGCCTGCCGGACCCGCTCCCGCTGACCGGCGAGGGCGAGGTCGGCCTGCGCTCCGTCGACCACTTCGCGGTCCTGGTCCCGTTCGGCGAGCTGCGCACGACCGAGCACCGCTACCGCGAGGTCTTCGGCTTCCGGACGATCTTCGAGGAGCGGGTCGAGTTCGGCACGCTCGGCATGGACTCGGCCGTCGTGCAGAGCGCCGACCACAGCGTCACCCTCACCCTGATCGAGCCGCTCGCCGCGGACGCGGGCGGCCAGATCGCCTCCTTCCTGGCCGGCCACGGCGGCGCCGGGGTGCAGCACGTCGCCTTCGCCTCCGAGGACGCGGTGCACTCCGTCTCCACCATGGCCGAGCGCGGCGTGCCGTTCCTGCGCACCCCGCAGACCTACTACGACGCGCTGCCCGGCCGGCTGACCCCGCTGCGCCACTCCACCGACCAGCTGCGCGAGCTGAACCTGCTGGTCGACCAGGACCACGACGGCCAGCTGTTCCAGATCTTCACCCGCTCCCAGCACCCGCGGAACACCTTCTTCTTCGAGGTGATCGAGCGCATCCGGGCCCGCAACTTCGGCAGCAACAACATCCGCGCCCTCTACGAGGCCGTGGAGCTCCAGCGCAACGCCAGCGAAGTGGCCGGATGAGCGCGTCCGTCCGAAGCGTTCCACCGGCCGACCCGGCCGACCCGGCCGACGGGCGCCCGGCGCTGTCCGTCGCGGAGTACGCCGACCGGGCCCGGGCCGTGCTCGCGCCCGAGGTCTGGGAGTGGCTGGAGGGCGGCGCCGAGCGCGAGCTGACCCTCGCCGCCAACCGGACCGCCTTCGACCGGGTGGGCCTGGTGCCCCGGGTGCTGACCGACGTCAGCACCCGGGACACCGCCGCCACCCTGGTGCGCAGCCGGGCGGCCCTGCCGGTGGCGGCGGCACCCGTCGCCTACCACCGGCTGTTCCACCCCGAGGGCGAGCTGGCCTCGGCCCGCGCCTGCGCCGCCGCGGGCGTGCCGTTCACCGTCGGCACGCTCAGCAGCGTCGGCTTCGAGGAGCTGGCCGGGACCGGTGCCACGCTCTGGTTCCAGCTGTACTGGCTGCGCGACCGCGGCCGGCTGCTCGACCTGGTCAAGGCGGCCGAGCACGCCGGCAGCGAGGCCCTGGTGGTCACCGCCGACGTGCCGTACATGGGCCGCCGGCTGCGCGACGCCAGGAACGCCTTCGCGCTGCCCGGGGACGTCCGCGCGGCGCTGCTGGAGGGCGGCGCCGGCGGGCGGGCGCACGAGTCCACCGCCGCCGTCTCGGCGGTCGCCGCGCACACCGCCGAACTGCTCTCCCCCGGCGTCACCTGGGCCGACCTCGAGTGGCTGCGCGGGCAGACCGCGCTGCCGCTGGTGGTCAAGGGCGTGCTCGACCCGGGCGACGCGCGGCGGGCCGCCGGGATCGGCGCCGCGGCCGTGGTGGTCTCCAACCACGGCGGCCGCCAGCTCGACCGGGCCGTGCCCTCCCTGACGGTCCTGCCGGCCGTCGCCGAGGCGCTGGCCGGCGAGGACTGCCAGGTGCTGATGGACAGCGGGGTGCGCGGCGGCTCGGACGTGCTCACCGCCCTGGCCCTCGGCGCCTCCGGGGTGCTGCTCGGGCGCCCGCTGATCTGGGGCCTGGCGGCCGGCGGCGAGGCGGGCTGCACCGAGGTCCTCGACCTGCTGGCCGCCGAGCTGCGGCACGCGCTCGGCCTCGCGGGCTGCGCCGACCTCAGGGCCGCCGCCGAGCTGCGCACCACCACCCTGCCCTGCCCCACCTGGAGCACCCCGTGACCACCATCGCCGCACCGCACGACCTGCTGCTGGCGGGCCTGCACCCGTCCCTCGCCGACCCGGCGATGACCTCGATGAACCTGCTCAACGAGATCTCCATCCGCTACCCGGAGGCGGTCTCCTTCGCGGCCGGCCGCCCGGCCGAGCAGTTCTTCGAGCTGGACGCCGTCCACCGCCACCTGGACCGCTACCTCGACCACCTGCGCACCGAGCGCGGGCTGACCGAGGAGGCGGCCCGCCGCCAGGTGCTCCAGTACGGGCGGACCAAGGGGATCATCCACGACCTGATCGCCACCCACCTCGCGACCGACGAGGGCATCGAGGTGCCCGCCGAGTCGCTCGTGGTGACGGTGGGCTGCCAGGAGGCGATGTTCCTGGTGCTGCGGGCGCTGCGCCGCGGCCCCGAGGACGTGGTGCTGGCCGTCTCCCCCACCTACGTGGGGCTGACCGGCGCGGCGCTGCTGGCCGACCTGCCGGTGCGGGCGGTCGCCGACGGCCCGGACGGCGTGGACCTCGCCGACCTGCGCCGGCAGCTGGCCGCCGCCCGGGCCGAGGGGCTGCGCCCGCGGGCGCTCTACCTGGTGCCGGACGTGGCCAACCCGAGCGGGGCCAGCCTGCCGCTGGAGCTGCGCCGGGAGCTGTTGGCGCTGGCGGGCGAGGAGGACTTCCTGCTGCTGGAGGACAACCCGTACTGCGTGTTCGCCGGCGAGGAGCGGCTGCCCTCGCTCAAGGCACTGGACACCGACCGGCGGGTGGTCCACCTCGGCTCCTTCGCCAAGACGGCCCTGCCCGGCGCCCGGGTGGGGTACGTGGTGGCGGACCAGCTGGTGGACGACGGGCAGGGCGGCACCGCCCTGTTCGCCGACCTGCTCGGCATGATCAAGAGCATGACCACGGTGAACACCTCGCCGATCGCCCAGGCCGTGATCGGCGGCGCGCTGCTGGAGCACGGCCACAGCCTGCGGGCCGCCAACGCCGAGGTCGCCGCGCTCTACCGGCGCAACCTCTCGCTGGTGCTGGAGGGCCTGGCCCGGCGCTTCCCGCCCGGCGGCGGGGTGACCTGGAACGAGCCGCGCGGCGGGTTCTTCCTGGTGCTCACGGTGCCGTGCGTGGTGGACGACGCGCTGCTCGAACGCTCGGCATCGGAGTACGGGGTGATCTGGACGCCGATGTCGCACTTCTACCCGGGCGCGGGCGGGGAGCACCAACTGCGGCTCTCCGTCAGCCAGGTGGACCCGGCCACCGTCGACCGGGGGCTGGACGGACTGGCCGCGCTGCTCGCCGCGCAGTCCTGACCCGCCCGGAGGGGGCGCCCGGGTGGGGCGCCCCCTCCGGCCCTTCCGGGCCCCGGGCCTCCGGGCCTTTCCGGGCCCCACGAGGGTAGGTTCCAGGCATGCTTGACTACCTCTCACGCACCATCGCCGCCTACGAGCACGGCGTCGACAAGTACGAGTCCGCCACCAGGGGCATGGTTCCGGACGAGGAACTCGACCGCTTCACCGGAATGCTCCCCGATCCGGCCGGACCGGTCCTGGACGCCGGGTGCGCCTTCGGCCGCGACACGGCCCTGCTGGCGGCCAGGGGCGTGGCGGTGACCGGGGTCGACCTGAGCGAGCCCCTCCTCGCCCGGGCCCGGGAGCTCCACCCCGGGCTGGACTTCCGGCGCATGGACGTGTGCGCGCTGGACCTCCCCGACGACTCCTTCGCGGGCGTCTGGTCCCAGGCGACGCTGCTGCACCTCAAGGACGAGCAGGTGGCGGCCGCGCTGTCCGAGTTCCGCCGGGTGCTGCGGGCCGGCGGGGCGCTCTTCGTCAGCTTCAAGGAGGGGGAGGGCGAGGAGGAGTTCGTCGAGTCCTTCAGCGCCGACGCCGCCCGCTTCTTCCGCTACCAGACCGCGGACCGGGTCCGCGGCCTGCTGGAGACGGCCGGCTTCCCCGGGCCCGACGTGCGAGTCGTCAACGAGCGGCAGCGCTACGGCGCCGGGCACCGCGACCTGGACTGGCTGACCGCGTACGCCCGCACCGCCTCCCGACCCTCCGGCAGCGGGCTGGTCCGACGTCAACTTCAGGCCTGATCAGGACGATTGAGGCCGTTCCAACGTCAGGCTCCTGCCACACCACCTCGGATTTCGGTTGGCCGCCGGTCAATCTTGGCCGGAAATCGGCGCGGTGACCCCATCGTTATTGAAAGCCCCCTCGACACGTTGTTATGGTCACGAACTGTCGTGATCAAGTCACACAGCAGGGGGCGATCTTGAACGAGTCGACATGGCGCCCGGACGACACGCGGCCTCCCGAGGAAGCCGCCCCGGGAGCCGGCCGCACCCCGGGAGCCGACCCGGACGGCGGCACCGGCTGGTCGCTCGCCCCGGTCGCGATGCTCCGCCACGCGGGCTACCCGCTCTCCCTGCTGGACCGCGTCGTCGCCCCCTCGACCACCCGGGCCGCCGACACCGTGCTCACCCTGCGGGACGAAGCCGCCGAGCTGGGGCGGCAGTTGAAGGCCGCCCTGCGCGCGGAGCGGGCCGGCACCCGGGGCGACCTCGCCTCCGGCGTCGGCATGCTCCGCCCCTTCCCGCCCGCCGACCTCGCCCGGCTCGAAGCCGAACTCGGCCCGGCCGCCCTGGACTGCGCCAAGCGCTACCAGGACGCGGTGCTGGCCCTGGACGCCCACTGGGCGGCGTTCGAGCAGGAGCACGCCGCCGACCTCGCCCACGCCCGCCGCACCGTGGTGGAGCTGTTCCGCGAGCCCTCCCTCCAGCAGGTCCTGCTGCTGTCCAACGACGCCCGCTTCGAGGAGTTCACCGCCTGGATCGCCTCCGGCGGCGCCGGGTCGGACGGGCACGTCCGGCGGATGACCGACCTGCTCGCCATGTACCTCCAGCGGGTCACCACCAAGAACGAGACCCACTCGCACTTCGGCCCGCTCGCGGTCGCCCGAACGGCGCCGGAGGGCACCTCCGTCGCCGGCGTCACCTGGTCCACCGGCCCGCTGCGCCGGATCGCCCTGCTCAGCCACTGGGCGGGCGAGGCGCTGGCCGGGGTGTTCAGCGCCCGGCCGGAGACCTTCGGGACGGTGCGCCCCCGCCGGCGGCCGCTCGCCTTCGCCGAGGGCCCCGTGGTCCGGCTGTACGCCTTCGAGACCACCACCGGCATGCCGGACGGCTGGCGCTTCGTCGCGGTGAGGTCCGACACATTCGACGCCGACCGCTCCTGGCTCTGGGAGCACTGCGACGGGGAGCGCACGGTGGCGCAGCTGCGCGCCGCCTGGGCCGGGCGCCCGGACCGCCCCACCGACCGGAGCTTCGACCGGGTCCTGGCCGAACTCGTCGACCAGGACTGGCTGATCGGGCGCTGGGAGATCCCGATCGGGTCCACCGACGTGCTGCGCTCGCTGGCCGGCCACCTCGCCGACGACTCCCCCGACCTCGCCGTGGTGCGCCGCTTCGAGGACGGGCTGCGCCGCTTCGCCGAGGGCCCGACGGCCGAGCGCGCGGCCCTGCTCGGCGAGCTCAAGGCGACCTTCGAGGAGGTCACCGGCGCCGCGGCCAACCGCTCCGAGGGCCGCCACTACGCCGACCGCGCCATCCTCTACGAGGAGGCGTACAGCCCGGTCCGGGACGTCCTCCTCGGCCCGGACGTCGCCGAACTGATCGGCCGCGAGCTGTCCGCGGTCTACGACCTGACGCTGCTCGTCCCCCGGCTGCGCGTCCGCCGCGAACTGGCGATCCTGCACCGCTGGATGTCGCGGCGCTTCGGCCTCGGCACGCCCGTACCGCTGCCGGACTTCTACGCCGCCTTCTTCGCCGACAAGCCGGGGCTCGCCGCGGAGTGCGAGGAGGTGGACCGGGAGATCGCGGCACTCGACCGGGAGGTCGTCGACCTGCTGCTGGACGGCGTCGAGGACGGCCGGCACGAGAGCGTCGTCGACCGGGCCCGGCTGGAGGAGCTGCTCGCCCGCCACCCGGACACCCCGCCCGCGCTGTGCAACCCGGACGTCATGCTCGCCGCGCCGGACGCCGCCGCGATCGCCCGCGGCGACTTCCTGGCCGTCGTCGGCGACTGCCACGCGGTGCGCGAGGCGCTCACCCACTCCAGCTTCGCCCCGATGCTCCAGGCCGAGGCGCCGGAACTGCTGGACGAGATCCACACCCGCTACCAGGGACTGCTCGACGAGGACGAGGTGCTGGTCGACCTCTCCCGCTCGCACCCCGACAAGACCGGCGCCCAACTCACCTACCCCTGCCCGGACCTGGAGGTGTACGGGCTCTCCCCGAAGGCCCGCGGCGACGTCCTCCAGCCCGGCGGCCTGTACCTGGTGGCCACCCCCGACCGGGTGGAACTGCGCGCCCACGGCGTCGAGGGCCGGCTGAAGCTGCTCGCCCCGCTGGCCGGCGGCCCCAGCATCCGCCAGGACCCGCTCTCCCCGTTCGCCTTCCCCCGGCACTTCGGCGGCGTCGGCATCCGCGACCGGGACCGCGACCACGTGCCCCGCATCCGCTGCGGCCGGATCGTGCTGCACCGGGAGCGCTGGCGCATCCCCGCCGAGGCCCTGCGCGGCTGGAGCCCCGGCGTCCACCGGTCCAAGGGCGACGCCCCCGAGTTCGCCGCCGCCCGCCGGCTGCGCCGCGAACTCGGCCTGCCGCGCCGCGGCTTCCTGAAGATCCCCGGCGAGCCGAAACCGGTCTACGTCGACTGGGACTCGCCCCTCATCGTCCGGCAGGTCTTCCGGCTCGCCCGGAGGACGGCCGTTCCCCTGGAGTTCAGCGAAATGCTCCCCGCCCCGGAGCACCTCTGGCTCGACATCGACGGAGAACGTCACACCAGCGAGCTGCGCTGTGCGGTCTTCTCGCGCCGTTCCCACTGAGTGCTCCACGTCGAGGACCCCACGCCCTCACCGACCGAAGGCACGGCCATGACCAAGAGCTGCATCGTCCAGTTGCCCTTCCCCTCCAGCCACGACCCCGACCCGAACCTGTCGCGCTACTACGACGACTACGACCGGCGCTTCCGGGCCCTGCTGCCCGAGTACTTCATCCCGACCGACGGCCTGTGGGAGATGCCGCTGTGGGTCGCCCACCTGACCGCCCTGCTGAACACCGCGGGCCTGGACTCCGTCTTCCGCGACCTGTCCCGGACCCCGGCCGAGCCGGAGGACTGCGCCGAGCCGCTGCTGGACGCGACGGCCCCCGGTGACCTGGTCCTGATGTCCCCGCTCGCCCAGAACCTCCGCCTCGCGCTGGAGGTGGCCAAGCGGCTGGAGCACGCCGGGCGGCGCGTCGTCCTCGGCGGGAACATGGCCCCGCTCGCCCCGGACGGCGCCGTGCACGCCGTGCACCGCGGCCAGCTCGACGCGACCTTCGTGCGGCGGCTGGTCGAACTCGCCTCCGGGTCCGGCGGCAGCCTGGAGAAGCCCCTGCTGCCCGGCCTGGTGTCCGACCGGATCACCTGGGCACCGGACTACCGCCACCTCGGCGGCTACCAGGGCCGGGTGCCGCTGCTGCGGCTCAACGCCAGCCACGGCTGCCTGTACCAGTGCTCGTTCTGCGGCGACGCCTGGAGCAAGCAGCTCACCCTGGTCGCCAAGGACGCGCTCGCCCAGGAGGTGGACGAGCTGACCAGCCGGTTCCCGGACACCCGGCTCTTCTACATCGGCGACAAGACCTTCGGCCAGTCCCGCGAGGCCGTCGCCAACCTGCTGGACGTCTTCCGGGACCGCCCCGGCTACCGCTTCATCGTGCAGACCCACGTGATGCAGGTGAAGGAGTGGATCGTCGAGGCCATGCAAGAACTCGGCGTCGTCGCCGTGGAGCTGGGCTTCGAGTCCGCCGACTCGCAGATGCTGAAGCGGCTCAACAAGCTCTCCCGCGGCCTGGACGACTACACTTCGAAGATCCGTCAACTCAGCGACGCCGGGCTGAAGATCGTCCTCAACATGATGGGCGGCCTCGACGAGGAGACGGAGGCCGCGCACGGCCAGACCGTCAGCTGGATGCGGGAGAACGAATCGGCGCTGTGGCTCTTCAACCTCTACAACTTCGTCCCGTACCCGCTCACCCCGGACTTCCCCCGGCTGCGCGAGCGCATCTTCAACTGGGACTTCGCCGACTGGCGGGAGGACGCCCCGGTCGTCTACCGGCCCCGGCACCTGTCCCCGGAGGACAGCTGGGAGCTGTTCCAGGAGAAGATCGCCGCCGCGCACGCCATCATCCGCGACCCGCTGCCCGTCGCCGCACCCGTCGCACCCGCCGTGCAGGAGAACTGACATGACCGAGCTGCCCGACTTCGAAGCGCTCCAGAACAGCGTCAAGCCCGAGGACTTCGAGCAGGACCCGCTGCCGGGCTGGGCCGGCGTCGGCACCCTCTTCGGCGCCCCCACCACCACCGCCGACCAGGTGGACGTCGGCGAGCAGGGCTGGGTGGTGTCCGGCGTGCCCTTCGACGCCACCGCCAGCTCCCGGCCGGGCGCCGCGGAGGGGCCGCGGGCGATCCGCCAGGCCAGCCTGGTCTTCTCCAGCTACCTCACCAGCCTCGGCCAGTGGCGGATGCTGGACACCCGCACCGGGCAGACCTTCCGCTACCACGCGCCCCGCGTCGCGGACGCCGGCGACCTGCACATCTACCCGACGGACACGGTGAAGACCTTCCAGGCCGTCGCCGCCGAGAGCCGCCGGCTCAGCCGCAACGCCCCGAACCTGGTCTTCCTCAACGGCGACCACTCGTGCACCTTCCCCACCTTCGCCGGCTTCCGCGCCGGACGGCTCGACCGCGGCGCCGGCCGGGTGGGGTTCGTCAACATCGACCACCACTTCGACTTCGGCAACTGGAGCACCCTGCACGGGCCGCTCTACCACGGCTCCAACTCCCGCCGGATCAGCGAGATCCCGCAGATGCGCCCGGAGGACATCGCCTTCGTCGGCGTGGGGGACGTCACCAAGTACGACCAGTTCCGCGGCCTGCTCGACAGCGGCTTCCACGTCGTGCCCGGCTCCCAGATCACCCGGGACGGCGCCGCCGCGGCCCTGCGCCCGGTGATCGAGGAGCTCGGCTCGCGCTGCGACACGGTCTACGTCTCCCTCGACATCGACGTGCTCGACAGCGCCGCGGCGACCGGCACCGGGCACGTCACCATGGGCGGCATCGGCATCGGCGACCTCCTCGACGTCTACGAGGAGCTGCGGGCGCTGCCCGTCGGCGCCGTCGACATCGCCGAGATCGCACCCCGCTACGACCCGTCGGGCGGCACCGCGCAGATCGCCGCCCGGCTGCTCTTCGAGTTCCTGTTCCGCACCGAGGGAGCCCCGGCCGAACTCGCGCCCTGGGCCCCCGGCCCCACCTCCGCACCCCGGGAGCACCGGTGAGATTCACGCCCCACGAAGCGCAGTTCGACTGTTCCCGGCTGATCACCGGGGCCCCCGCCGAGCGCGAGCACGCGCTGGATGACCTCGCCGCCGAGGCCGTCGAGGTCATCCACCGGGTCGGCTACGCGGTCTTCCGGATCGGCCGGCTGCGGCTCGGCGTCGAGGACAGCCGCCGGCTGTCCACCGGCATCGTCGAGCGGGTCCGCACCGCGCTGATCGCCCGCGGCGCCCCCGAGCGGATGCGGCTGGAGGTCGACCGGGCGCAGCGGACCTACGTGCCCGAGGGCTACACCACCCGGACCCTGCTGCCCCACCACGACGGCCAGCACTGCTCGTACCTGACGCCCAGCCTCCAGGACGCCCCCGACTGGGACCCGGCCCGGCGCACCTACGGCGACTCCGGGTACACCACCACCCCCGCGCACAAGATGTACCAGGGCATCTTCCTGCCCGAGGTCGGCGAGGGGCTGAGCGTCACCACGTACTACGACTGGCTCGGCGTGCTCGACGACGTGCTGGAGCGGCGCGGCATCGACCGCGGGGACGACCCGGCGGCCACCGCGGCCCGCTGGCTCGGCGACAACCTGAGCCGCGGCCTGGCGCGCCAGTCGGAGCACGGCTGCGCCTACCCCTCGGTGGGCGCCATGCTCGGGCTGGAGGAGTCGTTCTGGCACGGCCTGTCCTTCCACCACAGCGAGGCGGAGCTGACCAAGGAGGAGCGGCGGCGCTATCCCGCCGCGGTGCTGCTGGCCCAGGGCTGCGCCTGCGGCGAGTGCCGGGGCGAGGCGGCCCGGCTCTTCTGCCACCAGCTGCTGACGGCCACCGGCCTGACCTGGACGGCGTTCCGCCGGCGGTGGGAGGTGCTCGCCCCGGGCGAGCACTGCGACCTGCTGCTCGGCCACAACCTGACCATGCTGCACGGCGGCCTGGCCGGCGGTGCGGGGCGGATCATCGAGCCGCTCTGCCTGGTCGTGGACGACCCGTCCGGTCCCGAGTACGAGCGCTGGCTGGCCGCCTCCTGGCGGCGCACCCTGCCCGGAGCCCGCTGATGCGGGGGGCGCCCGCCACCCTGGCCACCCCGGTCGACCTGCACCTGCACACCCGGCACTCGGACGGGGACGAGGCCCCGGCCGAGCTGGCCCGGCGGTGCGTGGAGGCCGGGCTGCGGGTGGCCGCCGTGACGGACCACAACACCGTCGCGGGCGTCGCCGCCTTCGAGCGGGCCGCCGGCGGGCGCCTCACCGTGGTACCGGCCTGCGAGATCACCACCACCTGGCGGGGCGAGGAGACCCACTGCCTGGCCTACTTCGTCGACCCCGGCGACGAACCGTTCCGCCAGCGGATCGGGCGCGTCCACGACGCCGAACTGGCCTGGTGGCGCACCTGGACCGACCGGGCGCACGCCCTCGGCGTGCCGATCGGCCGGGCGGACGTCGAGCGCCGCATCGGCGGCGACCGGGTGGCCTACGTCAACGACTACCTGGCCCTGCTGCTGGAGGCGGCGCGGGACGACCCCCGGTTCGCCCCGTACGCCGACGGCGACGACCGGTTCGCCCGCTTCGTCGCCGACTGGTGCCGGCCCGGCCGGCCGCTGCACGTCGAACACCCGGTCAACCCCGACCTGGTGGACGTGCTGTCCTGGATCGAGCAGGCGGGCGGGGTCGCCGTCCTCGCCCACCCCGGCCCGCACACCGCCGGGCTGGACACCCCGGGGTGCGCGGCGCTGCTGGAGCCGCTGCGCGCGGCCGGGCTGGCCGGGCTGGAGGTGTGGACCAGCTGGCACACCCCGGCCGACAGCGCCCGGCTCGCCGAGGCCGCCGGGCGGCTCGGCCTGGTCGCCACCGCCGGGTCCGACTACCACGGGGTGCGGGTCAAGCCGTGGGCGCCGCGCCCCGGCCTGCTGCCCGCGCTCCCCGCCGACCCGCTGGCCGTCCTGGACGCCCTGCACGACCGGCGTCCGTCCGGCGGCACCGGCGTGCGGGGCGCCGTTCCGCCCGCCACGACCATCCCGACCGCCGTCCCGCCCGGCAGCACCGCCGCCCCGTCCGGCAGCACCACCGTCCCCGGCACCACCGCCACGACCGACGTCCCCCCGTCCGCACGAGTCCCCAGGTGAGGCTGTGACCACCGTCAACGACCCCCAGACCAGTACCGAGCCCGGTGCGCGCGTCGCCTGGCAGCTCGCGCCGGTCGTCGTGCTCCGCCAGGCCGGATTCCCGATGGAACTGCTCGCGCCGCTGGCCGACCCGGCCGCCGCCGAGGAGGCCCGCGACCTGGTCGACCACGGCCTGCGGCTGAAGGCCCTGGCCGACGAGTTCAAGGCCGCCCTGCGCCGGCACCCGGTGCCCGGCGCGGCCAGGCTGTCCTCCCCCGCCGGCTTCCTGCTGCCCGTCCCCGAGGCCGAACTCGCCGCCGCGGCCGCCGCCGTACCCGACGGGGATGCCGCCACCCTGCGCTCCTACCAGGACGCCGCCCGGCGGTTCGCCGAGGAGCAGACCGCGTTCGCCGCCCGGCACCAGGACCGCCTCGACCGGGCCGGGGCCGCCGTGGTCGAGGCCTTCGGCGACGAACGCCTGCGGCAGGTCCTGTTGCTCTCCAACGACTCCGCCTACCCCACCTTCGCCGCCTGGCTCGACACCCACGACGGCAAGACCGGCCGGCGCACCCGCAAGATGACCGACCTGCTCACCATGTACCTCCAGCGGGTCACCACCAAGAACGAGACCCACTCGCACTTCGGCCCCTTCACCCCCGGCCGGGTCGGCACCGCCCCCGGCATCACCTGGTCCGGCGAGCGGGAGCTGGAACGGCGGGCGCTGTTCAGCCACTGGGCCGCCGAGAAGCTCGCCCAGAGCGCCGCCGCCGTCCCCGGCCTGCTCGACCACGCCCGGCCCCGGCGCCGCCCGCTGTCCTTCCTGCGCGACGGCCGGATCGACCTGTACGCCTTCACCACCCGCGACGGCCTGGACACCGACTGGGACTTCCAGCACCTCGGCGGCCGCCCGGTGGAACCGTACGAGGCCTGGCTGTGGGAGCACTGCGACGGCGAACGCACCCTGCGCGAGCTACGGCAGGCCTGGCAGGACGAACTGCGCTGCCCCGTCCCCTTCGACAAGGTGCTCGGTGAACTCGCCGACCTCGAATGGCTGGTCGTCGAGTTCGAGATCCCGATCGGCGACCACCGGCCACTGGCCGCCCTGCGCGAGCAACTGCTCGCGGCCTCCGCCGAGTTGGCCGCCCCACTGCTCACCGCGATCGACGGCTTCGAGGCCGACCTGACCCGCTTCGCCCGGCTCCCGCTGCCCGAGCGCGCGGCCGCGCTCGCCGAGTCCAAGGCCCGCTTCGAGGAGCTGACCGGGGGCCCCGCGAACCGCAACAGCGGCCTGCACTACGCCGACCGCAGCATCCTCTTCGAGGAGGCCCGGGGCCGGCCGACCGACCTGACCGTCGGCCCGGACCTCGCCCGCTTCATCACGGACGAGCTGTCCATCGTCTACGAGACCGTGCTGGCCGGCCCCCGCCTGCGGATGCGGCGCGAACTGGTCATCCTCACCCGGTGGGTCGCCGAGCGGTTCGGCCCCGGGGTGGAGATCCCGCTGGACGTGCTCTACGCCGAGTTCTTCCGCGACCGCGACGCCATCGCCCGGGAGTGCCTCGCCGTCGAGGCCGAACTCGCCGAACTGGACCGGGCGATCGGCGCCGCCCTGCTCGGCGAGGCCGCGACGGACCCGGACCGCTCCGAGGTCGTGGTGGACCGGGAGCGGATGGCGGCCGTCCTCGCCGCCCAGCCGAGCAGCCCGCCCGCGGTCTGCGACCCGGACATCCTGTTCGCCGCCCGCAGCCGGGAGGACCTGGCCGAGGGCCGGTTCACCGCCGTCATCGGCGACTGCCACGCGGTGCGGGAGGTCATCACCCACACCAGCTTCGGTCCGCTGATCCAGGAGCACACCCCCGAGCTGCTCTCCGAGGTGTACCGCGGCTACCAGTCGCTGCTCGCCGACGACGAGGTGCTCGCCAACCTGTCCCGCGGCCACCCCGACAAATCCTCCACCCAGCTCGTCTACCCCTGCCACGACCTGGAGGTCTACGGCCGCTCCGCGCAGTCCCGCGACCGGGTGCTGCAACCCTCCCAGCTGTACCTGGTGCTGCGCGACGGCCGGCTGGAGCTGCGCGCCCACGGCGTCGAGGGCCGGCTGCGCCTGATGGCGCCCCCGGCCGGCGGCCCGAGCATCCGGCAGGACCCGCTCTCCCCGTTCGCCTTCCCCCGCCACTTCGGCGGCGCCGGGCTGGACGCCCCCGACCTGGCGCACATCCCGCGCATCCGCTGCGGCCGCGTCGTGCTCCAGCGGGAGACCTGGCGCATCCCCGCCGCCCGGCTGCGCGACACCACCGCCTTCGGCCGGCAGAAGGGGCGCGACGACGCCGCCCAGTTCGTCGCCGCCTGCCGGCTGCGCGCCGAGCACCGGCTGCCCCGGCACGTCTTCGTCAAGGTCCCCGGCGAGCCGAAGCCGGTCTACGTCGACTGGGAGTCCCCCCTGCTGGTGCGCCAGCTGGGCCGGCTGGCCGCCAGGGCCGAGGGCACCCTGGAGATCTCCGAGATGCTGCCCGCCCCCGACCAGCGCTGGCTGGAGGTGGACGGCCACCGGTACACCAGCGAACTGCGCTGCGCCGTCTTCTCGGCCGGGCGGCCCGACCCGGCGGAGCCGCGCGGGTGAGCACCGACACCACCGTCCGCCCCGGCTCCGGCTACCACCGGGCCATCGGCGCCGCGGCCTCCTCCGCGGTCGGCGACGGCATGCGCTTCGCCGCGCTGCCGCTGCTGTCCACCGCGGTGCTGCACGACGCCTTCCAGGTCTCCGCGGTCACCGCCGCGACCACGGTGCCCTGGCTGCTGTTCGGCCTGCCCGCCGGGGCGTACGCCGACCGCTTCGAGCGGCGCCTGCTGATGGTCCTCGCCGACCTGCTGCGCGCCGCGGTGCTGATCCTCACCGTCGGGCTGCTCGCCGCCGGATGGCTGACCTTCTGGCCGCTGCTCACCGCCGCGTTCCTGCTGGGCATCGGCGAGGTGCTGTTCGACTGCGCGTCCTTCGCGCTGCTGCCGAGCGTCGTCCCCAAGGAACGGCTGGAGTCGGCGAACGGCCGGCTCTTCGCGGTCCAGACGGTCGGCCGCGACCTGCTCGGGCAGGTGGTCGGCGGCGTGCTGTTCACGGTCGGCCGGGCGGTCCCGCTGCTGATCGACGCGGTCTCCTTCCTGCTCTCCGCGGCGCTGCTGCGCGGGGTACGCGGCCCCGAGCCCGAGCGCCAGCCCACGGCCGACCGGCCCCGACTGCTGGCCGACATCCGCGAGGGCGTCGCGCTCGTCCTGCGCGACCCCCTGCTGCGCGCCCTGACCGTCTCCGCCGGCGTCATCAACGCCGTCTACCTGGGCCAGATCGCCGTCTTCGTCATCCTGGTGCGCGATGTGCTGGCGCTCCCGGACGCCGCGTACGGGGCGCTGCTGGCCGCCGGAGCGGTCGGCGGCGTGGTCGGCAGCACGGTCGCGAGCCGGCTGACCACGGCGGTCGGCCGGGTCCCCGCGCTGGTCGGCAACCTGGCCCTGATGGGCGTCGCCGGGCTGGCGGTGGCCGCCACCGACCGGGTCGCCGTGGTCACCGTCGCCTACTGCGTCACCGGCTTCGCCCTGATGGTCTGGAACGTCGTCGCCGTCTCGCTGCGCCAGACGATCATCCCGGACCGGATGCTCGGCCGGGCCACCGGCGTCTACCGGCTGTTCGCCTGGGGCACGATGCCCCTCGGCGCGCTGGTCTTCGGCCGGGTGAGCGCCTCGGCCGGGCCGCGCGCCGCCTTCGCCCTCGGCGGCGTGGTCACCCTGCTGACCTGCCTGCCGATCGCCTACACCCTGCTGCGGGACAGCAGGATGACCGACCGTCGCAAGACCCCCGAGGATGCAGCATGAGTGAGCGTTTCGCCGTACTGGACCGGCTGGCCGGGCAGTGGGGCCTGAGCGGCCTGGAACTCGTCGGCAAGGGCCTGGAGTTCACCGTCTTCCGGGCCCAGGGACCGGACGGCGGACCGGTCGCCGTCCGGCTCGCCCACCGGCGCTTCGACTCCAACGCCAACGACCCGCACGTGGACACCCGCGCCCTGCTCGTCCAGGAGTACGCCGTCGCCCGGCACCTGGCCGAGCACGGCCTGCCGGTCGCCCGGGCCCGGGAGCTGGTCCTCGCCGACGATCCGAACTCCCCCGACGTCCTGCTCTCCGACTACGTCCCGGACGACGGCTCCCCGCTCGACTCCCACGCCCTCGGCCGACTCCTCGCCCACCTGCACCGGGTGCCCCCGCCTCGGCTGCGCCCCGTCGCCGCCGAGGGCGGCACCACCGCCGACGCCCTCATCACCCGGATAGGCCGCCGCTGGGCCGAACTCGCCCGCCTCGTCGACGACTGGCCCGAGCCCCCGGCCGCCGACCTGCTCGCCCGACACCTCTCGTCCCTCACCGAGGACAGCCTGCTCCACCTCGACGTCCGCAGCTCCAACCTCCGCCGCCGCCAGGGCCGCACCACCGCCCTCCTGGACTGGTCCAACGCCCTGCTCGGCACCCCCGCCCTGGAGTTCGGCCGCCTCGCCGAGTACGCCCGCTACCCGGAGAACGACCTCGACCTCACCGCCCTCCGCGACGGCTACGCCACCGTCGCCCCCGTCCCCGCCGAGGACGACCCCTGCCTCCTCGCCTGCCGCCTGGACGCCGCCCTGATGCTCGCCCTGGTCTTCCTCTCCGAGGCCCCCGACCCCACCCGCGGCCCCACCGCCGCCACCCACGCCCGCACCCTCGCCCAGCGCCTCACCCACCGGTAACCGCCGGCCACACACGCGGAAACGCCCGGCCGGGAATCCCCGGCCGGGCGTTCTGCGTTCGACGGAACCACCGCCTAGACGGCTTCACCTGCTTCGAGGAAGCCCCGGTAGACGATCGCCAGCAACGCCGCGTATGCGTGTATCTCCCGCGCGACCGCCAGGTCTTCTCCCGCGTACTCACCGCACAGGACGTCGGCCTGAACGATGATCTCGTCGAGTTCCGCCAGGACATCCGCACCCGACGGCCTGAACGCACCGGTCCTCATGAAGACGACGGCCCCCGTGGTGTGCTCGTGGGCGATCGCGAGATCGGCGCGGAGCGCCCTCAACTCCGGCGTCGTGCCGTGCGGCGGATACGGAACGTGACTCCAGATGGTGTAGGCATCGACGAAGCCCAGTCCCTCAGGTCGTCCCATCGTTCCGCTACCTCCTCGCCGGGGGGTGGTACGTCACGACCCTACTGCCATCCATCGACGTGAACACCACCTCGCCCGTCACCTTGTTGGTCCACGCCTTCCCCCGCAGGTTGTCCTCGTGGGATCCGATGTCCTTGAGGTTGACCTTCCAGTCAGGGTTGTTCTTCTGGAAGCCGGGCTGACTCACACGCTCGGCCGCCGCCTTGGCCGCGTCGATGTACTCCCGCTGCGACATGCCGTTCGGAATCCCCTGCTCCTTGTAGTGGTACAGGAACTGCTCGCTGGGATTGTCGAAGGTGGCCTTGTGGAAGACATCGTCGACCTCCTTGGTGGTGAGCTGCAGGCACAGCGGCTCGTTGGCGTTGTGTACCAACACCGGTGTGTCGCCCGCTGCCACGTAGTACGTGTGAAGCTCGTCGACGGTGAGGTTGTAGGCGCCCTGGAGGGTGTTCCAGTGCCGGACGCTCTCGATCCGATGGGTCTGTCCGGCCGGGTCGCGCAGTTCGTCGCCGGCCGTGAGGTCGACGGCGTCGATCCAGGTCTTCCGGTTCTCGGACCAGAAGGGGTGGTGGTCGGTGCTGGTCAGGGACCGACCGACGCCGAGCGAGATGTCGGTGAAGTCGCGGTCGTCCGGGCCATAGATGGTGGCCGAGACCCGGCGGGATCCGGTCCGTCCACTGACGGGATCGGTGGCGAGGACCTCGTCGCCGATCCTGACGGTCTCGATCGCGCGGGTGGAGCCGTCGCCCATGAGGACGGGGGTACCCGCCGCGAAGCTGTTCGGCAATGGGCAGGACTTGGGAACCCGCCTGACGAGCTTCTGGATGAACTCGACGGCCTTCTCGCCCCAGGAGCCGAACTTCTTCGCCCACCGGGCGAGCTTGGCGATGGCGGCGCCGTCGCCGATGAAGGGGATCGCCCCGATGCAGGACTCGACCGCCTCGGTGGTCTTGCCCTCGACGGCGTAATAGGCGCAGTTGACGAGGTCGGCGATGTCGGCGAGCCCGGGGGCGATGACGCCGCCCGCACCACCGATCACATCGAGGGTGAGGTGGATGGTCTCGGAGACGAGACGGTAGATGGCGTTGGAGGTCTCGTTGTCCTCCTTCGCCTTCTTGATCTCCTCCTCGATCCCCGCGACCGCTTCCTGCTTCTCCTTTTCGAGCTGGGCCTTGTAGTCGGCCTCCTTGCGGGCCTCCTCGAGCCTTTCGGCCTCGGCCTTCTGCTCGGCGTCGAACTTGGCCTGGTAGTTCGCACGGGCGTCGTCGGCGGCGGCCTGGGCTGCCGTCGCGTCCTTGCCGGCGGCCTCCGCGGAGGCCCGGGCGTCGGCTGCGGAGTTGTTGGCGTCGGTCGCGGCCGACCGGGCCTGCCGGGCCGACTGTTCGGCCCGGTTGGCGGAGTGGACGGCGCTGGCGGCGTCGCGGTTGGCCGAGGCCTTGGCCGCGTTGGCGGTCTTCGCGGACGCCGCGGCCCTGGCCGCGTCGGCCTGGGCGGCGTCGGCGGCGGCCTGGGCCTTGGCGACGTACTCGGTGGCGGTGTTGGCCGACGCCTGGGCGGCGGCTTCGTAGCCCTTGGCCTCCTCGGAGGCGGCGCGGGCCACGGCGGCGGCGGCCTGGGCCGTGGCCGCGTTCTGGGCCGCGGTCGCGGCGGCGGCGGTGGCCTGGGCGATCAGGCCCTTGACGTCGGCGACGTGGACGGCGGTGAGCCGGTCCTTCTGCTGGGCGGTGTACTGGCCCTCGGCCACGAAGGCGCGCAGGTCCTGCACGGGGCCTTCGAGAGCGACCTTCGCCGCGGCCTTCAGCTCGGGCTCGGTGGCCGGGGCGTCCTCCAGCCGGGTCGCGGTCAGCCGGTCGTCGGCGGCCTGCGCGTCCGACAGCCCCTTGCCGAGGAAGTCCCGCAGCACCGCGGGGGTGTTGACCCGCAGCGCCTGGTCGGCGGCGGCCTTGACGGCCGGGCCGGCCTTGTCGGTGATGCGGGTGATCGTCAGCCGGTTCTCCGGCGCGGCGGCCTCGTACTGACCACTCGTCAGGAACGCGCTGATCTGGTCGGCGTTGCCCTGCAGCGCGGTGTAGGCCGCGGTGCGGACCGCCTCGCTGTCGGAGTTCTTGTGGATCGCGGCGACACTGTCGCGGGCGTCCCGCTCCTCGGCTTCCCGTCGCCCGGTCTTCACGTAGGCGAAGACGGCGGCGTCGTCACCGGACAGGGCGTCGACGGCCGCCGAGTTCCCCCACGAACCGGAGATCTTGCGGGAGATCATGGCGAGCTTGCGGCCGTCGGTGGCGACCTGCGCCGGGGTGGCGCCGGGCTGGTCGGCCAGCTGGGCCAGCCGGGCTGCCTCGGCCCGGGCCTTCTGGACCTCCTGGGCCGCCTGGTCGGTCTGCGCCTGCTTCTCCGCCTCGTCGGCCCTGGCCTGGCGGGCCTTCTCCACGGCCACCGCGGTGCGGTTGGTCAGGTCCTCGGCCTCGGTGCGGCGGGCCAGGTCCTGGATCGCGTTGGCCTTGTCGACCGCGGTCTGCGCGTCCGTGGCGAAACCGGAGGCGGCGTTCGCGTGGTCGGTGGACAGCTGCGCGGCGTTCGCGCTCTCGCCCGCGTGGTCGGCGGCGTCCCGCGCGGCCAGCGCCGCGGCGGCGGCGTGTTCGCCCGCGGACTTCAGGAGCGCCGTGGCCGCCTGAGACTGGGTTGCGGCCTCCCCGGCCAACTGCTGCGCGGCGGCGGCCGCACGGCCGGCCTCGGCGGCCTGACGGCGCGTCGCCGCTGCCGCCTGCTTGGCCTTCGCCGACTGCCCGCCCGCGCTGTCCGCGTAGGCACCGGCCTGCTCGGCCGAACCCGCCGCAGCATCGGCATTGCCCTTGGCGCTCAGTGCGGCACCCGTAGCGGCCTGGCTGTCACTGAGGGCCTTGTCCGCGTGGACGAGCGTGTCCTTCGCGGCCTCCACCAGCTTCGCGGCAGCGTCGGCGGCGTCCGCCGCCACCCTCGCCTCGTGCGCCTTCGTCGCGTCACCGGCCGCGGCAGCCGCGGAGGTCCGCGCGGCGGCGGCGGCCCGCTGGGCCCCGGCCGCGGCGGCGGCCGCGTTCGACGCCGCGTAGGCGGCGGCCCGCGCACCCGCGTTGGCCGCACGGGCGGCCGTCAGCGCCGTCTTCGCGGCCGCGCCCGCGCGCTCGGCCGCGCTGGCGGCCTTGTTCGCCGCCTCCGTGGCCTTGGCCGAGTCGTTGCCGGCCTGCTGCGTCTCGTACGCGGCCCGGGCGGCGGCCTCCATGGCCTTCTGCGCCTCGGAGACCGCCTTGTTCTTGGCCTCGATGGCCGCGGCGGTCTCCTGGGCCGCCTGCGCGCCCGCGTCCTTCGCCTGCTGCACCAGCAGGGCGATGCTCGCGCGCTCCATGTCGCGGTTCTGCGCGATGTACTGGCCGGTCGTCAGGAAGTCGCGGACGTCCTGGATCGTGCCGTTCAGCGCCGCACGCGCCGCGGCCTGGGTGTTCGCGCCGCCCGTGCTGAGGATCTGGACCAGCTTGACCCGGTCGTCGGCATCCTTCGCCGTGAACTGGGTCTCGGTCAGGAAGCGCTGCAGGTCGTCACTGGTGTTGCCGCGCAGCGCGGCGTCTCCTGCGGCCTGAAGGCTGCTTCCGGCGCCCATCGCGGGGTCGGTGATCCGGGTGATCCACAGCCGCCGGTCCGCGTCGAGGGCGGACTGCCAGCCGCGCTGGAGGAACGTGCGCAGTTCGTCAGCCGTGCCGTCAATGGCCCTGTCGGCGGCCTCGCGGACCTTGGGCCCGCCCACGCTGGAGATCTGCGTGGCGGCGAGCAGGTCGTCCGCGTGCTGGGCTCCGGCGAGGTCGGTGTCGACGAACCGCTGCACGTCCTGGTCGGAACCGGCCAGCGCGGCCTCGGCCAGCGCGTGCACGCGAGGCCCACTGTTGAGCCACGCCTCCACCGCGCGCTCGCGTGCGCTCGCGACCGGCCCATCGGCCGGCTCGACCGCGGCGGCGGTCTGGATGCCCGACCCCACCAGACCGGCTGTGAGGGCGAGTGGCAACAGGCCCAGGGAGAGCCTGCCCAGCAATGGCGGCCTCCCCCTCCCGCGCCGTCCTGAACGGGATATCGAAGGGTGCACGGGAAACCTCCACTGTCGACGTCGGCCGAATCCCGGCCGCAGCGGAGCCCAACGATAAGTGACGTCACATCAGAACGTCTACGAAGTCACGAAGTTGCCCGTCAGAACAAATCCAAGGAAACCCCCGACGGCGAGCAATAGCCAAGCAAATGCAACGGCATCGCCAACAAGCACCCAACGGCTTCGAAAGCATGACATCTCGCCTGGCCGGTCCTCGAAAGTGGTTGTCCGGGCACCAGCCCATCTGGTTCGATGAACCGGATTCCGGCCGCGACCACGAAGAAGCGGGGCAGCCAATTCCGGTCATTAACACGAACAATGACGTCTCGTCGCACCCGACTGGTTCGCCCACCATTCAGGCCGGTCACCCGATTCCGAGGATCTGCCCGTCAGGGCAACGCAAGATGAACGAAAAGGACCAGGCATGTCAAAGCACTTGTCCCGCTGGCTCATTGGCGGCACCATCGCCGCCGCCGCCACGCTCGGCGCAACCGCGCTCGCCTCCGCCGACGGCACCCCGGTCGACAACTCGGCCGCGCCGCCCGCCGTCGAGGACTTCATGCACCCCGGTGCGGCCCCGTTCCCGAACGTGAAGCTGCTGCGCGGCGACGGCCACATCATGCTGTCCGACTGCGCCGTCGACGACCAGATCAGCGTGCTGAGCTCGGACCTGCCCAACAGCAGCGGCAACAAGATCTGCTTCCGCGCCACCAGCAGCACCGGCTACCTCGCCGTCGAGGTGCCCAACGTGTACCGGATCCGCACCGACGACTACTCCATCAACGCCAAGCTCACCAGCGAGGGCGTCTCCCAGAGCGTCGACATCGCCAAGGGCACCGCCGTCCCCGTCGGCATCGGCAGCGGAACCGGCAACGGCAAGCCCGCCACCCTCCTCGAACTGCGCGTCACCGGCTGACCTCCACCGCCTCCCCGCCCACACTCCCCATGGAGCCCCAGGTGACCCACCGACTCCTGCGCACCACCGCACGCCGCTGGCTGGCCACCGCCGCCGTGACCGCCGCCGCCCTTGGCGGCGCGACCGCGATCGCCTCCGCCGACACCACCCCGCCGCCCGCCGACAACTCCGCCGCACCGCCGGCCGTCGAGGACTTCTCCTACCCCGGCGCCACCGCCATCACCAAGGTGAAGCTGCTGCGCGGCGACGGCCACATCCTGCTCGCCGACTGCAAGCAGACCACCCAGATCCAGATCGGCACCCTCGCCCCGGGCAACCCGGACAACCAGATCTGCTTCACCGTCGCCGGCACCACGGGAAACCTCTCCCTCCAACTGCCCGACGTCTTCTACATCCAGACCAGCGGCGGCCGCTCCGTCCGCGCCGGCCTCACCACCGGCACCACCTCGCAGACCGTCGACGTCCCCACCAACGGCTTCAAGTCCGTCGGCATCGGCGGCACCGGGGCCCCGGCCAGCCTCGTCGAACTGACCGTCACCGGCTGACCACCACCGCTCGCATCCACCTCTCACCTGGGGGAACCCACTCATGCCTCGCACCTCCTCGCCCCGCGACCTCCGGGCGGGCGCACTGGCCGCCGTCCTCGCCGCCGGAGCCCTGACCACCCTCGCCACGCCCCCGGCCGGCGCCGTCTCCGGCGACACGGCCGCCGACGGCTCCTACGCCTTCACCGCGCGCCTGGTGATCGGCGACAACCTGCGCGCCTGCACCGGCGCACTGGTCGACCGCAGCTGGGTGCTCACCGCCGCCTCCTGCTTCGCCGACGACCCGGCACAGCCGCAGGCCCTGGCGGCCGGCGCGCCCAAGTGGAGGACCACCGCAACCATCGGCCGCACCGACCTCACCACCTCCACCGGCAAGACCGCCGAGATCGCCGAGCTGGTGCCGCGCCAGGACCGCGACCTGGTGATGGCCCGCCTCGCCACCCCCGTCGACGGCATAGCCCCGCTCCCCGTCTCCACCACCGCACCCACCGCCGGGCAGACCCTGCGCGTGCCCGGGTACGGGCAGACGAAGAACGAGTGGGTGCCGCTCAAGCTCCACACCGGCGCCTTCTCCCTCGACACCGTGAGCGCCACCGGCCTGGGCACCACCGGCACCGGCGGCGCCGCGATCTGCAAGGGCGACACCGGCGCCCCCGTGGTCCGCGAGGTCAACGGCCGGGCCGAGCTGGTCGCCGTCGCCTCCCGCTCCTGGCAGGGCGGCTGCCTGGGCGTCCCCGCCACCGAGACCCGTACCGGCGCCCACAACTCCCGCACCGACAACATCGCCGGCTGGGTCCAGCAGACCCGGGCGAAGGCCGTGGGCTGGAAGACCCAGGCCCTGGTGCGCAGCGACGCCAACCTCTACTTCGCGTCCCGTCTCTACGACGGTTCCTGGACCCCGTACGAGGACGTCCAGGCGGCGGCCGGCAACATCGGCGGCGTGCGCGCGGTCTCCTCGGCCGGCATCAACACCGCCACCCACGTGATCGCCCTCGGCGGTGACGGGCACCTGCACCATGCCATCCGCAACCTCGACGGCGGCTGGGGCCAGAAGTTCGTCGACCTCAACACCACCGTCTCCGACCTCGGGAACATCACCCAGGTCACCATCGCCCCGGTCGGCGACGACCTGCATGTGGTGGTCGTCGCGGACGGCACCCTGTTCCACAGCGTCCGCTCGGCGAGCGGCCAGTGGTCCTCGTTCAAGGTGGTCACCGAGGTCACCGGCCCGCTCGACGGCATCACCTCGATCGCCGCCGCCGGAGCCGCGGGCGGGGAGCTGCACATCGCCGCCGTGTCGGGCGGGAAGGTCTACCACACCCGTCGTAACGCGGGCGGAAGCTGGTCCCTCTGGGGGTCGGTCGCCGAGGCCGCCGGCACCACCGGGCCCGTGACCGCGGTCACCATCGCGCGCCAGAACAACGACCTCGACCTCGCTCTCGTCGCGAGCGACGGCCAGTACCACACCCTGCGCTACGCCAGCGGCAGCTGGTCGCCTATGACCTCTCTCGTCGACGTCGTCGGAAGCATCTCCGGCACCGGCATCAGCTCCGCCCCCGTCGACACCGACGCCCAGTTCGCCGTCACCACCAACGACAACAAGCTCCTCCTCACCGCCCGCCACGCCGACGGCACCTGGACCGCCCCCGAAACCCTCAACCTCTCCACCATCCCCGGCAACCACACCGGCACCGTGATCACCAGCTCCCTCTGACCGGTCGTTCGTCGAGCGTCCTGGTGCGGGAGCGGCCCACCGTCCCGCACCAGGTGCGTTCACCACTCCCTGGACCACGGCCTTCACCCCGAAGGACCCCCGCCCCCCGCGCACCGCCGACCAGTACGCCCCCGACCACCACTGACCCACCCCGCCCCGCCAGGGACCGGCGCCACTCGGCACCGGTCCCTGTTCCACACCCGCCCCCGGTCGCCCTCGGGACGGCGGCGGCCGGGCACGTCGGGCGATTACTTGACAGCCTCAACCATTCAGCCTTACCGTCGACATTACTTGAGCACATTAACCATCGAGTGACTCAATACTTGTTGCAGGGAGCACCACCATGAAGGCCATCACCTACCGCGGCTACGGCGGGCCGGACGTCCTGGAGTACGGCGAGGTGCCCGAGCCCAAGCTCGGCCCGGACTCCGTTCTGGTCCGGGTGGCGGCGGCCTCGGTCAACCCGGTCGACTGGAAGATCCAGGCCGGCTACCTCGACGGCGCGCTGGACGTCTTCTTCCCCGTGATCCCCGGCTGGGACGTCGCCGGCGTGGTGGAGCGGGTCGGCCCCGGGGTCACCGAGTTCGCCCCGGGCGACGAGGTGATGGGCTACGTCCGCGAGGACGTGGTGCGCCGCGGCACCTTCGCCGAGTACGTCGCCGCGCCCGTGCGCACCCTGGCCCGCAAGCCGACGAACCTCGACTTCACGCAGGCCGCCGGCCTGCCGCTGGCCGGCCTCACGGCCTACCAGGCACTGACCCGCGCACTGGAGCTCAAGCCGGGCGAGACCGTGCTGGTCCACGCGGCCGCCGGCGGCGTCGGCTCGCTCGCCGTCCAGATCGCCGTCGCCCTGGGCGCCCGGGTGATCGGCACCGCCGGCGAGCGCAACCACGACTACCTGCGCGCCCTCGGCGCCGAGCCGGTGGCCTACGGCGACGGCCTGGCCGACCGCGTCCGCGCGCTGGCACCGAACGGCGTCGACGCCGTACTCGACCTGGTCGGCGGCGAAGCCCTCCGGATCTCGCCGGCCCTGCTCGCCGACGGCGGGCGCCTCGCCTCCGTCGCCGACGGCGCCGTCCTCGCCCTCGGCGGCCACTACGTCTTCGTCCGCCCCGATGTCGCCGACCTGACCGCCCTGACCGGCCTCGCCGAGAGCGGCCGGCTCACCGTCGAGGTCGCGGCGACGTTCCCCCTGGAGCGGGCGGCCGACGCCCAGCGCCTCAACGCCGACGGCCACACCCGCGGCAAGATCGTCGTCACCGTCCCCTGACCCCCCTCGCCCCCCGGCGGCCCGGCCACCAGGGCCGGGCCGCCCCGCACCACCCGGAAGGACCCGCCGTGTCCCTCGTCGTGATCAGCGACTGGCTCGCCGACACCGGCGCCGAGCAAAGCGTCGCCGACCTGCTCCCCGCCGTCACCGAGGCCGCGCTGGCCGAGCCCGGTGTGCTCTCCTTCCGGGTGGTCCGCTCCCTGCGCGACCGGTCCGCCTTCGTCGTCTTCGCCGAGTACGAGGACGAGCAGGCGCTGGTCGCCCACCGCGAGAGTGCCGCGTACCAGCAGCTGGTCCTCACCCGGATCACCCCTCGTCTCATCGACCGCCAGGCCGAGGCCTACGCCGTCGTGTGACGAGAGCGCGCACCGGCGGGAGGGCCACGCACACCGGAAACCGGCCGGGCGCGTGAGGTCTCCAGGACGCCGATGAGATTCCTTCCCGGCTACGGCAACCTTCCCCTGCTCGGCGGCAACTGACGGGTAACCGGGGGCGAGGCCAACGCCCCCAGCGCCAGAAGGACATGCCGTTGCCAGCTCAGAAACGCTCTCATCGCCGCCGTCCGGCAACCCGCCGCCTGATCGCCACCGCCGTCGCGCTCGCCGCCGCAGGGGCCGCCGTACCGCTGGTCGCCCAGGCCGCACGCACACAGAGTGCCGGCAAGCCGGCCTCGCTCGGCGACGCGGCGGCCGCCGGCGGCCGCTACTTCGGCACGGCCGTGGCCTCGGGCCGGCTCGGTGACTCGACGTACGCCACCGTTCTGGACCGGGAGTTCACCATGGTGACCCCGGAGAACGAGATGAAGTGGGACGCCGTCGAACCCTCCCGCGGCAACTTCAACTTCGCCGCCGCGGACTCGATCGTCAACCACGCCAACGCGCACGGCCAGCGGATGCGCGGCCACACCCTGGTCTGGCACTCCCAACTGCCCGACTGGGTCAAGTCCACCACCGACCCCGCCACCCTGCGCAGCGTGATGAACAACCACATCACCCAGGAGATGAGCCACTACAAGGGCAGGATCTACGCCTGGGACGTGGTCAACGAGGCGTTCGCCGACGGCGGCAGCGGCCAGCACCGCGACTCGGTGTTCCAGAAGGCGCTGGGCAACGGCTTCATCGAGGAGGCGTTCCGCACCGCCCGCACCGCCGACCCGGCGGCCAAGCTCTGCTACAACGACTACAACATCGAGAACTGGTCCGACGCCAAGACCCAGGGCGTCTTCGCCATGGTCAAGGACTTCAAGTCCCGCGGCGTGCCCATCGACTGCGTCGGTTTCCAGAGCCACTTCGCCGCGAGCGGCCCGCCGGCGAGCTACCGGACCACGCTGGCCAACTTCGCCGCCCTCGGCGTGGACGTCCAGATCACCGAACTCGACATCGCCCAGGCGTCCGCCACCGCGTACCGCGACGCCGTCCAGGCCTGCCTCGACGTCGCCCGCTGCACGGGGGTCACCGTCTGGGGCATCCGTGACAGGGACTCCTGGCGGACCGGTGAGAACCCCCTGCTGTTCGACGGCAACGGCAACAGGAAGCCCGCCCACAACGCGGTACTCACCACCCTGGGCAACGCCGGCGGCGGCGCCTCGGCCGACGGCATCGCCTCCGGGACCGTCTACACGCTCTCCGCGGCGGGAGCCGGCGGGCGCGTCCTCGACGAGCCCGCCGGACAGAACGGCAACGGCACCCCGCTCCAGGTCTGGGACGCCAGCGGCGCGGCCAACCAGCAGTGGCGCGCCACCAGGAACAACGACGGCTCCTACACCCTGACCAACGTCGCCAGCGGCCGGGTCCTGGACGAGCCGGCCAACCAGACGGGCAACGGGACGAAGCTCCAGGTCTGGGACTCCCACGGTGGCGCCAACCAGCGCTGGAAGGCCGCTCGGAACGGCGACGGCTCCTATACGCTCACCAACGTCGCCAGCGGCCGCGCCCTGGAGACCCCCGGCAACCAGACCGCCAACGGTACGCCCGTCCAGATCTGGGACTCCTGGGGCGCCGCCAACCAGCACTGGAACCTCAGGCCGTCCGGTTCGTCGACGCCGGCCTCGCCGGGCGGTACGTGCGCCCTTCCGTCGACGTACCGCTGGTCCTCGACGGGTGCGCTGGCGCAGCCGGCGAACGGCTGGGGTGCGTTGAAGGACTTCACCACCACGACGTACAACGGCAAGCACCTGGTGTACGCGTCGAACGTCGCGGGCTCGTCGTACGGTTCGATGGCGTTCGCCCCGTTCACCAACTGGTCGGACATGGCCTCGGCTCCCCAGACCGGGATGAACCAGAACGCGGTGGCACCCACCCTGTTCTACTTCGCGCCGAAGAACATCTGGGTGCTGGCCTACCAGTGGGGTGCGTGGCCGTTCATCTACCGCACGTCCAGCGACCCGACCAACCCCAACGGCTGGTCCGCGCCGCAGCCGCTGTTCACCGGCGGCATCCCCGGCGCCGCCCCGATCGACCAGACCCTGATCGCCGACGACCAGAACATGTACCTGTTCTTCGCCGGTGACAACGGCAGCATCTACCGGGCGAGCATGCCGATCGGGAACTTCCCCGGCAACTTCGGCTCCTCCTACACCACCGTCATGACCGACACGGTGAAGAACCTCTTCGAGGCCCCGCAGGTCTACAAGGTCAAGGGCCAGAACCAGTACCTCATGCTCGTCGAGGCCCGCGGCGCCAACGATCAGCGCTACTTCCGCTCCTTCACCGCCACCAGCCTGAACGGCACCTGGACCCCGCAGGCCGCCACCGAGAACAACCCCTTCGCCGGCAAGGCCAACAGCGGCGCCACCTGGACCAACGACATCAGCCACGGCGACCTCGTCCGCGACAACCCAGACCAGACCATGACCGTCGACCCCTGCCACCTGCAACTCCTCTACCAGGGCAAGTCGCCCACCGCGACCGGCCCCTACGACCAGCTCCCCTGGCGGCCCGGCCTCCTCACCCTCCAGCGCTGACCGGCACCCACCACAGCGAGGAGCCCCAGCCGCGCGTCGGCTGGGGCTCCTCCCGCTGGTCCGTCAGGTGACCCGCGGGGCTCCCGGTCGGAACGAGGGGAGAACGGCGTGGAGAGGTCGCCGGTTGTCCCGGTGGCTCAGCCCCAGGGCTGGGCGACCAGCCAGCTGGTGTCGGCAGCCCAACTGGCGGAGCTGTCCCAGCTGTTGGAGCCTCCGTTGCCGGCTATGTAGGCCGTGTAGTCGTAGTGGCGGAGGTACTTCGTCGGGAAGTTGGCGGACTGGAAGGAGGTGCCGACCCCGCTGTTGCCCCTGGTGGGGCAGAAGGTGGCGTCCTGTGCGAAGGAGCCGGCGCCGTTGTCGAAGTCCAGGTAGAGCTCGTAGTCGTAGTGGCGCAGGAACCGCCCGGGGCTGTCGGCGGACTCGAAGGAGAGGCAGGAGGTGTTCGCCAGGCCGGCGCGGACGATCCAGGTGGCGTCGGCCTTGTCGGCGGCCGGGCTGGAGGAGGTGGTGCCGGAGATGACGACCTTGGTGTCGGTGGCGTTGTGGCGCAGGTAGTGCGAGGTGCAGCAGGGCGCGGTGGTGGCCTGAAGGGAGATCCGGGAGCCGGGGGTCAGCGTGCCGGTGCCGGTCGAGCCGCTGTTGTAGCCGGCGGCGGTGATGTTGGCCTGGACGGCGTTCTCGGTGGCGTCCGAGGGGTAGCCCTGGGTCATCACCCCTTCGTAGAAGGTCCCTTGGGCCCACTTGCTGTTGTCACCGCCGATGCCGAGGATGATCGCGCCTTCCTTGTGCATCGGGTTGTAGCCGGTGGCGTTGGGGCGCACCCCGCTGTAGAAGGTGGACAGGCCGCCCGTCCGGGCGTCACCGCCGCGGAGCGCCCACTGGTTCGGGGCGCCCTTGAGCATGGCGGTGAGGAACCGGTGGTCGACGCTGGGGTCGTTGGCGTTGAATCCGCGGTTGACCCCGGAGAACAGGCCGTTCTCCAGGTCGGCCATCACCCAGGGGCCGTTGCCGCTGCCCGAACCCCAGCTCTTGTTGTCGCCGAAGTAGAGGGCCTCCATGTGGCCGTTGCCGGTGTCCAGGTTGTTGGTCTCGGCGTTGCCGTAGTCGAAGCAGCAGCCGCCGTTGAAGTGCGTGCCGTCGAAGATCGCGTACATGCCCTCGGGCTGGTCGCCGGTGGCGATGCCGTTGGTCCGGTTGTTCCGGTAGCCGGTCCCGGGGGCGACGTAGACGCCGTACGCCTTGTGGCCGGCGACGGTGACCGGCGCCTCGAAGGCGTTGGCGAGGTTGTCCGGCCCGCCGGCCGCCCCGCCGCCGGGCGCCTGGGTGAGGTGGTTCCCCTTGCCGGACTGGTCGTAGATGACGGTGATGACGCAGCTGGTGCCGGCGCAGAAGGAGTCCTGCGCCGCGGCGTCGGCGTAGCCGCCGGCGCTCAGCAGGCCGATGTCCCTGGTCGCGCTGTCGGAGGCGCGCCTGACCTGGTACAGCGGGCCGCCGTACGCCCCGTACAGGGCCCGGGTGGTGCTGTGCGCGGCGACGCACGGGGTGCTGCCCGCGGCGTAGATGTCGCACGGCCCCTGGGTGGCGGCCTGCGAGGTGGTGGCTGTGCCGGCGAGCAGACCGGCGGCGAGCACCGCGGTCGTTCCGACCGCCGTCAGCGCCCGCCGAGCGCGGCTCCGCCACGATCGTATGGTCATGAACGAACTCCTTCGTGGGGTGGGGGAAGGAAGAAGGCGTCCAATTGTTAGCGCTAACAATTTATGGCCGATGAAAACGCGCACAGGGCGGCGAGGACACCCCCGCTGCGCTGCGCCGACCATCACTATGGCCAGACGCTGAGGCACCGTCAAGGCATCGGACTGTTAACGCTCACCGCGCAATGCTCGCGGCGGACCCTCGGCCGCCCCGCCCGCCGGCGGCGCTTCATCCGGCCCCGGCGGCCCGGCACCGGGGCCGACCGGCCAGGCCGCGGTGCCGTCCTACCGGAGAGCGCGCTCGGTCAGGCGGAAGCCGGTGACGAGTTCGGGCTGGATGCGCACGGTGTAGTCCATCGGGGCGTCCATCCACGGCTGCAGGACCTGCTCGTAGAGGCGCAGCCGGTCGGGCTCCGTGACGAGCCGGGCATAGCCGGTGACGACGACGCTCCAGCCGAGGCGGGTGTCGGGGTCGATGGCGTCGGCTTCGTAGGCCACCACGACGCCCGGCGCGTCGGTGCCCGCGGTGACGGTGGTCAGGGCCGCGCCCTCGTGGGTACGGATGATGATCGCCCCGTCCGCGACGATGTGGTTGACCGGGCGGATGGCCGGCAGCGCGCTCTCGGTGAAGACGACCCTGCCGAGCGGGACGCCGGCCAGCAGGTCGAGACACTCTCCCCGCTCCAGCGGGACCATCCGCCGGGCGGCGACCGGCGGCCGGGTCTGCCGGCGGGCCGCGACGCCCCGGCCGACGGCGTCGCCGTTCATGAGGAGCCCTCGGTCGGGCCGGGCCGGCGATCGGGCCGGCGGGACGGGACGCGTCCTCGTTCGCCGACCCGTGCCGGGACGGAGGCCGTGGTCGTGCGGCCCGGCCCGACGTTCGGCGGGATCCGCCCGTCCGCCAGAGGTGTGATCCCCCCGCCCACTTCCAAGGTCCTCCTACCGGCGCCGACGGGCCCCGCAGTCCACGGGCACCGATCACCCTCCCGCCGCCGGGACCGCGCCACAAGGGCCGAACGGCCCCATCAGCGGGCGGGGTGCAGGGCGACGGTGTCGTCGGTGCGGCGGTCGGGCCGGCTGGTGACCGTGGCCATTCCCCCCGGCACAGCGGCTCCACGACCGGCGTGGCATCCTCCCCGGCGGCCGCCTGCGGGCCTGGCACGGGGCGGGCTGCCACCGTCTGTCCTCCGGCCGCTACTGTGAACCCGAGGGCCCTGCTGAGACGGGTCGTACACGTCGAGGAGGTCACCCGTGGGCGGGGACGAAGCCGCATCACCGCTGCCGCAGCTGCGCCTTGACGAGCTGCTGGACGAGCTCCAGGCCCGCATCGACGCCGTGCGCGGCACCCGTGACCGGGTCCACAGCCTGCTGGAAGCGGTGCTCTCGGTCGGCCGTGAGCTCGACCTCACGCAGGTGCTGCGGCGGATCGTCGAGGCGGCGGCGGTCCTGGCCGACGCCCGGTACGCGGCGCTCGGAGTGATCGGAGCGGACGGGGAGACCCTGTCGCAGTTCCACACGGTCGGGCTGTCGGAGGAGGAGATCGCGGCGATCGGCCCGTACCCGACGGGCAAGGGCATCCTCGGGGAGCTGATCCACCACCCGGAGCCGCTGCGGCTGGTCGACCTGTCCGCGCACGCCTCCTCGCACGGCTTCCCGGCGAACCACCCCGTGATGCGCACCTTCCTCGGCGTGCCCGTCCGGGTCCGCGACCAGGTGTTCGGCAACCTCTACCTCACCGAGAAGCGCGGCGGGGCCCAGTTCGACACCGATGACGAGACGGTGATCTCCACCCTGGCGGTGGCCGCGGGCGTGGCCATCGACAACGCCCGGCTGTACGAGGAGTCCCAGCGCCAGCAGCGCTGGCTGCACGCCAGTGCGGAGATCACCCGGGGCCTGCTGTCCGGCAGCCCGCGCGGGGAGGTGCTGGAGCTGATCGCCCAGCGCGCCCGGGAGATCACCGGCGCGGAGCTCGCCGACGTGTCCGTACCGCTGCCCGGGTCGGACCGGCTGATGGTCGAACTCGCCCTCGGCGCGGACGCCGCCGGAAGGCTGGGGCTGACCGTCCCGGCCGAGGGCACCCTGTCCGGCGCGGCGTACGCCAGCGGGGCGCCGGCCACCAGTGCCGACCTTCCCGCGGACCCCCGGTTCGCCGCCGGGCCGCGACGCTTCGAGGGCCTGGGCCCGGCGGTCGCGGTCCCGCTCGGCGCCGCCACCGGTGAGGTCCAGGGGGTGCTGCTGCTGGCCCGGCCGGCCGGGCGGCCCGAGTTCTCCACGGAGGAGATCGGGCCGCTGCTCGGTTTCGCCGACCAGGCGGCACTGGGCCTGGAGTTGGCCGCCCGCCGCGACGACGCCGAGCAGCTGGCTCTGCTGGAGGACCGCGACCGCATCGCGCGTGATCTGCACGACCTCGCGATCCAGCGGCTGTTCGCCACCGGGATGACCTTGCAGAGCGCTTCCCGCTTCATCGAGCACCCGGGAGCGGCGGACCGGGTGGTGCGCGCGGTGGGCGATCTGGACGAGACCATCAAGATCATCAGATCGACGATCTTCGGTCTGCGTGCCCGTGACCGGGACGCCACCCACAGCCTGCGCGCCCAGGTCGCCCTGGTCGTCGGCGAGGCGCAGGAGTCGCTCGGCTTCGCGCCCCGGCTCAGCATGGAGGGGCTGCTCGACACCGATGTGTCCGCCGATCTGGCCGAGCAGGTGATGGCCGTGCTCCGGGAGGCCCTGAGCAATGCCGCGCGGCACTCCCGCGCCGACCGGGTGGAGGTCGTCCTGCGGGCCACCGGGACGGACGTCGTCCTCACGGTGGCCGACAACGGCGTGGGCATCCCTGCCGGCGGCCGCCGCAGCGGACTGGCCAACCTCGCCGAACGGGCGGGCAAGGTGGGCGGCACGTTCGAACTGCGGACGCCGGAGGACCACGGGACGCAGCTGGTGTGGAAGGCGCCGCTGGCACAGCCGTAGGGCGCCGACGGCAGGGCGCCGCCGGGCGTCACTCCTCGGCCGGGGCCGCCGGTGCCAGCCGCCGGCCCGTCACCAGCTCCGCCCGCAGGCGCACGCTGTCCGCTCCCGGCGTCGCGGTGGCGTGCCCGAGCACGGTGACGCTCCAGCCGCCGCCGTCCGCCTCGCTGACGTCGCTCACCTCGAAGGCCACCACGGCCTGGTCCAGGGCCCGTCCGAGCCCGACCGTGACCGGTACCCGCAACAGCAGGGAACCGTCGCCCTCGAGACGGAAGCGGACCGGGAGCACGGCGGGCAGCGCGCCGACCGTGTACACCAGACGTCCCACCTGCCGTCCTGCCAGCAGCGCCAGCCACTGCCGCTCGCCGACCGCCTCACGTTCGCGTTCCATGCCTCCGATCCTCACCCCGGCGGCAGCGACCGGGCGAGGGCCGGACGTCCCCCCGCCCCCGTCCGGCAGTCCCCCTCGCGCACCCTCACCGGGTCCACCACGGCGGGGGCGAAGTGAAGCCTCGCCCCCGCCGTCCGCCCCGGGGCGGTCGACGACCGCCGTTCCACGGGTGTCATGAGCGCAACGAACTGCTACAGTGCCGAATGTTTCGTGATTCCGGACCGACCGCCCGAGACACCGCGCTGTGGAGACGTCACCGTCAGCCCGCCCCGATGCCGGAAGCCCGGCGCCGGCGGACGCCCGGCGGCCCCGATGTGCACGACCCGCCCTCGCGGGCCCCGCGAAGACCTCCTCGACCCTGGTCGACACCCGTCCCGGCCACCGGCCAGGGTCGGGTGTCGACCGTTTTCGGTTCCGGCCCGGCCCGCACGGCGGCACCGCCGCGCCGACCTGTCGGGACGTCAGGATCCCGGCAGGCGCGGGGAGGTCGTCCGGGCACCACGGAACGCCCCCGGCGGCGGCACCCGCGCCGCCCGGGCGCCCCCTGACCAGCCGGGAACCCGCCGCCGGTCGCACCACCTCTCGCCGGCACCACCCACCGTCACCCGAGGAACGGAAACCGATCACGAGATGTCAACCGCGCAGGCGATCCCCCTCCGCCGCATCGAGGGGTTCCGCAACTTCTGGCTGTCCCGCGCCGTTTCGGGCCTCGGGTCCGCCATCACCACCGTGGCGCTCCCCGTCCTGGTCTTCCAGGAGAGCGGGTCGCCGCTGCTGGTCTCCCTGGTCGCGGCCGCCGGGACACTGCCCTACCTGGCCTTCGGTCTGATCGCGGGCGCCGTCGCGGACCGCGTGGACCGGCGCGCGCTGATGATCGCCACCGACTGGCTCAACGCCCTCTGCCTCGCCACCGTGCCGCTGGCCTGGGCCCTGGGCGCGCTGACGGCGTGGCACGTCATGCTGGTGGCGTTCCTGTCCGCGAGCCTCGCCCTGTTCTTCGACGCGGGCGTCTACGGCTTCGTCCCCGACATCGTCGGGAAGGACGGCCTGACCCAGGCCAACAGTGCCATCTACGGGGCGGAGACCGTCGTCCGCATCGTCGGCAACGCCGTGGCGGGCGGCCTCATCGCGCTCTTCCGCCCGGCCGGCACGCTCGCCCTCGACGCCCTGAGCTTCGCCGTGTCGGCACTGTTCATCAGGGCGGTCACCAACGTGGCGCCGCGGGCCGCCACCCCGCGCGCCGAGCGGCCGGGCTTCAAGGAGTCGATAGGCCAGGGGCTGCGGTTCCTGGCGGGCCACCCCACGCTGCGGGTCATGACCGTGGTCGGCACCCTCCAGTCGTTCTCCGGCGGCGCCATCGTCGGCCAGCTGGTCGTCTTCGCCGACCGCTCGCTGGGCATCCACGGCTCCGACGGGCGGATCGGCCTGCTCTTCATGGCCTGGAGCGCCGGGGGCATCGGCGGTTCCCTGCTGCTGCCCCGGCTGCGGCGGCGCTTCGAGGCCTTCCCGCTGCTCCTCGGCGTGCTGCCGGTCGGGGCGCTGCTCGGCCTCGTCGTCGTCCTCACCTCCGACTGGCTGGTCGCGTCGGCGGCCCTGGCCGCGTGGGGGACGGCGTACCTCGTCGTCCTGGTGAACACCATGACGTACTCCCAGGAGGTGACGCCGCCCGAGCTCCAGGGCCGGGTCAACACCACCCGCCGGATGCTGTCCTCGGGCCTGGGCGTCCCGCTCGGCGCGCTGGTGGCCAGCAGCATCACCGTCTCCGTCGGCATCCAGGCCGGAATGGCCACGGCCGTGGTCTCGATCGCGCTGGCGGCGGTGATCGTCTGGGCGGTGCGGCTGCGCCAGGCGTTCCGCCCGGCCGACCGGGGCTGAGCGCGGCCCGGACGACGCGCCGCGGACGACGCGCCGCGGGCCCGTGCCGCACCCGCCGGATCGAGCGGGTGCGGCACGGGCCCGGGCCCCGGACGGCCGTCAGCTCAGCCGGCCCGCCGGCTCAGCGGCCGGCCGGCTTCCCCTCGAAGCGGCGGGCTATCCAGCCGAAGAAGGCGTCGGCGACCTTGCCGAGCTCCGGCTCGGGCATCACGGTGAAGCCGCCGTGCGCGGTGCTCCACTCGTTCAGCACCGGCCCGGAGTCCGTCATCAGCCAGTCCACGCAGATCCACTCGGCCCGCAGCTCGCGGGCGAGGCGGACGCACTGGTCCGCGACCAGGTCGTGGTCCCGGTTCACGTCGACGGACCCGCCCTGGCTGACGCTCGCCAGGTAGCCGCCGGGGCGGGGGCGACGGGTCATCGACGAGACGACCTCGCCGTCGGCCAGGTAGACGCGCATGTCGCCGTGGTGCGGGATCAGCGGCTGCACCAGGTACCCGCCGACGGCCTGGGCGACGAGGTCGACCACGGCGCCGAGCTGCTGCTCCGAGTCGACCCGCAGCACCCCGTAACCGCCGGTCAGCTCGCGGGGCTTGACGATGTACGGGCCGTCGCCGAGGCCGCGCCGCACCTCCCCGAGCACCCGCCGGGCGTACCTGCCGGGCGGCACGGCGACGGTGTCCGCGGTCCGGATGTCCAGGCCGGCGGCGTGCTGGAGCTGTGCGAGTTTGTCGCGCTCCAGGTAGTCGGGGCCGGTGTACGAGCGGTTGAGCAGGACGGAGTCGCTCGCCTCGATGGTGCGGTAGACCGCCCGCAGTGCCTGGAGGCCCTGCGGGTCGGTGGCCATGTCCTCGACGATGAAGCACTGCCGCTGCTCCAGCAGGTCCTCGTCGCCGTGGCGCAGGACCGGCCGGCCGCCCACGCAGGACGGCACCAGTTCGGTGGCGCTGATCACCCGGAAGTCGAGGCCGCGGGGCCGCGAGAGCGCCGAGTAGCGCCGGGTGATGCCCTGTTCGAACGCCGCGACCCCGGCCGGGTCGAGGTCCTCGGACTGGTAGATCCACGTGATCACGGGGCTCGTGCGCGGCCGCCCCTGCGCTCCGCGGCCGCCCGTCCGCTCCGCGGTCCCCGTCACGGGGACACCTGGTCGCCGCGTCGCAGCGCGGAGCCCTCGGGCGCGTCGGCGGGATCCGTTCCGACGCTCACCGGCCGGTTGTGCCCGTCGACGAAGACCACCCGGGGCTTGAGGTCCCGGGCCTCGTCGTCGGTGACTGTCCCGTAGGCGATGATGATCACCAGGTCCCCGGGGCTGATCAGCCGGGCGGCGGCGCCGTTGATGCCGATGACCCCGGAGTCGCGGGGGCCCTCGATGACGTAGGTGGTGAGCCGGGCGCCGTTGTCGATGTCCACGATGTCGACCTGCTCGCCGGGGAGCAGGTCGGCCGCCTCCATCAGGTCGGCGCTCACGGTGACCGACCCGACATAGTGGAGGTCGGCCTGGGTCACGGTCGCCCGGTGGATCTTGGACTTCATCATGGAACGCAGCATGATGCGCTCTCCTCGCGCTGTGGTTTCCGGTGGGGGTCGGGGTGGAGCCGGTGTTCGGAGCGGGGGCCTCAGGACGTCCGGGGCCCGGGCAGCCGGGACCAGAGGAAGTAGTAGTCCTCGTGGCCCTCGCCGCAGTCGAAGGCACCGACGACCTCCAGGCCGGACTTCTCGACCATGCCGGTGAAGTCCTCCGGGGTGGAGAAGCGGTGGTTCTCCTGGACGACGACCGAGCCTCCGGGCCGCAGCCGCCTGGCCGCCGCGGCGTAGAAGGAGCGGTGGATGCCCCAGTCGGTGTCCTTCCAGATCAGCGGCGAGTGCGAGCGCTGGTAGTCCGAGGCGGCCGCGTCCTGGTTGACGTGCGGCGGGTTGCCGACCATCAGGTCCCAGCGGAGGTCGGCGGGCACGTCGTCGAAGCCGTCGGACAGGTGGAAGCGGGCCCGGCCGCGCAGGCCGTTCTCGACGATCGTCCGCTCGACCGCCTCCCCGGCGGCGGGGTTCACGTCGCCCAGGTCGACCGAGTCGCACAGTCCGGCCGCCAGCAGGGAGAAGCCGATGAACCCGGGGCCGGCGCACCACTCGAAGACCGAGCCGACCCGGCCGAACCGGGACCGGACGAACGGCGCGTAGGCCCGGCCGAAGGTGTTGCCGCCGCCGTCGAGTTCGGCCGTGTAGGCCACGGACACCGGGCCGTAGTCGGCCCGCGAGTAGGTCGTCATGTCGTCCTCCTGGGGAGAGTCGCGAGGGTCAGCGGAGCGCGAACGCCACGTTCGACAGGGCGCCGTGGCCGTGGATGCTGACCACGCCGTCCCGCTCGGGCGGGAGGTAGCGCACCATGCAGCCGGCGGCCCGGCCGTCGAACAGGAAGGGGCTGAAGACCGGGACCACCTCGGCCTCGTGGCTGCCGGAGCCGTCCGGGCCGTCGAACTCCATCCGGTACGGCGCGGGTTCCACCCACTCCTGGGCGATGTGGTCCTGCGCCGCGACGGCCGCGGTCACCGCCGCCCGCCAGGCCTGCGGCGCGCACGAGCGGCCCACCAGCACCTGCTGCCCGCTCATCCCGATCGCGGGCTTCAGCACGAAGTCCTCCTGGTGCTCCAGGAGCAGGTCCGGGAGCGGCACGGTCCGGCCGTGCCGCTCGACGGGCCGGTCGCCGACCACGCGCGTCCACGGCAGGTAGCGCTCGACGGTCCGCCGGTCCCGGTCCGTCATCCACGGCCGCCCCTCGGAGACCCAGCCGAGCACCTTCTTGTTGGCGACCAGGTACGCGGTCTGGCTGGCGATCAACCGCACGCCGGCGTCCAGGGCCGTCCGCACCGGGCCGAGGTCGATGCCGTGGCCGAGCCATTCGAGAATCGTGAAGTGGCGCAGCCCGAGCCGGTAGCGGGGCTCCCCCGGCAGGCCGAGCCCGTCGAGGAGGTCCTCCGGCTCGAAGGTCTCGGCCGCCAGGCCGCGGCGGCGCAGCGACTCCTCCTGGATCTCGAAGTAGCGGCTCGGGGCGCCGCCGAAGTCGCGGAGCGTGCCGACGATCGCGACCGCGGGCTTGACGCCGAGGTCCCGGACGGCGCGCACGAAGAGCTCGTCGCGCACCGCGAGCGGATCGACGGCGTCGAACGGCGTCCGTCCGGGGCCGCCGAAGGCCGCCACCCACGCGGCGGTGTGCAGGGCCGTGTCCACCACCCCGCCGATGCCGGAGCCGATGTTGAACTCCAGGAACCTGGGGCCGTCGGCACCCACCATGACGTCGGGACGGGCGATGCAGGTGGCGTAGTCCTCCTCGACCGGGCCGTCCATGACCAGGGGGTACATCGCCTCGTCGGCGCCGAGCGCGGCGATCCGGCCGGCCGCCGTCGGAGCGCTCTCCAGCAGCGTCCGGCGCAGCAGCGCCAGCAGGTCGGCGGTGGCGGTGAACAGCTCGTCGTAGGAGGTGCGCGGCAGCAGGACGGGCCGCAGGGACGACGCGACCGGCACCACCCGGGCGTACTCGCCGTCCTCCACCCGGGCCAGCTCCCGCCGGACGGCGGGCAGTTCGCGCCGGGCGCCGAGCGGCGGCGGCGCGGTGCCGTACCAGGGGGCGGTCACGGGCGGGCCCTTCCGGCGGGCCCGCGGACCGCTCCGGCGAGGAACTCGTCGAGGTCCACCTCGCGCACGGCCGCCACCCCCGGGGACTTGGCGGAGTAGTCGAGCCGGGGGGCGCGCCGCGCGTCGCGGAAGTAGACCGCTTCCAGGGAGCCGTCCGTCCGCTCGGCCAGGACCGGATTGGCGACCAGGTAGTCCCGCACCTCCGGGGTGTCACCGCGGACCTGGAGCCACAGCCGTTTGGCGCCGAAGTGGTTGGGCGGGGGCACCACCCGGGTGCCGAACCGCCGCTTCCACTGGTAGGTGCCCTTGCTGACGAAGGGTTCGGTGCCCTGGAAGTCGAGCCGGCGCACGCCGTGGCGGGCGCACCAGTCGATGAGGAAGTGGTAGATCGCCTTGAAGGCGCCGCTGTCGTAGTGCTCCCGCGCGCCGTCGACCACGCCCAGCAGGCGCAGGGTCATCGTCCGCGACGCCCGGTCCCAGTGGCAGAGCGCTCCGCCGATCGGTTCGCCGTCCTGCCGCAGGACGAACATCCGGCCGCCGCGGAAGAGGCACTCGTAGGAGACGTCCTTGGTCTCGGTGCGCTCGCGGTCCCCGTGCCGCTGGAACATGGTGGGGCGGTAGAGCCGGTCGTAGAAGTGGTCGAACCAGGCCGGGTCCCGGCTGAGCCCCCAGGTCCAGTCGTGGTTCTTCAGGTCGTGCTTGAACTGCTGGCGCTCCCGCTTGGAGATGCGCTGCCGCACGGTGTCCGGGTCCGCGTCGAAGTCGATCACGAAGTGCACCCGCATCGGCACGATGAGGGAGGCCTGGCGCGGCAGGGCCCGGGCCCGGGCGGCGCTCGTGCCGACGATGACGATGTCGGCGTCGGGCAGCCGCGCGGGGTCCCGGAGGGCCGCTCCGGTCAGCCGGCCGCTCCGGCGCCGCACGCCGTGGACGTCGGCGTCGCGCCGGAGCTCGGTGAACTCCAGGGTGTACGCGAGGCCTTCGGCGAGGCCCGCGTAGCTCACCGACAGCCCCCCGCCCTCCGAGTGGACGGCCGGGAAGGTGGCGCCGTCCCGGGTGTCCCAGGCGGTCCGGGCGGTGGTCAGGACCGGGTTGCCGCTGTTGCGCCAGTGGTAACCGGTGTGCATGCGCAGCCGCTGCTGCGGCGTGGCGCGCGGGGGCGGGACGGCAGTGGCCACGGGGCTGTCACCTCGGTGGTTCGTCGGCGGCGGGGGTCGGCGGGGCGGGCGGGCCGGGGCCCGTTGCGCGGGCCGGTTCGGTCGGTCAGGCGGAGGGCGTGGCGCCCAGCACCACGCGCCGCAGGTCCTCGGCGGTGGTCACCGGGTGCAGGTCCCGGACGGTGAGGTGGCCGTAGTCCGTCGCCGAGTAGCTGCCGGAGCCGTGCACCAGGATGTCGGTCTCCGGCACCAGCCCCCGGTCGACGGCGTTGAGCAGGCCCGTCACCGCCATCACGAGGGACCACTCGCGCAGCGCGGTGGGGTTCGCGGGCAGCCGCACGCCGGCCTCCCCGAGCAGCGCGCGCACCTGCCCGTAGCGGCCGAGGCACTCGGCGAGCGAGACGACGATGCCGCCGCCGCCCTGGGTGCGGATGAGCTCGTTCATCCGGGTCGAGGTGGGCGGGTTGCGGGTGTAGAAGGTCGGGTCGAGGGCCTCCCCCGGGTCGAAGGTCCGCGCGGGGTACCGCGGGTCGGCGCTCTGGGTGAAGAGCCCCGTCTCCGCGTCGTAGCCGTACGCCGGGAGGTTCCCGGTGTCGGTGGAGCCCTCGTTGTAGAGGCTGAGCACCATGTCGGGGGCGCCCAGGTGCTGGACCAGGAAGTAGTGCGGCGGCAGGGTCCGGGAGCGGACGTCGGCGGGGAGCCGGCTGCGGCCGTAGGCGTGGCCGAGCAGCCCGTAGGCGCTGGAGACCGAGTGCACGTGCAGCCGGGCCTCGCCGGGCGCCGACGGGAACAGGTCGGCCTCGGCCAGCGCCCTGACCACGTCCGCGGCCAGGTAGTTCTCCAGCTGGAGGGTGTACCAGAGGTTGGTCTCGCACTCCTTCTCGACCGCGTTCCGGTGTTCGTCGACGAACCCGAGGGCGATGGCCTTCACGGTGCCGGGCTCCGCGCCCCCGTACACCGCGATCGGGTTGCGCGCCCGCAGACCGGGGTCGGTGAACAGCTCGGAGCTGCGCAGCTTGCCCACGGCCCCCTCGGGGACCACCGTGACGACGTTGAGCCGGTCGGCGTCCACCAGGCCGGTCCGGATGGCCCGGAGCACCGCGTCGCGCATGGCGATGGCCTTGTTGGCGGAGGACGGCGTGACGATGGTGACCCGCTGTCCGGTGTCCTGGATGAAACGGACCGCCCTGGCCACGATGACCAGCGACGCGAAGGTCTTGGTCGTCATGGTGGCCGGGTTGCGCGTGAGGTCGAGCAGCGCGAGGCTCCGGCCCCGGTACGACGGCATGGCGGCGTGGGCGAGGCCGGAGACCGCGAGGTACTCGTGCATGGCCGCGGTGAGCTCGGGCAGTTCGACGCCCGGCGTGAAACCTTCGGAACCGGTCTTTTCCTGGTCACCCAGGAGGTCCCGCAGGGCTGCGCGGATCTCTTCGTAGTACCGGACAAGAGCGTTGTCGACAATCAATGTTCCTGCCTCTTTCTACCGGAGCGGGAATCCGCACCCGGTCCGCGCGGTCACGCTCGCGCGGGCGGGTGACGGCCGCCAGGGAAACCGAGAAAGCGAGCCGCAGCCCTGGTTATTACGACATCCGAACCCGACACACACAACACCGCCACACCATTCCGGCGTGAGCCCCCCTGCGCCGGGCGGGGCTCGTGAATTCCCGGAGTGAAAGCGGGTCGGGCACCACCGGCACACGACGACGGCGGCATGGCCCCCTCCCGCAGGCCGCCCAGATCCGCCCCACAGTGAGCCCGGCGCCGTTCCCGGCCTCCGCGCCCGGGAAACCTCTGAATTCCGAAGGATTCGGTGAAAGTCTGTCGGACGGGTGTTACAGCAGCTACTTGGTGGGATTATTGATTGTTTGACCGTTCTCCGTCAACGGACCTCCGGTGTGACGCGGATTACACCATGTCCATTTCGTTGTGACATGGCCCCACGTTCACCACCGTTGCCGGACATACGTCCATCTGTGGAGCAATTCCCTCGCATCCGGACCACCCGGCACAGCCGGGGCCCGGGCTGCCCGGATACCGCACCGAAATGGCCCACCCGCCGGCGTCGCATTTCTCCGGGCCACCCGGAAGGAATTCCCCGACGGACACGAAATGGCTCGACCCCGCCCCGGTCATGGGCTCCGCCCTCCTGCGGGGCACCGCTGTGCAGGCGGGCACCGACGCTCGCACGGCCGGGTCGGCCGGTAGTGCGCGTACCGGGCAGGCGGCGCTCCCCCCTCCCGGCTCGCCCGGGCCACCGTCCGGAGCCTGCGTGAGATCACCGAACGGCTCCTGCCCCCATGGCGGTTGGGACCCGGCCCCCGCGTCGGCAGAACGCAAGATGTCGAACAGGGCCCTCGGGCGCGCCGAGTACTGCCCCTAGGCTCTGGAGCGGCTCGACCACCAGACCGAGCCGAAGAGGAGCGCGCCGGGGAGGATGCCAGCGACGGTGGAGACGGCGGAGGCGGGGGCACCGAGGAACGCGAGGGTCATGCCGAGTGCACCGCAGGCCGCCATCGAGCCGCCGAGGACGCGGAGTGGGGGTCGGCTCCACGCGGTCGCGAGGCCGAAGAAGTGGACGCCGACGACGAAGGCGATCCAGCCGGCGGTGGCGGCGGGCGTGTGGAGGACTTTGTTGATGACGGCGAGGCCGACGGCTATGCCGACGACTTCGGCCGCGGCGACGAACCAGTAGAACCGGCCGAAGCGCGGCGGGGAGGCGGTGGTGGTCTCGGGGACGGGCCGGCGGTTGAAGATCCCGAGGAGCAGGAGCGCGACGACGGCGAGGACCCGGAGGGGGATGCCGACGGCGTTCGGAAGGGCACCGGCATTGGCCTGGACGAAGAAGAGCCCGAAGCTCGACCCGATGAGCCTGGTGGCTCGTACTCTGTTCATGATCGCGAAGATAGCGCGACGGTCGTCGTCACTCGAACGCCCCCTCTACCCGCCTGCCAAGGCCGCTCGGTCCGCGTGCTGGGAGGTGAGCGCGGGATGGCCCGTACAGGTGGCGGCGGTTGCCACGCGGGCCCCGTCAGAAGTGCAGGACTCCGATGTCGCGGACGGTCTGGGCGAGGGCCCGGACGAGGTCGTTCTCTCCGTCCCTGCGCCACACCAGGGCGTAGGGAATCGTCCCCATGTCGGGGACGGGGACGAAGCGGACGTGGGACATGGACCAGTAGCGGGTGACGTGGGAGGGGAAGGGGTGGACGATCTCGCCGGTGCTGACGAGGTGGATCAGTTCGTCGGCGTTGGTGACCTGTTCGACGCGTTCGATCGGCTTTCCCCGGGCCGTGTGGAACGACAGGTAGGCGTCTTCCCAGTAGTCGGGCATGTCGGGTGGCATGGCATGGGCGAAGTCGGCCAGGGCCTCGAACGGGACGGAGTGCCGTTCGGCGAGTTCGTGGCCTGCGGCGACGGCCAGGACACGGGGGTCGCGGAAGAGGACGGGGCCGACGGTGAGATCGGGCTCGTCGACCGGCAGCCAGGTGAGGAAGACGTCCATGTCGCCCTCGCGCAGCCTGGCGAACGGGTCGAGGTAGGGCGCCCGGCGCAGCTGCAGTTCCCACTGGGGATGACGGGAGCGGAAGGTCTCCCAGTAGGGGTACATGTCGGGCACGTTGAACGGCATCATGCCGACGCGCAGGCGGGCGGTCTTGCCGCGGGTCGCCATCCGGGCGCGTTCGAGGCTGTCGCGCAGGTTCGCGTAGACCGGCCGCAGGTCGCTGCGGAGCTGCTCGCCGAGCGGGGTCAGGCGGATCTGGCGGCGGTTGGAACGGTCGAACAACAAGCCGCCCAGTTGTCGCTCCTGGCGTCCGATCACCTGGCTGACGCGAGCCTGTGTGAGGTGCAACCGGGCGGCCGCCCTGCCGAAGTGCAGCTCCTCGGCCAGCGTCAGAAAGATCTCGATGTCGCGTATTTCCACCTGTGCCGACCCCCGTCATAAGCCTCGGTTATCGGATCTTACTGATCTTCGACGTTGATGGGCGCGGTGGGGAGCTGGAAGATCGACGGCGGCCGGAACCGCCGCGCGTGGTCCGGGGACGGTCCGGCGCCCGTACCGGTAGCCCGCGCACCCCGCGCGCACGCACCCGGACCTCCCACCCCCGCGATCCCGGCGGACGGAGCCCCGGGCCCGGCTGCCCGGCCGGACCGGACCGGGAATCGGCAGACCGATCGTTCCACTTCCGAGGAGTTGCGGCATTGACGTTCCGTACCACGGCCGAGGTAATCCACTGCTTCAACCGCGCCTTCATCGAGCATGACGCCTCCTTGCTCGCCGACCTGATCGCCGACGACTGCGTCATGGAGGCGAGGGAGCCGGCTCCTGACGGAGCCCGCTACGAGGGCCGCGCCGAGTGCCTGGAGTTCTGCCGGGCACTCGCCGACGACCGCACGATCCAGTTCGAGCCGGAGGCCGTCGTCGTCACCGGTGAACGGGCGACGGTCCGCTGGCGGTGCCACTTCCACGACGGACCCGTCGACTCGGTCCGCGGCGTGAGCCTCACGCTCGTACGGGACGGCTTGATCGTCGAGTGCCTCGGCTACAGCAAGACCACGGACGACGCCCCGCCGGCCGAGGGCGGAATCCACGGAGAGCGAGGGGAATCCTGATGGCAGCCGTGAAGCTGCTGCTCGGCACGGTCGGCCCGCAGAGGCCGCCCGTGTCCGCGCCCCGTCCCGCACTCGGGGAGGGCAGATGAAGGCGGAGGAACGGCGGGTGCCCGGCGAGCGGAACCTGATCGCCGGGATGCTGGTGGACGCGGTGGGCACGGGTATGTACGTGCCGTTCAGCCTGGTCTTCTTCCAGCGGATCACCGGACTGCCACTGCCGACGATCGGCACCGTCCTGACCGTCGCCGGTCTGCTGGCGATGAGTGCCATGCCGGTCGGCGGCTGGGCCGTCGACCGGTTCGGTGCCCGGCAGGTGCGGCTGGCCCTGTACCTGGTCCGCGGCCTCGGCTTCCTGGCGTTCCCGCTCGGCACCACCCTGCCGGTCTTCGCCCTGGTCGCCACCCTCACCGCGGCCGGCGCCCAGGCGTTCCCCGCGACCCAGCAGGCTCTGATCGGCGAGCTCGCCGAAGGGGAGCACCGGGACCGGCTGATGGCACTGGCGAGGAGCGTCAACAACGCCGGCCTCGGCGCCGGCGGCCTGCTCGCCGCCGGGCTGGTCCAACTCGGCGGTGACCGCGGCTTCCTGGCGGTCGCCTGGCTGAACGCGGCCACCTTCTTCGTCGCGGCCCTGTTCGCGCTGCGGATCAGGACCCCCCACCGGGTCCGCTCCACGACCGGCCGGCAGCGAGCCGGTTACCGCGCGGTGCTGCGCGACCGCCCGTACGCCGGGCTCACCGTGGCCAACTTCCTGATCGCCCTGGGCTATTCGGCGCTCAGCGTGCTGCTGCCGGTGTACGCCGTGAGCCAGTTCGAGCTGCCCGCCTCGGTGGCCGGCCCGCTGTTCGCGGTCAACACCGCGCTCTGCGCCTTCGCCGGCGTGCCGGTCGGGAGAGTCAGCAGGCGCTTCGCCCGGCGTACCCGGGTGGCCGCGGTCGGCGCCCTGGTCTTCGCCACCGCCTTCCTCGGGTACGCGCTGCTGGGCGGCATCCCCCGCCAGGGCGTGATGGCCGGCCTGGTCGGGCTCCTGGTCCTGTACACGATCGGCGAACTGGTGCACAGCCCGAGCGCGGGCGCGCTCTCGGTGAGCGCCGCTCCCGCCGAGGCGCGCGGCCGTTACCTGGCCACCTACCAGCTGTCCTGGGCGCTGTCCCAGACGCTGGCACCGTCACTGTTCACCGGCCTGCTGGCGGTCGACGGCCGGCTGCCCTGGCTGGTCCTGGCGACGAGTTCGACGGCGGGGGCCGTCATGCTGCTCGCCCTGGAGCGGAGCCTGCCGGCCGAAGCCGTGTACACCGCCACGGCCGGAGCCGTGCCGCACGCTTCGAGGCAGCCGGATCGGGGAAACTCGGCCGAGGCCGCGCCGGCTGGTGCGCAGCAGCGTTCCGGCAGGCCGGGCCTTCCCGACCGGCGGCCCGCCGGTGCGGATGCGCGACGGTCGAACCGATGACATCGTCAGCCACGCTGACCGAAGGAGGGGACAGCATCAGATGACCGACGTGGTCCGGGCAGGCAGCGCCGATCGGAGGCCCGCCGGTCTCAGCGGCCGGCGGCACGAACAGGAAGTGCTCGACGGGCTCTTGCGGGGAGCCCGGGAGAACCGGGGCGGGGCCGTGGTGCTCCTCGGCGAGTCGGGGTCGGGCAAGACGGCACTGCTCGACCGGTGCGCCTGCGCGGCGACGGCAGCCGGAGCCCGGCTGTTGCGGTGTACGGGTGTCCAGTCGGAGGCCTCGCTGCCGTACGCCGGCCTACAGGTGCTCCTCCAGGGCACCCTGGACCTGGCCAGGAGCCTGCCGGAGCGGCAGTTGACGGCGCTGCGCGGGGCGATCACACCGGACGACGTGCCCGCCGGGGACCGCTTCCTGGTCGGGGCCGCGACGCTGGGCCTGCTCGACGAACTCGCCGAGGAACGTCCGGTCGTCGTCCTGGTGGACGACGCGCACTGGCTGGACCTGGAGACCGTGGACGCCCTGCTGTTCGCCGCCCGCCGGCTCGGCAGGGGGCGGGTGGCCATGGCGGTCGCAGCGCACGACGATCCGGCGGCCTTCGACGGCGCGCCGGGCCTGCCGGTGCTGCACCTCGGTCCGTTGACCGACGAGGAGGGGGCGGCGCTGCTCGCGGACCGGGCGCCCGAGCTGCATGCCGCCGTGAGCAGCCGCATCCTCGGGCTCGCGCAGGGCAATCCGCTGGCCATGGTGGAGCTCGTGGGGGCCCTGACGGCGGCCCAGCGGGACGGGAGCGAACCGCTGGACGCCCGGGAGATCGCCGTGTTGCCGGCCTCGTGGCGGGTGCGGCGGATCTTCGACGAGCGGATCCGAGCACTGCCCGCGCCGACCCGTCTGCTGCTGACGGTCGCCGCGGCCGACGACACCGGCGACGTGGCGCTGCTGCTGGCGGCCGGGGAACGGGTGGGCGCGGCCGCCGGCGACCTCGGGCCGGCGGAGGCGGCGGACCTGGTGAGGGTGTCCGGACGCCGGCTGGTGTTCCGGCATCCGCTGGCGCGCGCCGCCGCATATCAAGGTGCGGTGCTGGCCGAGCGGACGGCCGCGCACCGGGCGCTCGCCGAGGCGGCACCGGCCGCCGACGACATGGGCCGCCGGGCCTGGCACCTGGCCGCGGCGACCGTCGGCTACGACGACGAGGTCGCCGCCGAACTGGAGCGCAGCGCCGAGCTGTTCCGCTCGCGGGGCGGCCGGGCGGCGGTCGCCGCCGCCTATCGGCGGGCCGCGCGGCTGACAGGGGACCAGGAGGCCCGGTCGCTGCGGCTGGCCGCCGCGGCCGCCGCCGCGGCCGAGGCGGGACAGGTGGAACTCGCGGGGATGCTCGCCGACGAGGCGGGGCCGGTGAGCAGTCCGCCGGCGGTCGCCCGGCTTGCCAGCGTGCGGGCAGCGCTCGAACACGAGCAGGGCCGCGCGGAGTCGGCGCGGCTGCTGCTCGTCGAGGCGACTTCCGAGGTGACGGCGGACCGTCCCGCCATGGGGGCGTCGCTGCTGTTCGAGTCCACCGCGATGGCCTGGGAGGCGCCGGACCCGGTCGCGGCGGCCCGGGACACCCGCGCGCGGGTGGCCGGCCTCGACTTCGGTGGGCACCCCGTGCACCGGGGCGCGGCCGGGGTTCTCGACATGCTCGCGGGTGATCTGGTGGACGGGGCGGCGGCGGTACGGGAGTTCGCCCGGTACGTCGCGCGGACCCGGCACAAGCGGAGCCTGGCCGATCAGGTGCGGCTGCACGGCTGGGACATGCTGCTCGGCGAGTACCGCGCGGTGCACGACGAGGCCGTGGCCCTGGAGCGGGAGTGCCGGATGGAGGGTGCCGTCGGGGTACTGCCGCGGGTACTGCTACGGCTGGCGCGGCTGCGGCTGTTCCTGGGACGACACCGGGACGCCCGCACGACGGCGGTCGAGGGTCTGGAGATCGCCTGCGACACCGGTCAGCGCCATCTCGCCACGATGCTCAGCGGCGTCCTGGCGGTGCTGGCCGCGCTCGACGGGAAGGAGCCGGGCGCCGCGGAGGGGCCGGAGGGAACCGGCGGCCCGGGGGGCGGGGACCTGCTCGGCCGCGGCTCCGCAGGACGGCCGGGACAGGACCTGTGCCCCGAGGTCGTACCGTCCCCGTTCTGGCTGACCAGGGCACACGGTCTGCTCGACCTCGGGCTCGGCCGCTACGACCGGGCGCTGCAACACTTCGCCGCCCTGACAGGGGGCCCGCACCGGCACCTCATGGCTTCCGTACACAGCCTGCCCGACCAGGTGGAGGCCGCCGTGCGCGCGGAGCGGGCCACCGAGGCCGGGCCGGCCGCCGAGGGTTTCGCGCGCTGGACCGGGGCCACCGGAACCGCGTGGGCGAGGGCGGTGGAGCTACGCTGCCGCGCCCTGCTCACCGCCGACGCCGCAACCGCGGAGGAGTTCTACGAGCGGGCGCTCGCCGCCCACGAAGGGGACGGCCGCCCGTTCGAGGAGGCGCGCACCCGGTTGCTGTACGGGGAATGGCTGCGCCGGGCGAAGCGCCGGGCTGACGCCCGGGAGGCGCTGACCGTGGCGTTGGAGTCGTTCGAGCGGATGTCGGCCGCCGCGTGGGCGAACCGGGCCCGCACGGAGTTGCGGGCCGCCGGTGTCGCCCCGGCCGCGTCAGCGGCGGGCGCGGCTGTCGTGGACCGGCTGACCGCGCAGGAGCTGCGGGTGGTTCGGCTCGCGGCGACCGGCCTGAGCAACCGGGACATCGGCGCGCGCCTGTTCCTGAGCCCGCGCACGGTCGGCTACCACCTGTCCAACGCCTACCCGAAGCTCGGCGTGACGTCGCGCGCCGCCCTGGGAGCGCTCGACCTGGGCTGACCTCCGCCCGGTCCCGCCACCCCGTCACCTCCTCTCCCGTCGGTCCGGTCGACCCGGTCGGCCCTTCGGCCCCCGTGCGGGTGAACGCCGGTACGCGCCCCGGTCATTCGACGGATCCGCGGGTGCGGGCGCGGTTCCTACGGTTGTCGTGTTCGAAGAACGTCTGCTGGGAGGGTTCATGAAGGTTCTGGTACTCGGTGCCACCGGCTACATCGGCTCCGCGGTGGTGTCCCGTCTGACGCTGGAGGGCCACGACGTGGTGCCCCTGGTCAAGGACGCGGCCGCGCTGCACCCGGACGTGCCGGTACGGGTCGGCGACCTGACCGACCCGGCGTCACTGCGCGCGGCGGTGACGGACGACGTGGACGCGGTGGTGAACCTCGCCACCCCGACCGGCGACGAGGCGGTGGACACCGCCGCCCTCGAGGCGCTGCTCGCACCGCTGCGCGGCACGAGCCGAGCGTTCGTCTACACCAGCGGCGTGTGGGTGCTCGGCGCCACCGGGGACACTCCCCTGACCGAGGACGCGCCGACCAACGCCATCGCCATCGTCGGCTACCGTCCGCGGATCGAGCAGCGCGTGCTGGCCGCCGCCGGGGACGACGTGCGCGCCGTCGTCCTGCGGCCTGGCATCGTGTACGGCCACGGCGGCGGTATCCCCGGCCTGATGACCGGCTGGGCACGCGAGCACGGCACCGGCCGGTACGTCGGCTCGGCCGCGACCCGCTGGCCCATGGTGCACGTGGACGACCTCGCCGAACTCTTCGCGCTGGCGGTGACCAAGGCCGACGCGGGCAGCGTGCTGCACGGCGTGTCGCACGAAGCGGTGCCGGTCGCCGCGCTCGCCGCAGCCGCCGACATCGCCGCGGGCGGCACCGGCCGGGCCGAGCCCTGGCCGGTGGAGCAGGCCGCCGAGGCCGTGGGCGGCCCGTTCGCCGAGGCCCTCGGCCTGAACCAGGTGGTGTCGGGACGGCGCGCCGTCGAGGAACTCGGCTGGCTGCCGAGCCGCCCGAACGTCCTCGACGAACTCGTCGGAGGCAGCCGTGGCTGACACCACCGCCCCGACACGTCCGATCTGCCGCACCTGCGGTACCCAGTACGCCGCCGCGCGTCCGGACTGTCCGGTCTGTCTGGACGAACGCCAGTACGTGGGCCGGAACGGCCAGCAGTGGACGACCCTGGCGGGCTTGCGAGAGGAAGGCCACACCGGCCGCTTCGAGGAGCAGGGGCCCGACGTGCTCGGCGTGGGGGTCACCCCGGAGTTCGCCATCGGCCAGCGGGCCCTGCTGCTGCGCACCGCCGCCGGGAACGTGCTGTGGGACTGCGTGCCGTACCTCGACGACGCGATGGTGCGCGCCGTCGAGGAGCTCGGCGGCATCGACCACATCGCGATCAGCCACCCGCACTTCTACTCCGCGATGGTGGAGTGGGCACACGCCTTCGACGCACCGGTCCATCTGCACGACGCCGACCGGCAGTGGGTGGGCCGGCCGGACCCGGCCGTGCGGTTCTGGAGCGGGCGCACGCTCCGGCTCACCGACGAGGTGACCCTGATCAACCCGGGCGTGCACTTCCCGGGCAGCGCGGTGCTGCACTGGAGCGCCGGCGACGGGGCGCTGTTCACCGGCGACGTCGTCAACGTCTGCCCGGACAGCCGGTGGGTGACCCTCATGCACAGCTACGCCAACCACATCCCGGAGCGCCCGCAGGCGGTCCGCGCGGCAGCGGACCTGCTCGCCGGCTACCGTTTCGAGCGGATCTACGGCGCTTGGTGGGACCGGGCCGTCACCTGCCACGGCAACGAAGTCCTGAGCCGGTCCGTCGAGCGCTACCTCCGCTTCGAGGAGGGCACCGTTCCGGGCGACTGACACACCCCACCGCACAGCTGCCCCGTCACCACGACGCAGGACCACGCGGGGAGTCCTGCGAACCGGCCGGCCTTCGGCGGGTGGTGTCGGCGGCAGCCGGTCGGAACCGCACGAGCCCCGAGGGGACAACGGCCACCGAGGAGGACCGTGAGCGCGCACCGGCAGCCTTGGCGGCCGGTGCGCGGGGACTCCTGCCGAAGGACCTGGAGCCGGCGTGGTCCGCCACGCCGTCATGCTCGTCCAGGGTGGCGGAACAGCCCGGTCACCAGTCCATCGCACGCCTGGCCAGGACCGCCATCCCCACCGCCGCGGGCAGTTCGACCAGTAGGGCCATGGCCAGCGCCACGTACCAGTCGACGGCGTCCTCGGCACTCATGACGTCGAACCAGGCATCGAGCAGCAGCAGCGTCGCGGTCGCCGCACTGGCCAGCGCCACCAGCCGCGAGCGACGGGCCAGCAGCAGCGCGGTGGCTATCAGGCCGGTGCACTGGAGCAGGTCCAACCCGACCCACACCGTGGACCAGTTCGGAACCTCGGCCTCCCCGGGCGCGGTCGAGCCGAGTACCAGGATCCACCCGAACAGCAGCACCGCGATCCCGGCCAGCGCACCGGCCACCACCCGGCGCGGGCGCACCGACGCCGGGTCGTCCGCGCCCAGGCGGTCGAGCAGTCGGCGCAGCGGTCGGCTTTCCCGTATCTGACTCTCCATGATCGAGAATCTACCGCCCCGTCTACCGGGCCCCCGTCGCGGATGGGAGGCCGGCAGGAGACGCACACCCTCTCCGGAGCCCGTGCCGCCGACCAGGATTCTCCTGGCGGGCCGCCCAGGCAGCGGCAAGACCACCACGGTCCGCCGGCTGGGCGGCACCGCTGCCCGCCCGGACGCGGCCGGCTTCACCAACGCACCGGGGGGTGAAAGGACCCCGCTGCCGGTCGGTCGCGGCTGACCGGTGAAGCCGGGTTCGGGCTTTGGTGGAACTCAGGTGGCGCAGGGCCGCGTCCACTGCCCTCCGGTGGAAGGCCGAGAGGCAGACCCCACCAAGGCGGGTTCCCCTCGGCTGTGGGCGGGTGGGGTCAGGAGAAGGCCGCCTCGATGAGTCGGACGGCCAAGGGAGGAACGCGCATGGCACCGCGTACGGTCGGGCTGATCACATAGGTGAGGCAGCGTCCGAGGTCACGCGTGGTGACCATGCCCGTGATCGCGCCGTGCACGACCCCGGCCATACCCCAGACCACGACGCCGTCGGGCAGCACCAGATGGTCGAGGCCGGCCGCCGCGTAGGCCGGCCTGGGATCGTTCAGGTACGGCACCTGTGGGACGTGGAACAGCACCCGCTGCTCCTCGGCGGGCAGCAACTCGCCACCGGCCAGGGCGGTCAGGAAGCGTTCCAGGTCGGTGAGGGTGGAGACCATCTCGCCGGCCGCGCCGTGGATGGACGGGTTCTGCTCGGTGACGTCGATGCCGTCGTCGTAGCCCCGCAGGTGGGGGCCGGACAGTGTCGGGTCGGTCCCCGGCAGCGAGGTCCCGGCCAGTCCGAGCGGGCGCAGCAGCCGGGTCTCGATCTCCTCGCGGTAGGAGCGGCCGCAGACCGCCTCGATCACCAGGCCCGCGAGGTCGTAGTTGGCCCGGGCGAGCTGCTGTCCGGTGCCGGGCGGGTGGAGCAGCGGCAGCCGCAGTGCCTTGGCCACGCGCTGTTCGGGCGTGAAGGTGTCCATCCGGTGCCGCAGGAACCACGCGGTGTCGTTGTACCGGACGTCGCTCTCGTCGGCCAGGCCGCTGGTGTGGTCGAGGAGCTGGCGCACGGTCACCGGGTGCTCGACCAGTCCCGGCAGGTGGCGCGAGACCGGGTCGGCGAGGTCGAGGCGGCCCTCGGCGGCGAGTTGCAGCACGACCGTGGCGACGAAGGTCTTGGTGAGCCCACCGATCCGGAACCGGTGCCCGATGTCGGCCGGTTCACCGGTGGCGGGGTCAGCCGTGCCGGTGACGGCCGTCCAGGTCCCGCCCTGGACGGCCGGGCCGCTGAGCCGGACCATGACGGCGTGGGCCGCGTCGTCCGGGCGCCGGCCCACCACCTCGAGCAGCGCGTCAGTCATCGGTACCGCCCCGGACGGTGCCGTTCTCGCGGCTCTCGACCGGCAGGTCCTGGGCCTGGGCCCAGAGCCTGGTGAGCTCTCCGCCGAGGATCGCGCCGCCGGAGCGCCGGACGGCGTCGGCGAGGTGGGTGTGGACCAGCTTGCCCGACTCGGAGTTGGTCAGGACGACCAGCCCCTCGCCGCTGTCGATCTGGGTGAAGGTGCCCACCCGGAAGCCGACGGTGCGGCCGCCGTGGCCGAACTCCAGGTCGCCGGCGCTGTTGTCGATGACGGTGCCGAGGCCGTAGAAGCTGCCCGGGTGCCAGATCGTGAGCATCTGCTGGGCCAGCGGCCGGGCCAGCAGCTTCCCGGGCTCGCCCCGGTAGGCCCGGCGGATCTCCGTGGCGACCTTGGTGAGGTCGGCGGCGCTGGCCCACAGGCCGCCGGCGGCCACCTCGTTGCGCACCCGGTAGCGTCCGGCGATCGGATCGCCGTGGACGTCGTGTCCGATCGCCACCGGGGTTTCGGACCGGTGCGGGAAGTCCTGGTCGAAGCTGCTGTCCGTCATCTCCAGCGGCTCCAGCACCATCTCCCGCATCAGCTCCGGGAAGGGCCGGCCCGTGACGTCGTCGAGCAGCTGCTGCAGCACGGAGTAGTTGATGTTGGTCTTCCGGAAGACCGTGCCGGCCGGGTGCTGGGCCCGGACCGGCTCGTTGGTGGCCGGTCCGGTGCCGGTCAGCACCTCCAGCACTGTCGGCATGGTCTCGGTGGGCAGGAAGTTGGTCGGCGGCACGTGGCTCAGACCGGCCTGGTGGCTGAGCAGTTCGCGCAGCGTGATGACCGCGCCGTCGGGCACCTGCCAGGTCCGCAGGTACCGGTTGAGGTCGGTGTCCAGGTTCAGCGTGCCGTCGGCGACCAGTTGCAGCACGGCCAGCAGGGTCACGTGCTTGCTGACCGAGGCGACCTGGAAGGGGGTCCGCGCGGTGACCGGCTCCGGCCGGTCGGCGGCGGTGACGCCGTAGCCCTCCAGGGCCACCACCTCGCCCTCACGCAGGATCGCGACGCTGACCCCGGGGACGCCGTGGCGGTCCATCACCTCCAGCAGGGCGTCCCCGTCGATCCTGATCTCCGCCGCGGGGGCGGCAGCCCGTACGGGCTCCGGCGCGGGCGGGCGGTGGGTGGTCATGTCCTGTCCTTCCGTCAATGTGTCCACAGCCGCCGCCAGGTCGGCCAGGGTGTCGTACTCGTAGAGCATGCGGAGCGTCACCGGCAGGCCCTGGCGGGTGGCCGCGGCGATGACCTTGATGATCAGCAGGGAGTCCCCGCCGTGCTCGAAGAACGCGTCCCGGGCGCTCACCCGGTCGAGGCCCAGCACCCGGCCGTAGATCTCGCCCAGGGCCACCTCGGTGGGTGTCCGGGGCGCCACGAAGTCCTCGTCCCGCACCGGCTCGGGGGCGGGCAGGGCACGCCGGTCGAGCTTGCCGTTGCTGGTCAGCGGGAGGCGTTCCAGCGGGATCACGACGGCGGGGACGAGGCTGGGCGGCAGCTTGGCGGCCAACTCCCGGCGCAGCTGGGCGGAGCGTAGCGGCGCACCGTCGCGGGGCACCGCGTACCCGACCAGCCGGCCGTCGCGCGCGACGACGGCGGCCTCGCGGACCGCGGGCAGTGCCGCCAGGGCGGCGGCGGCCTCGCCGGGTTCCACCCGGACGCCGTTGATCTTGACCTGGTCGTCGATCCGGCCCGCGTACACCGCCACGCCGTCGGGCCGGATCCAGGCCCGGTCGCCGGTCCGGTAGAGCCGGGCCCCGGGCCCACCGAGCGGGTCGGGGACGAAACGCTCGGCGGTCAGGCCCGGACGGCCCAGGTAGCCCCGGGCCACCCCGACGCCGCCGACGCACAACTCCCCCACCGTGCCCAACGGCACCGGACGCAACCCGGCGTCCAGCACCCGCACCACCACGCCGGGCAACGGCGCACCGATCGGCAGCGGGTCGGTGAGGCGGTCGGCGGTGAGGTGCTGGGCGGTGACGTCGATGGTGCATTCGGTGGGTCCGTAGGTGTTCCACACCTCCCGGCCGCCGGGGGCGGCCATCCGCCCGGCCAGCGCCGCGCCGAGGGGTTCGCCGGCCGAGAAGAGCAGCCGCAGCGAGGTGCAGCGCGGCCAGTCCGGCAGTTCGGTCAGCAGGTGCCAGACGGACGGGACGGCCTGCAGGACCGTCACCCGGTGGGTGAGGACGCTGCGCAGCACGGCCTCCGGATCGCGCTCGGCGCCGTCGGGGGCGAGCACGAGCGTCGCGCCGCCGGCCAGCGGCGCGAACACCTCCCAGCCGGCGGCGTCGAAGCCGATGGAGGTCTTGAGCAGGACCCGGTCGGCCTGGCCGATGCCGTGGTGGTCCACCGCCCAGGCGACGCGGTTGGCGAGGGCCCGGTGGGTGATCTGGACGCCCTTGGGACGGCCGGTGGAACCGGAGGTGTAGATCACGTACGCGAGCCCGTCGGGATCGACG